>CAVXFQ010000007.1:0-577935 GCA_963761085.1 uncultured Actinomycetota bacterium
CTCCCCCATCGCCCAGGCGGTCTGGCTCGAGGACAGGTCACGGCCCTGGACGAGCGTCCCCAGGACCTCCGCCCAGCTGGAGGCCGCCGGCTCCACGGTCAAGAGGTGGCCGGGACGCGCGATCGCAGCAGCGCGGTGACGGCCTCGGCCAGGCGGATCGGGTCGATCGGGTGCGGCACGGCCGCCTCGGCCCGCGACCAGGTGGCCAGCCAGGCGTCCTGGGGCCGCCCGGTGAGCACGAGGATCGGCGGGCAGCGGTAGATCTCGTCCTTGAGCTGCTTGGCGATGCCCATGCCGCCCGCGGGAGCGGCCTCGCCGTCGAGGATCGCGAGGTCGACGCCGCCGGCGTCCATGTTCTGCAGGACGACCGGTGCGGTGGCCACCTCGACGTACTCCAGCTCCGGCAGGTCGGGGTGCGGCCGGCGTCCGAGCGCCAGGATGACCTGCTGCCGGACCTCGACGTCGTCGCTGTAGACGAGCACGCGCAGCCGGGGCTGCTCCTCGCCGACCTGGGTGGAGTCGCTCACGGGCAGAAGGCTACCGCCCGTCGGCGGCTGCGGCCTCGCGGGCTGCGCGTGCCTCGCGTGCCTCGAGCAGGTCGAGCCGGCGGTCCTCGCGCTCGGCCTCCCTCATCGACGAGCGCACCCACTGGACGAAGAGGACGCCGAAGAACAGCAGCCCGACGGCGTCGCCGGCGCTCCAGAGGATCCCGCCGGCCAGCTGCTGGTCGACGTGGGCCTGCGGCAGCCAGGCGCCCATCGGGCCGTGGTGGAGCTCGGGATACCACGACCCGCCGATGAGCTCCTTCTGCTGCATGATCGTGATGCCCAGGAAAGCGTGGAACGGCAAGGTGAGCGCGAGCAGCAGCACCCGGAACGGGTAGTCCACCCGGTTGGGGACCGGGTCGATGCCCACCAGCGGCCAGAAGAAGAGGCAGCCGATCAGCACCATGTGGAAGTGCGTCATGTCATGCAGGTAGTTGCTGTGCAGCGTGGCGGGGTACCAGCCGGTGAAGTAGAGCGACCACGGCGTGATGATGAAGAGGGTGAAGGTCAGCGGCGGGAAGGTCAGCACCTTCGCCGCGCGGGAGTGGAGCACGGCCAGCAGCCACCGGCGGGGCCGCCGGTGCAGGGTGCGCAGCGCCAGCGTGATCGGGGCGCCCAGCGCCATCGCCAGCGGCACGACCATCGTCAGGATCATGTGCTGGGCCATGTGCACGCTCAGCAGCGTGTCGTCGTACACCCCGAAGCCGGAGAGCACGGCCAGCGCGGCCGAGCCCATCCCGACGAACACGAACGAGAGGGTCCGGCCGACGGGCCACCGGTCGCCGCGCCGGTGCAGCCGGATCACGCCCCACAGGTAGAGGCCCGCGGTGAGCAGGATCACGACGGTGGCCCACGAGAGCAGGTCCCACTCGGTGAAGACCCGGCCCAGGGTCCACCGAGGCAGCGCCTCCTCACCGGCTTCGAAGGCGTGCATCAGGGGTGGGACCACGTCAGCGAGGATAGGCCGCGGACCGAGCGCACCAACAATGCGGTGACCACCAGGGGGTCGGGGTGCCCGAAGCCGACGGCTCGGGACATAATGGCGCCCGTGGCGACAGCTTCGACGACGATTCCGGCCTCACGGCTCCACGGCCATTCCGACCGCCCGAGCATGGTGAGTGTCGGCACGATCATCTGGCTCTCCAGTGAGCTGATGTTCTTCGCCGCCCTGTTCGCGTCGTACTTCACGATCCGGTCGGTCAGCCCGGTGCTCTGGGCGGAGAACACCCAGCACCTCAACGTCGTGTTCGCGGCGTGCAACACCACGATCCTGGTGCTGTCCTCGCTGACCTGCCAGCTCGGCGTGTTCGCTGCCGAGCGCGGCCAGGTCGGACGCACCGGCTCGGTCTTCCAGGTCAAGGGCTGGGGACTGCGCGAGTGGTTCGTGCTCACCTACATCATGGGCGCGGTCTTCATCGCCGGCCAGGCCACCGAGTACGCCACCCTGATCCACGAGGGCATCACCATCCCCTCGTCGGCCTACGGCACGATGTTCTACCTCACCACGGGCTTCCACGGTCTGCACGTGACCGGCGGTCTGATCGCCTTCCTCTTCGTGCTGGGCCGCACGTTCCTGGCGAAGCGCTTCACCCACGAGCAGGCCGTCAGCGCGATCGTTGTGTCCTACTACTGGCACTTCGTCGACGTGGTCTGGATCGGGCTGTTCGCCACCATCTACCTCATCCAATGACCTGTCCCCGACCGTCAGCTCCCCAAGGACTCAGCAAGGACTCAGTGTGCGCCTCCTGAACCGCCCTCTCGGTCGCCTCTCCCGCCACCGTCGGGGACCCGTGGCCGGCCTCCTGGTCGTGCTGCTCGGCCTGTTGCTGACCGGAGGCCTCTACGCCGCGTTCTCGCCGGCCCAGGCCGGCACCAACAACGACGCGGCCAAGATCGAGCAGGGTCGTCAGCTGTTCCTGGTCGGCTGCTCGTTCTGCCACGGCCACAACGGCCAGGGCGTGAAGACCCTCGACGGCAAGCAGCTCGGCCCCTCCCTGGTCGGCGTGGGCGCCGCCGCGGTCGACTTCCAGGTCGGCACCGGGCGGATGCCCGCCCAGCAGCCCGGCCCGCAGATCCCGCAGAAGCAAGTGACCTACACCCCCGAGGAGATCGACGCGCTCGGCGCCTACGTCGCCTCGCTCGGCCCCGGCCCCGAGGTCCCCAACCCCTCCGACTACGACATCAGCGGGATGACCGAGCAGCAGCGCCAGGAGGCGGTCGCCCGCGGCGGCCAGATCTTCCTGACCAACTGCACCGCCTGCCACAACTTCGAGGGCGCGGGCGGCGCCATGCCGCACGGCGGCTACGCCCCCAACATCCAAGGGGTGGCGCCGAAGTACATCTGGGAGGCCATGCTCACCGGCCCCCAGGCCATGGACAAGTTCTCGAACGGCAACCTCTCGCCGGAGGAGAAGCGCGACATCATCGCCTACCTGCAATCGATCGAGAGCAGCCCCGACTACGGCGGCTTCGGGCTCGGCGGTATCGGCCCCGTGAGCGAGGGGATGTTCGCCTGGCTGGTCGGGATCGGCTCCCTCGTCGGCGTCGCGATCTGGATCGCGGCCCACACCACCCGGACGAACCGCCCCAAGAACACCGATCAGGCTCCCGAGGAGTCCCCGGAGACCAAGACGAAGGCAGACGTGTGAACGACAACCTTCCCGAGACCACCAGCGGCCACACGCCGGCCACCGTCGAGGAGCCGATCCCCAACCCGGGTCTCCCGCCCCACCGCTGGCGTCCCACCGACGTCGACCCGAAGGCCGAGAAGCGCGCCGAGCGGCAGGTGGCGGGCCTGTTCATGCTGGCGTTCGTCGCCGCGATCCTCTTCCTGGTCTCCTACTTCGTCTTCAAGATCGGCGAGGACACCTCGACGCTCGGCAGTCTCGGCGCTTCCAACGTCGCGCTGGGCCTGACCCTGGCCGTCGCCCTGCTGGCAATGGGCGCGGGCATCATCCAGTGGGCGCGCAAGCTCATGGGCGACCACGAGATCGTCGAGTACCGCCACACGGCGTCGTCGTCGGATGACGACCGCGAGGCGACCGTCGGCATCCTCAAGACGGGCCTCGAGGAGTCCGGCCTCGGCCGGCGTCCGATGATCCGGAACTCGCTCCTCGCCGCCGGCGGCCTCCTCGGGATCGTGCCGATCGTGATGCTGCGCGACCTCGGTCCGCTGCCGGGCGACAAGCTCGACCACACCGTCTGGGACCTGAACACCTGGACGCCGGAGATGAAGGCGTGGTGGGCCACCCAGAACCGCACCTACCAGCGCGTCGTCCGCGACGTCGTCGGTACGCCGATCAAGGTCGCCGACCTCGAGATCGGCGACCTGGTCAACGCCGAGCCCGAGGTGCTGCTGACCACCACCGCAGACGGCCAGCCGCTGGTCGAGGGCACCCAGCTCCTCGTCGACAAGGCCAAGGCCGCGGTGATCCTCCACCGGATGGTGCCGAGCGAGATCGTGTCGAAGGCGACCCTGAACTGGTCGGTCGAGGGCATCGTCTGCTACTCCAAGATCTGCACTCACGTGGGCTGCCCGATCTCGTTGAACGAGCGGACCACCCACAACCTGCTGTGCCCCTGCCACCAGTCGACCTTCGACCTGGCTGACGCTGGGAAGGTGCTGTTCGGCCCCGCCGCGCGGCCCCTCCCCCAGCTACCGCTGACCGTGGACAGCGACGGCTACCTCGCCGCCCTCCACGACTTCGACGAGCCCGTCGGGCCTAGTTTCTGGGAGCGTGGGTGACCATGTCCGTCGACACCAGCAAGATCGCCGACACCAACCGCTCGAAGGCAGCCACCGCGAAGCGGCCGAACAAGGCCGGCGCGGTCGCCGGCTGGTTCGACGACCGGCTCGGCTTGGCCACGGTCATGCGCAAGAACCTGCGCAAGGTCTTCCCCGACCACTGGTCGTTCATGCTCGGCGAGATCGCGCTGTGGTCGTTCGTCGTGCTGCTGCTGACCGGCGTGTTCCTGACCTTCTGGTTCGTGCCCAGCATGTCGGAGTCGACGTACGAGGGCTCCTACGCCCAGCTGCGCGGCGTCCCGATGTCGGATGCCTACGCCTCGACGCTGCACATCTCCTTCGACGTGCGCGGCGGCCTGCTGATGCGGCAGATGCACCACTGGGCGGCGATGCTGTTCATCGCCGCGATGTTCGTGCACATGATGCGCGTCTTCCTCACCGGAGCCTTCCGCAAGCCCCGTGAGCTGAACTGGGTGATCGGCTCGCTACTGGTCCTGCTGGGCATCCTCGAGGGCTTCGCCGGCTACTCGCTGCCCGACGACCTGCTCTCCGGCACCGGCCTGCGCATCGCCGACGGCCTGGTGAAGGCGACCCCGGTGGTCGGCACCTACATGTCGTTCTTCCTGTTCGGCGGCGAGTTCCCGGGCGACTCGATCATCCCGCGGCTCTACACGATCCACGTGCTGCTGATCCCCGGGCTGCTGCTGGCGCTGATCGGCGCCCACATGCTGCTGCTGGTCTTCCACAAGCACACCCAGTGGCCCGGCCCCGGCCGGACCGAGGGCAACGTGGTCGGCTACCCGATGCTCCCCGTCTACATGGCCAAGGCCGGCGGCTTCTTCTTCATGGTCTTCGGCGTCACCGCGCTGATGGGCGGCCTGCTCTCGATCAACCCGGTCTGGAAGTTCGGTCCCTACGATCCATCGAAGGTGACGGCGGGCTCCCAGCCCGACTGGTACATGGGCATCGCGGAGGGGCTCCTGCGCATCATGCCCAACTGGGAGACCACCGCGTGGGGCCACACGATCTCGTGGAACGTGATGATCCCCGGCCAGGTCGCGCCGTTCCTGCTGTTCGGCATGGTGATCGGCTGGCCGTTCCTGGAGGCCTGGGTGACCGGTGACAAGCGGGAGCACCACCTGCTCCAGCGGCCCCGCAACGCGCCGTTCCGCACGGCGTTCCTGGCCATGATGATCACCGTCTACGGCCTGCTCTGGGCCGCCGGAGGCAACGACATCCTGGCCACCCACCTGCACATGAGCCTGAACTCCATCACCTACTTCATGCGGGCCGCGGTGTTCATCGTGCCGCCGATCGTGTTCTTCCTGACGTGGGTGTGGTGCATCGGGCTTCAGCGGGCCGATCGCGACCGGCTGCTGCACGGCTACGAGACCGGCATCATCATGCGCTCCCCCGACGGCGCCTACACCGAGCGGCACCTGCCGATCAGTGAGTCCGCCGCCTACACGCTCACGGCGCGGCAGCGCGACGAGATCTACGTGCCGGAGCTCGAGAGCGACGAGAACGGCGTCCGGGCCCCCGGCTCGAAGGCCGACCACGTCCGGGCCCGCCTGTCACGGACGATGTTCGAGCACAACGTGCAGAAGCCGACGGCCGAGGAGCTCGAAGAGGGCCACGCTCACGCCGAGCACGACCTCGAGCTCGAGTCCGGCCTCGACCACCCCGCCTCGGGGCACGAGTTCGACGACCACCAGCTCCGCGACGCCGGCGACGTCCCCCTGCGCGGCCACTGACCTGCCAGTTGTCTCACAGGGCCCACCCATGACGTGCCGCCCAGGCGCCGACGCGCCCGGGCCACTCCAGGCGCGAAGGCGGTCGCCGGCCAGCGGCGTGACACAAACGCCGGGTCAGCTGAGGGCGGAGCCCGACTTGTACTGGGAGAAGGGCACGTTCCAGTCGCCGTAGCCGTTGGTGAGGGTCATCATCTTGGAGGACCCGGTGTAGACCACCACGTCACCGACCTGGGAGTGCCGGTAGAGCCAGCCCGCGTTGGCGGTGCTCATCCCCGTGCAGCCGTGGGAGACGTTGGCGTGCCCCTGCGAGGCCACCGACCAGGGCGCCGCGTGCAGGAACTCACCGGAGTAGGTCAGCCGCATGGCGTACTCGACGTCCTTGAGGTTGTAGCCCAGCGCGCTGTTGGGGTCGATGCCGATGGTCTCGGAGTTCATCGTCTGGTAGCGGTCCTTCTCCACGATCACCTTGGTGCCGGAGCGGGTGGTGAAGCCCGCCATGCCGGTGGTGACCGGGATCGTCCGGGTCAGGTGACCGTTGTCGAAGACCCGCAGCTGGTCGGTCGCGATGTTGACCTTGTAGACGTGGGAGGCGCCGATGGTGAACGACGTGGAGCGGTCGAGCTGGCCGTAGATGCCGTGGCCGGCCGGCACGCTGTTGATGTCGGCGTTCACGGTGACCTGGGTGCCAGGCTTCCAGTACGACGCCGGGCGCCAGTGCACCTCGTTGTCGCTGATCCAGTGCCACGAGCCCCGCTGAGCGGGCTTGGCGACCACCTGGAGGTGCTTCTCGATCGACGCGTGGTCGGTCACCGGCACGTCGAACTTCACGATCACCGGCATGCCGACACCGACCGTCTCACCGGCCAGCGGTGCGAACGACGGGTAGGTCTGCTGCGCCAGGGTCAGTGGCTGCGTCCGGAACCGGGTGCGACGCGTGACGGTCTTGCCGCTGGTGTCCTGCGCGGTGCTGGTCACGACGTACGTCGTGCCGGGCTCGAGCAGCGCTCCGGCGGTCCAGGAGGAACCGTCGTCGGAGATCTTCCCGGGGACCGCGCCGGCCTTGGACTCCACCCGGACGGAGGTGAGGGTGCCCTGCTCCGCGGTCACCTGCAGCCGGCGGTCGACCGGCACGTCGGTGGCACCACGGCGGACGTTGCTGTGCAGCACGGCCACCGCGGCCTGCGGGGTGGCCGGACTGCTGCCGAGGACGTCGTGGAGCCCGCTGTCGGACCCCGTGTCGGCATGGTTGAGACTGCTCCCGCTGCCACATCCTGCGAGCGCGACGGAGAGCGCGACGAGGGCTGCGGGCACCAGCGAGCGGCGCGAGCGGACGAACGACATGGCACTCCCAGGCGAAGGAAACAGTCTCGATCCAGCCTAACCCGGCAGCCCCAGAGAACCTGGAATCGCCGAGCCCGCCGGACCCTTACGTCATGAAGACGCGCGCCGAGCCATCAAGGTTGCGAAACCGACGAGACGAGATCAGTGGGCGTGCTCGCCGCGGTAGTACTCGAAGACCCAGCCCGAGAGCGCCACGGCGCCGAGCCCGAACCCGATGATCACCAGCCACCAGGCGGCTATCGCCACGGCGTAGACGATGACCCCGAGCGAGGCGGCGCACCACAGCGGCCACCACGAGTAGGGCGGGAAGAAGCCGAGCTCACCGGCTCCGTCGGCGATCTCTGCGTCCTTGCGGTCCTCCGGACGGGCGTCCATCTTGGCCGCGTGGAAGCCGAGGTAGAGGGTCACCATGGCGGCCAGCAGCGTGGTCATCACCAGCGCCGAGGTGCCGGTCCAGTCACCGGAGACCAGCCAGTAGGCCGGGCTGACCACGACGAAGAACGCTGTGGTGATGGCGAAGATCCAGGCTTCGACTCTCACGACTCGTCCCCGTCCATCTGCTCACGCAGGTGCTCCGCGCGGCCCTCCACGTCGGGGGCGTCGGCAGGACCGGCGTTGGCCATCGCGAAGTTGTCCTCCATCTCGATCGCCGCGACCTCCGGGTGGTGGAGGTCGAAGGCCGGGGACTCCGAACGGATGCGCGGGATGCTCTCGAAGTTGTGGCGCGGAGGCGGGCACGACGTGGCCCACTCCAGCGACCGGCCCCAGCCCCACGGGTCGTCGGTCTCGACCAACGGCGCGTTGCGGGAGATCCAGACGTTGTAGAGGAACGGGAACGTCGAGGCGGCCAGCAGGAAGGCACCGACCGTGGAGACCTGGTTGAGGGTCGTGAAGCCGTCCTGCGGTAGGTAGTCGGCGTAGCGGCGCGGCATGCCCTCGACACCCAGCCAGTGCTGGACCAGGAACGTGGTCTGGAAGCCGATGAACAGCATCCAGAAGTGCACCTTGCCGAGCCGCTCGTCGAGCATCCGGCCGGTCATCTTCGGCCACCAGTAGTAGAAGCCGGCGAACATGGACGAACACCACGGTGCCGAACACGACGTAGTGGAAGTGGGCCACCACGAAGTAGGAGTCGGAGACGTGGAAGTCGAGCGGCGGGCTGGCCAGGATGACGCCGGTCAGGCCACCGAACAGGAACGTGACCAGGAACCCGATCGTCCAGAGCATCGGGGTGTCGAAGGATATGGATCCCCCCCACATCGTGCCTATCCAGTTGAAGAACTTCACCCCGGTCGGTACGGCGATCAGGAAGGTCATCCCGGAGAAGAAGGGCAGGTCGACCCGGCCGGTGACGAACATGTGGTGGGCCCACACCGCGACCGACAGGATCGCGATGGCGAGGGTGGCGCCGACCAGGCCGACGTAGCCGAAGATCGGCTTGCGGCTGAAGACCGGGATGATCTCGGAGACGATGCCGAAGAACGGTAGCGCGATGATGTAGACCTCGGGATGGCCGAAGAACCAGAACAGGTGTTGCCACAGGATCGGCCCGCCGTGGGCCGTGTCGAACACATGGGCCCCGAGCCTTCGATCAGCCTCGAGCGAGAGCAGCGCGCCGGCCAGCACGGGGAACGCGATCAGCACCAGCAGGCTGGTGATCATCGTGTTCCACACGAAGATCGGCATCCGGAACATCGTCAGGCCGGGTGCGCGCATGCAGATGATCGTGGTGATGAAGTTGACCGCGCCGAGGATGGTGCCGAGGCCGGCCATCCACAGGCCCATGATCCACAGGTCACCGCCGACGCTGGGTGATCGGACGGCGTCGGACAGCGGCGTGTAGGCGAACCAGCCGAAGTCGGCCGCACCGGCCGGGGTCAGGAAGCCGGAGGCGGCGATCATGCCGCCGAAGAGGAACAGCCAGTAGCTGAACATGTTCAGCCGCGGGAACGCGACGTCCGGCGACCCGATCTGCAGCGGCATGATCGACGTTGCCGAACCCGAAGAACAGCGGCGTCGCGAACAGCAGCAGCATGATCGTGCCGTGCATCGTGAACAGCTGGTTGTAGACCTCGTCGTTCACGAACTGCATGCCCGGGTTGGCCAGCTCGGCCCGCATGATCAGCGCCATGATGCCGCCGACCAGGAACCAGGCGAACGACGTCACGAGGTAGAGCTTGCCGATCACCTTGTGGTCGGTGGTGGTCAGGACCTTGACGATCGACTGACCGATCTCGCGCCGCGGTCGCGCCAGCTGCGTGGGCGACGTGGTGGCGGTCATTGCGAGCCTCCCTGGGATCCTTCGAGTCCGGCCTGGGTCTGTGAGGTGATGCCGCCGAGCAGCGGCTGGTCGGCGACGTCTCCTCGGGCCACCAGCGAGTGCAGGTAGGCCTGGAAGTCGGCGTCACTGACGATCCTGACGTTGAAGAGCATCCGCGAGTGGTAGACCCCGCAGAGCTCGTAGCACTTCCCGGCGTACGTGCCGATGACGGTCGGCTCGACCTGGAAGGAGTTGTCCTGCTCCTTCGGGCCCGGGATGACGTCCATCTTCTCCAGGAAGCCGGGCACGCCGAAGTCGTGGATGACGTCGGGCGAGTGGAGCTTGAACTCCACGGTCTTGCCGACCGGGATCACCAGCGTGGGCGGGTTGCCGGCCTCGCCGACGGTGTAGAGGACCTTGTCGCCGGCGGCGTTGATCTCGCCTCCGGGCATGTAGTTGAAGGTCCAGGTCCACTGCTGGCCCACGACGTAGATGGTCACGTCGGGGTTGGGGACCTCGTCGCGGATCAGGTTCTGGGTGCGCTCGGTGTGCACGAAGAACACCACGACCATGACGATCGGGGCGATCGTGTAGAAGATCTCGAGCGGCAGGTTGTAGCGGGTCTGCACCGGTACGTCGTCGTCGCTGCGCCGGCGGAAACGCCAGGCGGCCCACAGGATCAGCCCCCAGGTCAGGGCTCCGACGGCCAGCGCGGCCCACCAGGCACCCTGCCAGAGCCGGAGCGTGTGTTCCCCCTGGGCGGTCGCCGGGTTGGGCATCGCGAAGTTGCCCCACTGCGTCTTGGTCTTCTCGTCGCAGCCGGTGAGGGCCACGGCGAGGAGCACGGCGGAGCCGAGGACTGCGGCCCTGCGGAGAGCAACGCCCCGAGAGCGCGGGGGACGCGACGACGCGGCCGCGGAAGCGGGGACTTGCCGACCCACGAACGAGCCTTTCTGATCGGACAGCACCAACAGGACCGAACACTATCCGAACCAGGGGCCGCTCGGCGGGGTGGGTCACCCGGCGGTTCGGGGTGGTTAGGTTGCCTCGTGACAGGGCAGCGGGTCTACCTCGACTCCGCCTCCGGCGAGGCCCTGCACCCCGCGGCCCGGGAGGCCTACGCGGCCGCCCTCGACGCGGCGTGGGCCGACCCGCGCCGGATCCACCACTCCGGGCGCGCGGCACGACTCGTGCTCGACAACGCCCGAGCCGCCACCGCGGAGGCGCTGGGCGTCCGCCCCGACGAGGTCGTCTTCACGTCGTCGGGCACCGAGGCGGTCCACCGCGGCCTGCTCGGGCTGCACCGGGGTGCGGAACGCCGTGGACAGACGCTCGTGCACACCGCCGTCGAGCACTCAGCCGTGCTCCACGCGGCGCGCTGGTCAGGCGCCGCGACGCGCATCGTGCCGGTCGACGAGCAGGCGCGGGTGCGTCTGGACGACCTCGACCTCACCGACGCCTCCGTCGTGGCCTGTCAGTCGGCCAACCACGAGGTCGCCACCCTCCAGCCCGTGGCAGAGGTGGCCGAGCGGGCCGGTGAGGTCCCGGTCTTCGTCGACGCCTGCGCCTCCGCCGGGCGGCTCCCGCTGCCCGACGGCTGGTCGGCGGTCGCCGCCTCGGCGCACAAGTGGGGCGGTCCGGCCGGCGTCGGCGTGCTCGTCGTACGGCGTGGGGCGAGGTGGCGCGACCCGTTCCCGGAGGACGAGCGGTCAGGGGTCCACGAGTCGGGCTTCGAGAACGTGCCGTCGGTGCTGGCGGCCGCCGCAGCGCTCCAGGCGGTCGTCGCCGAGCGGGACGCCGAGAACGCGCGCCAGCACGCCCTGGTCGGCTGGATCCGCCGCGTCGTGGGCGACCTTCCCGACGTCGAGGTGGTCGGCGACCCGAGCGACCGGCTCCCCCACCTGGCGACGTTCTCCTGCCTCTACGTCGACGGCGAGGCGCTGGTGACCGAGCTCGACCGGCTCGGGTTCGAGGTCGCGAGCGGGTCGGCCTGCACCGCTTCGACGCTCGAGCCCAGCCACGTGCTGGCCGCCATGGGCGCCCTCACCCACGGCAACGTGCGGGTCTCCGTCGGTCGCGAGACCTCCGACGACGACGTCGAACGGTTCCTGGCCGTGCTCCCGACGACCCTCGAGCGGCTCCGGGCCAGGCTGTGAGGCGGCTGGTGACGCTCGAGATCGACTGCCGCGGGCTGGTGTGCCCTGCGCCGGTCATCGAGCTGGCCCGCCGCAAGGACGACGTCGCGGTCGGCGAGCTGATCGCGGTGGTCGCCACCGACGCCGCGGCCCGCTACGACGTGCCGGCGTGGTGCCGGATGACCGGCCAGGACTACGTCGGGGAGGAGGTCGCCGACGACGGGGTGCCCCGGTACGTCGTGCGCCGGGTCAGCTGACGCCGCGCCCCACGTGGGGGCCGATCTCGTCGGCGGCCGCGTCGCCGTAGGACATGCGCAGGCGGTCGACGAACTGGGAAGCGGTGAACCGGTACTCCTGCGTGCCGACCGTCTCGACGACGTAGGCCGCCAGGACGCACCCGACCTGAGCAGCACGCTCGTGGTCCAGGCGCCACTCGAGCCCGGCCAGGAACCCCGCCCGGAAGGCGTCGCCCACGCCCGTGGGCTCGACCGCGGTGACGCCGATGGCGGCCTTGACCTCGATCGGCTCGGCGTCGCTCACCAGGATCCGCACCCCGTCGGCGCCGAGCGTGGTCACCTGGGCGCCGACGCGGGCGAGCACCTCGTCGCCCGACCAGCCGGTCTTCTGCTCGATCATGTGCGACTCGTACTCGTTGGAGAACAGGTAGGTCGCGCCGTCGATCAGCTCGCGGATCAGCTCACCGTCGCTGAACGCGAGCTGCTGGCTCGGGTCGGCGATGAACGGGTAGCCGCGATGCCGGCACTCGCGGGTGTGGCGGAGCATCCCCTCGGGGTCGTCGGCGGCGATCAGGACGTAGTCGGGCGGACCGACCCGCTCGACGATCGGCAGCAGCTCGATCAGGCGGGCCTCGCTCATGGCGCCGGGGTAGAACGACGCGAACTGCGCCATCGAGGAGTCCGTCGTGCACACGAATCGCGCGGTGTGCATGGTCTCGGAGATCCTCACCGTCGAGCAGTCGACGCCGTGGCGCTCGAGCCAGCTGCGGTAGTCGCCGAAGTCCTCACCGGCCGCGCCGACGAGGACCGGGCTCAGCCCGAGTCGTCCGAGGCCGAAGCACATGTTGGGCGCCACGCCCCCACGCCGGATCTCGAGGTCCTCGACCAGGAACGAGACCGAGATCTTGTCGAGCTGCTCGACCACCAGCGAGTCCTTGAACCGACCCTGGAAGGTCATCAGGTGGTCGGTGGCGATGGAGCCGCAGATCAGCAGGGACACACGTGGACCCTACGACGAAGGTCCCTAGGGATACCCATTGGTAGCCGTTAGCGTCGTGCGCATGGCTGACCCGTCGGCGCACCTGACCCACGACGAGCTCGACACCCCGAGCCGGCTGCGGGCCGACGGTGCCGCGGTCGGCCGGACCCTACGGCTCGAGCGGATCGCCCGGGCTGCGGTCGCCGGGGCGCCGAGCCTGGCCTACGACGCGTTCCCGCGCGAGGTCGGCAAGCGCGACATCGAGGTGACCGAGGCCGCGGCCCGGATCGCGAACGCGCTCAACCTCTACCTGGACTGACGCTGTCAACGCCAAGGCTCAGTGGAACGAGTCTCCGCAGGCGCACGAGCCGGTGGCGTTGGGGTTGTCGATGGTGAAGCCCTGCTTCTCGATGGTGTCGACGAAGTCGATCATCGCGCCGTTGAGGTAGGGCACGCTCATCCGGTCGACGACGACGGCCACGCCGTCGAAGTCGGTCACGACGTCGCCGTCGAGGCTGCGCTCGTCGAAGAACAGCTGGTAGCGCAGCCCACTGCAGCCGCCGGGCTGCACCGAGATGCGCAGGGCGAGGTCGTCGCGACCCTCCTGGTCGAGCAGGCTCTTCACCTTGGCGGCCGCGACCGGGCTCAGGTTGATCTGGTCGGTGCGGCGCTCGGTGACCTGGTCGGTCATGCTGGTAGCTCCTTCGTCGACGTCTGGTCGGCGCACCCCGGCCCACGGGCGAGACGCGTCCTGACAGGCCCAAGTCTCGCACAGCGACGGTTATTCCGAGGGATCCCGTAGCCCAGCGGGAGCCGAGCGGGAGCCCAGCGCGAACTCAGTGCGACCAGGTGCGGGCAACCCGCGCGGCCAGGTCGGCGAGGCTGCCCGAGGGATCACCGAACGCCCGCTCCTCGCCCACGAGGTCGACCAGGGAGTAGGCCGACTCGATGCCGAGGGCGCGCATCTCGCGCGACCCGACGAGCACCCGTCCGGCCAGGGCCACGCAGGGCCGCAGCGCCTCGGCGGCGACGGTGGCGACGCCGTAGGGGACCTTGCCGGAGCGGCTGGAGAAGTCGAAGGCCCCCTCGCCGGTGACCACGAGGTCGGCCGACCGGGCCCGCCCGGCGAGGGCGACGGCCTCGGCCACGACGTCGAACCCGGGCCTGCGGGTGGCTCCGAGGAGGAGCAGGGCGAACCCCAGACCGCCGGCGGCGCCGGCGCCCTTGTCGAGGGCGGTACGGCGGTCGGTGGCCGCGGCGAGCTCCTCGAGGACGCGGTCGACGACGGGCAGCCGGTCGTCGGCGATGCCCTTCTGCGGGCCGAAGGTCTTGGTGGCCCCGAACAGCCCGGTCAGCGGGTTGTCGACGTCGCTGGCCGCCATCAGGCGGATGCCCTGGAGGCGGGTCTGCGCAGGGCTGAGGTCGAGGGCGGTCACTCCGGCGAGGGCCGCCGTACCGCCGTCGAGGGGGCGGTCGGCGGTCGCGCCGAGGGCGCCGAGGAGGCCCGCTCCCCCGTCGTTGGTGCCGGAGCCACCGAGGCCGACCACGACGTCGGTGGCGCCTGCTTCGATCGCGTGCATGACCAGCTCGCCGACACCCCAGGTGGTGGCGCTCTCCGCGCGCTCTCCCCCGCTCAGCGACAGCCCGCAGGCCTGAGCGCTCTCGACGAAGGCCCGCCCACCCACGCGCAGCACCGCTCCTGGCACCTGCTCGCCGTGCGGTCCGGTCACGGTCACCGCCGCGAGCTCGCCGCCCAGAGCCGCGTGGAGCACGTCGACGAAGCCCGGGCCCCCGTCGGCCATCGGGGCGAGGTCGAGCTCGTCGTCGGGAGCCTGACGCGCCCAGCCGTCGGCGATCGCGCGGGCCGCCTCGACCGCCGTGAGGGTGCCGGCGAACTTATCGGGGGCCACCAGCACGCGCATGGGCCCATCCTGCCGGTCGGGCTACGCGTGGCTCACTCCCGGGCCGAGGCGGCCGTTCGCTCGACCAGGTCGGCGACGACGGCGTGCAGGTCGCCACTGCGCTCGAAGGCCTGTCGCTGCTGCCGCGCGCCGTTGCCGGCCGAGGCCACCCGGGCCAGCCCGTCGTTCACCCGGTCGGTGTCGCCGGCCTCGGCCAAGGGGTCCGCCACCCGCTCGACCAGCGCCTTCAGAGCCTCGGCGGCCGGCACCAGCTCCCAGGTCTGCGGATGCACCAGGTCGCCGGAGAGCCCGTAGCGGGCGGCGCGCCACCACGCAGCCCGGAGCAGGTCGGACCGGGGCTGGACGTCGGGCGGGGCCTGCGCCACGTTCGGGTCAGCCAGGGTCTCGACCAGGGCTCGGGCCAGAGCGGCGACGACGAGGGCGTGGTCGACGTCGGTACAGGTGTCGGCGACCCGGATCTCGACGGTGGGATAGGACGCCGACAGCCGGGCGTCGTAGTAGAGCATCCCCTCGTCGAGGGCCGCGCCGAGGCGGATCAGGCTCTCCGAGACCCGCCGGTACTCCGCGGCCGACCCGAAGGGCTCGGCCGGGCCCGACGTCGGCCAGCGGGTCCACACCTGCTGGCGCCACGAGGAATAGCCGGTGTCCCGGCCGGCGGCGTAGGGAGAGTTCGCCGAGATCGCGGTGAGCAGCGGCAGCCACAGCCGCAGCCCGTCGATGACCCGGACCCCCTCCTCGTCGTCGGCCACGTCGACATGCACGTGCATGCCGAGGGTGCCGGCGCCGCGGCCGGTGTCGCCGAACTCCTGGACGATCCGCTCGTAGCGCGGGTTGGGGCTCACGACCGGAAGCGCGGTGCCGAGCGGTGCCGTGCCGGTGGCCGCGACGGCCACGCCGGCCTCGTCGGCCGACGCGATCGCCGTACGGCGCGCCTGGCGGAGCTGGCGGCCGATCTCCTCGAGGTCCTCGGTCGGGTCGGTGTGGGTCTCCAGCATGTCGCGCAGGAGCTCACCCTCGAGGATCATGGTGGCCCAGGCCGGCGGTGCGTCGCCGCGGCCGACCCGGTGGTCGTGCAGGACCGCTCCCGCGGCGTTGGCCAGCTCACCCGTCTCGGGGTGCACCAGCAGGAGCTCTTCCTCCAGACCGACCTTCCGCACCGGTGGCATGCCTCCATTGTCCTCGCGCGATCGTTAGGTTGGTCAGGTGGGGGACGCACGGATCCGGCCGATGACCGTGGACGACGTACCCCGAGCGGAGCGGGTCACCGCGATCGGGTTCCACGAGCTGGACACCCGGATGGTCCGGCGGGCCGACCCCGACCCCGAGCTCCGCCCGCTGCAGCGGGGGGCGAACTGGATCGCGCGCACCGAGCACCTCGTCGGCACCGACCCCGGCGGCTGCTGGGTGGCGGAGATCGACGACCAGATCCTCGGAGTCGTCGTGTCGTTCGTGCGCGAGAAGCTCTGGCTGCTCGCGTCGTACGCCGTGGTGCCCGAGGCGCAGGGGCTGGGTCTCGGCAAGGCACTCCTCGCCCCCGCCCTCGAGCACGGACGCGGATGCCTGCGCGGCATGCTGAACGCCTCCACGGACCCGCGGGCGCTGCGGCGCTACCACGAGGCCGGCTTCCGGCTGTATCCCCAGATGCTCCTGCGCGGACGGCCCGACCGCTCGCAGATCCCGGCGCTCGACCACCTGCGCGAGGGCACCGAGTCGGACATCGACCTGATGGACTCCCTCGACCGGCGCACCCGCGGTGCCGCGCACGGCGTCGACCACCACAACCTGATGAGCCAGTTCCGGCTCGTCGTCACCGAGACCTCGTCGGGTCAGGGCTACGCCTACCTCGACCACGGCGTCGCGGTGCTGGCCGCGAGCGACAAGCGCACCGCCGCCCGGCTGCTGTGGGAGGCGATCGCCTCGAGCGAGGGCGACATCGTGTCGGCCCACATCACGCCCGAGAACAGCTGGGCCGTCGACGTGGGGCTGGCCGCGCGGCTCGAACTCCACCTGGACGGCTTCGCCGCGCTGCGGCACATGGGGCCCCCCGCGCCCTACATCCCCCACGGGGCCCTGATGTGACGCGGCGGCCGACTGCGGGCGCCGACGGCGGCGCTCCTACGATGGCCGCATGACGACGGTCGACCTGCCCCTGCTCCCGCTCGGTCGCGGGTCCGACCCGAGCGCAGAGCGCGGGGTGGAGTGCCCGGGCGACCTGCCCTCCCCCTCCGACCCGTCGCTGGTCGAGCGCGCCCGCGCGGCCAAGGCCGTGCTCGGCGACCGGGTGTTCGTGCTGGGGCACCACTACCAGCGCGACGAGGTGATCCAGTTCGCCGACGTGACGGGCGACTCGTTCAAGCTCGCCCGGGACGCGGCCGCCCGGCCGGCCGCGGAGTACATCGTCTTCTGTGGCGTGCACTTCATGGCGGAGTCGGCCGACATCCTCACCTCGCCGCAGCAGCAGGTCGTGCTGCCCGACCTGGCCGCCGGCTGCTCGATGGCGGACATGGCACGGCTGTCGCAGGTCGAGGACTGCTGGGACGCGCTCACCGACGCCGGTCTCGACCAGCACGTCATCCCGGTCACCTACATGAACTCCTCGGCCGACATCAAGGCGTTCTGCGGCCGGCACGGCGGCGCGGTCTGTACGTCGAGCAACGCCGACGTGGCGCTGGAGTGGGCCTTCGGCCAGGTGCCCGACGCGAAGGTGCTGTTCCTGCCCGACCAGCACCTCGGCCGCAACACCGCCGTCCTCAAGCTCGGGATGAGCCTCGACGACTGCGTGGTCTGGGACCCGCGCCAGCCCGGCGGTGGCGTGACCCCCGACGAGCTCGCGGCGGCGCGGATGATCCTGTGGCGCGGGCACTGCTCGGTGCACGGCCGGTTCTCCGCCGACGTGGTCGACGAGCTGCGGGTGCGTGACCCCGAGCTCAGGATCATCGTGCACCCGGAGTGCACCCACGACGTGGTCACGCGGGCCGACCTGGTGGGGTCGACGGAGTTCATCATCAAGACGATCGAGAACGCGCCACCGGGATCGCGGTGGGCGATCGGCACCGAGCTCAACCTCGTGCAGCGCCTGGCCCGCGAGCACCCCGAGCAGCACATCGTGTTCCTCGACCGCAACGTCTGCTACTGCGCCACGATGAACCGGATCGACCTGCCCCATCTGGTCTGGGCGCTGGAGTCACTGGTCGACGGCGTGGTGGTCAACCGGATCCAGGTCGACCCCGACACCGAGCAGTTCGCCCAGATCGCCCTGCAGCGGATGCTCGACCTGCCCGGCCGCTCCCACCGCGACTGACCGGACACCGACGACTACAGCCCGGGTGCTCCCCACAGGGCCAGCCAGCGCTGGAGGTCGGGCTCCATGGGCAGCTCGTCGGCGAGGGTGTCGCGGACCTGGAGCTCGAGCAGGTTGTCGCGGGTCTTCGGCCCGGTCGGGGCGAAGCCGTAGAAGGTGCCCTGCTTGTAGAGGTAGACCAGCCCGACCTTGCGGCCGGTGCTGTCGGCGAACGGGACCACGGTGCACAGCAGCCCGTCGCCGAACCCCTGCTCGGCCAGAGTGGTGTTGAGGGCGTGGAGGTCGGTGCACAGCCCGTCGACGTCGTCGTCGACGCGGTCGACCACCATCCAGGTGAACCCGAACTCGTCGGCCTGCACGCTGACGTCGGGCTTGTCGGGACCGCCGCGCAGCAGGGAGACGACCTCGTCCTGCACCTGCCGGTAGGCCGCCCCGTCGGCCGCGCGGAAGCACACCGACCCGGTGCCGGTCGGGGTCAGCCCGGCCGCCGTCTCGAGCGTGATGGCGGCGCTGGGAACCAGGAACAGCGAGTCCAGGTCGGCCTTCTTGGGCTTGGTGCGGCCGGTGACGGAGTCCCAGAAGCCCATCAGCTGCGGCTCAGCTCGGCCTCGATCTTGGCCAGCTGCTCGAGCCGCTGCTCGAGGGACGGGTGGGTCGAGGTCAGCTGGGAGAGGCCGACGCCCTTGATCGCCGGGGTGATGAAGAAGGCGTTCATCGAGCTCGAGGCGCGCAGGTCGGCGGTGGGGATCGCGTTCATCCCACCGGAGATCTTCTGCAGGGCGGTGGCGAGGTGGCGCGGCTTCATCGTCAGGTAGGCACCCGACCGGTCGGCACACAGCTCGCGGTAGCGCGAGAGCAGCCGGGTCAGGAAGAAGCTGATGGCGTAGACCAGGAGGCTGACGCCCAGGACGATGATCCAGACCGGCGCACCGTTGTTGTCGTTGCTGCGGCGCCCACCGAAGAACGCGCCGTACTGCGCCCCGCGGGTGAGCATGCCGGCCACGATGCCGGCCGTCGAGGCGATAGTCATCACGGTGACGTCGCGATGGGCAACGTGGCTGAGCTCGTGGGCGAGCACCGCCTCCATCTCGTCGGCGGTGAGCAGGCCGAGGATGCCGGTCGTGACGCAGACGACCGAGCGCTCGGGCGAGCGGCCGGTGGCGAACGCGTTGGGCACCGGGATGTCGGCGACCCCCACCCGCGGCTTGGGCATGTCGGCGAGCGCGCACAGCCGGTCGATCATCTGGTGGAGCTCCGGCGCCTCCTCGGGAGTCACCTCACGGGCGCGCATCGCCTTCATCGCGACCGTGTCGGAGAAGTACCACTGGCCCCAGGCGATGCCGATGCCGATCAGCCCGATGATGGGCGCGTACTGCACCGGCATCACGAGCATCAGCACCACGACGAGTGCCACGAAGACGGCGCCGAGCAGGAACATGACGGAGGTCATCCGCACGGTGAGACCTCGGTCGCCGACGAAACGGGTGCGTGCCATGGCTCCAGTGTCCCGCAGGGCCCAAGTCAGCCGGGGATGAGCCCGTCGCCGCTGAGCATGTCGCGCACCTCGGACAGGGTCGCGTCGGGCATCGGCAGGATCAGGTCGGAGGGCGCCAGCGACTCGACGTCGTGGGCCACCCCTGCCGTGCGTACGGCGTCGAGCAGCGACGCGAGCGCCGTACGGAAGGTCTCGTCGTCGCCGTCCTCGACCGCACGCTCGACCTCGGCGTCGAGGTCGTTGAGCGCCGAGACGGCCTCATCGGACAGGTCGTACTGCCCCTCGCCGAGGATCCGGACGATCACGACGGGTCCTTCGACTCCGTCGTGGTCTGGGTCGACGTCTCGGGCTCCGCCTCGACGATGTCGCCGCCGTCCTGCCCCGCCTCGATCGCCTCGGGCTGGGCCGGGGCGGTCATGGCCTTCATCCGGGCGAGCTCGGCCTCGACATCGGACTGCGAGCTCATCGCCTCGAGCTCACGCGCGATGTCGTCGCCCTGGTTGAGCGAGCTGGCGTCGTCGAGGGCACCCGAGGCGATCAGCTCGTCGATGGCACCGGCGCGGGCCTGCATCTGGGCGGTCTTGTCCTCGGCACGCTGGATCGCCATGCCGACGTCGCCCATCTCCTCGCCGATGCCGGACATCGCCTCGTTGATCTTGGTCTGCGCCTCGGCCGCGGTGTAGGTGGCCTTGATGGTCTCCTTGCGGGTGCGGAAGGACTCGACCTTCGCGCTCAGGCGCTGCTGGGCGAGGGTGAGCTTCTCCTCCTCGCCCTGCAGCTGGGCCTGCTGGGCCTTGAGGTCGGCGATCTGCGTGGTGAGCCCGGACTTGCGGGTCAGCGCCTCGCGGGCGAGGTCCTCGCGGTTCATCGTGATCGCCTGCTCGGCCTGCTTCTGCAGCTTGTCGGACTGGGCCGTCAGCTGGTTGACCTGCAGCTCCACCCGCTTGCGGGACGTCGCCACGTCGGCGACCCCGCGGCGTACCTTGGCGAGCAGGTCGAGCTGCCGCTGGTAGCTGTAGTCGAGCGTCTCGCGAGGGTCCTCGGCCTTGTCGAGCGCCTTGTTCGCCTTGGAGCGGAAGATCAGGCTGATGCGCTGCCACATGCTCATGCGCCACAGCCTATGGGTTGTCGTCAAGGTACGGCGCGTGGGCCGGCCGGTGCCCGACGGTAGGGTTGGCGTTCCATCCCGAGCAGCACAGGAAGCAGCGCCTTGTTCCGCCGTACCAAGACCGACACTCCGGCTCCCGTCGAGGAGACCCTCACGCCCGCCACGGGCCAGAAGAAGGGTCGGCCCACGCCGACGCGCAAGGAGGCCGAGGCCGCGCGGAAGGCGAGGGCCAAGGTGCCGCGCACCCGCAAGGAGCAGGCCGCCGCCCGCCGGGCCGCGCGCGCGGAGAGCTCCAGCCAGGTGCGGCAGGCGATGCGCACGGGCGACGAGCGCCACCTGCTGCCCCGCGACAAGGGCCCGGTCAAGCGCTTCATCCGCGACTACATCGACAGCCGCTTCACGCTGGTGGAGTTCCTGCTGCCGTTGATGTTCGTCGTCGTGCTGCTCGGCTGGACCGGCAACCGCACCCTCGCCGGCTACCTCAACGCCGCGATGCTCGCCCTGCTCATCCTCGTGGTCTTCGAGGTGGTGCGGCTGCGCTCACGCATCCGCAAGGAGCTCAAGGCCAGGTTCCCCGACGAGCCGCTCAACGGGACGACGTACTACACCGTGATCCGGGCGATGCAGATGCGCTTCATGCGCCAGCCCAAGCCGCAGGTCAAGCTCGGCCAGCAGCTCCCCGACCGCTATCGCTAGTCGTCCGGCACTAGGCGTCGTAGTCGAGGACGACGCGCTCGGAGGTCGGGTGTGACTGGCAGGTGAGGACGTAGCCGCCCTCGATCTCCTCGGGCTCGAGGGCGTAGTTGACGTCCATCGCGACCGTGCCCTCGACGAGCAGGGCCCGGCAGGTGCCGCAGACGCCGCCGCGACAGGCGAACGGTAGGTCGGAGCGCACCCGCAGCGCGGCCTCGAGCACGCCGACGTCGTCGGGCCGCAACTCGAAGTCGGAGGTGCGACCGTCGAGCTTGATGGTGACCTGGGCGGCGCCCTCGACGGAGGAGGCCGCCACCTCCGGTGCGCGCGGCACCGGGTCGGCGTGGAAGAGCTCGGTGTGGAGCACGTGGGGGTCGACGCCGTGGGCCAGGATCACGTCGCGCAGGTCGACCACCATCTGCTGCGGGCCGCACAGCAGCCACTCGTCGACCTGGTCGGGCGGCAGCAGCGCGGCGAGGATCCGGTTGAGCCGGTCGCCGTCGAGCCGGCCCGGAGAAGAGCTCGACGTCCTGCTCCTCGCGCGAGAGCACGTGGACGAGCTGGAACCGCTCCGGGTAGCGGTCCTTGAGGTCGTGCAGGTCGTCGAGGAACATCACCGTGCGGTGGCTGCGGTTGGCGTAGACCAGCAGCACCTGCGCGTGGGGCTCGTGCTCGAGGATCGTGGAGATGATCGAGATGACCGGCGTGATGCCCGAGCCGGCTGCGATCGCGGCATAGGTACGGCGTGACTCCGGGTCGAGGTGGGTGGTGAACCGCCCGGCCGGGGTCATCACGTCGAGCTCGTCGCCGACATGGAGGGTGTCGACGACGCCCTCGGAGAACACGCCACCGGGGAGCTTCTTCACCCCGATCCGCAGCGCCCGCGAGCTCGGCGTAGTGCAGATCGAGAAGCTACGGCGCTCGCCGTCGTCGCCGCGGATCGTGAGGTGCTGGCCGTGCACGAAGCGGTAGTCGTCGGCGAGCTCGGGCGGCACGGCGAACGTGATCGCGACCGAGTCGTCGGTCAGCGGCTCGACGGAGGCCACCCGGAGCGGGTGGAACTGGGGCTTGGTCACAGGGAGCAGATGGCCCTTTAGATGGCTTTGAAGTGGTCGAAGGGCTCGCGGCAGGCGCGGCAGACCCACAGACTCTTGCACGCGGTGGAGCCGAAGCCGGCTGGACTGCCGGGTGTCGAGACTGCCGCACTGCGGGCAGCGCACCGACAGCGCGAGCGGGACGGCCCCGCCGGCGGCGGCCGGGCCCGGGGGCGCGATGCCGGCCCGCTCGAGCTTGGCCCTCGCCTCGTCGCTGAGGTCGTCGGTCGTCCAGGCCGGGCTCAGCACGAACTCGACGTCGACGTGCTGGTAGCCGGCCAGCGTCAGCGCGTCGACGAGGTCGGTACGGATCGTCTCCATCGCCGGGCAGCCGGAGTAGGTGGGCGTGATCGTGACGTGCACCCGGCCCTGGTCGTCCTCGGTCACGTCGCGCAGGATGCCGAGGTCGTCGATGTTGACCATCGGCAGCTCGGGGTCGGGCACGGTGGCCGCGATGGCCCGGGCGCGGCTGGTCATGGTCTGGGGGTTCACCAGGTGGCTCCCGGGTGGGAGCGGTGGAGGTGCTGCATGTCGGCGAGCAGGTGGCCGAGGTGCTCGGTGTGGAGGCCGTCGCGGCCGCCACCGACGGCCGGGGACACCGCGGGCACGCGACAGGGTCGCCTCGGCGACCACGCGGCGTACGTCGTCGAGGACGGGGGTGCGCAGGGCCGCCGGGATCGGCAACCCGACCGGCCAGCGCGGGGGCGAGCGGGGCGAAGAGCTCCTCGACGTAGGGCCACTCGGCGTCGAGGGCGGCCTGCATGCGGAGGTGGGAGGTCTCGGTGCCGTCGCCGAGCCGCACGACCCAGTGACCGGCGTGGTCGACGTGGTAGGCGACCTCCTTGACCGCCTTGCCGGCGATCGCGGCCAAGCGTCTCGTCGGCGCCGGCCAGCAGCGCGCGGTAGAGATGGAGCTGGTAGGTCGCGAAGACCAGCAGCCGGGCCATCGCGACCCCGAAGTCGGTCATCGGCCGCTCCACGAGCCAGACGTTGCGGAACTCCCGGTCGTCGCGCAGGTAGGCGAGGTCGTCCTCGGTGCGGCCGTCGCCCTCGAGCTGACCGGCGTAGGTCAGCAGGGTGCGCGCCTGGCCGAGCTGGTCGAGCCCGATGTTGGCCAGCGCGACGTCCTCCTCGAGCTCGGGCGCGCGGCTGATCCACCAGCCCATGCGCTGGGCGGAGACGAGCGCGTCGTCGGCGAGACCGAGGGTGTAGTCGAACAGGGCGGTGTCGCGTCACAGGTGCTCCACGCCCTCGGGGACGTCGTAGAACGTCGGGTGCCGGTAGACCTTGTCGGCCGCCGGGTCGAAGAACGGGTCGCGCTCGTCGGGCGTCGACGCCTCGATGTCGGAGGCCCGGACCACCCAGATCGAGACGCCCTCGCCGCGTCGGGTGTAGAGGTCGCGGGCGTTGCGCAGCGCCATCTCGGCGTCGGGCGCGTGCAGGGAGCCGGCATGCACGTGGGACAGGCCGCGGCGGGCCCGCACGAAGACCTCCCAGAGGGGCCAGCGGCCGTCTGGGAGCGGTCATGCGACCGACTCCGTGGCGCCGCGCGTGCTTGGCGGCGTAGGCCTCGGCCGCCTCGCGCACCCAGGCGCCCTCGTCGTGGGCCTTGCGCTTGTGGGCCATCCGGTCGGCGTTGCAGGGACCGTTGCCCTTGATCACCTCGAACAGCTCGGTGAAGTCGATGGTGCCGTAGTCGTAGTGGCCGGTCTCGTCGTTCCACCGCAGGTCGGGGTCGGGCAGGGTCAGCCCGAGCGCCTCGGACTGCGGCACGGTCATGTCGACGAACCGCTGGCGCAGCTCGTCGTTGGAGAAGCGCTTGATGCCCCACGCCATCGACTGCGCGGAGTTGGGGCTGTCGTCGTCGGGCGGCCCGAACATCATCAGGGCCGGCCACCAGTAGCGGTCGACGGCGTCCTGGGCCATCGCCTTCTGGGCGGGCGAGCCGTGGGACAGGGTGTGCAGGATCTCGAAGCCCTGCCGCTGGTGGAACGACTCCTCCTTGCACACGCGCACCATCGCGCGGGCGTAGGGGCCGTAGGAGCACCGGCACAGCGGCACCTGGTTGGTGATCGCGGCGCCGTCGACCAGCCAGCCGATCGCGCCCACGTCGGCCCAGGTCAGGGTCGGGTAGTTGAAGATCGAGGAGTACTTCTGGCGGCCCCTGTGGAGCTGGTCGACCAGGTCGGCGCGGTCGACGCCCAGGGTCTCGGCGGCGGCGTAGAGGTAGAGCCCGTGGCCCGCCTCGTCCTGCACCTTGGCCATCAGGATCGCCTTGCGGCGCAGGCTCGGCGCGCGGCTGATCCAGTTGCCCTCGGGCTGCATCCCGATGATCTCGGAGTGGGCGTGCTGGGCGATCTGGCGGATCAGGGTCTTCCGGTAGGCCTCGGGCATGTCGTCGCGAGGCTCGACGCGGCCCTCGTCGGCGAGGAGGGCCGCGAAGGCCTGCTCGTCGTGGTGCGTCTCCGCCTCAGCCGGCTGGTCGGTCCCGAAGTCGTTGCCGTACACCCGCCCGACGCTACCACCGCTTGTGACACCTCTCGGCATCTCTGCCGCTGCGGTGTAACATGCCGGTCCGGCTGCGAGGATGGGCGCATGAGCAGCCCCTCGTTGCCCACCGGTGACGTCTCGGTCCGGGTCGCGTGGGTCGACGACGCCGAGGCGATCGCCGCGATCCAGGCCCGCGCCTGGGCCACGTCGTACGCCGGGCTGCTGCCGGCAGCGGGCGACCTGCGGCCCGCCGACTTCGCCCAGCTGTGGCGAGACGCGCTGACCCACCCGGCCGACGCGCGCCACCGGGCGCTGGTCGCCCTCGAGCGCAACCGCGTGGTCGGCTTCGCGATCACCACGCCGGCCACCGACCCCGACTGCGACCCGGTCAACGACGGTGAGGTGATGGAGCTCACCGGTCGACCAGGGCGAGCAGGGCAAGGGCCACGGGTCGCGGCTCGTGCAGGCCGCCGTCGACACGATGGTGGCCGACCGGTTCACCCGCGCGGTGATCTGGCTGGTGGCCGACGACGACGCCACCCGCACCTTCCTCACCGACGCCGGCTGGGCACCCGACGGCGCCCACCGCACCCTCGACCTCGACGGGAGTGGGGCCACCCAGGTCAAGCAGGTGCGCCTGCACACGTCGCTCATGCCCGTGGCATGAGCGAGCATGCTGCGGCCGAGCGGCGTTCGATCGTCCGGGACGGGCTCGGGGTGGGCCTCGCCACCGGGCTGTACGGCGTCTCGTTCGGCGCGATCGCCGTCGCGGCCGGGCTCTCGGTGCTGCAGACCTGCGCCCTGTCGCTGGTGATGTTCACCGGCGCCTCGCAGTTCGCGTTCGTCGGCGTCGTCGCGGCCGGGGGCGCACCGATCAACGGCGCGGTGACCGCCCTCCTGCTCGGCACCCGCAACACCCTCTACGGGCTCAAGCTCGCGCCGCTGCTGGGCTTCCGCGGCTGGCGACGCCCGGCCGCGGCGCAGGTCGTCATCGACGAGTCGACCGCGATGTCGGTCACCCGCGACTCACAGGACGCGGCACGGGTCGGCTTCCTCAGCACCGGTGTCGCGGTCTTCGTCCTGTGGAACCTGTTCACCTTCCTCGGCGCGATCGCGGGCAACCTGATCGGCGACCCGAGCACCTACGGGCTCGACGCCGCGGTCGGCGCCGCCTTCCTGGCCCTGCTCTGGCCGCGCCTGGCCGACCGGCGCAACCGGGTGGTGGCGGCTGTGCGCGGCCGCGGTGGCGCTGTGCGCCGTTCCGATCACCGCCGCCGGCGTGCCGGTCCTGGTCGCGGGCGGTGTCGCCCTCCTGGCCGGCGTGCTCACCCGCACCGCCGTCGACGAGACGGAGATCCCGTGACCTGGGCGGCGATCATCGGCGCCGGCATCGGCTGCTACCTGCTCAAGCTGGCCGGGCTGTCCATCCCGGCCAAGGTGCTCGAACGGCCGCTCGTCGAGCGGATCGCCGACCTGATCCCGGTCGCGCTGCTGTCCGCCCTGGTCGCGGTGCAGGTCTTCTCCACCGGACACCACCTGACGATCGACGCGCGAGCCGCCGGCCTCGCCGTGGCCGTCGTGGCGCTGCTGCTGCGAGCGCCGTTCCTGGTGGTGGTCTTCGCGGCGCGCTCGCTCTCCGCCTGCGCGGTGGCGCGGGCCCCGGCGCTCCTGCGCTCCTGCGCTCGTGCCGCCGCGGCTGCGTGGGTGGCACGTACTCAGTCGAAATCGAGGACCTGCTCGAGCCCGACGGTGAGGCCGGGGCGGTCGGCGATCACGCGGACCGCGGCCAGGACGCCAGGGGTGAACGACGCGCGGTCCATCGAGTCGTGCCGGATGGTGAGGGTCTCCCCCGGCCCGCCGAGGAGGACCTCCTGGTGGGCGACCAGGCCGCGGGCCCGGACCGCGTGCACGTGGATGCCGTCGACCTCGGCGCCACGCGCGCCCTCGAGACCGGTGGAGGTGGCGTCGGGCACCGGCCCGAGGCCAGCCTCGCGTCGCGCGGCCGCGACCAGCTCCGCCGTACGACGGGACGTGCCGCTGGGCGCGTCGGCCTTGTCGGGGTGGTGGAGCTCGACGATCTCGACCGACTCGTAGAACGGCGCGGCCGCCGCCGCGAACCGCATCATCAGCACCGCGCCGATGGAGAAGTTGGGGGCCACGAGGACGCCGACCGTGGGCGCGTCGCCCAGCGCCGTGCGCAGCGCGTCGAGCCGCACGTCGTCGAAGCCGGTGGTGCCGACCACGCAGTGCAGCCCGTGGGCGATGCACCAGCGCAGGTTGTCCATCACCACGTCGGGGTGGGTGAAGTCGACGACCACCTCGGCCGCGGTCAGCGCCTCGAGGTCGTCACCGACGTCGACGCGCGCCACCAGCGTCGTGTCGGGGGCTTCCTCCACGGCGCGGCACACCTCGGAGCCGACCCGTCCCTGGGCGCCCAGCACGCCGACCTTGACCGTCACGGGGCCAACCTAGCGGCCAGTCCGGGTGTGGATCTGGCAGGCTGAGGCCATGCCAGTGCCGCAGGTCCCGCCGCGCATGATCTGGGCCGTCGACCTGATGGACCCGCAGCCGGGTGACAACATCCTCGAGATCGGCTGTGGTGCCGGCTACGGCGCCGAGCTGATCTGCCAGCGCCTCACCACCGGCAAGCTGTTCGCGATCGACCGCTCGGAGTCGGGGGTCGACCGCACGCGACGCCGCAACCAGAAGTACGTCGACGCCGGGCGGCTCACGGTGCGCCAGATCGACCTGGCCACGCTGCGGGTGCCGGTGAAGCGGCTGCACAAGGTCTTCGCGTTCAACGTCAACCTGTTCTGGGTGCGCGGGTGCGCCGACGAGGTCGCCCTGCTGCACGAGCGGGTGCTGCCCGGCGGGGCGGTCCACCTCTTCTACGAGACCACCCAGCCCGAGCTGGTGCCCAACATCGTGCGCAAGGCCTCGGCCGCGCTCACCGAGGGCGGGTTCCGGGTGTCGGTGGTCGACCAGAAGGCGCCCCCGGTCGTGGCCTTGATCGGGCGCAGATAAGGTTATTCCCTGATATTGACTTCTCATTAGGTTATTGCCTAAACTGAGGACTCTTCAGGGAGGAGCCGCCATGGACGTCCTCGTCCTCACCGTCGACCAGGACGACAGTCGGCGCGGCGCCGACCAGGTGCCGGCCGCGTTGCAGATGCTGGACGACGTGCCGACCCTCCTCGCCTTCGACCGCACCGTGGGCGACGAGCTCCAGGGCGTGCTCGACGACCCGGCCGCGCTCCCCCGCGCCCTGGAGCGGCTGCTGCGCGACGGCGCCTGGAACATCGGGCTCGGTGTCGGCCCGATCGAGACCCCGGTCAGCGAGCACTCGCGGGCCGGCCGCGGACCCGCCTACGTCGCCGCCCGCGAGGCGGTCACCTCGGCCAAGTCCAGCCCCTGGCGGGTGCGGGCGGTCGCGGCGACCGGCGACGCCGGCGAGCGTCCGGGCGCTGGAGTCGGCGGTCTGGCTGTGGGCGGCGCTGCTGGCACGCCGTACGGCGCGCGGCTGGGAGGTCGCCGACCTCGTCGACCAGGGCCTCACCTACGAGGAGACCGCCCAGCGCCTCGGCATCACCCAGTCGGCGGTCAGCCAGCGCGCCGCCGCTGCCGGTATCGCCGAGGGACGGCGGGCCCGCGAGCTCGTCGAGCACCTCGCCCGCCTCGCCCTGTCCCCCGCCGGAGGAGACCGATGAGCCCGGTCCAGATCGGCTACCTCGTCTTCGTCCCGCTGGCGGTGGTCTGCTCGGCGGTGGGTCTCGTCGTACGCCGCGGACAGCGGACCTGGGCACTGGTCACGGTCGTGCTGCTCGCGGTGCCGCTGCTCTGGGCCTGGGTCCGGCGACGGAGACCACGCCTCCAGCACCGGCGCCCACGCGGTCGCCCTCGCGGCCGGCGTCCTGGCGGTGGTGGGGGGCGGCCTGGTGACCACCCAGGTCCTCGCGACCGTCGAGGGCGACGCCGTACGCCCTGCGGGTGACGTGCTGCGCGGCGGCGCCTGGATCGGCGCGCTGGAACGGCTGGCCGTCTTCGCCACGCTGATCGCCGGCTGGGGTCCGGGGCTGGCGATCGTGCTCGCGGTGAAGGGCCTCGGCCGCTACCCCGAGCTGCGCAACCAGGAGGACACCGGAGCCGCCGAGCGGTTCATCATCGGCACCTTCACCAGCGTGCTCTGGGCAGCCGGCTGCGCCGGGCTGGCGATCCTCGCGCCGTGATCTTCTCGGTGCGGGGCTAAACCGCCAGGACACTTCCTGGCGTAGGAAGGTCATGGAGACACTGATCTCCGGAGGACGGGACATGACCGAACGCGCGACCGCCTGGGGACTTCGCGCGCTGGGTCGAGCCCCATCTGACGGTCCTGGCACGCTACGCCGCACGGCAGGTCGCACCGGCCGACCGCGACGACGTGGTGCAGGAGGCGCTGATCCGCGCCTGGCAGCGCTGGTCGACGTACGACGCGGACCGGGGCACGCCGGTCGCCTGGCTGATCGGCATCCTGGCCGACCGCTGCCGGCGACACCGCACGCGGCAGCCGGACGCGCTCGTCGAGCTGGTCGAGCACGGCAGCCCCGCCCGCACCCGCCCACGACCTCGACCTGGAGCGCGCCCTCGACGACCTGAGCCGTCGCCAGCGCGAGGCGGTCGACCTGCACTACTTCGTCGGGCTCGACGTCGCCACCGTGGCCGAGGTGATGGGCTGCGCGCCCGGCACGGTCAAGGCCACCCTGCACCAGGCGCGAGCCCGCCTGCGCGAGATCCTGGGAGATGACGATGACTGACCTTCTCGAGCACCGCCTCGCCGAGGCCGGCCGCCGCTGGCAGGCCGCCCAGCCGCCGGCTCCCGAGGTCCCGGTCGAGCGACTGGCCCTGGCCCCCCGCCGGCGCACCCGCTATGCCTGGCGCAGCGGCCGCGGCCGTGCTCGTCATCGTGGGCGGCAGCCATCGCGGTGGCCGCGACGCGCCCCGGCACCGAGCCATCCGAGCCCCGGAGTGCCGACCCCCTGGGTGACGAGCACCCACCAGGTCGGCGCCGGTCGTCCGCGACACCGTGCCGTGGGCCGCGCTGCCGGCCACGCACCCCCACCTGCGGAGCTGGCCACAGGGCCACGACCGGCCGTGGTCGACGCCCTACGACCACGTCTCGGTGGCGGGCGAGATCAAGGGTCGGGTCCACCCGGGCGACACCCTGGCCTTCACCGCCTACCTCGAGTCGTCGACCGACCTGCCGCTCGACCCGTGCCCCGACATCAACATCGCGCTCGGCACCCACGCCTTCTACACCTGGCAGCTCAACTGCGCGGCGGTGCCCTACGTCGACTCCGCCGGGTCACCCCTACCTGCCGGCGTTCACGAGGTGCCGTTCCGGATCGAGGTGACCGTGCCCGACGAACCGGGTCGCCAGAAGGTGCTGTTCACGATCGACGGACCGCTCCGGATGCCCGGCTTCTACGGACTGATCGACGTGGTCACCACGCGCTGAGACACTGGTCCCGGAGGGCGGGACATGGCCGAGGGAGCGACCCACTGCGTTCGAGCGCTGGGTGGAGCCCCACCTGGCCGCCCTCGCCCGCTACGCCGGCCGGCGGGTCACCGCCGACGAGCGCGACGACGTCGTGCGGCAGGTGCTGGTCCGCGCCTACCAGCGCTGGTCGTCGTACGACGCGGCGCAGTGCACGCCGACTGGGTGGCTGCTGGCGACTCTTGGTCGACGAGACGCTCGTCGACCAGCGTCCGGCCGTCGTCACGGCGACGTCGTCGAGCTCGTCGACCACCGGGCGCCGCTGGCACCGGACCCGTGACATCGACCTCGAGCGGGCCGTCGAGGGCCTCGGCCGGCGAGAGCGACGTGCCGTCGACCTCCACTACTTCGTCGGCCTCGACCTCGTGACCGTCGCCGAGGTCATGCGCGCTGCCCCGGCGACGGTGGAGACCACGCTGACCCGCGCCCGCGACCGGCTGCGCGGGCTCGTCGGTGACGACGGGCCCGGACCTGATGGACCAGCGGCTCTCCGCTGCGGCCCGGCGCTGGCAGGGCGAGCAGCCCCGCCGCCCGAGGTGCCGCTCGAGCGCCTCGACGAGCCGCCTCGGCGCAGCGTCCCGTGGCGGCGGGCCCTGGCGTGGCCGCTCGTGGCCCTGCTGGTCGCCGGGTCCGCGGCCGTGGTCAGCGGGCTGGGCGGTCACGGCGGCACACCGACCGCGGAGGCGTCGACTCACCACGCCCAGCGTCGACCGCGCCGCGAAGATCGTCCCGTTCCGCGACCTGGCGCCCGCACACCTGGCGCTCGGGCGCGACCGCACGGCGTGCGGCGCGACGCCCTACGACACGGTCTCGGCCTCGGGCGGATCTCGGGGACGGTCCACCCCGGCGACACGCTCGCCTTCGACGCGGTGCTCCAGGCGCCGGGGTTGGTCAGCCTGCTGCCCTGCCCCGACTACACGATCACCATCGGCAGGCCTGACCACGACCCGGCAGCTCAACTGCGCCCAGGTGCCCTACTTCGCCAGCCTGGTCAGGTCGAGCGGCGCGGGTGACCAGCTTCCGACCTGTGCTGCCCGCAGGGACCCAGGTGCTCTTCCGGATGCACGTGACGGTTCCCGACGAGCCGGGCCGCCAGCAGGTGCGGTGGGCCCTCGTCGGACCCCACGAGATGCCGGGGTTCTCCGGCGTCGTCGAGGTGACGCCGCGCTGAGCGCGCGCGGGTCAGCGCGGGCCGACGACCGCGAGGATCTCCGGACCGACGAACAGCTCGGCCGCCAGCATGCGGACGTCGTCGAGGGTGACGGCTTCGACCCGGGCCAGCACCTCGTCGATGCTGAGCAGCTCGTCGTCGACCAGCTCGGACTTGCCCAGCCGCGTCATCCGCGACGCGGAGTCCTCGAGGCCGAGCACGAGCCCGCCCTTGAGCTGGCCCTTGCCGCGGGCCAGCTCCTCGCCGGTGATGCCGGCCTCGGCGACCTTCGTCAGCTCGTCGCGCACGACCGCGAGGACCTGGTCGAGCTTGGCCGGCAGGCAGCCGACCGAGACCCCGACCAGTCCGGCGTCGACGTGCTGGCTGGCGAAGGAGAACACCGAGTAGGCCAGACCGCGCTTCTCGCGGACCTCCTGGAACAGCCGGCTCGAGGTGCCGCCACCGAGCGCCGCGTTGAGGACGCCGAGCGCGAACCGGCGGGGGTCGGACCGGGTCAGGCCCTGCACACCGAGGACGACGTTGACCTGCTCGAACTGGCGGGTCGCCTCGACCACGCCGGACCCGGCCTTGCGGGAGCGGTCGTGCTGGCGGGCGACGACCGGCTCGGCGGTGCCGTCGAGGAAGCCCTGGCGGGCGAAGGAACGGCGCACCAGCCGGACGAGACGAGCATGGTCGACGCTGCCGGCGACCGAGACCACCATCCGCTCGGGACGGTAGTGGCGGCGGTAGAAGCGGCGTACCTGGTCGCGGTTCATCGCCTCGATCGAGGCGACCGTGCCGGCGATGGGGCGGCCGAGGGGCGAGTCGCCCCAGGCCAGCGAGGAGAAGAGGTTGTGGGCGACGTCGTCCGGGTCGTCGTCGTGCATCGCGATCTCGTCGAGGATCACGTCACGCTCGGCCTCGACGTCGTCGGCGGTGATCAGAGACGATGTGATCATGTCGCCGAGCACGTCGACGGCCAGCGGCACGTCGTCGTCGAGCACCCGCGCGTGGAAGCAGGTGTATTCCTTGGCGGTGAAGGCGTTGAACTCGCCGCCGACCGCGTCGAGCGCGATCGAGATGTCGAGCGCGGAGCGCTCCCCCGTGCCCTTGAACAGCAGGTGCTCGAGGAAGTGGGAGCAGCCGTGGAGAGCCGGCGACTCGTCGCGCGAGCCGACCCCGACCCACACCCCGATCGTCGCCGAGCGCGCGCCCGGGACCCGCTCACTGATGATCCGCAGACCGCTGGGCAGCACCGTTCGTCGTACGACGCCGCCGTCCTCCTCGAGCAGGGTGCGGGTCGTGCCACCGGGGCGGGTCGTGCCACTCGGACGGGAAGCCGACGACCGGCCGGCAGCAGGCTGCCGGCCGGTCGTCTCGGGAACCACGTGGGTCACTCGGCGTCCGCAGCCTCGTCGCCCGTGGCCTCGTCGCCGGTGGCCTCGTCGCCGGTGGACTCGGAGGAGTCCTCCACGACGGGGATCAGCGACAACTTGCCGCGGTCGTCGATCTCGGCGATCTGGACCTGGATCTTCTGGCCGACCGACACGACGTCGTCGACGTTCTCGACCCGCTTGCCACCCACCAGAGCGCGGAGCTTGGTGATGTGGAGCAGGCCGTCCTTGCCCGGGAGCAGGGAGACGAACGCACCGAAGTTGGTGGTCTTGACGACGGTGCCGAGGTAGCGCTCGCCGACCTCGGGCATGGTCGGGTTGGCGATCGCGTTGACCGCGGCGCGTGCGGCCTCGGCCGCCTCGCCGTTGGTCGCACCGATGTAGACCGTGCCGTCGTCCTCGATCGACAGGCTCGCGCCGGTGTCGTCCTGGATCTGGTTGATCACCTTGCCCTTGGGACCGATCACCTCACCGATCTTGTCGACCGGGACCTTGATGCTGATGATCCGCGGGGCGTGGAGCGACATCTCCTCGGGGCCGTCGATGGCCTCACCCATCACCTCGAGGATCGTGTGGCGGGCGTCGCGGGCCTGGGTCAGGGCCGAGGCCAGGACCTCCGCCGGGATGCCGTCGAGCTTGGTGTCGAGCTGGAGCGCGGTGACGAACTCCTTGGTGCCGGCGACCTTGAAGTCCATGTCGCCGAAGGCATCCTCGGCGCCGAGGATGTCGGTCAGCGCGACGTACTGCGTCTGGCCGTCGACCTCACCGGAGATCAGGCCCATCGCGATGCCCGCGACGGAGGCCCGCAGCGGGACACCGGCCTGGAGCAGCGACATCGTCGAGGCGCAGACCGAGCCCATCGAGGTGGAGCCGTTGGAGCCCATGGCCTCGGAGAGCTGCCGGATGGCGTAGGGGAACTCCTCCTTGGTCGGCAGCACCGGCAGCAGCGCACGGCGAGCCAGCGCGCCGTGGCCGACCTCGCGACGCTTGGGCGAGCCCACGCGCCCGGTCTCACCGGTGGAGAACGGCGGGAAGACGTACTTGTGCATGTAGCGGCGGTGCTTCTCCGGCGACAGGGTGTCGAGCTGCTGCTCCATCTTGAGCATGTCGAGGGTGGTGACGCCCAGGATCTGGGTCTCGCCACGCTCGAACAGCGCCGAGCCGTGCACCCGCGGGATCACGCCGACCTCGGCGTGCAGCGGGCGGATGTCGGCCAGTCCACGACCGTCGATGCGGACGTGCTCACGCAGTACGCGCTCGCGCACGACCTGCTTGTTGACCGAGCGGAACGCCGCGCCGACCTCCTTCTCGCGGCCCTCGAACTGCGGGGCCACCTTCTCCAGGACGCTCTCCTTGAGCTCGTCGACCCGGAGCTCGCGCTCCTGCTTGTCGGCGATCGTCATCGCGGAGACGAGGTCGGCCTTGGCGGCCGCCTCGACGGCGTCATAGACGTCGTCCTCGTAGTCGAGGAAGACCGGGAACTCCTGGATCGGCTTGGCGGCCTCGCGAGCGAGCTCGCTCTGGGCCTCGCACAGCTGCTTGATGAACGGCTTGGCGGCGTCGAGGCCGCCGGCGACGATCTCCTCGGTCGGCGCCTGGGTGCCGGACTGGACGAGGTCCCAGGTCTGCTCGGTGGCCTCGGCCTCGACCATCATGATCGCGACGTCGCCGGTCTCGGTGACGCGGCCGGCCACGACCATGTCGAAGACGGCGCCCTCGAGCTGGCTGTGGGACGGGAACGCCACCCACTGGCCCTCGATGAGGGCGACGCGGACGCCACCGACCGGGCCGGAGAACGGCAGGCCGGAGAGCTGGGTGGACATCGACGCGGCGTTGATCGCGAGCACGTCGTAGGGCTGGTCGGGGTCGAGGGCCAGCACGGTGATGACGACCTGGACCTCGTTGCGCAGGCCCTTCTTGAACGTCGGGCGCAGCGGGCGGTCGATCAGGCGGCAGGTGAGGATCGCGTCCTCGCCGGGACGACCCTCGCTGCGGAAGAACGAGCCGGGGATCTGGCCCACGGCGTACATCCGCTCCTCGACGTCGATCGTGAGGGGGAAGAAGTCGAACTGCTCCTTGGGGTGCTTGCCGGCCGTGGTGGCCGACAGCAGCATCGTCTCGTCGTCGAGGTAGGCCGTGACGGAGCCGGCGGCCTGCCGGGCGAGCAGCCCGGTCTCGAACTTGACGGTGCGCTTGCCGAACGTGCCGTTGTCGAGAACGGTCTCGACCGTGGTGATGGTGGGTTCAGACATGGGCTCTGGTGCCCTGTCCTTTCTCTTCGCGGAGCGACCCCGCGACGTCCTGCTACGAAAACTGCTCGAGGACCGAGCCCTCCGACGGCGTCGGAGGGAGCCCCGGGTCCTGGCCGGTCTTCGATCGAGATCCGCGGCCGGCGCCCTGCCGTGGTGGGCGGGGGCTGTCCGAAGACCACTACCGAGGACCGGGCTGACGCGAGCGGGTCGCTCCTGGTGATGGTTGCATTTTCAGTTGTGTCTCGACCCTAGCGGTCGGCGTCCGGGCCGACTCGGCCCGGAACATGAGAGGAGCGGCCGCCCCAGGTGGGGCAGCCGCTCCGTGGTCATCGGCGCAGGCCGAGACGCTCGATGATCGAGCGGTAACGCTCGATGTCGGTCTTGTTGAGGTAGTTCAGCAGCCGGCGGCGCTGGCCCACGAGGAGCAACAGACCACGACGGGTGTGGTGGTCGTGCTTGTGGGTCTTGAGGTGCTCGGTGAGGTGGGCGATGCGGTGGCTCAGCAGCGCGATCTGGACCTCGGGCGAGCCGGTGTCACCTTCGGTGACGGCGTAGTCGCTGATGATCTTCTTCTTGGTCTCCGCGTCGGTACCGATCGACATGAAGGCTCCTTCCGGCCACGTGGGCCCGTCCGTTGCGCGGCGCGCCGGGGCCTGTTCACCCGGGCACTCTGGATCCGCGGCCGTTGCACGGCAACCGGGGAAGATTATCAGCGGGTGGGCAGGCCCCCAAAACGTGGAAGCCCGCCCACCCGCCCGTCGTACGCGTCAGGCCACCGGGGGCGTGTCCTGACGCGACGACTGCTCGGTGACGGTCTGGCTGCCGTCGGCGTGGGTGGTCTGGGCGACCGTGGTCGAGCGGCGGGCGCGGTTCATGGTGAGCGCAGTGAGGGCGATCACCAGCACGCCGGCGAGAACCAGGATGTAGCCGACCATGGTCAGGTCGACCGCGGAGATGGAGTCGCGCACGGCGAAGGCCAGGATCAGGCCCAACGCCAGGAGGAAGACACCGAATCCGTATCCCATGGGGTTTCGTCCCTTTCGTCGGTCCGCCCGGTCGGCGGGTCGTCGCCGGGCATCGTTCCCATTCGGTGCAGGGTCATGCCTGCGGCGAGGCACCAGTTTTCCCGGGCCGCGTCGGTGTCGCGGGCGCCGTCGATGCGGGAGACTCGCGAGGTGTCCTCCCCGCTGCGGCGGCTCACCCTCGCCGTCCCACCCGTTCCCGCCGGCTACAGCGGCACCCGCCTGACGGCCTGCAACCTGTGCGAGGCGATCTGCGGCCTCGAGCTGACGCTGACCGACGGAGCCGTGACGGCCATCCGCGGCAACCCCACCGACCCGCTCTCGCGCGGTTACATCTGTCCCAAGGGCGTCGCCCTCGCCGACGTGTACGACGACCCCGACCGCCTGCGCCGACCGCTGCGCAAGGTGGGCGACGAGTGGGAGGAGGTCGGCTGGGACGAGGCCCTCGACCTCGTCGCCGACCGGTTGGCCGAGACGATCAACACCCACGGGCCGGACGCGGTGGGCGTCTACCTGGGCAACCCGAACGTGCACGCGCTGTCGACGTCGACCCACGCGCTGCCGTTCCTGCGGTCGCTGCGCACCCACAACCGGTTCTCCGCGACGACGGTCGACCAGGCTCCCCACCAGCTGGTGGCGTGGCAGCTGTTCGGTCACCAGCTGCTGTTCCCGACCCCCGACCTGGACCGCACGTCCTACTTCCTGGTGTTCGGAGCGAACCCGATGGCCTCCAACGGCTCGATCATGACCTCGCCCGACTTCCCGCGCCGGGCCCGCGCGATCAAGGAGCGAGGCGGCCGGATCGTGGTCGTCGACCCGCGTCGTACGGAGACCGCCAAGATCGCCTCCGAGCACCACTTCGTCCGGCCCGGCACCGACGTGGTCGTGCTGCTCGCGATGGTGCACACCCTGCTGGCCGACGGCCTGGCGCGCCCGCCGGCCTACGTCGACGGCGTGGAGCGGCTGCGTGCCCTGGTCGGGCCGTTCACCCCCGAGCTCGCCGAGCAGGTGAGCGGGGTGCCCGCCGCCGCCGTACGCCGGCTCACCCACGAGCTCTGCGCGGCCGACGGCGGCGTGGTCTACGGCCGGGTCGGGGTGTCGACGACCGGCTTCGGCTCTCTGAGCCACTGGGCCATCGGCTGCCTGAACCTGCTGGCCGGCCACTTCGACCGGCCGGGCGGCGTGATGTTCCCCGAGCCGGCTGTCGACCTGGTCTCCCGGGGGCTCGTCGGACGGGGCCACTTCGACCGCTACCGCAGCCGCGTGCGCGACCTCCCGGAGTACGGCGGGGAGCTCCCGGCCGCGGTCATGCGCGAGGAGATCGAGACCCCCGGCCAGGGACAGCTCAAGGCGTTCGTCACCATCGCCGGCAACCCCGTCCTGTCGACACCGGACGGTCGCCGGCTGGGCGAGGCGCTCGACTCGCTCGACTTCATGGTCGCGATCGACCTCTACCTCAACGAGACGACCCGCCACGCCGACGTGATCCTGCCGCCGACCACGGCGCTGGAGCGCGACCACTACGACCTGGTGTTCCACGGTCTGGCCGTGCGCAACACGGCGCGCTTCAGCCCGGCGGTCTTCGCCCGGCCGGACGACGCCCGCCACGAGTGGGAGATCTACCGCGACCTCACCGCCCGCCTCGAGGCGCGGCTGGCCCGCAGGCCGCCTCGCAAGGTCCGGCTGACGCGCCGGGCCCGGATGGTCGTCAGCCCCACCCGGCAGCTGGAGCTCCTCCTGCTCACCGGCCGCCGGCTCACGCCCGCACGCCTGCGTCGTCATCCCGAGGGCGTCGACCTCGGCCCCCTCCGCCCGACCATGCCCGACCGCCTCCAGACCCCCGGCCACCGGATCGACCTGACGCCCCCGCTGCTCGTCGGCGACCTCGACCGGCTGCGCACGTGGCTCGACGACCGGCCCGAGGAGCAGCCCGACGACACCCTGGTGCTGATCGGGCGGAGGCACAAGCAGGACAACAACTCGTGGTTCCACAACTCGACCCGACTGACCCGTGGCCGGCCACGCCACCACCTGCTCATGCATCCCGACGACCTCGCGGCGCGCGGCCTCGAGAGCGGCGGTCTGGTCACGGTCTCCTCACGGGTCGGGTCGGTGCGGGTCGAGGTGGCCGTGAGCGACGACCTGATGCCGGGGGTCGTCTCGCTCCCCCACGGCTACGGCCACCAGGTCGACGGCACCCGGCTGCGCAACGCGAGCAAGGTCGCAGGGGCGTCGATCAACGACCTGACCGACCCCTCGCTGCTGGACCTGTCGGGGAACGCCGCGCTGAACGGCGTACCGGTCACCGTCGAGGCGGCCGCTCCCCTCTGAGCCGCTTTACCCTGACCCGCACTGCTCAGCCGAGCACCGCTCGTACGGCTTCGCGGGCCGCCATCGGGTCGTTCGCGGCGAGCGCGGCCTCGGCGGCCTCCTCGAGCGCGTCCATCGACGCCGACGCCAGCCGGGCCCCCACGGGCCGCACCGCCGCCGAGGCCATCGACAGCGACGTGATGCCCATGCCCACCAGCACGCAGGCCAGGAGCGGGTCGGCCGCAGCCTCGCCGCAGACGCCGACCGGCTTGCCGGCGCGCTTGCCGGCCTCGGCCGTGATCGCGATCAGCTGGAGCACGGCGGGCTGCCAGGCGTCGGTGAGGTGGGCGAGGTCGGAGGCCATCCGGTCGGCGGCCATCGTGTACTGGGTCAGGTCGTTGGTGCCGATCGAGAGGAAGTCGACGACCTCGAGCATGCGGTAGGCCAGCAGCGCCGCCGACGGGACCTCGATCATCACGCCCGGCTTGAGACCCCGCTCGCGGACGGCGGCGGCGAAGTCGGTCGCCTCGGCGACGGTGGCGACCATCGGCGCCATCACCCAGGTCTCGGTGCCCGTGCTGCGAGCGGCGGCTGCGATGCCGTCGAGCTGGCGGGTGAGCAGGTCGGGCTGGTCGAAGGAGAGACGGAGACCGCGCACCCCGAGCGCGGGGTTCTCCTCCCCTTCGTGCGTGGCGAACGCGACCGGCTTGTCGGAGCCGGCGTCGAGGGTGCGGACGACGACGTAGCGCCCCGCGAACGGCGCCAGCACCTCGCCGTAGATGAAGGCCTGCTCGTCGGCCGACGGCTCGTCGGCACGGTTGAGGAAGCACAGCTCGGTGCGGAACAGCCCGACGCCTTCGACCGGGCCGGTCGCTGCGGCCCGCGCCGACTCGCCGTCGGCGACGTTGGCCAGGATCTTCACGTGGGTGCCGTCGGCGGTCTCACCCGGGCCGGTCCACGACGCCAATGCCTCGCGCTGGACGCGGTCGGCCTCGACCAGGCGCTCGGCCTCGACGGGGTCGGGTGACGTCACGATCGTGCCGGCGACCCCGTCGACCAGGACCGGGGTACCGGCGGTGATCGTCATGGCACCGGCCGTGCCGACCACGCAGGGGATCGCGAGCTGGCGGGCGATGATCGCGGTGTGGCTCGTCGGGCCTCCTCGCTCGGTGACCAGCGCCAGCACGACGCGTGGATCGAGGGTCGCGGTGTCGGACGGGGCGAGGTCTTCGGCCACCAGGACGACCGGGTCGTCGGGCAGCTGGACCCCGGGCTCCGGCTCGCCGACCAGGTGGGCGACCACCCGGCGTTCGATGTCGCGGAGGTCGGTGACCCGCTCGGCCATCAGGCCGCCCATCGAGGTGAAGACGGTGACGAACTGCTCGACCCCGCCGTGGACCGACGTCAAGAGGTCCTCACCGCTGCGCAGGTGCTTGCGCACCGCCGACCGCAGCCCCTTGTCGCGCGCCAGCCCGGCGCTCGCGGTCAGCACCTCGGCGGCGTGGCCCGAGGCCTTGTCGGCCCGCCGGACGAAACCGTCGGCCACCGCCTCGGCAGCTTCGTCGTAGGAGGCGAGCGCCTTCTCCTCGTCGAGAGCGGCTCCGTCGAAGCAGGCGATCGCCTCGGGCGAGACCTCTCCTCGCACCAGCAGCGCGGGCGCGAAGGCGACGCCTGGGACGACGGGGGTGCCGCGCAGGGTGGCGGACGACTGGTCGCTCATGGCGCCACGCTACTCCCGAACCCCCTTGACAAGTCAACACGATCGGGCGTAAAACAACACATACACAGATCGAGGAGCCACGTTGACGATGTACGCCGAGGAGCGCCAGCAGGCGATCGCCCGCCTGGTCACCCAACGCGGCCGGGTGTCGGTCAACCAGCTCGCGCAGGAGTACGACGTGACGACGGAGACCGTGCGTCGCGACCTGTCCACGCTCGAGCGCCTCGGCCTGGTGCGACGCGTCCACGGAGGGGTCGTGCCCCCCAGCTCGCTGCTGCTCATCGAGGCCGGCATCCGCGAGCGCGACCAGGTCAACACCGAGGTCAAGGAGCGCATCGCCCAGGCTGCCCTCGAGCGTCTCCCCCAGGCCGGCGGCTCGATCCTCATCGACGCCGGCTCCACGACGATGCGGCTGGCCTCGCTCCTGCCCGCCGGCCACGCCCTGACCGTGGTCACCCACGCGGTGCCGATCGCGTCGCGTCTGGCCGGGCTGGGCCACATCGACCTGCGCCTGCTGCCCGGACGGGTCCGTCGTACCACCCAGGCGGCGGTAGGAGCCGACACCGTGGCCGCGCTCGCCGACCTCCGGGTCGACGTCGCCTTCCTCGGCACCAACGGCCTGACGGTCGACTTCGGGCTGACCACCCCCGACTCCGACGAGGCGGCGGTCAAGCGCGCGATCGTCGCGGCGGGCCGCGAGGTGGTCGCGCTCGCCGACGCCTCGAAGTTCGGCGTCGAGACCGCGAACCGGTTCGCCTCGCTCGACGAGGTCACCGTGGTCGTCACCGACCGGGCCATCTCGTCCGCCGACCGGCGGGCCCTGGGCAGGACCGGCACCGAGGTCGTCGTCGCATGAGCACTCCCTCGACCCACCCAGGCTCGACCCACCCAGGCTCGACCACCCAGGAGCCCCGCATGATCGTGACCCTGACCGCCAACCCGAGCCACGACCGCACGGTCAACCTGGCCGGCCGGCTCGAGCGCGGTGCCGTCCAACGTGCGGAGTCGGTCATCTCGCAGGCCGGCGGCAAGGGCGTCAACATCTCCCGCGCCTGCGTCGCCGCCCAGATCCCGTCGATCGCGGTGCTGCCCGCGGCCAAGGACGACCCGTTCGTGCTCGAGCTCCTCGCTGCCGGCATCGACTGCCGACCCGTGCACCACGAGGGCGACCTCCGGGTCAACATCACCATCACCGAGCCGGACGGCACCACCACCAAGCTCAACAGCCCCGGACCGCAGGCCACCCCGCAGCTGCTCGAGGAGCTCACCGCGGCCCTGGTGCGCCGGGCCACCGACGCCTCCTGGATCGTGCTGGCCGGGTCGCTGCCGCCGGGCGCACCGCCGACGTGGTACGCCGAGCTGGTCGCCGCCCTGCGCGCCGCCGGTGCCCGCGTCGCGGTCGACACCAGCGATGCGCCGCTCCAGGCGCTGGTCGACGCGCTCCCCACCAGCGCACCCCACCTGATGAAGCCCAACGGCGAGGAGCTCGCGTCGTTCACCGGACACGACGGCGACGCCCTCGAGGCAGACCCGATCGCCGCGGCGCGCGCGGCCACCGACCTGGTGGCGCGGGGAGTCGAGTCGGTGCTGGTCACCCTCGGCCCCCACGGCGCCGTCCTGGTCGACGCCGAGGGCGCCTGGCACGCCTCGCCCCCGCCGACCACGGTCGTCTCGACCGTCGGGGCGGGCGACTCGAGCCTCTTCGGCTTCCTCCTGGGAGACGTCACCGGACGCGACCCCGCCCACAGACTCGCACTGGCCGTGGCCTACGGCAGTGCGGCAGCCGGACTGCCCGGCACGACCATCCCCCACCCGGAGCAGGTACGCACGGACCTCGTCCATGTCTCCCGCCTCGACCTCACCACTGGAGAGTGACCATGACCGACCTGATCACCACCGCACTTGTGCGGCTGGACGAGGATCTCGGCGCCGAGAAGCACGACGTGATCCGGTCGCTGGCCGCGATCGTCGCGAGCGCGGGCCGTGCCACCGACGCCGACCAGCTCGCCGCCGACGCGATCACTCGTGAGGGCACCGCCGCCACCGGCCTGCCGGGCGGCATCGCGATCCCCCACTGCCGGACGACGGCCGTCAGCGAGCCCACGCTCGCGTTCGCACGACTCTCGCCTCCGGTGGAGTTCGGCGCCAAGGACGGACCGGCCGACCTCGCGTTCCTGATCGCCGCGCCCGCGGGGGGCGACGCGACCCACCTCCAGCTGCTCACCAAGCTCGCTCGGGCCCTGGTCAAGCGCGACTTCGTCGACAGCCTGCGCAGCGCCACGACGCAGCAGGAGGTCGTCGACCTCGTGCTCGGCGTCGTCGGGGACGCCCCGGCTCCGGCCGCCGCAGCAGCCACCACCGCAGCTCCGGACGCGGCCCTGTCGACCTCCGCCAAGTCGCTGGTCGCCGTCACGGCGTGCCCGACCGGCATCGCACACACCTACATGGCAGCCGAGGCCCTCGAGGCGGCGGCCGCCAAGGCGGGCATACCGATCGCCGTCGAGACCCAGGGCTCCGCCGGCGCCAAGCCGCTGCCGCCCGAGACGATCGCTGCAGCCTCGGCGGTGATCTTCGCCGTCGACGTGGGGGTCCGCGACCGCGGTCGCTTCGCCGGCAAGCCGGTCGTCTCCTCGAGCGTCAAGCGCCCGATCGAGGAGGGCGACGCGATGATCGCCGAGGCGCTGCGCTACGCCGACGACCCCAACGCTCCCCGGGTCGAGGGTCACCTCACCGCGGGCGAGGGAAGCGGCGGCGGAGCCGGCGAGTCGTGGGGTGCCCGCACCCGCCGCGTGCTGATGACCGGTGTCTCCTACATGATCCCGTTCGTCGCGGCCGGTGGTCTGCTGATCGCGCTCGGCTTCCTCTTCGGCGGCTACGAGATCGTCGGGCCCTACGGCGAGATCGCGGTGAAGAACACGATCTTCAGCCTCCCCGATGCCGGTGCGCTCAAGCTCGACCACGTGCTCGGAGGCCCCGGGTTCTTCGCGTCCGGGTTCTTCGCCTACATCGGGACCCTGTGCTTCATCATCGGCAAGACGGCGTTCGCGCTGTTCATCCCGGCATTCGCTGGCTACGTCGCCTACGCGATCGCCGACCGTCCGGGCATCGCGCCCGGCTTCATCATGGGTGGCCTGGCCGCCAACCTGTTCAACGTGACGGCTGCCGACGGCACCGCACTCCCGGCCACCGGCTTCCTCGGCGCGATCGTCGGTGGTGTGCTCGCCGGCCTGATCGCCCACTGGATCGCCAGCTGGCGGGTGCCGGCCTGGGCCCGGGGCCTGATGCCCGTGATGGTGATCCCCCTGCTCACCTCTATCATCGCCGGCTTCATCATGATCGTGGTCCTCGGCAAGCCGATCTACTGGGTGATGACCGAGCTCAACCGCGGCCTGAACAACATGAGCGGCAGCAGTGCGATCCTGCTCGGCATGATCCTCGGCCTGATGATGGCCTTCGACATGGGCGGTCCGCTGAACAAGGTGGCCTACGTGTTCGCCACCGCCGGCATCGGCGTGGCCAGCCTGGCCGCCGACGCTCCCCAGCTGAAGATCATGGCGTCGGTGATGCTCGCCGGCATGGTGCCCCCGATCGCGCTCGCCCTGGCGACCGTGCTCCGGCCCAACCTGTTCACCGTCGCGGAGCGCGAGAACGGCAAGGCCGGCTGGCTGCTCGGCGCGTCGTTCATCACCGAGGGCGCCATCCCGTTCGCCGCGGCCGACCCGCTGCGGGTCATCCCGTCGATCATGCTCGGCAGTGCCACGACGGGTGCCCTCTCGGAGGCGTTCAACGTCGGTATCCGGGCCCCGCACGGCGGTATCTTCGTGATCTTCGCGGTGCACAACATCCCCGGCTACCTGATCTCGCTGGCCGTCGGAGTCGTCGTCGGAGCCGTCGCCGTGGTCATCGCCAAGACGGTGTGGCCGGTGAACACCGACGTCGCGACCGTGTGATCAGCAGCATCGACCCAGCATCCATCCCCACGAAGGAGAACCCATGCCCACCAAGTCCGTCGTCGTCGGCTCGGCCGTCGGCCTGCACGCCCGCCCCGCCGCGATCATCTCCGAAGCGGCAGGCGAGCTCGACTCCGAGGTCCTGATCGGGATCCCCGGCGACGAGCCCGTGGACGCCAGCTCGGCTCTGCTGATCATGACCCTGGGGGCCGGCCGGGGCGACACGGTCGAGGTGTCCGGTGACAACGAGGCCGACGTCGAGGCCATCGCGGCCCTGGTGGTGCAGGACCTCGACGCCTAGGTCGGTTGCCAGGTCCACGCGGCCCCGAGTCGGCCGACGATCTCCGTCAGCCGCTCGGGGCTCGTGGCGACGTTGAGCCGCGCATGCCCGGTGAGCCCCGGGGCGTAGTCGTGGCCGGGACCGAGCTTCACCCGTCCGCGCTCGAGCGCCACGGCCGCCGGGTCGTCGTGACCGTAGGCACGGGCGTCGAGCCAGGCCAGGTAGGTCGCCTCGAGGGGCCGCATCCTCACCTCCGGCAGGTGGGTGGCCAGCAACTCGGCCAGCAGGCTGCGCAGCTGGTCGAGCCGCTCCACGAGCGAGGCGAGCCAGGGGTCACCGTCGCGGTAGGCCGCCACCGCCGCCACCACGCCGAGCGGTGACCAGGAGTCGTTGCGCGTCATCGGTGCCGCAGCCAGGGCCCTGCGGTCGTCTTCCGACGGCACCAGCAGCTGGGCGCAGCGCAGGCCCGCGGTGTTGAACGCCTTGGACGCCGCGACCACCGCGACGGCGTGGTCGAGGGTGCCCTCGACCTGGAGGTACGACGTGTGGGTGGCGCCCGGCAGCACCAGCGGTGCGTGGATCTCGTCGCAGATCACCCTGGCGCCGTGGCGAACCACGAGGTCGCGGATCCCCTCGAGCTCGGGCCGGGTGAAGACCCTCCCCCACGGGTTGTGCGGCTGGGTCAGCAGCAGGGTGCGCGCCCCGGCGGCGAGCAGCGAGTCGAGGGCGTCGAGGTCGACCTCGGCGCGCGCGGCATCGGGTGGCACCACGATGTCGACCCGCCGGCGCCCGGTGATCGCGGCCACGTCTAGCTGGGGGGAGTAGCCCGGCACCAGGAAGACCACCGGCGCCGGGTCGCAGAGCACGTCGAGCACGAACCGCACCCCGGAGGTCACGTCGACGACCGGCAGCACCCACTCCGGCGCCACACGGGCGTCGTAGTGCCGCGCCGCGAACCCGGCGTAGGACTCCCCGAGCGCGGGGTCGGCGGGATAGACCGGGTAGCCGGTGACGCCGTCGCGCACCGCCTGCAGCACGGCCCCCTGCACCACGGGATCGAGGGCGTAGTCCATCTCCGCGACCCACGCGGGGATCACGTCGGGCGCGACGGTGCCCCACTTGAGGACGAGCGTGCGCCGTGCCTCGGCGTCGGTCAGGTCGACGACCGGCCGACGAGCCTCCGTCGTCACGGGCGGGGCACGCCCAGGATGTCGTGGGCCTGCGCGACGTCTGTCCCCATCTGCTCGACGAGGGCGTCCACGCCGTCGAAGCGGACCATGCCGCGGATCCGGTCGACGAAGGACACCTCGACCTCCACGTCGTAGAGCTCGAGGTCGTCGCGGTCGAGCACGTAGGACTCCACGCGGCGCTCACGGACCCCTTCGAAGGTCGGGTTGGTGCCGACGCTGATCGCGGCCGGGTAGCGCTCCCCCGTGTCCAGCCGCCGCAACCACCCGGCGTACACCCCGTCGGCGGGAGCCGCAACCAGGGTGCGCGTCGGGACGTTGGCGGTCGGGTAGCCCAGCTCGTGACCGCGCCGGTCACCGCGGACGACGAGGCCACGGACCACGAACGGCCGACCCAGCGCCTGCGCGGCGCCGGCGACGTCTCCGGCCGCCAGGCAGGTACGGATGTAGGTCGACGACCAGACCTGCGGGCCGCCGTCCAGTGCCACGCCGACCGCGCGGAAGCCGAGGCGCTCCCCGCTCGCGGTCAGGGTCGCCACATCGCCGGAGGCCCTCACCCCGTAGCGGAAGTTCGCCCCCACGACCACGACGGCGGCGTGCAGGGCGCCGGCCAGTACCCGCTCGGCGAACTCCTCCGGGCTCCAGGCAGCGACCAGGCGGTCGAACGGCAGTGCCAGGACGTCGTCGACCCCTGCGCCTTCGAGCAGCCGCGCGCGGGTCTCGATGTCGGTCAGGCTGGTGGGCGCGTGCTCGGGCCGCAGCACCGACATCGGGTGCGGGTCGAAGGTCACGGCCACGACGCGCAGGCCCTCGGCGTCGGCGGCCGCGCGCGCCTCGCGCACGACGTGCTGGTGGCCGAGATGGACCCCGTCGAAGTTGCCGATCACGACGGCGGTGGGGCCGAGGTCGCCGGGGACGTCGTCCAGGGACCGCCAGATCTGCACGCGCGCAGCCTAACGTCGAGCGGCTTCGTACCTGCGCAGAGCCTCGGCACGCTCCTCGGAGTGGTCGACGACCGGCGCGGGGTAGCCGTGGTCGTAGCCGCCGTCGGCCGTCCAGGGCTCGTGCGCCTTCTTGCCGGGGAGGTGGGCGAGCTCGGGGACCCAGCGGCGTACGTAGGCGCCGTCGGGGTCGAACTTCTTGCCCTGGGTGACCGGGTTGAAGACCCGGAAGTACGGCGAGGCGTCGGTGCCGGTGCCGGCGACCCACTGCCAGCCGTGGTTGTTGCTGGCCACGTCGCCGTCGATGAGGTGGGCGAGGAAGTGGCGGGCGCCCTCGGGCCACCAGACATGGAGGTCCTTGCAGAGGAAGCTGGCGGTGATCATCCGCACCCGGTTGTGCATCCACCCGCTCTGCGCCAGCTGCCGCATCCCGGCGTCGACGATCGGGAAACCGGTCTCACCCTTGCGCCAGGCCTCGACCAGGCCGTCGTGGTCGTCGTAGGGCATCGAGCCCAGCTCGGGACGCAGGTCGCGCCAGGCCGAGTCGGGACGGGAGTGGAGCACGTCGGCGTAGAACTCCCGCCAGGCGAGCTCGTCGGTGTAGACCTTCGCGGCCCGCGAGCGGTGGCCGGCCAGGTCGGCCAGGATCGTGCGCGGGTGGAGGGCGCCGACCTTGAGGTAGGGCGAGAGCCGGGAGGTGCCACGGCGGTCGGGACGGTCGCGGTCGCCGTCGTAGTCGCCGAGATGCTGGTCGCGGAAGTCGTGCCAGCGTCGCAGAGCGGCGTCCTCCCCCGCGGCCGGCAGCTCGACCGGGCAGTCGGCCAGCGCCCGGTCGAGGTGCTTCACCGCGTCCTCGCTGCTCAGCGCGTCGCCGAGACTGAGCCGTGGCGGCGCGGCCGCCGGGGCCGCCCAGCCGTGCTCGCGCCAGGCCCGGGAGAAGGGCGTGAAGACCCGGTAGGGCTTGCCCTCGCCGTTCACCACGCGCCCCGGCCCGACGGCGTAGGGCGAGCCGGTGGCGACCCACTCGACGTCGTGCTCCTCGAGCGCGGCCCGCACCACCTCGTCCCGGCGCGCGCCGTAGGGCGTGGTCTCGGCGCTGACATGCACCGAGTCGGCGTCGACCTCAGCAGCGAGCTCGGCGACCTGTCGCGCGGGGTCGCCGACCCGCACCGTGAGGCGACCGTCGTACGACGCGGCGGCGGCGCGCACGCTGGCGGCGAGCCAGCCGCGCCGGACCGGTCCGCAGCCGTCCCAGAGCACCGGGTCGATCACGAACAGCACGTGGACGTCGCCGCCTGCGTCGCTCGCCGCACCGAGGGCCGGGAGATCACCGCGCCGCAGGTCGCGGCGGAGCCAGAGGACCGAGTTCATCGGTCCACCCTGCCACGGCCGGACGAAGCGGGACCTTCGACTCGTGAGGGATCAACCCTCGGCACTCGGCACTGGGCGCGCCCCGGCGGATGCTGGGTCGTGAGCGGCACGACAACGGGGTGAGGCGAGCACCAGTGGAGAAGAACAGGCAGCAGAAGGTCGTCGTCGGCGTCGACGGGTCCGAGTGCGGACAAGAGGCGTTGCGATGGGCCCAGCAGTACGTCGCGGCTGTCGGCGGTCAGCTCACGGCGGTGACGGCGTGGCACTTCCCGCCGCTGACCACGGCCGAAGGAGGCGTCGCACCCAAGACGCCCGATCCTCAGCGGGTCGCCGAGCAGCTGCTGGCCCATGCGCTCGCACAGGCAGAGCTCGCCGACGTCCCGGACCTCGAACAGGTCGTGGCCCACGGCCACCCCGCAGGGGTCCTGATCGAGAGGTCACGCGACGCCGACCTCCTGGTGGTGGGCACCCGCGGGCACGGTGGGTTCACCGGGATGCTGCTGGGCTCGGTCAGCGCCCATTGCGTCCACCACGCACACTGCCCCGTCGTGGTGGTGCGCTCGTAGGAAGGTCCACAGGGGCTCCGCGAGGGTCGACGTGCTCACGTGGCGGTGATCTGGCTGCTCGGCGGGTTCACCGTGCTCTCGATGCTCGCGCCGGCCTGTTGTGAACGCGTCGCCCCTCAGGATGCCTGCCGGTTCGACGGTCGGTGGAACTCCACGAGCCTCGGGTGGGGCTTTGGCCTCTGGAGAATGGGCGACGTCCCGACAAGACTCGCGATATGGCGACGCATCGAGCCTGCGTCACGAAATGCGGAGAGGCCGGAGTCCCGCCTCGGCCGGCGAGCGATCACGTTCGCGGGGCTGAGCCTCGCAGGCATCGCCCTGCTGGTGCTCTCGTTCGCGCTCGGGATCGTCGAACCCGCCGTCAGCTACACCGACAGCTGGGCACAGCTCGTTGGGGCGTCGGCATCTGGGGGTGCGCGGTTGCCGCCTTCGTGACCGGCCTCGTCGCGATCGTCCGTCACCACGAGCGGTCCTGGACGGTGGTGCTCGCCACCGGCCTGGACTGCTGCCCCTGGCCTTGCTGCTCTCGGAGATCGCACTGGGCAAGTTCTGACCTGGTGCGGGCACATCCGGCGAGAAGGTCCGTGCGCCGTCGAGGATCTCCTCACCGCCGGGCCCTAGGTCGTCATTGCTGCCCACACCCTGGTCGAACCGCAAGACCCGCGGATCTGGCGGCGGTGGGCGCACTTTCAGGACCAACTCCTCCTGGAGGCGGCCGCTCGCGGTCGAACAGGTTTGCACCCAGCTGCTGAGTTGGCTTGCGGTCCCCGGCCCCGCCAGAGTCGAGCGCGGTGAACGTCAGGTGCAGGTGCAGGTGAGGCCTTTCCCTGCGCTGGTCCCGAGACTCCACCAGCGGACTCCACGTGACGAAGGATGGCAAGCGGTCGGGTGAGCCGCTTGCCATCCTTCACGGCGTCAGCTGCCAGATTCGGTGTACGTGGTCACGACCGGGACGTGGGCCCGGGGGACGCACAGGGCGTAGATGTTCACGTACTTGGGAGCAGCCCCGGTCTCGGTACCGAACTGGACGATCCAGCCGTCGAGGCGGCCAGGCCGGGGGGTGTTGGTGCCCCAGTCCATGCGACCCGGGAACGAAGAAGACACCGGCACGTTGCCGTTGAGCCCGTTGTCACCGAGCGCGAGGGTCTGAACGCCACCGCTGATGGCGACGTCGGTGGTGTTCTTGCACGCAACCGTGGCGACTGCGCCTCCGTTGGTGTCACCCACGTCGTACTTGGCGACGGAGTAGTACGCGCCCTGGAGGCCGTGGTGGAGCAGGCCGTTCACGTTGGGTGCGAGGTCCCGCTGGTGGATCGCCCCGTCGGCGACCACGCGGCTGGTCGCCGCCCCCGTGGCGATCTGGGCGGCCGTGATCTTGCTGGCCGCAGTCGCAGTTCCGCCGATCACGACCACCGCTGCGATGCCAATACCCGCAACGGTGAACATCCGAGACCGAGTGGTGCTGAGCTTCATGTGTTCTCTTCTCTCTTTCCTTGCCCCTGGATCTCAGGGGCACTTGGGTGGATGGGGCATCCGGGTGGAAACGTAGAGCACAGTCCAGAACCTGTCTCGCCGACAGCCCGGACCAGTCGGAGAAAGTCCGCCCTGCACCGCGACGGCGCGTAGCCTCCCTGGACCGCTACCCGCGTCACCGACTCTGGCGCTCCGGCCCGGAGCGGCCCTGAGGGGATCATCGATCAGCCGTGCTGAACCCGAACCGTTCGTCCTGTCCGGGAGCGAACCAGCCACCGCCACCCATGGCCCGTTCTCCACTCGCGACGCGGAGCAGGGGCTGGCCGCTCGGAGAGTTCAGCTGAATGGAGAGGCCCTCGACATCGATGGGAGAGCCAAGCAGAGCGTCAGTGAGTTGATAGAGCGTCCACGAGACGGCGCCGGATGGCACCGTGAATGTCACGGCGAGCGCGCAGTCGAGTGGGTGTTAGGACGTCCACTGAATCCACCGTGAGGCCGTAGGTGTCGGCAACCTCGGCGGTCCGCTGGCGCAGGTCCGCGTCACTGGGCGAGTGGAACCTGTGGCCGAGCGGGGAGTAGCCCATCCCGAGTGGCGTCGTCACCCGGTCCCCACTTCGTGTCGGGGTGACGACCTCGGCTCCGAGGACCTCCGCGAGCGTCTTCTGGTCGGTTCGGACGAGCTCACCGACGGCTCCTTCGATCAATCGGCCGAGCCAGACCTCGGTGACCCCATGATCAGCGTTGCTCTTGAACCGCACGCGCAGGCAGGGAGAACCACAGCCGTAGACGCCGGGCGGGGGGAGCACGTCGACGCCCTCCACCGCCGAGTCGTCCAGTGAGGCCAGCACGCGAGCCACCGCAGCACGTGGCTCCTAGGCCGGTAGGAATGTCGTTGGCGTCGGCTGAGCTTCCGCTGCCGCAGGCCGAAAGGCACAGCGCAGCCATCGAGAGGCCCGCGCACAAGCAGCGATGTCCCACTCCGGCCCCTTCCTCGACGTATCCGCAGCATGGAGCCTGAGCCGGGGTCGAGCAATCAGAGTTACCGAATCGGGATACCGCTCATCGGCTGCTGGCTGAGTGCGCCCCAGCCTTGATAGGGCTCACCCAGTGAGGCGCCCGCTCTCGCCGTCACGTCCGCCGGGCGTAGCGGACGTCGCCGTTGGCCAGGCGCGAGGCACACCACCGGGCGTTGTGGGCTCGGTGGTGGTGGAACGAGCAGAGCAGTACGCCGTGGGCCAGGTCGGTGCGCCCTCGGCGAGACCAGGGGCTCCGAGCGTGATGGGCTTCGCACCAGGCGGCCGGGACGTCGCAGCCCTCGGCGCGACAACGGCGGTCGCGGACCGCCATCGCCCTGCGCTGACCGGGCGAGAACAGCCGCCGCGAGCGCCCGAGGTCGAGGACCTCGCCCTTCGCTCCCAGCACGACGGGAAGGACGCCGGCGGGGCAGGCCAGACGGCGCGCCTCCGAGGCGGAGACCAGCTCGCCGGTGGAGGTCTCGGCCAGGCCGAGACCTGAACGCAGCGTCTCGAGGTCGACGATCACCATCACCGCGGTGGCGGTGCCACCATGCTGCGGAAGCCCGTCGGCGGGCAGCTGCTCCAACAGCGAGCAGAACGCCTCACTCCGGCGTCGCGGGAGCGGCAGGCGGTCGACGTCACCCAACGGTGCGGCCGGAGGACCGTTGCGGTGAGGGCTGGTCATGGCGTCCAGGTAAGCCCGGAGCCGCGAGGCGACGTGATCGGGCAGGCGGGTGCAGGTCGGTCGAGCCGTCGCCTCGCGGGCGGAAGGACAGCCGGGTGGTACGGCGAGCCCGGCGCTCCTCAGCGCGCAGCGCGGCCTCCTGCTCGGCGTCGGCGATCTCCGGGGCGACCACCTCGAGCACCCGGCGGCCCAGGACCCTCAGCTCCCGCGGCCCGAAGCGGCTCGCCTCGTCGACCAGGTAGGCCTCGGCCCGGGCCAGGGGATCCCCCTCCAGCGAGGCGGGAACCGACTCCAGCGCACCCACTACGACGTCGGCCTGCTCCCACGTGACCGCCCCTGCGGTGACGGCCTCGGCCACCTGCGTCCAGCGACCCAACGACGTACCGAGACGCGAGTCGTGCACGGCCTCGCGTCGCGAGGTGCGGGTCTCGACCGCCAGCCAGGCGGCGGCATCGCGCGAACCCGTCTCCGCCGCCACATCGTCAGAGGCCGCCAGCGCCCGTGCGCGGAGGCCGGCGATTCGGCCCAGCGACCGGGTCAGCTCCACCATCAACGCCTGCTTCTCGCCGGGCGAGAGGAAGAACGGGTCCGGCCCGGCCGCCTCGTCGAGCACCCGACCGACCTCGCGCGCGGCCGCCAGCAGCGGGATGCTCTACGGCGCGGTGAGGTGGTCATGAGCTCACGCTAGCCGCGGCCACCGACAGCCACCCGGCCGAGAATCCCTTTGTCCACAAGGGATTACCGAGGCCCGCCTGCTCGCGTGGGCGTCGGGAGCTCCAGACGAAGACCGCGACCGCTCGCGCGCTCGCCGCCGCCCTTCGGCTCGTAGAGAGCCAGGAACTCGCCGTCGGGGGCGAAGAGGGCCGTCAGACCATCGAGCGGTACGTCGAGCGCTCGGCCCACCCGGACGTGCGCGGCGTCCTCGGCGGGGAGGTCGACGGACGGGAACGCCGCACGAGCGGCGTCGGCGATGGGCGTCATGACGAAGTCGTCAGCGAGCGCGTCGAGGGTGTGTGCGTCGGGCAGGCCGAACGGCCCGACAGCCGTACGCCGGAGCGAGGTGAGGTGGCCGCCGACGCCGAGCGCGGCACCGAGGTCGCGGGCGATCGCCCGGATGTAGGTGCCGCTCGAGCAGTGCACGGAGATCTCCACGCTCGGCAGGTCGAGTGACGTCACCTCGATCTCGTGGACGGTGACCCGTCGCGCGGGGAGGTCGACCTCCTCGCCGGCGCGGACGCGTGCGTAGGCACGCTTCCCGTCGACCTTGATCGCCGAGACGGCGCTCGGCACCTGGTCGATCTCACCGACGAATGTCGCGAGCACCCGGCGTACGTCGTCGTCGCACGATGCCCGAGGTGGGCTCGGGTCTCGACCACCTCGCCCTCGGCGTCGTCCGTGGTGGTGGTGCTGCCCAGCCGGACGGTCGCGTCGTAGCGCTTGTCGGTCAGCGCGAGATGCCCCAGCAGCCGAGTCGCCCGATTGATCCCGAGCACCAGCACGCCGGTCGCCATCGGGTCGAGGGTGCCGGCATGGCCGACCTTGCGGGTGCCGGCCAGCCGGCGTACGCGAGCGACGACGTCGTGCGACGTCAGGCCGCCGGGCTTGTCGACGACGACCAGACCGGACTCGGTCGTCACAGATCGTCGTCGAGGTCGTCGATCTCGCGCGGCTTCTTGTAGGGGTCCGCCTCGCCGGCGTAGGACTCGACCCGACGAGCCGCTGCCTCCTCGTCGAGCTCCTTGGCGCGGGCCAGCACCTCGTCGAGGTGGCGGGCGTTCGCCGGGAGCGCGTCGGCCACGAACGTCAGGGACGGGGCGTGGCGCATGCCGAGCTGCTTGGCGACCTCGGAGCGCAGGAGGCCCTTGGCCGACTCCAGGGCCGCGGCGGTCGACGCGAGGTCGGAGTCCTCGCCGAGCACGGTGTAGAAGATCGTCGCCTGCTGGGTGTCGCCGGTGACGCGGACGTCGGTGACGGTGACGAACCCGAGCCGCGGGTCCTTGACCCGGCGCTCGAGCATCTCCGCGACGGTGACCTGGATCCGGTCGGCGATCTTGCGGACGCGGGGGTTGGTCATGACTGGTTCCTATCCAGGGCTGGGGCCCCGACAGGCTCGGCCGAGACTCGGCCGAGCCTGTCGGGACCGCTGACGGGCTCAGGCCCGCGGGATCTCCCGCATCTCGAAGGCCTCGACGATGTCGCCCTCCTTGATGTCCTGGAAGTTGCGCAGCACGAGACCGCACTCGAAGCCCTCGCGGACCTCGGACGCGTCGTCCTTCTCGCGCTTGAGCGAGGCCAGGTCGAGGTTGTCGGCCACCACGGCACCGTCGCGGATGACCCGCACCTTGGCGTTGCGTCGGATGACGCCGCTGGTGACCATGCAGCCCGCGATGTTGCCGATCTTGGAGGAGCGGAAGATCGCACGGATCTCCGCCTGGCCGAGGGCCGCCTCCTCGAACTCCGGCTTGAGCATGCCCTTGAGGGCCGCCTCGATCTCCTCGATCGCGTTGTAGATGACCGAGTAGTAGCGGATCTCGACGCCTTCCTTGTCCGCCAGCTCGGCGGCCTTGCCCTGGGGCCGGACGTTGAAGCCGATGACGATGGCGTCGGAGGCAGCAGCCAGCATGACGTTGGTCTCGGTGATCGCACCGACACCGCGGTCGATGACGCGCAGCGACACCTCGTCGCCCACGTCGATCTTGGCCAGCGAGTCCTCGAGGGCCTCGACCGAACCGGACACGTCGCCCTTGAGGATCAGGTTGAGCTCCTGGCTCTCGCCCTTCTCCATGGAGGCCATGAAGTCCTCGAGAGTACGGCGGACGCGACGCTGGGCCTGCATGGCTGCACGCTCGCGCGCCTCGCGCTTCTCGGCGATCTGCCGGGCCATCCGGTCGTCCTCGACGACCAGGAAGTTCTGACCCGCACCCGGCACCGCCGACAGACCAAGCACCATGGCCGGCTGTCCCGGCAGGGCCTCGTCCATGAAGTCGCTGCGCTCGTCGAGCAGCGCCCGGACCCGGCCGTGGGCCGGACCGGCCACGATCGAGTCACCGACCCGCAGCGTGCCGCGCTGGACCAGCACCGTGGCGACCGGGCCGCGTCCGCGGTCCAGGTGTGCCTCGACGACCAGACCCTGGGCGTCCTGCTCGGGGTTGGCCCGCAGGTCCAGAGCCGCGTCGGCGGTCAGCACGATCGCCTCGAGCAACTTGTCGAGGTTGAGCTCGGACTTGGCCGAGACGTCGACGAACATCGAGTCGCCGCCGTACTCCTCGGGCACCAGGCCGTACTCGCTCAGCTGACCGCGGACCTTGGTCGGGTCGGCGTCGGGCTTGTCGATCTTGTTGACGGCCACCACGATCGGCACGTCGGCCGCCCGGGCGTGGTTGAGCGCCTCCACCGTCTGCGGCATGACGCCGTCGTCGGCCGCGACCACCAGAACCGCGATGTCGGCCGACTGCGAGCCACGGGCACGCATGGCGGTGAACGCCTCGTGACCAGGCGTGTCGAGGAAGGTGATCCAGCGCTCGGCGCCCTCGACCTCGGTCTCGACCTGGTAGGCACCGATGTGCTGGGTGATGCCACCGGCCTCCTTGTCGACCACGTTGGCCGAGCGGAGGGCGTCGAGGAGCTTGGTCTTGCCGTGGTCGACGTGACCCATGACGGTCACGACCGGTGGGCGTACGACGAGGTCGGACTCGTCGCCCTCGTCCTCACCGAACTCGAGGTCGAACGACTCGAGCAGCTCACGGTCCTCGTCCTCGGGCGAGACGACCTGGACGACGTAGTTGAGCTCCTCACCGAGCAGCTCGAGGGTCGCGTCGTTGACCGACTCGGTCGCGGTGACCATCTCACCGAGGGAGAACAGCATCTGCACCAGCGCAGCGGCGTCGACGTTGATCTTCTCGGCGAAGTCGGTCAGCGAGGCGCCACGGGCGAGACGCACGGTCTCGCCGTTGCCCTTGCGGACGCGCACGCCACCGATCGTCGGCGCCTCCATCTGCTCGAACTCCTGGCGACGCGCCCGCTTGGACTTGCGTCCACGACGCGACGGACCGCCGGGACGCCCGAAGGCACCCTGGGTCTGACCACGCTGGCCCGGACGGCCACGGCCGCCACCGGGTCCACCGCCGAAACCGGGACCACCACGGCCGGGAGCGCCGGCACCTGCGCCGGCACCGGCGGGAGCACCGCCACGGCCAGGCGCTCCGCCACGACCCGGGGCTCCGGCACGACCGGGTGCACCCGCACGGCCGGGAGCACCCGCACGACCTGGCCCACCGGCCGGACCACGGGCGCCGGGGCCGGTGCCGAAGGCGCCGGGGGCACGGTTCATCATCGCCGGGTTGGGGCGCGGCATGCCGGGACGACCGCCGGCGGCCGGCGGACGCGGGGGACGGTTGTCGTCGTCCTCGGTCTCACGCGGCGCCGGGGCGGGACGGCGTCCCATGCCCTGGCTCGAGGCGAACGGGTTGTTGCCGGGACGCGGCGTTCCGGGACGCGCCGCAGGGCGCGGTGCCGGGGTGGCCTCGGCCTCGGCCGCAGGCTCCTCCGGCTCGGCGACCGGGGACTCCGGCTCCGGCTCGGCCTTGGCGGCCTGGCGCGGACCCGGCTTGGGAGCGGCAGGGGCGTCGGGGTCGGTGACAGCGGTGCCGTTGGTGGCGGCCACGACGGTCTCCACCGGGGCGGCGACCTCGGGGGCCTCGGCAGCCGGCTCGGCCTTGGGAGACGCCTTGGGGGCGGGCTTCGCCGCGGCCGGGGCCTCGGCGGGTGCCTCGCTGACCTTGGCGGCCAGCAGGGCGTCGCCGTAGGTCTTCTTGAACTTCATCTCGACGGGAAGCTCGATCGTCGAGGAAGCGGACTTGACGAACTCGCCCATCTCCTTCAGCTTGTCGAGAACTTCCTTGCTCTCGATGCCATAGGTCTTGGCGAGCTCGTGTACTCGGGTCTTGGCCACGTTTCTCCTTCGTGCGGCCCGAGACCCTCATCCCTGCGAGAGGGGCAGATCTCAGACCGAAAGTGGGTGTTGCAAACTCATCGGGAAGTACTCATCGAGTGCTCATGAGCTGCTGCTCCAGTCCTCATCGGTATCTGTCGGTAGTGAGGCGAGGTAGTCACTCAACGGGCCGGTCTCGAGGCGCTCCCCAGGGCGCCGTAGCGCCCGGGCGAAGGCCCGTCTCCGGACCGCGAGGTCGTAGCACGCGGACGTGGGGTGCAGGTGCGCCCCGCGGCCGGGCCGGGTGGCTGCTGGATCGGGCACCACGGCTGGTCGGCCGTCGGTGTCCGAGCCGGCGGTCACCCGCAACAACTCGCTCTTGGCGGCCCGCTCACGACACCCGATGCACGTCCGGACCGGTCCGGGGACCGGGGTGGAGACAGGGGACACCGATGTACGAGCCACTGGCCACAACCCTACCCCCGCGGGGGGCTATTCCCCGAACCGGCCAGCCAGTCGACCGCTGCCGCCGCGTGCAGTGCGGTGGAGTCGAAGACCGGGACCGTGGTGTCGTCGGCACCCACCAGCAGCCCGATCTCGGTGCAGCCGAGGATCATCCCCTCCGCACCGGCGGCCACCAGGTCGGCCATCACACGGCGGTAGACCTCCCGCGACTCAGCCCGTACGACGTCGCGCACGAGCTCGTCGTAGATGATCCGGTGGACCTCGGCCCGGCCTGGCGCGTCGGGGAGGACGGTCTCGACCCCGCCGGCGGCCAGGCGCTCGACCAGGAACGTGTCCTCCATCGTGAACGCGGTCGCCAGCAGCCCGACCCGGGTCAGCCCGGCCGCCCGGACCGCGGCGGCCGTGGCGTCGGCGATGTGCAGCAGCGGGACGCCCGCGGCCTGCTCCACCTCGTCGGCCACCTTGTGCATGGTGTTGGTGGCGAGCAGGACGCCGTCAGCTCCGGCTGCGCGCAGGCCCCGGGCCGCCTGGGCGAGGATCCGGGCCGTGGCCGGCCAGTCACCGGCGTGCTGCAGGTGGGCGACCGGGGCGAAGTCGACGCTGTGGAGCAGCAGCCGCGCCGAGTGCAGGCCACCGAGCCGTTCGGCGACCCCGGTGTTGAGAAGGCGGTAGTAGGTCTCGGTGCTGGTCCAGCTCATCCCGCCGAGGACACCCAGCAGCCGCTGGGCCGGGGCCGTGGCCACAGCAGGGTCACTCCTCGTCGGAGCGGATGTCGATGCGCCAGCCGGTGAGGCGGGCGGCCAGGCGGGCGTTCTGCCCCTCCTTGCCGATCGCCAGCGAGAGCTGGAAGTCGGGCACGATCACACGGGCCGACCGCGCCTCGGCGTCGACCACCTCGACCTTGGTCACCCGCGCCGGCGACAGCGCGTGGGCCACCATCTCGACGGGGTCCTCCGACCAGTCGACGATGTCGATCTTCTCGCCGTGGAGCTCCGACATCACGTTGCGCACGCGCTGACCCATCGGGCCGATGCACGCGCCCTTGGCGTTGACGCCCTGCGCTGTCGACTTCACCGCAATCTTGGTGCGATGGCCGGCCTCGCGGGCGAGGGCCGCGATCTCGACGGTGCCGTCGGCGATCTCGGGCACCTCGAGCGCGAACAGCTTCTTGACCAGGTTGGGGTGGGACCGCGAGAGCGTGATCTGCGGTCCGCGCATGCCCTTGCGCACCGACACCACCAGGCACTTGATCCGCTCGCCGTGCACGTAGCTCTCCCCCGGCACCCGCTCGCCCATCGGCAGGAGCGCCTCGAGCTTGCCCAGGTCGACCATCACGTCGTCGGGGTTGCGGCCCTGCTGGATGACCCCGGAGATGAGATCACCCTCCTTGCCGGAGAACTCCCCGAAGCGGAGGTCGTCCTCGGCGTCGCGCAGGCGCTGCAGCATGATCTGCTTGGCCGTGGTGGCCGCGATCCGGCCGAAGCCCTCGGGGGTGTCGTCGTACTCCCCGATCTTGGTGCCCTCGTCGTCGACCTCGGCGGCGTAGACGGTGACGTGTCCCGACTTGCGGTCGAGCTCGACCCGCGCCTGCTCCACGGCACCCGGAGTCTTGTGGTAGGCCGTCAGCAGCGCCTGCTCGATGGCCTCGACCAGGACGTCGAACGAGATCTCCTTCTCCCGTTCGAGCTGGCGCAGGATGGTCAGGTCGATGTCCATCAGCTGTCACCTTCGTGGGATGTGGGGCGGTTGAACTCGATCTGCACGAGCGCCTTGGTCACGTCGGCGTAGGCCAGGCGACGCGGCGATCCCGAGACGTCGAGCGTGACGCCGGAGTCGTCGCTGCCGCCCACGCGACCGGTCACCTGGCTGCCGTCGCGCAGCGACGCCTTCACCAGGCGGTCTCGGTTGCGGCGCCAGTGGCGCGGCTCGGTGAGCGGGCGGTCGACACCGCGGGAGGTGACCTCGAGGGTGTAGGCCGCCTCGCCGATGAGGTCGGAGTCGTCGAGCAGGTCGGACACGGCACGGGTCGCGGCGGCGATGTCGTCGAGGGTCACGCCGCCGTCGCGGTCGACCGCGACACGGAGCACGCGGCGCTTGCCGGCAGGGGTGAGCTCGACGGCCTCGAGATCGAGCCCGAGGGCGCCCAGACGGTCGCGGAGCGCGGCGGCGATCCGGGGGCTGTCAGGACTGACGTGGCTCACGACGCGACCTCCTGTGCTGTTGTCGGCCCTCACGATAGCGGGTGGGCGGCCCGCCCCTCACCCGGCGGATTGCTGGTCGGCGTACGGCGCGGCGATAGGGTCGCGGGCATGTCCGGCCCGCCCGTCTCGCGCCGTACCGCGGTGCGGTGGGCAGGTCTCGCCTCGGTCGTCGGCGGGGCCGCGCTGGGCGGCTGCGACCTCGATCCTCGCTCCTCCCCCGCCCCGGCCGCGACCCCGACGCCAGACCACGACGAGCGGATCCTCCTGGCCGCTCGCGCCGAGCTGAAAGGCCTCGTCGCCCGGCTGCGGGCCGCGATCGCCAAGCCCTCGCAGGCCGGCCCCGACGCCCTCCTGGTGGCCCTCGAGCGTGCCCACGTGACCCAGCTGGCCGCGCTGGACGGCAAGCCACGCGCGACGAGCGGCCGGGTCCGACCCCTCGCCAGGGGGTCACGGCTCGTCGCCCGCGAGCGGGTCGCCGTCGCCCGGTTCACCGACTGGGCGCAGCGCGCCGACAGCGGCGACCTGGCCCGCGTGCTGGCCGCCACCGCCGGCGGCATCAGCACGTATCTCGCGGTCGAGGGCGAGCGATGACGACCGAGCTCGACGCCCTGCAGCAGACGCTGGCCGGTGAGCACGCCGCCGTCCACGTCTACGGCGTGCTGGGCGGCCGGGCGGCCGACCTCGACCCCCCGTCGTTCCGGGCCGACCTCGCGACGGCCTACGACGCCCACGTGACCCGGCGGGACGACCTGCGGCGGATGGTCACCGCGATGGGAGGCGTCCCGGTGGCGGCGGAGGCGTCGTACGCCCTCCCGGCCCGGCTGACCACCCGCACCCAGATCTCGGCCGAGGCGCTGCGGACCGAGCGCGCCTGCCTCGAGCAGTACGGCGCGCTGGTCGCGGCCGCGGGCCCGGGGCCGACCCGGGCGTGGGCGGTGACCGCACTCGGCGAGAGCGCCCTCACCGAGCTCGCGTTCGGCGGGTCGCCGCAGGCCCTGCCGGGCGTGACCGGCACCTGAACCCGGCACACCAAGCGAGCGCAAGAAGAAGGGCCCCCGGCACGAGGTGCCGGGGGCCTCACGTCGTCCGATGCTCCGAGGAACTCCCGAGACATTCCCCGGAGCACCGGGACGTCGTGGTGACCGACCGGGGGGGATCGGTCCGGGGCTCGGATTCGGTGGGGGGTGGATCCGAGGCCCGTTGTGCACAATCATGCAACGCAGCGTCCACGGGTGTCCGAAGGTCTGCCCCTCATGTTTGTGCAATGCGAAACCCTGAAGCCGATGGCCGCCGGGGCCTCACCAGGAGCCGATCAGCCCCGGGAGGTCGGTCAGCCGGACGATGACCCCGTCGGGCGTTCCCTCGCTGTGTCCGACCTGGGCCGTCGGGATGTCGCTGTGGGGCACGTGGACCGCCCGCATCCCGGCCTGGTGGGCTCCCCAGATGTCGTCGAAGAGGCGGTCGCCGACGTAGACGCAGCGCGCGGGGTCGCTCACCCCGACCGCGTCCATCGCGGCCCGGAAGGCGTGGGGTGACGGCTTGGTCCACGGGATCTCGCTGGTGTAGACGTCGCCGTCGACCAGGTCGTAGAGGCCGTCGCGCTCGAAGATCGCGACGTGCCAGTCGCGCGGCCAGATCGTGTTGGAGAGCACGCCGATCTTCAGGCCGAGGCCACGGAGCTCCTCGAGCGCCGGCCGCGCGTCGGGGTCGGTGTAGGTGTGGGGCTCCCAGAACTCCCGGTAGGCCGTCAGCAGCTCGGGGTCGTGGTCGAGGCCGGCCTCGTCGAACAGGTCACCGATCGTCGCGCTCCGCTGGTGGTCGCGGGAGCGACCCCAGATCACGTTCCCTGCCTCGTGCAACGCCGCCCGGGCCAGGTCGGGGTCGTGCCCGGTCGTGGTCACGGCCGCCGCGAGGGCCAGCGTCTCGGCGTGGAAGTCGATGTCGTGCCAGCGCGTGAGCGTGCCACCCCAGTCGAAGACGACCGCCTCGAGGCTCATGCCCGGACGAGCCGGACCAGGTGGTTGACGACGTGGTCCGTGGGGACCTCCTGGCGCTCACCGGTACGACGGTCGCGGACCTCGATGGTGCCCTCGGCGAGGTTGCGGCCCACCACCACGATCGTCGGCACCCCGATCAGCTCGGCGTCCTTGAACTTCACGCCGGGGCTGACCTTGGGCCGGTCGTCGTAGAGGACGGTCGACGCCGTCGGCGGCCAGGTCGGTGGCGATCCGGTCGGCGGCGGCGAAGATCGCCTCGTCCTTGCCGGTCGCGACGACGTGGACGTCGGCCGGGGCGACGTCGCGGGGCCAGGACAGGCCGAGCTCGTCGTGGGTGTTCTCGGCGATCGCCGCCACCGCGCGCGAGGGACCGATGCCGTAGGAGCCCATGGTGACGGTGACCAGCTTGCCGTTCTCGTCGAGCACCTGCAGGCCGAGCGCGTCGGCGTACTTGCGGCCGAGCTGGAAGATGTGGCCCATCTCGATGCCGCGGGCGGACTCGAGGACGCCGCCGTCGCAGTTCGGGCAGGGGTCGCCGTCGCGGACGTCGGCCGCCTCGATCGTGCCGTCGGGGGTGAAGTCACGCCCCACGACCAGGTCGAGCACGTGGCTGCCGGCCACGTCGGCGCCGGTCACCCAGCGGGTGCCCTCCACGACGCGCGGGTCGACGACGTAGCGGATGCCGGAGGCGTTCTGCTCTCCCAGCGCAGCCGGGGCCGATGTAGCCCTTCACCAGCGCGGGGTGCCTGGCCAGCTCGGCCTCGTCCATGGGCTCGACCTCGGTCGGCTCCATCTGCCCCTCGAGCCGCTTCTGGTCGACCTCGCGGTCGCCGGGCAGGCCGATGGCCAGCGGCTCGCGGGTGCCGTCGGGGTGCTTGAGCACGACGAGCACGTTCTTCAGGGTGTCGCCGGCCGCCCAGGGCCGGTCGTCGCGGGGGTACTTCTCGTTGAGGTGGTCGACCAGGGTGTCGATGGTCGGGGTGTCGGGCGTCGGCTCCGCGTGGGCCGCGGGCAGCGTCGTCGTAGGCGACGGCCGCGGGCGGGCGCACCTCGACGGCCTCGACGTTGGCGGCGTAGTCGCAGAGCGTGCAGCGCACGTAGGTGTCCTCGCCGACCTCCGCCCGCGCCAGGAACTCCTCGGACTTCGAGCCGCCCATCGCGCCGGACGTCGCCTTGACGATGACGTAGTCGAAGCCGAGCCGGTCGAAGATCCGGATGTAGGCGTCGCGGTGGCGCTGGTAGGACGCGTCGAGCCCGGCGTCGTCGACGTCGAAGGAGTAGGAGTCCTTCATCACGAACTCGCGGCCGCGCAGCAGCCCGGCGCGCGGCCGCGCCTCGTCGCGGTACTTGTTCTGGATCTGGTAGATCGACAGCGGCAGGTCCTTGTACGACGAGTACAGGTCCTTCACGACGAGGGTGAACATCTCCTCGTGCGTGGGACCGAGCAGGTAGTCGGCGCCCTTGCGGTCCTGGATCCGGAAGATGCTGTCGCCGTACTCGGTCCAGCGGCCCGTCGCCTCGTAGGGCTCGCGGGGCAGCAGCGCCGGGAAGAGCAGCTCCTGCGCGCCGATCGCGTCCATCTCGTCGCGCACGATGTTCTCGATCTTGCGCAGGACCCGCAGACCGAGCGGCAGCCACGGTGTAGATCCCGGGGGCGTTGCGGCGGATGTAGCCGGCGCGGACGAGCAGCCGGTGGCTGGGCACCTCGGCGTCCGCCGGGTCGTCGCGCAGCGTGCGGACGAAGAGGCTGGACATGCGCAGGACGGTGCTCATGCGGCGAAGCCTACGGGCGGCCCTCCCGGCCCCGCGAAGCGGTTTCGGGAGGGGCGCCTCGGTGCCGCGCTCCCCACCTCGTGGGCCTAGAACATCACGGTGGCGAAGGTGCCGGTCTGGTGGAACCCCACCCGCCGGTAGGCCCGCAGGGCCGGCTCGTTCCAGATGTTGGCGTAGAGCGACACCACGGGTGCGATGTCGCGGCGGCAGGCCGCGACGACGGCGGCGACCCCGCGCGCGGCGAGACCCTCGCCCCGGCGGTCGGGGGCGACCCAGACCCCTTGCACCTGGGCCGCGTGGGGGGTGGCGTGGGCGACCTCGGCCTTGAACACCACCCGGCCCTCCTCGATCCGGGCGAACGACCAGCCGAGCCCGATCAGCTGGCGGACCCGGGACCGGTAGATCGGGGCACCACCGTCGGACTCGGGGTCGACGCCGACCTCCTCGGTGTACATCGCCACGCAGGCCGGGTAGAGGGCGGCGAAGTCGTCGGGCGTCGTGCGACAGACCTGGGGGTCGGGCTCGACCAGCGGCGCGCCGGCCAGCTCCATGTGGGGCTGGTCCCAACGCGTCTCCCGGGCCGGCCCCCAGCTCTCGGAGACGGTGTCCCACAGCGGCCAGACCTGGTCCTGGAGCCCCACGATCGTCACCACCGAGCGTGGCCGGGTCAGCGCCCGCTCGCCGAAGGCGCGGGCGTCGTCGGGCGAGCACTCGACCGGCACCAGGTTGGCCCCGACGTGGCAGCCGGCGACCAGGCGGCCCGCGTCGTAGCGGCCCCACATCTCACCGGCCAGCAACCGGGTCTCGAGGTTGGTGCTGCGGGCGCGGTACTCGGCGAAGGCGTTGACCACGGGGTCGTGGGCGGCGAGGGCCAGGAAGTCGGGCAGGTCGGCAGGTCCGAGCACGCTCACTCCGTGGCGCGCGCGGAACCTGGACAAGGTCACGCCTTGAGCCTACGCGTCACGCTGCCTGCCGGCGGCCGGACCCGCGTGCTCAGGGCTTCCACCAGCCGTTGTTGTAGACGTCGAGCCCGAAGACCGGCAGCCCGGCCTGCTGGGCCATCCCGATCTTGGGCAGCCGGTAGAGCTCCTCGAGCGAGGCGAGCAGCGAGTAGTGGTTGTAGGGCGTGGTGCTCCAGGTGTTGGGGCGGGTCCAGTGCGAGATCACCAGGGCGCCGACCCTGCCGCCGCCGGGCCCGGAGAGGCCCAGGAGTCGAGGTGTTCGGGTCCGGGCTGCTCGTCGCAGCAGGCCGTGGAGTCGGTCAGCGGGCTGTCGGACTCGTCGGCGGTGATCACGAGCATGCCGTTGTAGCGGAAGGCCGGCGAGGCGAGGATCCGCGGGGCCCAGATCTTGAGGAACGCGTCGAACCGCGCCAGACCGCCGGGCTTGCCGTCGGCACACGGGTTGTCGTGCCCGTCGCGGCACAGGTCGGGCGTGATGTAGACCAGCTGGGGCGTCGTACGGGCGTGCCGCAGCCGCTTCGTCAGCGCTCCCAGCGGCTTGACGTGCACCGTGCAGTACGGTCCGGTTGTCGATGATCGAGTGGAAGTACATGAACGGGTTGTGCCGCACGGCGTAGTCGTGGTGCGGCCGTCGCGGTGTGCGTCGTGTCGGCGGTGCCGACGGCCGGGTGGCTGCAGGGCTTGGGCATGTGCTCCATGTAGCCCTTCCAGCTCAGGTGGGCGCTGCTCATCTGCGCGCGGCAGGCGTCGGCGACGCCCTTCGGGTAGACGCAGCCGGTGCCGACCGCCTGCCCGGACGGGTCCAGCGGCGCCGTCGAGGTGAACTCGGAGAACGTCACGCAGTCGAACTGGGTGCTCAGGGTTGGGCGCCTGGCCCGAGATCTGCGCGATGTAGTTGGGCAGCGAGTTGTGGGCCGTCGCCGTAGTAGGAGTTGAGCAGGACGCCCTTCTGACGCAGGTGGCGCGCGAGGTAGGGCGCCTTCGAGCCGGCGCCCCAGGTCTCGGCGTACCCCTTGTTCTCGAAGTTGATGACGAAGACGTGCTTGACGCGGAGGCACGTACGTCGGGCGCGGCGGGCGGGTGCTCGAGGCCCGCGCAGCGCCGCCGGCCTGCAGCGTGGTGGAGCCGGTGGACGCGTCCGCGCTCTGGGACGCGGTGGCCGAGACCAGCAGGGCCGAGGCGGCGAGCGTGGCCACGGCCACGAGACGACGGACGGTCATCGGGGTGCGCCGCCTTCCTGCCGGAGGATGTGATCTCGAGGCCCTTCCCACTCGGCGTACTCCGGGCCGCCCTTCTCCGCCGCCGGCGACGCCCCGCAGGCGGTCGGGGTGAAGGGCGGCACGACGTAGGAGCGAGAAGGAGGTGTCCTTGTCGGCGAAGTCCAGGGCCAGGGCGAGGTTGCGGGCGTAGTGGTCGCGGGGCGTCAGCGACTTCAGGCCCCAGCGCCACTCGATCAGCTTCAGGATCGAGGTGTGGTCGTAGACCCCGTGGTCGACGTGGCCGCGCCTGGCGAACGGGGAGACGACGAGCGCGTCGGCACCCGGAACCCGCGCAGGGCGGTCGTGGCGGACACGTCGCGGGCCTTGCCGGGCGCCACGTGGTCGAAGAACCGCCCCACTCGTCGTAGGTGAAGACCAGGACGGTGTCGGGCCACGCCGGGCTCGCGGTGACGGCGGCGTAGATCTGGTTCATGAAGTCCTCGCCGGCCCGGATGTCGGCGTGCGGGTGGTCGTCGTTGGAGATGCCCGCTCTCCTCGCCGGTGAAGCGCGGGTCGATGTAGGAGACCGAGGGCAGGTCGCCGGCCGCCGCGTCGGTGAGGAACTGGGCGAACGGCTGCTTGTTCGTCGGTCCGTGCTTGAGGAGGACCGGGAACAGCGGGAACGAGTCGGCGTAGTAGTAGGCGTGTGAGACGCCCTTGGCGATCAGCCTGCTCCAGATGGTCGGGTAGGGGAACGGCTGGCTGAGCGGGCGGTCACCGTTGTGGAGCCGGTCGGTGCGGCCGCCGTGCAGGTAGAAGCGGTTGGGGTAGGTCTCGGCCATCACGGCGGAGAAGTAGCGGTCGAACGTCGTCCAGTCCGGCACCGCGCTGCCGAGGAAGGCCAGGTCGGCCTGCTCGTAGTAGCCGATCGAGAGGCTGTCGTTCTGCCCGGCCCGGAGCCAGCCGTTGCACCTCCCGCCGTTGAGCTCGATCCGGCCGCCCTCGTAGCGTGTGGTCGGGGTCGTTGAAGCCGCAGCGACGCGGTGATGTCGAGGTGGTGCGTGGGGTGCGTACGCCGTACCGGTCGACGTAGCTCAGCCCGGCCTGCTTGCCGTCGGCTCCGGCAGCCACCCGAGGAAGTGGTCGAACGAGCGGTTCTCCATCATCACCACGACGACGTGCTCGATCCCGGACTTGCCGGGCGCCGGGAGCGTGGTCGCCGCCTCCGCGGAGTCACCCAGCATGCGGTAGCCGCCGGCAGCGGTCACCAGCCCGGCCGCCCCGGTCGCCCCCAACAACGTTCGCCGCGAAACAGTCACGGGTGAACTATCGGCCACCCGCGGCCAGATGTCACCCGTCGACACCCCGGTCGGTGTACGGCGTCCGTCACCCGACGGACGGAGGTCAGGAGGCTCTGAAGACGTCGGGGCCGAAGGTGTGTGTCACGGCGCCGGCGTAGCCGAGCAGAGGCAGCCCGAACAGCTTCTCCATGGTGCCCAGCAGCGAGTAGTGGTTGTAGGGCGTGGTGCTGGTGGTGCCGCCCATGACGAAGGGCGAGAGGACCAGTGCGCCGACCCGGCCGCCGCCCATGCCGGTGATGCCGGGCCGGGGCGCGTTGGGGCCGGCGCCCTCGCCGCAGCAGGCCGCGGCCGAGCTGTCGGACTCGTCGGCGGTGATGACCAGCATGCCGTCCTGCCGGTATGCCGGTGAGCCGAGGATCCTGGGCACCCAGGTCTTCAGGAAGCTGTTCACCCCGCGGAGGCCACCGGCCCCGCCGTCGGCACAGGTGCGGTCGTGCCCGTCGTGGCACAGGTCAGGGGTGATGTAGGTGAGCGCCCGGGTCGTCGAGACCCGCCGGAGGTCTGCGCTCAGGGCCGAGAGCGGCTTGACGTGCGCCTTGCAGGAGGCCGGGTGGCCGGTGATCGAGCGGAAGTAGACGAAGGGGTTGTGCCGGGTGGCGTACTGCTCACCGGGCTTGGCGGCGTGCCACGGGTCGACCGCCCCGAGCCTGGGGTGCTGGCAGGGGGTGCCCATGTCCTGCAGGTAGCCGCGCCAGCCGAGGCCGGCGGCACCGAGCTGGCCGGCGATGGTCTTCACCGAGGCCGGGTAGACGCAGCCGTTGCCCACGACCTGCTGGGGCGCGACGATCCGACCCGTGCCCTTGAACGCCGTGTAGCGGCCGCAGTCGTGCTGGATCGCGTAGTCAGGCCCCTGGCCGGAGATCTGGGCGAGGTAGTTGCCCAGGCTGTGGTGGGCGGTGCCGTAGTAGTTCTTCAGCAGCACGCCCTTCGCGCGCAGCGTCCGGGACAGGTAGGGCGCCTGGGAGTAGGGACCCCAGGTGGAGCGGAAGCTCTTGTTCTCGATGTTGATCACGAAGACGTGACGGACCTGGGGCGTGGCCGCCCGGTGGGCGGCGGCCGCGACCGCACGGTCACCCGACGGCGCGGGTCGGTCGGCGGAGGGGCGCAGGGCGACGGTGAGGACCACGCCGAGGACCACGAGCGCCGTACCGAGGACGGCGAGCCCGCGCGCGCGGGGACCCATGGGGTCAGCTGACCGAGACACTGGCCGCCGCGCCCTCGACGGGCTCCATGCCCTCGGCGATCCGCATCGCCTCCTCGATCAGGGTCTCCACGATCTGCGCCTCGGGGACGGTCTTGATGACCTCGCCCCGGACGAAGATCTGGCCCTTGCCGTTGCCCGAGGCGACGCCGAGGTCGGCCTCACGAGCCTCGCCCGGGTCCGTTGACGACGCAGCCCATGACGGCCACCCGGAGCGGGACCTCCATGCCCTCGAGGCCGGCGGTGACCCGCTCGGCGAGGGTGTAGACGTCGACCTGGGCGCGGCCGCAGGAAGGGCAGGAGACGATCTCGAGCTTGCGCGGCCGGAGGTTGAGCGACTGGAGGATCTGGATCCCGACCTTGACCTCCTCGACGGGAGGAGCGGAGAGCGAGACCCGGATCGTGTCGCCGATGCCCTGGCTGAGCAGCGCGCCGAAGGCGACCCCGGACTTGATGGTGCCCTGGAACGCCGGCCCGGCCTCGGTGACGCCGAGGTGGAGGGGCCAGTCGCCCTGCTCGGCCAGCATCTCGTAGGCACGGACCATCACGACCGGGTCGTTGTGCTTGACCGAGATCTTGAAGTCGTGGAAATCGTGCTCCTCGAAGAGGCTCGCCTCCCAGACCGCGCTCTCGACGAGAGCCTCGGGCGTGGCCTTGCCGTACTTCTCGAGCAGCCGCTTGTCGAGGCTGCCGGCGTTGACGCCGATCCGGATGGAGGTGCCGTGGTCGCGGGCGGCCTGGGCGATCTCCTTGACCTGGTCGTCGAACTTGCGGATGTTGCCGGGGTTGACCCGGACTGCCGCGCAGCCGGCCTCGATGGCGGCGAAGACGTACTTGGGCTGGAAGTGGATGTCGGCGATGACGGGGATCTGGCTGTGCTGCGCGATCTCGGGCAGGGCGTCGGCGTCGTCCTGGCTGGGGCAGGCCACGCGCACGATGTCGCACCCGGTCGCGGTCAGCTCGGCGATCTGCTGGAGCGTGGCGTTGACGTCGGAGGTGAGCGTGGTCGTCATCGACTGCACCGAGATCGGGTGGTCGCTGCCGACCCCGACCTTGCCGACCATGATCTGCCTGGTCTGGCGGCGGGGCGCGAGCACGGGTGGGGGCGCCTCGGGCATCCCCAGGCTGACAGCGGTCATGGCCCCAGCGTAGGCGCTGGGCGGTGGATCACCCGACTCAGCGCGCGGCGTACGACGGGGGCTGCTCGGGTCGGCTCAGGTCACCGTGACCGGCACCACGAGGTCGCCGACGATCAGCACCACGCCCATCACCAGCAGGAAGCTGGCGACGACGTAGGCGACCGGCAGGAGCTTGGCGACGTCGACGTAGCCGGGGTCGGGGCGGTGGCGGATCCTGGCGTAGCCCCGCCGGATCGCCTCCCAGATGGCGCCGGCGATGTGACCGCCGTCGAGCGGCAGCAGGGGCACGAAGTTGAACAGGCCGATGAAGAAGTTGAACCCGGCGACGAGGAACAGCAGGCTCGCGAGCTTGTCCTGGACCGGGAAGTTGTGCGCCGACGCGGTCTCGCCGGCGAGGCGGCCGCCGCCGACCACACTGACCGGGCTGTCGGCTGCACGCGGCTTGACCCCGACGATCGCCTGGGCGACTCCCCACACCTTGACGGGGAGCGTGGCCAGGGCCACCGCGGACGTCTTGGCCAGCCCGCCCATCTCCTGGACGGTGTAGAGCGGGCCGCCGGTCGGGTTGGTGACCACGGGAGCCACGCCGAGGAAGCCGACGGGGGTGAGCTTCTGCGGGTTGTTCTGGTCGGTGGGACGGGGCGAGACGAGCGTGTTGGTGTGCAGGGTGAGCTGCTGCCCGCCCCTGTCGACCACGATGGTGGCCGAGCCGTTGTCGTTGCCCCGGATCAGGTCCTGCATCTGGGTCCAGCTCGTGACCGGGGTGCCGTTGAACGACACGAAGCGGTCTCCGGCCTGCAACCCGGCCCGGGACGCGGGGCTGACCGGGTCGCCCGGCTGGCACACGTCGGAGGTGCGGGTCGCGGGGATCACGCAGGCCTCGACCACGCCGACGCTGGTGTGGAGGACCGGTTTCGCCGGGTTGCCGTAGGTCGCGAACAGCACGGAGTAGATGACGAAGGCGATGGCGAGGTTGACCGTGGGGCCGCCGGCCATCACCACGACCTTCTTCCACCAGGCCATCCGGTAGAACAGCCGCGGCTCGTCCTCGGGCGAGATGGTCTCCCACTCGGCCGTCCGGGCGTCGGAGATCACCTGGGCGAACAGCCCGGTGTTGGACTTGCGCACGGTCACAACCCGGCGCCCCTGCTCGTCGTACTCGACCTTGCCCTCGTGCTCGGCGTCGGGCGGGAGCATGCCGACGATCTTGACGTAGCCGCCGAGCGGGACGGCCTTGATGCCGTATTCGGTCTCGCCGCGGGTGCGGCTCCAGACGGTGGGGCCGAAGCCGATGAAGTATTGGGTGACCTTCCCGCCGAAGCCCTTGGCCGGGATCATGTGCCCGAGCTCGTGGAGCCCGATGGAGGCCAGGATCGCGAACACGAAGAGCGCGACTCCGAGCAGGTACAGCAGGGGGGTCATCGGGTGCTCTCGATCTGGCGGGTGGCCTCGTCGCGCGCCCAGGCATCGGCAGCCAGGACGTCGGCGACGGTCAATGTCTGCTCCGAGCGTACGGGGTGGCTCCTCAACACGTGGGCAACCGTGTCGATGATGTCGACGAAGCGCATCCGCCCCGCGCGGAACGCCTCGACACAGACCTCGTTGGCGGCGTTGTAGACGGCAGAGTGCGGTGGCGCCGGCGGTGCCGGCCTCGCGGGCCAGGGCGACCGCCGGGAACGCCTCGTCGTCGAGGGGGTGGAACTCCCAGGTGTTGACCCGGCTCCAGTCGACGGGAGGTGCGGTGTCGGGCACCCGGTCGGGCCAGGCCAGCCCGAGGGCGATCGGGATCAGCATCGTCGGGGGGCTGGCCTGCACCAGCGTCGAGCCGTCGACGAACTCCACCATGGAGTGCACGACGCTGGTGGGGTGGACCACGACCTCGATCCGGTCGTAGGGGATCCCGAACAGCAGGTGGGCCTCGATCACCTCGAGCCCCTTGTTGAGCAGCGTGGCGGAGTTGATCGTCACCACCGGGCCCATGTCCCACGTCGGGTGGGCCAGGGCCTCCTCGACGGTCACGTCGAGCAGCTGGTCGCGGGTTCGGCCGTGGAACGGCCCACCGGACGCCGTCAGCACCAGGCGCCGTACCTCGTCGGCGGTGCCACCACGCAGGCACTGGGCGAGCGCGGAGTGCTCGGAGTCGACCGGCACGATCTGACCCGGCTTGGCGCGCTCGAGCACCAGCGGGCCGCCCATGATCAGCGACTCCTTGTTGGCCAGGGCGAGGGTGTTGCCGGCGTCGAGGGCGGCCAGGGTCGCGCCGAGCCCGACCGCACCGGTGATGCCGTTGAGCACGACGTCGCAGGGGCGCGAGGCGGCCTCGGCCGAGGCCTCCTCCCCCACTCCGCTGAACGCCGGCGCGAACTCGGCGACCTGAGCGTCGAACAGCTCACGCCGGCTGCCCCCGGCCGTCAGCGCGACCACCCGGAACCGGTCGGGGTTGGCCCGGACGATGTCGAGCGCCTGGGTCCCGATCGAGCCGGTGGAGCCGAGGACGGCGACGTCGCGGCGCGGGGTCGGGGTGGTCATGCCCCCAGTGTCCCGCCTACCGGCCCATCAGGGCATCACGGCAGGCGACTCATCGCGGTCTGTGCCTCGGCAGCCAGTGCCTGCTGGCCGGCGGCGGTGCCGCCACGCACCAGGTCGATCACGTAGACGCCGGTCGGGCCCTTGAGGAAGGCCAGGCCGCGGGCGTCGATCCCGATCTGGGAGAGGTTCAGCTCGACCCATTCGGCCTTGTCCCCGATCGTGGAGTCCGGGGTCAGCCTCACCTTGCCGGCGGCCTGGCCCGCGAACTGCTGAGCCTCGGAGAGCAAGGTGTCCCATCCGGCCTGGGCGGCGGACGGGCTGGCGGCCTGGACGACGAAGACGGTGAGGACGTTCGGCGTCTGGGCGCCGTAGACGCACTCGTGGCGGATCTTGGTGCCCCCCTCCTTGCCAGGTCCGAAGCTCGTGTGGGCCAGGGCCGAAGCCTCGGCCCGGGTCACCACCTGGCACGCGTCCACGGTCGAGGTGATCGCCTGGGAGGCCGACAGCGACGGTTGCGGAGCGCTGGACCTCGCGGGCGGCGGTGCCGAACGGGTCGTGTGGACGCTCGGTGAGCGCGAGGGGGTGGTCGGGTCTGCCACGGGCTGGTTGGTGCCCCCGCAGGCCGAGAGGGTGGCGGCGCTCAGAGCTGCCGCCGCGATGGTCAGTGGGAGCTTCATGGCCGACTCCTGTTCGGTGGCGTCAGGTCGGGGACGCAATGCAGGATCCGCTCGGCCCGGATCCCGACTGCCTCCGTGACCCGCTGCACGGACCCGAAGGGCCCTTCGAAGAGGAACAGCACAACCTCGTCGTCGGTGACGCGTAGCCGTCCGAGATAGCCGACGGGTCCCCCCTGCGCCGTCAGCTCGGACACAGCACGCGCCACGCGACGATCGAGGTCATGCAGCTCCTCATCTCCTACACCGGGCCAGAAGCACTCGGCCACCCAGTGGGTCGCTCTCGTCCTGGTCACGTGCCGAACGTAGGTGGATGGGGGATCCCGTTGAATCAGGATTTCCCCCTACGGTTGAGCGCTCTCGGGGAGGTCGTTCAGCCGAGCGGCCAGGGCCGTGCGTCGTACGCCGAGCTTGCGATAGATCCGGGTCAGGTTCACCTCGACGGTCTTGGGGCTGAGGAACGCTCGTTCGGCGATCTCCCGGTTGGTCAGGCCCTCGGCCGCCAGGCGGGCGACTCGCTCCTCGGTCGCGGTGAGCGCACCGTTCGTACGGCGTTCGGGGACCCGGGCCAGCTCCTCGCGCGTCCGGCGGACCCAGACCGGTGCGCCCAGGACCTCGAAGGTGCCCATGGCCTCGAGCATGACTTCCCGAGCCAGGGCTCGCTCCCGCCTCCGCCTCCGGAGCTGACCCACCACGAGCAGGGCCTGGGCCCGGTCGAACGCTGCGGGCAGACCGGCCAGCAGCACGAGCGACCGCTCCCCCGCTTCTAGCGCCTCGTCCAGCTCGCCACGTGCGCCCAGGACCAGCGCCTCGCCACGCGCGGCCACCGCGGCGGCCCAGCGACCGCTCGACACGAGGGCCTCCTCGGCCAGCTGGTCGACGACGGCGGTGGCCTCGTCGAGTGCCCCCGCCTCGACCAGCGCCTGGACGAGGTCGCCGACGTGGGCGCACAGCCTCGGCTCGGCGATCCCCGCCTCCCGCTTGAGCCGGTCGAGCAACCATAGGTGTCGCAGAGCCTCGCCCGGCTCGGCTCGCGAAAGCGCGACCACGCCCAGTGCCAGCCGGGCGGGCGCGCCGTCCAGGCCGGCCTCCCCCGGGTCGAGCACGCTGTGCGCGGTCGCCTCAGCCTCCTCGAGCCGCCCGAGTCGCGCCGTGGCGACGGCGTGGAGCCCCAGCTCCCAGGGGAGCCCGCCGACACCCCCGATCTCCGCGACGCGCTCCAAGGCCTCCTGGGTCAGCTCCCGAGCGCTCGTGAAGCGGCCGGCGGAGAGCTCGGCCTCGGCCATCCAACCCAGGACCGTGGGCAGCACCGACCGGTTCTCGACGGCCGCCCGCTCGTACATCCCGCGCAGCAAGGCGAGCCCCTTCTCGACCCGCCCGTCGTAGGCCAGCAGCCGTCCGGCCAGGTCGTCCCCGTGCCAGGCGGTCCGCACGGGTGGGAACCGGACGCCGCCGCCGTGCGGCAGACCCTCCAGCCGGTCCAGGCGCACTCCGAGCCCTGCGTAGAACTCCGCCTCGACCAGCGCCGCGTGCACCTCGAAGGCCACCTCGGGATCGGGATGCGCTACCCGGGCGAGTGCGTCGATCGCCCGCCGAGCGGAGGCTAGCTTGCGGCCGATGTCGTTGTCGGAGATCCGCGAGAGGAGCCCCCACACCTCGGCCTCGAGCGTCGGGTCGTCTGCCGCTTCCTCGGCGGCCTGGACGCCGAGCGTCACCGCGTGCTCCAGTGCGCCCGAGAGTCGCACGACGTACATCAGGTGGAACAGGGCGCCTGCGCGGAGCACGCCGCCGGGCAGGTCCGCCACCACGGACTCGAGCTCGGCGACCGAACCGGGGGCATCCCCGGCGCTGTGCAGCAGCCGGCCGTACGCCGTACGCCGGAGGGCGAGGGCGTCGCCCTCTTCGTGAGGAGTGACCCGGCAGGCCAGGCGCAGCAGGTCGGCTGCCGCGTCAGGAGCGCCGCGGCGCCACGCCTGTTCGGCGGCTCCCTCGAGCGCCACGGCCACCTGGCTGTCCGGCCTCTCGACCGCGATGGCGAGGTGACGGGCCCGCTCCTCGAGGTTGTCGGACAGCAGGGCCAGCGCTCGGTGCAGGTCGCGCCTGCGTGCCGCGGGGATCGAGTCGTAGGCCGCCGCGGCCAGGATCGGGTGGGTGAATCGCACTGTCTCCTCGTCGACCGTCACGATGCCCTGACGGGCCGCGTCGTCGAGGGCTGCCCGCAGGTCCCGCGCGCCCGGCTCGAGCTGCCCGAGCAGATGGAGTGGCGCGTCTCGAGGCACCGAGGCCAGCTCGACGGCGTCGCGTACGTGCCTCGGCAGCCGCTCGATCCTGGCCCGGGCGAGCTCGAGGACGCTGTCCGGCAACGACCCCTCCAGACCCTCGCTCGAGCGGGCCGCCCCGAAGGCGCGGGTGAGCTCGATGGCATGCAGCGGGTTGCCCTGCGACAGCTCGGCGATCCGCAGGACGCGGGGCCAGGCCGGAGCCCAACCCAGGACGCGTCGCAAGATCCGAGCCAGGTCGCTGGGGCCGAGCGGGCCCAGCCGAAGCGTCTGGTGCCGCCCGTCGGGCATCGCCCGGGCCAGCTCGGAGGCCCAGTCGACCCAGGGCTCTCCCGTCGTACGGCCGCCGGCAGCCGGCCCGACGGCGTCGAGGGTGCGCACCAGGACCAGCCGGACGTCGGAGCCGACCAGCCGGCGTACCAAGAACGCGACCATGCGCGCGCTCGGCAGGTCGAGCCATTGGATGTCGTCGACGGCGAGGAAAAGAGGTCGGGACGCCGCGTCGCTGCGCACCGCGGCCACAGTCGCGAGGCTCAAGGACAGCCGGTCGACCGGGTCAGCCCCCTCCTCGAGGCGGAGGATCGTGCGCAGCGCCCGCGCCTGTGGCGCCGGCAGGCTCTCGAGCGTTGCGGGGTCGAGACCGCTCAGCAGGCTGACGAGGCCTGCGTAGGACAGATCCATCTCCGAGGGCGAGGGCCGGCAGACCGCGACGGCGTACCCCTGCTCGCGGGCACGGTCGAGCAGTCCCAGGAGCACGGTGGTCTTGCCGATGCCGGGGGAGCCTTCGACAAGCACTGATCGGGGCTCCGGGGACCGGTCGGCCAGCAACGCCTCCAGCACCTCCCCTTCGGGGGTCCTGCCCGCGATCAGCTGTGTCATCCCCGTTGCCCTCACTGCAGATCTCTGGAGAACGGTGCTCCCCCACCACCCCTCCGGGCAAGGCATCGCCCCTAGACTCCGGCGCGTGCACGAGCGCCGCGCCCTGGTCCGCCGTCCCTCCTCTCGCCTGGCCGAGGGGCTGGTGACCCACATCGAGCGGTCACCGGTCGACGTCGACCTGGCCGTGCGGCAGTGGGAGGGCTACCTCGACGCGCTGCACGACGCCGGGTGGAGCACGATCGAGGTGCCGTCGATCGAGGAGTGCCCCGACAGTGTGTTCGTCGAGGACACGGTCGTGATGTACGGCGAACGGGCGGTCATCACGCGACCCGGGGCGGACGAGCGAAAGCCCGAGACGGCGGCGGTCGCTGCGCTGCTCGCCGACCTCGGCTACGACCTCGTCTCGATCGAGGCGCCCGGCACGCTGGACGGGGGCGACGTGCTCAAGCACGGCGGCACCGTGTGGGTCGGGACCGGCGGCCGCACCAACCAGGAGGGTGTCGACCAGCTGACCACCTTCCTCGAGCCGTACGGCGCCCGGGTGGTCGCCGTACCGCTGGAGAAGGTGCTGCACCTGAAGTCGGCGGTGACCGCGCTGCCCGACGGGGCGGTGGTCGGCTACGAGCCGCTCGTCGACGACCCGAGCGTGTGGGAGTCGTTCTTGCCCGTGCCCGAGGAGTCGGGCTCGCACGTCGTCCTGCTCGGCGGAAACAAGGTGCTGATGAGCGCCGACGCTCCCCGGAGCAAGGCCTTCTTCGAGGAGCGTGGGCTGGAGGTCGTCGCCGTCGACATCAGCGAGTTCATCAAGCTCGAGGGCTGCGTGACCTGCCTGTCGGTGCGGCTTCGCCACACGCCCTGAGCTCCCTCAGCCGGCGGTGAAGGCGCAGAACTCGTTGCCCTCGGGATCGGCCAGGATCGTCCAGCCGAGGCCGTCGTCGCCCTGGGCCCGCAGCACGGTGGCGCCGTGGGCGACCAGCGCGTCGAGGTCGTTGGTGGCGACGTCGATGTGCACGCGGTTCTTCACCGTCTTGGGCTCGGGCACGCCGCCGAAGTCGAACGACTCCCAGGGACAGCCGGGGATCTCCTCCAGCCACGAGAACCCGCGCTCCTCGTCGTGGACCGGCGTGCCGCCGAGGACCGCGGCCCACCACTCAGCCTGTGCCCGGGAGGAAGCAGCCCCTTCGGAGCTGTCCCAGATCAGCTCGTAGGTGCGCGTGGCGACCGGCTCCTCCCGGACGAACACGCAGAACTCCTGGCCCTCGGGGTCGGCCAGCGTCGTCCAGCGCTTCGACTCGTGGAGCACGCGGGCCCCGGCGTCGAGGGCCCGGTCGACAGACTCGGCGTGGACGTCGAGATGGATGCGGTTCTTGACCGTCTTGGGCTCCGGGACCCGGTTGAGCCAGACCCGGTCGCTCCGCTCGTCACCGTCGAGATGGGCGTCACCGTCGTCGTGCATCACCAGGCGCAGCCCGAGCATGACGGCCCAGAACTCCCCTTCCACGCGCGGGTCGGCGACGTCGATGCAGAGGTCCTGGTAGGTCGCGAGCGCCATGTCGGCAGTCTCCCTCATCCTGGGGACATGGCCATGACCGGGACTTCCGTCGACGGACCCCGCACCCCCGACGAGGTGTGGGAGCGCTACGCCCGTCCCGGGCTCTGGAGCGAGTGGGCACCCCAGATCCGCGGCGTGGAGGTGGACGCCGACCGGATGGTCGCCGGCGTGCGCGGCCGCGTGCTCAGCTGGGGCGGGGTCTACGCCGACTTCGTCGTGGACGCGTGGGACGACGACTCACGTCGGTGGTCGTGGACGGTCAGGCCGCACCTGTCGGTCCCACCGGTGAGCCTGCCGGAGCTGCGGCTGCGGCACGGCGTACGCGCTGCCGCGGCCGGCAGCCAGGCCTGGCTGGTCGTCGAGGGGCCGGCTGTGCTCGTCTTCGGCTACCTGCTCCCCGCGCGGCTGGCGCTGCACCGGTTGACCCACGCGTGACCTTCGGAATCCGTCAATTCGGGGTCGCCCCCGCATGGAATCCGTAGGTCTGCGGGTCTTAGGCTGTGGGCATGAGCACCACCACCGCCGGCGGCGCCGCCCTCGTCCAGCGCCGCAACCTGGTCACCGCGATCCCCGGCCCCGTCTCCCAGGAGAAGCTGGCCCGCAAGAAGCAGTACGTCGCGGACGGGGTGGGCACGACGCTGCCGATCTTCGTCGAGGCCGCCGGAGGCGGGATCCTGCTCGACGCCGACGGCAACTCGCTGATCGACCTCGGCTCCGGCATCGCGGTCACCACCGTCGGCAACGCTGCCGACGGGGTCGTCTCGCGGGTGCAGGCCCAGGTGGCGGCGTTCACCCACACCTGCTTCATGGTCACGCCCTACGACGGCTACGTCGACGTCTGCGAGGCGCTGGCCGAGCTCACACCGGGTGACCACGCCAAGAAGTCCGCGCTGTTCAACTCCGGCGCCGAGGCGGTCGAGAACGCCGTGAAGATCGCCCGCGTGGCGACCGGCAAGGACGCGGTGGCCGTCTTCGACCACGCCTACCACGGCCGCACCAACCTGACGATGGCGATGACGGCGAAGGCAATGCCGTACAAGTTCGGCTTCGGGCCGTTCGCCGGCGAGATCTACCGGCTGCCGATGTCCTACCCCTTCCGCGAGACCGCGGGCATCAAGGGTGAGGACGCCGCGGCCCGCGCCATCGACCAGCTCGACAAGCAGGTCGGCGCCGCCAATCTCGCCTGCGTCGTGATCGAGCCGATCCTCGGCGAGGGCGGGTTCGTCGTCCCGGCCGAGGGGTTCCTGCCGGCGATCGCCGCGTGGTGCCGCGACAACGACGTGCTGTTCGTCGCCGACGAGATCCAGAGCGGCTTCTGCCGCACCGGCGAGTGGTTCGCCTGCGACCACGAAGGCGTCGTGCCCGACCTGATCACCACGGCCAAGGGCATCGCCGGCGGCCTCCCGCTGGCGGCGGTCACCGGGCGCGCCGAGGTGATGGACTCCGTGCACGTCGGCGGCCTCGGTGGCACCTACGGCGGCAACCCGATCGCCTGCGCCGCCGCCCTCGGTGCGATCGAGGAGATGCGCTCCCACGACCTCCGCGCCCGGGCCCGCGCCGTCGAGTCGCTGATCCGCCGCCGCCTCGACGCCATCGCCGCCGACCACGACGTCGTCGCCGACATCCGTGGCCGTGGCGCGATGATGGCGATCGAGCTGTGCAAGCCGGGCACCCTCGAGCCGGACGCCGCCCGCGCGGCCGCGGTCTCGTCGTACTGCCACAGCAACGGCGTCGTCACCCTCACCTGTGGCACCTGGGGCAACGTCTTCCGCTTCCTCCCGCCCCTGTCGATCAGCGACGAGCTGCTCGAGGAGGCGTTCGACGTGGTGGCCGAGGCGTTCGCCGCCACCGCCTGACGGCTGCTATTCGGGCGGGCCTTGAAGTCCCGTGTAATGATGTAATCATGATTACGAATGAAGCGATGGAGCGGGTGCGGGGCTGGTTCTCCGGTCGCCTCCCGCAGGAGTGGCAGGAGTCCCCTGCCGACATCAGCATCGACCGCGACGAGATCGTGGTGACGCTCCACCTCCCCGACGTCGAGGCCGGCGAGACCGACGCCGAGACCGCCGAGGCCCGGGCGGGGCGCGCCAGCGCGTTCCGCGAGGACACCCGCGAGCAGCGGATGGCGATCGCCCGCGAGGCGCAGCGGCGCTACGAACGGACGGTCAGCTGGGGGGTGAGGATCGGCGACCACGAGGAGCTGTTCACCCACCTCGCCTCGCCGACCATGACCCGGCTGAGGCAGCCGCAGCGGCAGGTGCTCGACACCCTCGTCGACGCCGGTGTGGCCCGGAGCCGCGCCGACGCGCTGGCGTGGTGCGTCCGGCTGGTCGCGCAGCACGAGGACGACTGGCTCACCGAGCTGCGTGAGGCGATGAGCCAGGTAGCCGACGTGCGGACCAAGGGTCCGGCGGCCTGAGTCGGACTCGGTGACCTCGGTTTCGAGACGGCCGCAGAGCGGCATCCTCAACCAGCGGTCACGGGGGGCCTCCTCCACCAGCGGTCACAGGCACGCGCCCGCCGTTGGTCGAGGAGCTCGTCCAACGAGCGTCTCGAAACCACACGGCCGGAATGACCGGCGGCCCGGGCGGGTTGGCCCCCACGTGACCTCACCCGCGCTGTCCGTGCTCGACCTGGTGCCAGTCCGCGACGGCCAGACCACCGGCGAGGCGCTGGCCGCGACCCGCTCCCTGGCCCGCGTCGCCGACGGGCTGGGCTTCCGGCGCTACTGGCTGGCCGAGCACCACAACATGCCGGCCGTGGCCGCGACCAACCCACCGGTCCTGGTCGCCATGGTCGCCGCCGCCACGGAGCGGATCCGGGTCGGCTCCGGCGGGGTGATGCTGCCCAACCACGCGCCCCTGGTGGTCGCCGAGCAGTTCGCGCTCCTCGAGGCGGCGCACCCGGGCCGGATCGACCTCGGCATCGGCCGTGCGCCCGGCACCGACCCGCTGACCAGCATCGCGCTCCGGCACGGCGCCGGCGGCGTGGACGACGACGCCGTGAACCGCTTCCGGGAGTACGTCGACGACGTCGTGTCGATGATGTCTGCGTCTGGCGTCGCGATGCAGGTGCACGGCCGGGTCCAGGCCCTGCGCGCCACCCCGCACGCGACCGGTGAGCCCGCCGTCTGGCTGCTCGGCTCGTCGGACTTCTCCGCACGGCTCGCCGCTGCTCGCGGACTCCCCTACGTCTTCGCCCACCACTTCTCCGGCAACGGCACCGCGGAGGCGCTCGCGCTCTACCGCTCGGGCTACCAGCCCTCCGAGCGCCATCCCGAGCCGCGCACCTTCCTCACCGTCAACGCGGTCGTCGCAGAGACCGCCGAGGAGGCCCACCGGCGGGCGCTGCCCAACATCTTGACGATGGTCGCCCTGCGCACCGGCGCACCGCTCGGTCCGCAACCCACGATCGAGGACGCCGAGGAGCGCGGAGTCCCCGAGGCGCACCGGCCGCTGGCCGAGCAGATGACCTCACGCTGGGTGATCGGCACTCCCGACGAGGCCGCCGGCCAGCTGAGCGCGCTCGCCACGACGTACGGCGTCGACGAGGTCATGCTCAACCCCGTCGCAGGCGCGACCCGGGACGCCCCGCAGGACCGGGCGCCCTACCGCGAGGAGACCCTGCGGCTGCTCGCAGCCGTCCTCTGAGGAGTCAGCCCCGGCGGTAGCGCCCGTCGAACGCCGTGCTCCACGTAACGCCATCGTCCTCGCTGGTCTCCCAGTGCTGGCGCACGCCGTCGGGCTCCGGGGTCCAGGTGATCCGCTGCGACACCATCGTCCCGGTGGTCTCGTCGGACGCCTGACCGGTCAGCACCATGGCGCCGTCCACGAGCCCGCCATCGAGCAGGAGGAGACCGCCGCCCGAGTCGACCCAGGTCTGGTGCCAGCGACCGTGCGTGGCGTCGTAGGCGTTCAGGCTGCGCCCCTCCACCTCGCCCGTGCCACGCCAGTGCTCGGCGAGCGCGCCGGTCCCGAAGAGCGGCGTGATCGTGCTGGCCCCGAGCACCCGGCCCTGCGGGCCGGTCACCTGCCACTCCCCGATCCAGAAGTCGAAGTCGTGCTCGGGTGTGGACGCGGTCGCCATGGGCCGACCGTAGGGAACCCGCTGCGTCCCACGACAGCACCGCAGCCGAGTCGTGACCGGACCTCGCCTCAACCGTGACCTGCTCGTGGCCATGTCCTAGGGAGCCGCGTCGATGTTCACCGCGTCCCCGGAGAGCCGCTGCGCGAAGTAGATCGGGATCGCCGAGGTGAGCACCAAGACGGCGGCAACGACGTTGACCACCGGCGCCTGGTTGGGTCGGAACAGGTTCTGGAAGATCCAGATCGGCAGCGTCTGCACCTGAGGCCCCGCGGTGAAGGTCGTCACCACGATCTCGTCGAAGGACAGGCCGAAGGCGAGCAGGGCGCCGGCGAGCAGGGCCGAGCGCAGCATCGGGAAGGAGACCAGGGCGAACGTCCGGAACGGGCCGGCGCCGAGGTCGGCCGAGGCCTGCTCGAGTGACGGCCCGAAGCGCTGCAACCGGGCCTGCACGTTGTTGAACACCGTGACGATGCAGAACGTCGCGTGCGCGATCACGATCGTGATGAAGCCGAGATCCACCCCGAGCATCGTCCGGAAGGCGTTGTTGAGCGCGATGCCGGTGACGATGCCCGGCAGGGCGATCGGCAGGATGATCAGCAGGGACACGGTGTTGCGCCCGAAGAAGCGGGTACGTCGCAGGGCCAGGCCGGCGAGGGTGCCCAGGACAAGGGCGATCGCGGTCGCACAGAGGGCCACCTCGATGCTCACCAGCAGGGCGTGGCGGGCGCCGGCGCTGTGGAAAGCCACTCGCCACCACTCAAGCGTCCAGCCCGGGGGCGGCCAGGTGAACGTGGGACTGATGCTGAAGGAGCTGATGAGGACGACGACCAGCGGCAGGTAGATGAACACCAGCACCACGGAGCTGATCGCGAGGAGGACGGCTCGGAGCCTTCGGTTCAGAGCCATCAGTGTGCTCCCCAGGGCGATGTGACCGCGGGAACGGGGTCCCCGCGGCGTTGTTCGGCGGAGGAGCGAAGCGGGGGAGACGAAGAACGCCGTGGGGTGTTCATAGGTTCTCCAAGGCGCCGGTGCGCCGTACGACGGCGAGGTAGACCAGCATCACCGCGGCCGGGATGGTCGAAAGAGCCGCGGCGAAGGGCAGGTTGTTGGCCGACCCGACGTTGGCGTAGATGACGTTGCCGAGCAGCTGGGTCGGACCGCCGACGATCTGGACCGCGATGTAGTCGCCCATCGAGAGCGAGAAGGTGAAGATCGACCCGGCGACCACGGCCGGGAACGCCATCGGCAGCACCACCCTGCGCAGGGTCGTCAGCGAGCCGGCACCGAGGTCGTTGGACGCCTCGAACAGCGAGTCGGGCACCCGGTCGAGCCCGGCGAAGATCGGCAGGATCATGTAGGGCAGCCAGAGGTAGGCGAGCGTGATCGCGGTCGCGGTGAGGCCGAAGCCGGGTGAGGAGATGCCGAAGGGCTTCCCGAGCCAGTCGATCACGCCGTTCTCGCTGAACATCCCACGCCAGGCGTAGGCCTTGACGAGGTAGGACGCCCACAGCGGCATCAGCACCGAGATCACCATCAGCCGCCGGCCTCGGTGCGTCGCGATCTTGGCCATGTAGAACGCGATCGGGAACGCGATGACGGCGTCGACGACGGTCACCAGGGCTGCGAGGCCGATCGTTCGGAACGTGATCGTGTGGTAGACCGAGACGTCCCAGATCGTCTGGTAGTTGTCGAGCGTCCAGACCCGGACGATCTGGCCGGTGAAGTCGTCCTGGCTCCAGAACGACGTGACGAGCAGGGCGCCCAGCGCGATCAGGTAGGCGACCCCGAGCCACAGCATGGGTGGCACGAGGAGCAAGAAGGTGCGGAGCCCGTGGTAGCGGCTCAGCAGGGAGCCCCGCTGTCCCCGCCCGGCCCGAGCCGGGCGGGAGACAGGCGTCGAGGTGTCGGACAAAGGTCAGCCCTTGATCTCGGTCCAGGCCTGGGTCCACTGGCCGTAGTCGGTGCACTGCACGTCGGTACGCCCGTCGAGACAGTGGCTGATCGGGGTCGTCCAGTACCAGATCTTGTCCGCGAAGGCCTTGTCGGTGACGTGGTAGTCCTTGCAGAACTGCGCGCCCGTCAGCGTGCACGCCTGGCCGTTGGCCGGCGCCTCACCGAAGTACTGCGCGACCTCGGACTGCGGCTTCGGCTCGGTGATGTAGGACATCCAGGCGTAGGCGCAGTTGGGGTTCTTGGCCTTCGAGCTGATCATCCAGGTGTCCGACCAACCGGTCGCGCCTTCGCTCGGCAGGATCGCCTTGACCGGCGCGCCCTCCCCCGCGGCGGTCTGCTGGATGATCTTCCAGGTCGTGCCGAGGATGGAGCTTCCGCTCTTGAAGGCCGTGACCGTCTTGTTGAAGTCCGACCAGTACTCCGAGATGTTCTGCCGCTGGTCCTTGAGCAGGCTGACGGCTGCGTCGAGCTGCTTCTGGTCCAGCGCGTAGGGGTCCTTGATCCCGAGATCGGGCTGGGTCTTCATCAGGTAGAGCGCTGCGTCGGCGATGTAGATCGGCGAGTCGTAGGCCGTCACCTTGCCCTTGTACTTCGAGGCATCGGTGAACACGGCGCCCCAGCTGGTCGGAGCGGGCTTCACCTGGTCGGTGTTGTACATGAGCAGGTTGGCGCCCCAGCCATGAGGCACGCCGTACATCTTGCCGTTGACGCTGTTCCAGTCGCGGTTCTTGAGGAACGGCTCGATCTGGTCGTAGTCCTTGATCAGCTTCGTGTTCACCGGGGCGACGTCACCGGACGCGATCAGGCGCAGCGAGGCGTCGCCGGAGGCCGACACCACGTCGTAGCCTCCGCTCTTCATCAGGTTGACGGCCTCGTCGGAGGTGGCGAAGTACTTCACGTTGGCCTTGCAGCCGGTCTGCTGCTCGAACGGCGTGACCCAGTCGACCTTGGGGTCGTTGGAGCCGTCCTCGGCGTAGCCCGGCCAGGCCAGGATGTTCACCTGGCCCTCCATGGCGCCCATCGACTGCTGCATGGGTACGTCGGGGACGGTCAGGCCGCCGCTGGACGTGGTCGACGACGACGACGAACCGCAGCCGGCGACGAGGGCAGCGGCGCCGAGGACGGCGCCGATCACCCGGGGCACTCGGGGGTGTGTGGTCATGGTTGCTTTCTTCTCCTGGAATCGACGGATGGTGCGGCGGGTCCCGAGAGGACGTGGTCAGTCCGAGAGGGAGATCAGGGCTCCCCGGTGGAACACCACCGCGACCGGTTGGTCGCCGGCCTCCAGTGGCGCCTCGTGCCCCAGGCCGGTGTTGGGCCGGGAAACGGTGAGGCGAGGGCCGGCGTCGAGCTCGACGACGGCGTGGGTGCTGGGTCCGAGGTAGACGACCTCGCGTACCTTCCCGAGCGCAGCGACCTCGTCGGAGTCGAGCGCCGACCCGGGTGCGGCCACCCGGAGCTTCTCGGGCCGGACGGCGAAGTCGCCGTCGCGACCGACGACGGCCCGGGCCGCGTCGCCGTTGAGCCGGTTGGAGGTGCCGACGAATCCCGCGACGAACGGGCTCGCCGGGTGCTCGTAGAGCTCGATCGGCGCGGCGACCTGCTCGACGCGACCCTCGTGGAAGACCGCGACGCGGTCGCTCATCGACAGCGCCTCCTCCTGGTCGTGGGTCACGAACACGAAGGTGATCCCGACCTCACGCTGGATCTGCTTGAGCTCGATCTGCATCTCCCGGCGCAGCTTGAGGTCGAGCGCACCGAGCGGCTCGTCGAGGAGCAGCACCTTGGGCCGGTTGACCAGGGCCCGGGCCAGGGCGACGCGCTGGCGCTGCCCGCCGGAGAGCTGGTTCGGCTTCCGCGCGCCGTACCCCTCGAGGCGGACTGCCGCCAGTGCCTCCTCGGCCCGGCGACGGCGCTCCTTGCGGTCGACCTTCTTGACCCGCAGCCCGTACTCGACGTTCGTCAGGACGTCCATGTGGGGGAAGATCGCGTAGTCCTGGAAGACCGTGTTCACGTCGCGGCGATAGGCCGGGAGGTCGGTCACGTCGGTCTCGCCGAGGAGGATCCGCCCCCGGGTGGGGCGCTCGAAACCGGCCAGCAGCCGGAGCACGGTCGTCTTGCCCGACCCCGACGGCCCGAGCATCGAGAAGAACTCGCCGTCGGCGATGTCGAGGTCGAGGTCGTCGACCGCGTGGACGTCGCCGAAGTGCTTGGTCAGTCCTCGGGCGGAGACGGCGACCGTCCCGGTGGCGGAGCTCATGGCGGCCAAGTCAGCTCACTTCCTGCTTCCCCCACGGAGAGCCGTAGGCGGTCAGCAGGTCGAGGAACGGTACCGCGTCGAACGCCTCCGGGCCGAGCACCCCTGCGCCACTCCAGGTGCCGTTGGCCAGCAGCTCGAGCGCCACCACGGGGTTGATGGCGGTCTGCCAGACCACGCACTGGTGGCTGTACTCCCGCATCGTCCACTCGTTGTCGACCACGTGGTAGTAGTACGTCGAGCGATCCTCGCCGTCCTTGCCCTTGCCGGTCACCCAGAGCCCGGCGCAGGTCTTGCCCCTCATCCGCGGCCCGACGGTCGCCGGGTCGGGAAGCACGGCAGCCACCACGTCGCGCGGGCTCACCTCGACGCCCTTGACCCGGACCTTCTCGGTGCTGTCGAGGCCCAGGGTGTGCAGCACCTTGAGGATGTTGATGAACTCGTCGCCGAGGCCGTACTTGAAGGTCGCCCTCTTGCAGTCGACCCAGCGTGGCATGAGGAGCACCTCCTCGTGCTCGACGTTCACGCACTCGACCGGGCCGATGCCCTCGGGGAAGTCGAACACCTCGGGCTCGCTGAACGGCGGTGTCGTGTGCCACCCGCCTTCCTGCCAGACGACCGGCGGGTTGAGGCACTCCTCGATCGTGGTCCACATCGAGAACGACGGGGCGAAGATCTCGTTGCCGTCGTCGTCGGTGACGACGAGGTTGGCGCCGTCACGGGTGCCGAGCTCGTCGATCTCGGAGAAGTCGTGGTCGGCGGCGTAGCGCGCGAACACGTCGGAGAGGCCCGGTTCGACGCCGATGCCGACCAGAGCGAGCCGGCCTGCGGACGCCCAGCGGTCGGCGACGGCGAACTGCTCGTCCCCGAGCTTCACCCCGGTCTTGCTGTACGGCGCCTCCGGGTGCGGCTTCGACAGCGACATCGCCATGTCGAGGTAGTCGGCGCCGGCCTCGAACGCACCCTCGAAGATCGACATGTTGAAGACGGGGTCGACCGCGTTCATCACGTGGGTGATGGCGTGCTCGCGGCACAGGGCGGTCACCGAGGCGGCGTCGGAGGCGTCGATCCGGGCGGCGACGAAGCGGTCGTCGAACTCCGCTGCCCGATCGGCCTTGAGGGAGTCGTAGTCGGCGACCACGATCGTCTCGAAGAAGTCGCGACGCGCAGCGATCGAGGCGAAGGCCGCGCCCACTCCCCCGGCGCCGACCAACAGGATCCTCATCAGTTCTCTCCTCTGTGGATGTTTCCGGCCGGCCGGAAGGCCGGTCCGTGTCCGGGTACGACGACGTCGGCGATCGCGAGGATGCGCGCGCGGCTGCGGTCGAGGGCGGCCTGGTCCCAGGCCAGCGGGTCCTGCTCGGGGGTCATGTCGGCGAACCACCAGGCGTGGGTCAGCACCACGGTCCCCTCCTCGGTCCGGACCACGAGGGCCGCGCACTCCTGGGAATGGCCAGGGGTCTCGATCACGGAGACGGCGTCGCTGAGGTGGTAGCCGTCGCCGTCGTGCGCGAGCCAGAGGGACCCGTCGTACACCGAGTCGACGTCGACCACGCGGGCGGTCGGGAACATGCCGATGTTGCGGGTGTGGTCGAGGTGGTGGTGGGTCGCGAAGACGTGGGTCACGTCGCCGACGCCGAGGCCGCGCTCGGCGAGAGCGTCGGTCAGCAGCGCGGGGTCGGCCAGGATCCCGGGGTCGACGACCACCAGGAGGTCGCCGTCGCGGACCAGGCTGACCGTGGGGTGGACGGACTCGCCGGCCTGGGTCTCCTCGACGTGGCCCGCGATGAGGACGTCGACCGTCGCCATGTCTTGGTGCTCGTGATCTGCTCGGTGTTCGGGAACGGCGGCGTCTACTCGCCGATGTAGGACATGACGTGCTTGACGCGCGTGTAGTCCTCGAGGCCGTACATGGACAGGTCCTTGCCGTAGCCGGAGTGCTTGAAGCCGCCGTGGGGCATCTCGGAGACGAAGGGGATGTGGGTGTTGATCCACACGACCCCGAAGTCGAGCCGCTTCGACATCCGCAGGGCGCGGGCGTGGTCCTTGGTCCACACGCTGGAGGCGAGGCCGTACTCGACCCCGTTGGCCCAGCGCAGCGCCTCGGCCTCGTCGCTGAACCGCTGGACGGTGATCACCGGGCCGAAGATCTCGTTCTGGATCTGCTCGTCGTCCTGCAGGAGGCCCGAGACCACGGTCGGCTCGTAGAAGTACCCGCGGTCGCCCTGGCGGCGGCCGCCGGTCTGGAGCGACGCGTGGTCGGGCAGGCGGTCTACCATCCCGCTCACCCGGGCCAGCTGGTTCTCGTTGTTGAGCGCGCCGTAGAGGACGTCCTCGTCGTCGGGGAGGCCGGTGCGGGTGTTCTTGGCCTGCTCGGTGAGGGCGGCGACGAACTCGTCGTGGACGCCGGGGCCGGCCAGCACCCGGGTCGCGGCGGTGCAGTCCTGGCCGGCGTTGAAGTACCCGGCCATCGCGATGCCCTCGGCGGCCTTCTCGACGTCGGCGTCGTCGAAGATGATGACGGGCGCCTTGCCGCCGAGCTCGAGGTGGACCCGCTTGAGGTCGGCGGCCGCGGAGCCGGCCACCTCCATCCCGGCCCGGACGGAGCCGGTGATCGCGACCATCTGGGGGGTCTTGTGCTCGACCAGCCGGCGACCGGTGTCACGGTCGCCGCAGACCACGTTGAGCACCCCGGGCGGCAGGAACTCCTGGCAGATCTCGGCCAGCAGCGTCGAGCTCGCCGGCGTGGTGTCGCTGGGCTTGAGGACGATCGTGTTGCCCCCGGCGAGAGCCGGGGCGATCTTCCAGATCATCATCATCAGGGGGTAGTTCCACGGCGTCACCTGGCCGACCACCCCGATCGGCTCGCGCCGGATCCACGAGGTGTGGTCGGCCATGTACTCGCCGGCCGAGCGGCCCTCGAACAGGCGCGCGGCGCCGGCGAAGAACTTGAAGTGGTCCGAGGCGTAGGGCATCTCCTCGGACATCGTCAGCCCCAGGGGCTTCCCGGTGTCCTTGCACTCGACGGCGTTGATCTCCTCGACCCGCTCCTCGATCGCGCCGGCGATCTTCAGCAGCGTGTTCCCGCGGTCCTGGGGGGTGGCCTCGCCCCAGCCCTCGAAGGCGGCCGCGGCGGCGGCGTAGGCGCGGTCGACGTCGTCCGCGCCGGACATCGGCGCCTGGGCGTACACCTCGCCGGTGGTCGGGTCGATGACGTCGTAGGTCTCCCCGGACAGGCTGTCGACGAGCTCGCCGTTGATCACGTTCTTGAACGTCTGGTCCGCCATGGGCGGCAGAGTACCTACGCCCCTGCGGATTCGGTAGTCCTCCTCCCCGTTTTCGACGGATTTCGTGGGCGGATTCGCCTCTCTCGGAGCAAGAGGCGGCTCACCGTGGCTGGTGCCGTGGCTGGTCAGGCGCCGAAGACCGGGGTGCCGCCGACCCAGGTCGAGGCCACGCGCGCCGCGCCGATCTCCTCGACCGGCCCCACGAAGGGGTCGCGCTCGAGCACGACGAGGTCGGCGGGGTGTCCGGGCAGGAGGGTGCCGGCGCCGTCGAGCCGGTCGCGGCCGTTGACCCAGGCCGAGCCCGCGGTGTACGCCGTGAAGGCCGTGGTCAGGTCGAGCGCCTGCTCGGGCAGGAACGGCACCGACCCACCCCGCCCGCTCCCGCCGTACGTCGTGCGGGTCACGGCGGTGTGGATCGCCGCCAGCGGGTCGGGCGTGCTGACCGGCCAGTCGCTGCCCATCACCAGCCGGGCGCCGGACCGGTGGAGGTCGCCGAACGGGTACTGCCACGTGGCTCGCTCGTCGCCGAGGAACGGGATGGTCAGGTCGTCCATCTGCTCGTCGTGACACGCCCAGAGCGCCTGGGCGTTGGCGGCGACCCCCAGCGCGGCGAAGCGCAGGACGTCGTCGGGGTGGACCAGCTGGAGGTGGGCGATGTGGTGGCGCAGTCCGGTGTGCCCGATGTCGTGCCCGGCGGCGCGGGCCGCGGCGAAGGCGTCGAGAGCCTCGCGGACCCCGCGGTCCCCGATCGCGTGGACGTGCACCTGGAAGCCGGCCGCGGAGAGGGCGACCACGATCTCGCGCAGCTCGGCACCGTCGACGAAGGAGTGACCGGCGTCGGACGTCTCGTGACCGTGGCCGTCGAGGTAGGGGGTGAGCATCGCTGCGGTGTGGTTCTCGCAGACGCCGTCCTGCATGATCTTCACGCTCGTCGCCCGGAACCGCCTGCGCTCGAACGCGTCGCGTCGCGCCACCAGGTCGGGGATCTGGTCGAGCCCCCGGTCGCGGTCCCACCACAGCGCACCGACGACGTCGGCGACCAGGTCACCGTTGTCGGCCGCGTCCACATAGGTCGGCCCGCCGTCGTCCATGCCGGCGTAGGCGCCGACGATGGCGTCCTGCCACGCGGTGACCCCGAGCGAGAACAGGTGGCGCTGGCCCTCGACCAGCGCCCGCGCGTAGTCCGCAGGCCGGCGTCGGCGGGAGTAGTCGGCTCACCAGCCCCATCGCACCCTCGTGGAGGGTCCCGGTCGGCGAGCCGTCCGGGAAGCGCTCGATCCGGCCGTCCGGCGGGTCGGGCGACTCGGCGGTGATCCCGGCCAGCTCGAGGGCACGGGTGTTCACCCAGGCGCCGTGGTGGTCGCGGTTGGGCAGGAACGCCGGCCGGTCGGGCACCACGGTGTCGAGCTCGGCTGCCGTCGGCGTGCCACCGGGGAACGCCGCCATCGCCCAGCCGCCGCCGAGGATCCACGGACCGTCGTGCCCGGCGGCGTACTTCTGGATCAGCGCCAGGTAGTCGTCTCGGGTGGACCCGTTGGAGAGGTCGCACCGCGCGATCTCCAGGCCGCCCTGGATCGGGTGGCAGTGCGCGTCGGTGAACCCGGGCGAGACCAGCCCGCCGGCCAGGTCGACCACCTCGGCGTCACCGAGGTCCTGGCTGTCGAGCCCGAGCGCGCCCTCGGGACCCACCGCGACGACCTTGCCGGCGTCGATCATGCAGGGCGTGGTCGGGCAGGTGGCGGTGGCCGTCGAAGACCGAGCCGCCGGTGAAGATCGTCGCCATCAGCGGCCCTCGAGCAGCGGGCCGGCGGGGTCGTGGGTGATCCCGACCTTGGCTGCGGCCAGCCCGGAGAGCGCCTCGAGGCAGACCCGGTTGGCGAGGTAGGCGGTGATCTCGGCGTGGTCGTAGGGCGGGGAGACCTCGACCACGTCGATGCCGGCAACGGGCAGCTCGCGGCAGATCCGGCGTACGGCGTCGAGGAGCTGCCGCGAGGAGAGACCACCCGGCTCGGGGGTCCCGGTGCCGGGAGCATGACCGGGGTCGCAGACGTCGATGTCGACGGAGAGGAAGACCGCGTCGCACTCATCGAGGGCGATCTCGAAGGCCTCGTCGAGGCACGCGTCGAGGCCGCGCTTGCCGATCTCGGTCATCTCGTAGGACCGCATCTGCTGCTCGGCCATCCAGTCGAGGGTCTCGGGTCCCGGCCAGTAGCCGCGCAGGCCCATCTGCAGGAACCGGTCGCCGCGCAGCGCGCCCGACTCGATCAGCCGTCGCATCGGCTGGCCGTGGCCGTAGAGCGAGCCGAACTCGATGTCGCCGGTGTCGGCGTGGGCGTCGAAGTGGATCATCGAGACCTTGCCGAACCCGAGGTGCCGGGCCACGCCGGTGGCGTCGGGCAGTGCGATGGAGTGGTCGCCGCCGAGCACGAGCGGTACGGCGCCGGCCGAGGCCACGGCGTACACGGCGTCCTCCAGGGCGTGCAGGGCACGCTCGATCTCGCCGGGCGGCATCTCGACGTCGCCCATGTCGACGACGGTGAGGTCCTGGAGCGCGTCGACCCGCAGCGCGAGGTGGGGCCGCGAGCCGTCCTGCGGCAGGTAGCAGGTCTGCCGGATGGCGGTCGGGCCGAACCTGGTGCCGGGCCGGTGCGACGTACCGCCGTCGAACGGCGCCCCGACCACCACCACGTCGGCGGCGGCGAGCGCGGCGGCGTCGGCGACGTCGACCGCCGGGACGCCGAGGAAGGTGATGTCGGGGCCGAACTGCGCGCCGTACCGTGTCATGCCTGGTTTCTATCAGGCCTGACTCCGTTCGGCCTACCTTCGGATTCAGTGACAAATCGGCGTGAAGACTGCGGATTCGCTTGTGTGAGGTCTCGAGGGGCAGGATGATGGGGCCACCAGACACACGTTGACAAGGACCCGATAGCCATGCCTGGCGACACGTACGACAACGCCCACCTCCAGCAGGCCGCGCGTGACCACCTGTGGATGCACTTCACCCGCCACTCGACCTACGAGACGTCCGACGTCCCGGTGATCGTGCGCGGGGAGGGCGCCTACCTCTACGACTCCCACGGCAAGCGCTACCTCGACGGCCTGGCCGGGCTCTTCGTCAGCCAGCTCGGCCACGGCCGCGCCGAACTCGCCGAGGCGGCCGCGAAGCAGACCGAGAAGCTCGCGTTCATGCCGCTGTGGTCCTACGCCCACCCCAACGCGATCGAGCTCGCCGAGCGCGTCGCCGACTACGCGCCGGGCGACCTCAACCGCGTCTTCTTCACCACCGGCGGCGGCGAGGCCGTCGAGACCGCGTGGAAGCTGGCCAAGAACTACTTCAAGATCACCGGTCGCCCCTACAAGCACAAGGTGATCAGCCGGGCCATCGCCTACCACGGCACTCCGCAGGGCGCGCTCTCCATCACCGGGCTGCCGGGGATGAAGGCGCCGTTCGAGCCGCTGGTCCCCTCGACGTTCCGGGTGCCGAACACCAACTACTACCGCGCGCCGTACTTCGAGGACGACGAGAAGAAGTTCGGCCTCTGGGCTGCCAACGAGATCGCCGTCGCCATCGAGAACGAGGGCCCCGACACGGTGGCCGCGGTGTTCCTGGAGCCGGTGCAGAACTCCGGCGGCTGCTTCCCGCCGCCGCCCGGATACTTCGAGCGGGTCCGCGAGATCTGCGACGAGTACGACGTGCTGCTGGTCTCCGACGAGGTCATCTGCGCCTTCGGGCGGCTGGGCCACATGTTCGGTGCCGACCGCTACGGCTACCAGCCCGACATGATCACCTGCGCCAAGGGCATCACCTCCGGCTACGCCCCGCTCGGCGCGATGATCGCCAGCGACAAGCTCATGGAGCCCTTCTTGAAGGGCACCGAGACCTTCCTGCACGGCTACACCTTCGGTGGCCACCCGGTCTCCACGGCGGTCGCGATGGCCAACCTCGACATCTTCGAGAAGGAGAAGATCAACGAGCACGTCCGCGAGAACGAGCCGTCGTTCCGCAGCCACGCTCGAGAAGCTCAAGGACCTCCCGATCGTCGGCGACGTCCGCGGTGACGGCTACTTCTTCGGCATCGAGCTGGTCAAGGACAAGGACACCAAGGAGACGTTCAACGACGAGGAGTCCGAGAAGCTCCTGCGCGGCTACCTCTCCAAGGCCCTCTTCGACGCCGGCCTCTACTGCCGCGCGGACGACCGGGGCGACCCGGTGGTCCAGCTCGCTCCCCCGCTGATCTGCGACCAGGAGCACTTCGACGAGATGGAGCAGATCCTGCGCCAGGTGCTCGTCAAGGGCAGCGACATGATCTGAGTCCTCACCAGGACCGACGAGACCCCGCCCCGGATGATCCGGGGCGGGGTCTCGTGCTTCTGTTCGGGTGGGCGGCTCAGACGGCGTCGAGCTGGCCGGCGCTGGAGCGCCCGGCTGCGGCAGCCACGACGGTGTCGGGCTGCACCTTCGTCGGTCCGGCCAGCACCCGCATCCGCCGGCGGTTGCGTACCTCGCCGCCGACCACGATCAGGACCGAGATGATCAGCATCACGGTGCCGACCACGTTGATCTGCATCGGGATCGTGCGTCGCGAGACGCCCCAGACGTACATCGGGAACGTCGTCGTGGTGCCGGCGTTGAGGTTGGTGATGATGAAGTCGTCGAACGACAGCGAGAAGGCCAGCAGCGCCGCGCCCAGGATGCCGGGGAACACCAGCGGGAAGGTGACCTTCCAGAACGCCTGCTGCGGCGTCGCGTAGAGGTCGGCCGCCGCCTGTTCGAGGGTGTCGCTGAGCCCCGCCAGCCGGGACCTGACGGTCACGATCACGAACGACAGGCAGAACATGATGTGGGCGATCAGGATCGTCCAGAAGCCCAGCTGTCCCGCCAGGTCGGCGGCCACGAACAGGGCCAGCAGTGAGGAGCCCATCACGATCTCCGGTGCCGCCATCGGCAGGAAGATCAGGACGTTGGTGCCCGACCGCCCGACGAACTGGTGCCGGACCAGCGCGAACGCCGCGAGCGTGCCGAGGACAGTCGCGCCGAAGGTGGCCAGGAGACCGATCTCGACGCTCGTCCTCAGGGCGGTGCACATGCTCGGGTCGGCACACGGGTGGAGCCAGTTCTGCAGCGTGAAGGTGTTCCACTTGTAGATCTTCGACTGCTCGCTGGGGAGCTTGTTGAAGCTCATCATCACGACGATGGCGATCGGGACGAACGTGTAGACGAGGACCAGGATGCCCAGGATGAGCACCAGGTGACTCTTCAACCACCTCACAGCAGGTCCTCCGTCCCGGCGAACTTCACATACATGAAGACCAGGACCACGATCATCGACATCAAGATCACCGACAGCGCCGCGGCGGCGGGATAGTCGTTGGCCTCGGTGAACAGTGCCTGGATCGTGTTGCCGATCATCCGGGTCTGGGTCGACCCGAGCAGCTGGTCGTTGATGTAGTCGCCGACGGCCGGGATGAAGGTCAGCAGCGTGCCGGAGATGACACCGGGCAGCGAGAGCGGCCAGGTCACCTTGAAGAAGCCGACCACCGGGTTGGCGTAGAGGTCGCCGCCCGCCTCGATCAGGCGGTAGTCGATCTTGTCGATGCTGGCGAACAGCGGCAGCACCATGAACGGCAGGAAGTTGTAGGTCAGGCCCATGATCACGGCGAACGGCGTGTAGAGCAGGTGGCCGTTGGGGCCCAGGATGTGGAGGAACTGCAGGGTGTTCACCACGATGCCGTTGTCGGAGAGGATCAGCTTCCACGACAGCGTCCGCACCAGGAAGCTGGTGAAGAACGGGGCGATCACCAGCACCAGCATGAGGTTCTTCCAGCGCCCGGCCTTGAACGCGATCGCATAGGCGAGCACGTAGCCCAGCACCAGGCACTGGAGGGTCGCGATCCCGCCGTAGATCAGCGAGCGCACGATCTGCGGCCAGTAGGCCCGGATCACGTCGGAGTAGTTGCTCCACTGGTAGACCATGGAGTAGCCGCGGAAGTCGGAGCCACCCTTGTTGAACAGGCTGGCGGCGAGCAGGGAGTAGAACGGGATCAGGAAGAACAGGACGAGCCAGATCATTCCCGGGGCGAGCAGGACGTAGCCGGTCGCGCCCTTCTTGCGGACGGTCTCACTCACGGCCGCGGCTCACTCGTCCTCGATCTGGGAGCCGGCGGACGCATCCTGGTCGTGGTCGAGCAGGAACGCGTACTCGGGGCGCCAGGACAGCTCGACCTTGTCGCCGTAGCGGAAGATCCGGCGGCGGCCGGTGTTCTGCTCGAAGACCTGGATCTCCTGGCCCCACGGCATCCGGACGAGGTACTGCGTGCTCACGCCGACGAAGCTCACGTCGGTGACCACGCCGCCCGGGATCGTGTTGCCCGGCGCGTCGAGAGCCTCGCCCTCGTCGCCGATGAGCACCTTCTCCGGCCGGATCCCGACCCAGCCCTCGCTCCCCTCGGCGTGGGTGCGCTCGCGGGGCACGGTGACGGTGATCCCCTGCATGTCGACGGTGGTCATCTCGCCCTCGCGGGACGTGGATCCGGCCGCCGATCAGGTTGGACTGACCGAGGAAGTTCGCCACGAAGGTGGTGCGGGGGTTCTCGTAGAGCTCGTCGGGAGCACCCATCTGCTCGATCACCCCGGCGTTCATCACCGCGATGGTGTCGGCCATGGTCATGGCCTCCTCCTGGTCGTGGGTGACGTGGATGAACGTCGTGCTGACCTCGGTCTGGATCCGCTTGAGCTCGATCTGCATCTGGCGGCGCAGCTTGAGGTCGAGGGCACCCAGCGGCTCGTCGAGCAGCAGCACCTCGGGCTTGTTGATCAGTGCCCGGGCGAGGGCGACGCGCTGCTGCTGGCCACCCGAGAGCTGCATCGGCCGCTTGCGGGCCTGGGTGCCGAGCTCGACCAGGTCGAGCATCCGGTGGACCTCGTCGTCGACGCCTGTCTCCTTGCGGCGGCGGGGGCCGAAGGCGACGTTCTCGAAGATGTCGAGGTGGGGGAAGAGCGCGTAGTTCTGGAAGACGGTGTTGACCGGCCGGCGGTAGGGCTTCTCGAACGTGATGTCGCGGCGCGGCCAGCCTGATGGTGCCGGACGTCGGGGTCTCGAGCCCGGCGACCATCCTCAGCGTCGTGGTCTTGCCGCAGCCCGACGGACCGAGCAGCGCGAAGAACGAGCCGCTCGGTACGTCGAGGTCGAGGTCGTCGACGGCCTTGAAGGCGCCGAAGTCCTTGGTCAGCCCGCGGAGCTCGAGGCCCTCGCCCGTCCCCCCGTCCGACGGAGCAGGAGCCTCGGTGTGCTCAGCCAGATGTGACATCGGCCCAGTCCCTTTCGTATTGGATCTCCTGCTGGTCGTTCAGCGCCATGAAGCCCCACGTGTTCTCGAGCATCTTGTCGGTGGGGAAGATCAGCGGGCTCTTCGCAGCCTGCTTGTCGAGCTTGAGCATCTCTTCCTGAGCGCCCAGGACGGGGCAGATGTACCAGTTCCAGTCGGCAAGCTGGGCCGCGACCTTCGGGTCGTAGTAGTAGTTGATCCACTCCTCGGCGTTCGTCTGGTGGGTCGCGAGGTTGGGGATCAGCATGTTGTCGGCCCACAGCGACATGCCCTCCTCGGGCACCACGAACTTGCAGGTTCGGGTTGTCCTGCTGGGCGATGACCACGTCACCCGACCAGGCCTCGCACGCCAGGGTGTTGCCGGAGGCGAGGTCGTTGAGGTAGTCGTTGCCGTTGAAGGAGCGCACGTTGCCGTCGGAGACGTAGCCGTGCAGCGCGTTGATGGCGTTCTCCCACTGGTTCTGGGTGAAGTTCTCCGGGTTCGGCGTTGACCGTGCGGAGCATGAAGCCCATCGTGTCGCGCATCTCGGTCAGCAAGGTGACCTTGCCCTTGAGGTCGGAGACGGGTGAGGAGCTCGGTGAAGCTCTCGACCGGCTTGGTCTTGTCGGCGTTGTAGGCGATGCCGGTCAGGCCGCTCTGCCACGGGGCGTGGTGCTTCTGACCGGGGTCCCAGGGCTTGTCGCGCAGCCGCGGGATGAGGTTCTTGGTGAAGTTCGGCGTCTTGCTGAGGTCGAGCGGCTGGATCCAGCCGAGCCCGATCATCCGCGCGGCCATCCAGTCGGTCATCACGATCATGTCGCGCTGGATCGACTGGCAGGACGCCAGCTGGTTCTTCACCTTGGCGTAGAACTCGGCGTTGTCGTTGACGTCGTCGGTGTACTGGACGCTGATGCCGGTCTGCTTCTCGAAGACCGACACCGTCGACCCGGGCTTGTGGATCGGGTCGATGTAGGCCGGCCAGTTGGAGATGATGAGCTTCTTGTCGGTCGCCGACACGTCCTTGGCATAACAGGTGGCCGGATCCTGCTGCGCTCCCGAGACGCCGAAGAAGGGGAGCTTGAGCGCCGCCAGGCTCGCGCCGACGAACGCCACCCCTCCGGCCCCTCGTAGCAGCGTCCGACGTGAGAGTCCGGCGCCGCCGGGTCCTCCTGACATGGGGTGCTCCTCGATACAGATTGGTTCGGATCGTGTCATGAGCAGGGGCACAGTACAAGCGAATCCGTGTATCGAATACCCCGTCACGACGAAATCCTGTGTTGACAGGTGCTGGACCCGTGGTGTCCTGGCTGTCAGCATATGGGCCCCGGATGAGAGGAAGTTGGGGCCATGACTAAGAAGCTCCCGCGCGCTGCCCTCGATGACGTCTCCAAGGCCATCATCGAGCAGCTGCAGCAGGACGGTCGGCGCTCCTACGCCGCGATCGGCAAGGTCGTCGGACTCTCCGAGGCCGCGGTCCGCCAGCGCGTCCAGCGCCTGATCGACACCGGTGTCATGCAGGTCGTCGCGGTCACCGACCCGCTCGAGCTCGGCTTCGCGCGCCAGGCGATGGTCGGCATCCGGGTGAACGGGCCCATGGAGCCGGTCGCCGACGCCCTGGCCGACCTCGACGAGGTCGACTACGTCGTGATCACCGCCGGGGTCTACGACCTCCTGGTCGAGGTCGTCTGCGAGAGCGACGAGCACCTGCTGGAGGTCATCTCGGGCAAGATCCGTAGGGTCAGCGGTGTGATCGGTACCGAGACCTTCATGTACCTCAAGCTGCGCAAGCAGACCTACTCCTGGGGTGTGCGCTGAGCCCCCGGGGCGCTCGCGGACTGCGCTCACTCTCCCTCTGGCACGAGACCGTCCCCGACGACTGGACCCCGCGTCCGGCTCTGCCCGGCGACCGTGACACCGACGTGGCCATCGTCGGCGCGGGCTACACCGGCCTGTGGACCGCGCTCTACCTCGCCCGGGCCGACCCGTCGCTGCGCGTGACCATGGTCGAGGCGGAGGTCGCGGGCTTCGGCGCCAGCGGCCGCAACGGGGGCTGGTGCTCCGCGCTCTTCCCCGCCTCGATGGCCAAGCTGGCCAAGCAGTCGACTCGGGAGCGCGCCTTGGCGCAGCACGCCGCGATGCGCGCCAGCGTCGACGAGGTCCTCCTCGCCGCGGAGGAGGAGGGCATCGACGCCCACGCGGTCAAGGGCGGCACGATTTCGCTGGCCCGGAGCCGACCGCAGTGGGAGCGGGCCCAGCACGAGGTCGCCGACGCCCGGCGGTGGGGCCGCGACGAGAACGAGCTGCGGCTGCTCGGCGCCGAGGAGGCCCAGGCCGTGCTGGCCGGCACCCACGTCCGCGGCGCGACGTACACCCCCGACTGCGCCGCGATCCACCCGGCCCGGCTCGCCCGAGGCCTCGCCGAGGCGGTGGAGCGGCGCGGCGTCACCATCCACGAGCGCACCCGGGCGCGGTCGATCGCTCCAGGACGCGTGGTCACCGATCGCGGGATCCTTCGTGCCGAGAACGTGATCCGCGCGACCGAGGGCTACACCTGCACGCTCGAGGGACAGAAGCGACAGGTGATCCCGGTGTACTCCCTGATCATCGCCACCGAGCCGCTGCCGCCCGAGACCTGGGACCAGATCGGGCTACGGCGACGCGAGACGTTCAGCGACCAGCGCCACCTGATCATCTACGGCCAGCGGACGGTCGACGACCGCTTGGTGTTCGGTGGCCGCGGCGCGCCCTACCACTTCGGGTCGCGGGTGCGGCCGGCCTACGACCGCGACGACGGCGTCTTCGGCTCCCTGCACGACACGCTGGTGGACCTGTTCCCCGTGCTCCGCGACGCTCGGATCACCCACCGCTGGGGCGGCAACCTCGGGATCGCCCGCGACTGGACGGCGTCCGTGGGTCTCGACCCCTTCACCGGGCTCGGCTGGGCGGGGGGCTACGTCGGCGACGGCGTCAGCACCACCAACCTGGCCGGGCGGACCCTCGCCGACCTGGTGCTCGACCGGGACACCGAGCTGACCCGGCTGCCCTGGGTGGGCCATCGGTCGAAGGCCTGGGAGCCGGAGCCGTTGCGCTGGCTCGGGATCAACGCCGGCCTGCGGACCATGACCTGGGCCGACCACGAGGAGGCCCGGACCGGCCGCCAGAGCCGGCTGGCGAAGATCGTGGCGCCACTGCTGGGCGGCTGAGCGCTCGACGCGGCTCAGAGACCGTTGGCCGCGGTGGGTGCCGGCTTGACCCGCTGCACCAGCCAGGCGTCGAAGAAGGACGCGAGGTCCTGCCCGCTGACGTGCTCGGCCAGGGCCTCGAACTCCGCGGTCGTGCCGTGGCCCCCGCGGTGCAGGCGGACCCAGGACCTCATCACCTGGCTGAAGTCGGCGTTGCCGATCCGCTGGCGGAGAGCGGCCAGGGTCATGCCCCCTCGCTCGTAGATGGCGTAGTCGAAGATCCGCCGCGGTCCGGGGTCGCCCACCGGCACCGCCCAGGCGGCCGGGAACGAGTCGTAGGTCTGGTGGAGCCAGGCGCGGGTCGACTGGCCACCGTGGCCCTGCACGTACCACTGCTCCATGAACGTCGCGAACCCTTCGTTGAGCCAGATGTCGCGCCAGTGATGCACCGAGACCGAGTCACCGAACCACTGGTGGGACAGCTCGTGCACCATCAAGGCTGGTGAAGACGCGGCGGGGGTAGGTGGGCCGGGTCTGGGTCTCCAGGGAGAAGCCGGGATCGAGGCTGGTGACGACGCCGCCGGTCTGGGACCAGGGGTAACGACCGACCCGGGAGGCGATCCAGCGCACGATCCCGGGCGTCTCGGCGAGCCCCTGGAACGCCGCACGCCGAGCGGCCGGAGACAGCTGCCGGGAGACCACGTTGTAGTAGGGCAGACCGTGGGAGGTGCCGGAGCGGACGGCGAGATGACCCGCCACGAAGAACGCCAGGTAGGTGGTCATCGGGCCGCCGTGCCAGTGGTACGTCGTGTGGCCGGCGGCGCGCCGTACGGACTCCAGGCGGCCGCCGGCGACCACCTGGTTGCCCTTCGGGACGGTGATGTGGAGATCCATCACCGCCTTGTCGAGCGGGTGGTCGTTGGAGGGGAACCACCAGGCGGCCATGTGGGGCTCGTTGATGGCGGCGACCTCGTGGGCGTCGGCGACCCAGTTGCTCTCCCCACCCCAGCTGAGCCTGGCCGGGTGCCCGGCGTAGGTGACGGTGGCGGTCAGGCGCGTCCCGGCCGGGATCGGACGGGCGGGGATGATCCGCAGCTCGTGCCGGTCGGGGCGGCGGAACGTCGCCCTGCCCGTGGAGAGCGTGACCTTCGAGACCGGCAGCAGGAAGTCGAGGTCGAACGACGACAGCCGCTCGGTGGTCCGCAGGGTGACCGTGGTCGAGCCGCTCAGCCGGCCGTCGGAGAACCGGTAGGAGTCGTGGACGGCGTAGCGCAGGGCGTCGTAGCCGCCGTTGCCGTCCTCGGGGAAGTAGGGGTCGCCGATGCCCTTCGCCCCTGCGACTGCGGGGGCGCCGCTGCCCTGCGAAGCGACGGGCGCCGCCACGACCAGGGCGGTCACGACGGCGAGGACGGGCACGAGGAGCCGGCGGGGGTTCACGGCTGAAACCTAGCCGCGTGGAAAACCAGTTGACGCGACGCCCCCGGACTCCCGACACTGGTCGGCGCGTGCCCGGCATCTCGCCGTGCCCCGACCGAGAGGAGGACGTCGTGACGATCGAAGTCTTCGGCTTGCCCGCCGCCGTCCTCACTCACGTCTGGAGCACCACCACCGATGTCATCGGAGCACCTCTCCTCGCCGACGCGCACTGACGCGCTCGACGCCTTCATCACCGACAGCTACACCCACGTCGACCCCCTCAGCGGGATCGACCCGTCGTTCGTGTTCGAGTTCGACGCCTACGACGACCTCGGCGACGACCAGCGCTGGTCGACCTGGCTCTCCGTCGAGCCCTTGCAGCGCGGGCCCGAGCCACGGCCGGACTGGGTCGTGACCTCCCAGGGAGCGATCGACACCGACCTCGGCATCCTCAAGACCGGCAAGGAGGCCGACGTCTTCCTGCTCGAACGGGCCGACCCGCGCGAGCCGGACGAGGCCGTCGTGATGGCCGCCAAGCGCTACCGCGCGCCGGAGCACCGCACCTTCCACCGGTCGGCGTCCTACACCGAGGGCCGCTCGATGAAACGCTCGCGTGACAACCGAGCTCTCAAGCGCAAGAGCACGTTCGGCCGCGAGGTCGCGGCCGGCGAGTGGGCGGTGTCGGAGTGGGGGGCCCTGGTCAGGCTGTGGGACCTCGGTCTCCCGGTCCCCTACCCCGTGCAGATCGACGGCACCGAGATCCTCATGGAGTGGATCACCGTCGCCGGCGAGACCGCGCCCAGGCTGGCGCAGACCCGGCCGGAGCGTGACCTCCTGCTCGACTACTTCGAGCAGCTGCGTGAATCGCTCGCCCTGCTCGTGCAGGCCGGACTCGTGCACGGTGACCTGTCGGCGTACAACATCCTCGCCGCCGGCGAGCGCCTCGTGATCATCGACCTGCCCCAGATCGTCGACCTGGTCGGCAACCCGCAGGGCATGGACTTCCTGCTGCGCGACTGCGCGAACATCTGCGGGTGGTTCCGGGCGAAGGGCCTCGAGGTGGACGAGCACGACCTGTTCGGGGAGCTGTTGGCGCACGCGTTCTGACGGCGGAGCCGGGGCCACCTAGAGTGCGGGCGTGCGCAGTGTCCGTGGGCGGTCGATCCGCGTCCAGCCTTCGACGTCGAGGCCCGACCTCGACACACGTGACGCACCGGTCGACTGCCACCGCACGGCGCTCTACGCCCCCGCCGAGCTGTACGACGCGTGGCCCTACGCGACGTCGCTCGATGCCCGGGCGTATGCGTGGTACAGCCGCCCCCCCACCCCACAGGCGAGCCTGGAGCAGGCACTCCACGACCACTCGATCGACGAGGCCCTGACAGCCTGGGTGTCGGGGCGGCACCTGGTCGGCGTGATGGGCGGGCACGACCGCGGACCGATCCTCGGCGGCCTACGCGGACGCCGCGCGGCTGGGCTGGATGCTCGGGCAGGACCACGTCGTCGCCACCGGCGGCGGCCCAGGCGCCATGGAGGCGGCGAACCTCGGTGGCCGTCTCAGCGACGCGCCCCGGCGACCACCTGGCTGCGGCGGTGGCCTCGCTCGCGGGCGTGCCGTCGTACCACCCGTCGGTCGACCAGTGGGCCGCCAAGGCGTTCGACGTCCTGGCCGCCCTCGACGGCGCAGCGTCGCAGGACTCCCTGGGCATCCCGACCTGGTTCTACGGCCACGAGCCGCCCAACGTCTTCGCCACCGCCATCGCGAAGTACTTCCGCAACGCCACCCGCGAGGCGATCCTGCTCCAGCTCTGTGACGCCGGGATCGTCTTCCTGCCCGGCGCGGCCGGGACCGTGCAGGAGATCTTCCAGGACGCCTGCGAGAACTACTACGGCTCCCCCACGGCCGTGGCGCCGATGGTGCTCGTCGGCCGGTCGTACTGGACCTCCGACCTGCCGGCGTGGCCGCTGCTGCAGTCGCTGGCCCGGGGCCGGCCGATGGAGGAGCACATCCACCTCGTCGACAGCGTCGACGAGGCCGTCGCGCTGTTCACCGCGCTGACTGACCGGCGGCCGGCGCGTCAGGCCTCGACCGCCGCCAACTGCCCGCAGGCGCCGTCGATCTCGCGACCGCGGGTGTCGCGGACGGTGGTCGGGATGCCGCGCGCCTCGAGGCGTCGTACGAACTCACGCTCGTCGGCGGGGTCGGAGGCGGTCCATTTCGACCCGGGCGTCGGGTTGAGCGGGATCAGGTTGACGTGGACCCAGCCCCAGTCGCCGCGGGCGAGGAGGACGTCGGCGAGCAGGTCGGCGCGCCAGCCCTGGTCGTTGATGCCGCGCATCATGGCGTACTCGATCGAGACCCGTCGCTTGGTGAGCCGCGCGTAGTCCCAGGCGGCGTCGACGGTCTCGCCGACGGAGAACCGGGTGTTGATCGGCACCAGCTCGTTGCGCAGCTCGTCATCGGGCGCGTGCAGCGACAGGGCCAGGGTCACCGGGATACCCTCCTCGGCGAGCTGCCGCATCCGCGGGACCAGCCCGACCGTCGAGACGGTGACGCCGCGGGCGCTCATGCCGAGGCCGCTCGGGGCCGGGTCGGTGAGGCGGCGTACGGCGCCGATCACCGCCTTGTAGTTGGCCAGCGGCTCGCCCATGCCCATGAACACGACGTTGGACACGCCGCGTCGGGCCGCCGGGCACCTCGCCGCGCGCGAGCGACCGCGCGCCGGCGACGACCTGCTCGACGATCTCGGCGGTGGACATGTTGCGCTGGAGGCCGCCCTGGCCGGTCGCGCAGAACGGGCACGCCATCCCGCACCCCGCCTGGGAGGAGACGCACATCGTGGCCCGGTCGGGGTAGCGCATCAGCACCGACTCGACCAGGGCGTTGTCGAACAGCCGCCACAGGGTCTTCCGGGTCGTGCCGCGGTCGGCCTCGAGCGTGCGGACCGGCGTCATCAGGGTCGGCAGGAAGGTCGCCACCAGGTCGTCGCGCTGGAGGGCCGGGCAGGTCGGTCATCTCGGCCGGGTCGTCGACCAGCCGCTCGAAGTAGTGGGTCGAGATCTGCTTGGCCCGGAACGCCGGCACTCCCAGCTCGGCCGCGATCTCCGCCCGCTCGTCGAGCGGTGAGGTCGGCGAGATGCCGCGGCGGCTTGGCCCGGCCGCGTGGCTCGGACATCACCAGGGGCAGGGTGCGGATGGGCTCGTCCATGACCGGGCCAGTCTCCCATCGTCGGACGGCCCGGCCGAAACCCCGACGATCAGTAGCCGTGCCTCTGGTAGGAGGGGGACGACGACGGGCAGGCACCACCGGCCTGCTTGACCGGCGTACCGCTCGGGGAGACGGCGTACCAGATGCCGCCGAAGGTGTTGACGCCCTCGCCGCTGACGTCGCCGGGGTTGTGGTCCCCGACGTAGGTGTAGACCGGCTGACCGCCGACGGTCTCGGTGCGACCGCCTCCGGGCAGCGCGGTGGAGGCGACCTTCGCGGTCAGCCCGGCGCCGTGGCCGGACGGGACCGGCGGCCAGTAGCCCTGACAGCTCGCGTCGCAGGTGGCGTGGTTCATGCTGTCGGCGGTGAGCAGGTAGACGGTCCGGCCCTGGGCGTCGACGACGACGCGGCCGAGCGACGTGCTGGCGACGTGCAGGCCCCGAGCGGACGTCGTACCGGCCGAGGCGCCCTGCTGGGTGGCGGTGGTGGAGCTGCTGCTGCCACCGCACGCCGCGAGGGTCAGGGCCGCGGCTGCGCCGAGGACCGAGAGCGCGATGATCTTCATGATTCCTCCTGTGGTTCTTGCAGGAGGTACGACGCGGGGACGGCGTCGCGTTCGACGCGCGGCCTGTGAAGGCCCTGAGAATCCCGGTCGGCGCGGGTCAGCCCTGGGTCTTGACCAGCACCCAGATGACCAGGGCCGCCGTCACCCCGACCACGACCGCCGTGAGCACGACCCCGAGCAGCATGAACTCGGCGAACCGCCGGGTCTTGCGGGGCACCAGCAGGGCCAGCGGGACGAGCACGGCGATCAGCACGAGCGGGAACAGCCGCTGGGCGGTGGTGTCACCCAAGAACAGCGACAGCAGCGCGGCGTAGACGCCGGGCACCACGATCACGAAGGCGACGCCGGTGAAGAAGCCGACCAGCCCGGCGAACGTGGGGTGCGAGCGGTGCCACCAGCTCGGTTCGGGAGCGGCCTCGTCGGGCTCGGCGTGCTCCGCGGGCTCCCCGTCCAGGCTGGGCGTGGCGCCGCTCTCGCTCATGGGCCCAGCATGTCATCCGGGCGCACGAGGGGCGCGCATTGGATGACGTCCGGCATCGCGAGCCGCTCCCACGGGGCGGGGGGTGGGGCAGCGGTCCACGCGGTGCCGTGCCCGACCAGCACCACGTCGCCGGTGCGATGGACCTCGAGGATCCCTCACCGCCGCCACCACGCGGCCGGGTGACCGCGAGCGGCTATCCGTGGAACGCCGGGAGGTCGGGGCGGGCGAAGGCGCGGCGCACCACGCCCCGAAGTCCGCGATCCAGTCGGTGGTGTGGCGTTCGTGCTCGCGCAGGTCGGGCACGATCTCGATCGGCTCCTCGGTGAGGAGCCGCGCGGTCAGGAAGGCCTTGGGCTCGGGCGAGGAGTACCACGCCGCCAGCTCCGGGAGCCGCCCGCGCAGGGCGCGCACGTCGTCGTCGTAGCCGGGTCGAGCGGCCACTCGTGGGCCGGCCTCGTCCGGTCGAGCACCGGGCGTCCGGGCGGACCAGGAAGAGGGTCAAAACACCAGGTAGTGCAGGAGCATCCAGATCGGGGCGATCGTGGCGAGGAGGGAGTCGAGGCGGTCCATGAGGCCGCCGTGCCCGGGGATCACGTGGCTCATGTCCTTGATGCCGAGGTCACGCTTGATCACCGACTCGCAGAGGTCGCCGAGGGTGGCCATGATCACCGCGATCACGCCGAGGCAGACCCCGATCCACCAGTCGGCGTCGAGCACCCACACGATCATGGCGATGCCGACCGCGATGCAGAAGACGGCCGAGCCGGCGAAGCCCTCCCACGACTTCTTGGGCGAGATCACCGGTGCCATCGGGTGCTTGCCGAAGAGCACGCCCGCGCAGAAGCCACCGATGTCGGAGGCGGCCGTGACCGCGATGAACGTGAGGATTCCCTTCACCCCGGCGTCGTACCGGGTGAAGTCGGTGGCGCCGCCCTCGCGGAGCATCAGGGCGACGAACGAGCCGAGGAAGGGCACGTAGACCAGGACGAAGACGGCGGCGGTCGCGTTCTGCACGTAGCCCGGCACCCCACGGCGCAGCAACCACAGCATGGTGCCGAGCGCGGCGACCGCGGTGGCGGTGACCAGCGCCGGGGTGCCCCAGAAGTAGGCCACCACGACCATGATCACGCCGCCGGCCATCAGCGGCTGCTCCGGTACGTCGATCGCCTTGGCGGCCATGCCGCGGTGGAGCTCCCAGACCGCGACCACGACGGCAGCGGCGACGACGAACATGAACGCCGTCTTCCAGATCAGCAGGGTCGCCAGGATCAGCGGCGATCAGCACGACGGCGCTGGCGATGGAGACCGGCACGTTGCGGCCGGCGCGCCCGTGGTCCTGGGCGGACGCGGGCGGTGCGGAGGTCATCTGGGGCCTGTCAGCTGAGTGCTCAGACCTCGAGCAGCTCGGCTTCCTTGTGCTTGAGCAGCTCGTCGATGGCGTCGGTGTGCTTCTTGGTGAAGCCGTCGAGCCGCTTCTCGGCGCCGGCGACGTCGTCCTGGCCGGCCTCGTGGTCCTTCTCGAGCTTCTCCAGCTGCTGCTTGGCGTGGCGGCGCAGGTTGCGGACGGCGACCCGACCCTCCTCGGCCTTGTGGCGAGCGACCTTGATGTACTCCTTGCGGCGCTCCTCGGTCAGCTCGGGGAAGACGCAGCGCAGCATCTTGCCGTCGTTGGCGGGGTTGACGCCGAGGTCGGAGTCGCGGATGGCGCGTTCGATGTTGCCGATCGCGCCCACGTCGTAGGGCGAGACGAGGATGATCCGCGCCTCCTGCGACGTGAACGACGCGAGGCTCTGGATCGGGGTGGGCGTGCCGTAGTAGTCGACCATGATCTTGCTGAACATCGCCGGGTTGGCGCGGCCGGCTCGGATCGCGGAGAACTCCTCGCGCGTCGCCTCGACCGACTTGTCCATCTTGCTGTCGGCCTCGTTGAGGATGTCGTTGATCACGAGTGTTCTCTTCCTTTGTCTGTCCTGCGGCGGCTAGTCGGCGGTGACGAGCGTGCCAATCTTCTCACCCTGCACGACGCGCAGGATGTTGCCCCGTTCTCCGAGGCCGAAGACGATCAGCGGCAGCCGGTTCTCCATGCAGAGGGCGAACGCCGTGGCGTCGGCGATCCGCAGGTTGTTCTGCAGCGCCTCCGCGAAGGTGAGGGAGTCGTACTTGGTCGCCGTGGGGTCGAGCTTGGGGTCGGCGCTGTAGACCCCGTCGACCCCCTCCTTGGCCATCAGGACGACGTCGCACTTGGTCTCGAGCGCGCGCTGGGCGGCCACGGTGTCGGTGGAGAAGAACGGCATGCCGGCGCCGGCACCGAAGATGACGACTCGGCCCTTCTCCATGTGCCGGATCGCGCGACGCGGGATGTAGGGCTCGGCGACCTGGCCCATCGCGATGGCGGTCTGGACCCGGGTCTCGACGCCCTCCTTCTCGAGGAAGTCCTGGAGCGCCAGGCAGTTCATCACCGTGCCGAGCATGCCCATGTAGTCGGCCCGGGAGCGGTCCATGCCCCGCTGCTGCATCTGCGCGCCGCGGAAGAAGTTGCCGCCGCCGACCACGATGCACACCTCGACCCCCGACCGCGCCGACCTCGGCGATCTCGGTGGCGATCCCGTGCACCACGTCGGGGTCGACGCCGACCTTGCCACCACCGAACACCTCACCGGACAGCTTCAGCAGGACGCGGTGGTGGGCGGTCACAGGGCGGCTCCTCGGACTCGACTGGAGATCGCGGCGGTGGCGACATGGAAAGGCCGGCTGCGGATGCTCGCCTGAGTCATCAGCAACCGGCCTCCCCGGTACTGTCAGGTCACGCCCTCGACGAGACCCTGCGTGGGTCGAGATTCAGGCTCCGACCTCGAAGCGAGCGAACCGCTTGACGGTGGTGCCCGCCTCGTCGAGGACCGCCTTGACCGACTTCTTGTTCTCGGTCACCGACGGCTGCTCCAGCAGGACGACGTCCTTGAAGAAGCCGTTGAGCCGGCCCTCGATGATCTTGGCGATCGCCTGCTCGGGCTTGCCCTCCTCGCGGGAGGTGGCCTCCGCGATCTGGCGCTCGTGCTCCACGACGTCGGCGGGGACATCGTCACGGGTGAGGTACTGCGGGCGCATGGCCGCGACCTGCTTGGCGGCTCCCGAGCGGCCTCGGCGTCGCCGTCGTACTCGACCAGGACGCCGATCGGCCGGCGGGAGGTCGGCGGCGCGCTTGTGCAGGTAGGCCACGACCGGGCCGTCGAAGTGGACGTACTGGCCGAGCTCGATCTTCTCGCCGATGGAGATGGCGAGGCCTTCGACGACCTCCTCGACCGACTGGCCGTCGACGTCGACCTTCTTCAGGGCCTCGACGTCGGCCGGGGCGCTGGCCGAGGCGGCGTCGGCGATCTTCTGCGCGGCCGCGATGAAGTCGGCGCTCTTGGCGACGAAGTCGGTCTCGCACTTGAGCTCGACGAGGACGCCGGCCGAGTGGACGACCAGGCCGGCGGTGGCCTCGCGCTCGGCGCCACGCTTCTGGACCTTGCGGCACCCTTGATGCGGAGGATTCGATCGCGGCGTCGAAGTCGCCGTCGGCCTCCTCGAGGGCCTTCTTGGAGTCCATCATCCCGGCGCCGGTCATGTCCCGGAGCTTCTTGACGTCCGTGGCGGAGAAGTTCGCCATGCTGCTACCTGCCTCTCAGGTGTCTAGGGGTACGCCGTGGCGCGCTCGTCGTGGACGGGCGCGCCGGCGGCGTGGGGTGTGGCTCAGGCCTCGGCAGACTCGGCGGTCTCCGCGGCGGCGGGCGCCTCGGCTACGGTCTCGGCTGCCTCGACGCCTCGGCGGCTCGGCGGCTCGGCGGTCACGGCCTCGGCGGTCGCCTCGGCGGGCGGCCTCGGCGGTCACCTCGGCGGGCAAGGTGGTCTCGGCCTCGGCGGTGACCTCGGCGGTGGCCTGGGCGGTCCTCGGTCACCTCGGCAGCGGCCTCGGTTACCTCGGCGGCCTGGCGCGGTGCCTCGGTGGCGGGCGTCTCGGCGGCCGCGTCACCGGTGGCGGCCGCGGCGGCCTGCTCGGCGTCGCCACCGAGGAGCTCGCGCTCCCACTCGGCCAGCGGCTCCTCGGCACCCACGGCGGCCTCGGCGTCGCCGGTCTTGACACCGGAGCGGGCGATCAGGCCCTCAGCGACGGCGTCGGCGACGACCCGGGTCAGCAGGCTGACCGCGCGGATGGCGTCGTCGTTGCCCGGGATCGGGAAGTCGACCAGGTCGGGGTCGCAGTTGGTGTCGAGGATGCCGATGATCGGGATGTGGAGCTTCCTGGCCTCGTCGACGGCGAGGTGCTCCTTGTTGGTGTCGACGATCCAGACCGCGGACGGCGTCCGGCTCATGTCGCGGATCCCGCCGAGGGACTTGTTCAGCTTGTCGTGCTCGCGGCGCATCTGCAGCAGCTCCTTCTTGGTGCGGCTGCTGCCGGCGACGTCGTCGAAGTCGATCTCGTCGAGCTCCTTCAGGCGGTTGATCCGCTGGTGCACGGTCTGGAAGTTGGTGAGCATGCCGCCGAGCCAACGCTGGTTGACGTAGGGCATGCCGACGCGGGTCGCCTGCTCGGCGATCGCCTCCTGCGCCTGCTTCTTGGTGCCGACGAACAGGATCGTGCCGCCCTTGGCGACGGTGTCCTTGACGAACTCGTAGGAGCGGTCGATGTAGGCCAGCGACTGCTGCAGGTCGATGATGTAGATGCCGTTGCGCTCGGTCATGATGAAGCGCTTCATCTTCGGGTTCCAGCGGCGGGTCTGGTGTCCGAAGTGCACGCCGCTCTCGAGCAGCTGGCGCATGGTGACGACGGCCATGTCTGTGTTCTCCTGTGGTCGGACGCGCGGGCGCGTCCGTTCGTGTTTTCAGTTACCTCGCCTCCGGCGGGTTGCCGTCGGCCCTGACGTCTGCGCGCGACCCGACCCGGCCAGTGGTGCGGATGGCCGGGACCGAGGATCGTCGCCCACGGGTGGTCGCCTGCCGGAGGGACAGGCGTCGCGGTCTGCGGACGTGCGAAGTCAGCTTCCGTAGGGAAACTGCTGGTCACAGCGTAGTCGAGCGTGCGCGAGGTCACCAATCAGCGCCCGCGGTCGACCCGGACGGCCCGCTCACCGTCCACAGCCGGGCTTCGCGCACCCCTTCTCCACCGTCGAGCACCACCGGCACGCGCCATCTGCCCGCCCCGGCGACCCTGGATCCATGCCGCACCCACTCCCCCACTCGATCCGGGCCCACGGGGGCCGGGCCGTCGTCGTCGCGCTCCTGCTCGCCGTGCTCGTCTCCCCCGCGCTGCGCACGGGGGCGCAGGCCTCCCCCGTGGACCCGGTTCCGGTCGGGGTGTGGCCGCTCCAGCCACAACCCCAGGTCCTGCGCGCCTTCGACCCGCCGACCGACCCCTACGGCGCGGGCCACCGCGGCGTCGACCTGGCCGGTCGTGTCGGTGAGCGGGTGCGCGCCGCGCTGGCCGGGCGGGTGACGTTCGCCGGCGCCATCGCGGGACGTGGCGTGGTCGTCGTCGACCACGGTCCGACCCGGACCACCTACGAGCCGGTGGCCGCCGGCGTCCGGGTCGGCGACCTCCTCGCGCGTGGCCAGCCCGTGGGCACCCTCGAGCTGGCCGGGTCCCACTGCCTGCCCGTGCCCTGCCTGCACTGGGGCTGGATCCGTGGCGACACCTATCTCGACCCTCTCCTCCTCGTCGGTGGCGGTCCGGTGCGCCTGCTCCCGTTGTGGCGCGGCCCCCCGGCCTCCGCCGGGCCGATCCCGGTGCCTGCGCAACCCTTCGCCGCAGTGCTGGCCGCGCTCTTCGACAGACCGCGGCGACCCTCCGTCGCCGACCGCCAAGCGACGGTTCCGCGCGGGCCTCGCCCCGTCTCAGCCGTGGCAGTCCGGTCCTTCGCCATGCGCCCCGCTGCTGGGCTGGAGGCTCCGGCGGCGGGGGCCTCAGGCGCGGGGGTGCGCCTGTCGGTAGGCCTGACGCAGCCGGTCGGTGCTCACATGGGTGTAGAGCTGGGTGGTGGCCAGCGACGCGTGACCGAGCAGCTCCTGCACCGAGCGCAGGTCGGCTCCTCCCTCGAGCAGGTGGGTCGCGGCCGTGTGTCGCAGTCCGTGCGGTCCGATGTCGGGAGCGCCGGGCACGTCCGCGATCCGCCGATGGACGAGCGTACGGACCGCTCGCTGGTCGATCCGCCGCCCCCGCGCCCCGAGGAACAGCGCCGCGCCCGGCACCCGGGACGACCAGCGGGCCGGCCGCGAGCGAGCCAGGCGTCGACCGCGCGGGCGGCCGGCGTCCCGAACGGCACCGTGCGCTCCTTGCGGCCCTTGCCGAGGACGCGCAGGACGTTGCGCCCCGGTCGAGGTCGTCGAGGTCGAGCGCGACGAGCTCACCGACCCGGATGCCGGTCGCATAGAGCAGCTCGAGCATGGCGGCATCGCGCAGCCCCAGGGGGCTGCCGTCGTCGGCCAGCCGGGCGGCCACCTCGACCAGCTCGCGGGCCTCGTCCTGGCGGAGCACCGGCGGCAGGGTCTGCCGCGCCTTCGGCGACCGGAGGCTGGCGCCGGCGTCGACCGGGGCCCGGCCGGTCCGGGCCAGCCACGCGGTGAAGACCCGGACCGCCGTGGCCCGACGAGCCAGGGTGGTGCGGGAGTGGCCGGTCACCTGCTGGTGGGCCAGCCAGCTGCGCAGGGTGCGCAGGTCGAGGTCGGCGACCTCGGTGCGGCCGAGGCGGGCGGCATGCTCGAGGAGGCCGGCGACGTCGGAGAGGTAGGCGCGGACCGTGTGGGGCGTCAGGTCGCGCTCGGAGACCAGGTGGCGCTCGTAGTCGGCGAGCACCGCGGACTGCTCCCGCGTCGGGCTCGGCATGCCCGTCACTCTAGGTGGGCGGGCCCGCGGCTGCGGCCCGCCTCGCCGCCGCCGGCGGGGCCGGCTCATGCCCGAGCCTCGGGGGCCAGCCGCCATCCCCCCGGGGAGGTCTCCACGAGGCCGAGGCGTTGGAGGCGCCCCAGGCTGGAGCGGATCTCGACCAGCCCGAGCCCCGCGGTGGTGGCGATCGAGTCGACCGGCGCTGGTCGGGCCACCGGGACCGCGTCGAGCACGCGTTGCAGCCGCGGGCCGATCTTGTCGCGCGGGCGTGGACGGGGCGCGGGGCGGGGTCGACCAGGTGGGTGCCGACGTCTCCCACCATCTCGAGCACCTCGCTCCCCTGCGTCACCAGGATCGCCTCGCCGGTGCGGATCAGCTGGTGGACGCCCTGGGACTGGGCGCTGGTGACCGGCCCGGGCACACCCATGAGGTGACGGTTGAGGCGGGTGGTCCAGCCGGCGGTGTTGAGGGCGCCGCTGCGGATGGCGGCCTCGACGACCACGGTGCCGCGGGTGAGCGCGGCGATCAGGCGGTTGCGGGACAGGAAGCGACCGCGGGTGGGCGCGCACCCGGGTGGCACCTCCGCCACGACGAGGGCGGTCGTCGGCCAGGTGGTCGAGCAGGGGCCGGTGCGCCGTCGGGTAGGCGCGGTCGACGCCACAGGCCAGGACGGCGACGTTGGCGCCCTCGACGCCGAGGGCGCCCCGGTGAGCCGCCTGGTCGATGCCGTAGGCAGCACCCGAGACCACGACCAGTCGGCCCGGGCCAGGACGCCGGCGATGCCCTGGGCGACCTCGGCGCCGTAGGTCGTGGCCTGGCGGGAGCCGACCACGGCGACCGCGTGGTCGAGGCGGTCGAGCCGGCCCGGACCCCGCACCCAGAGCCCGAGGGGTGGGCCGCCGCGGGCATCGACGCTGGCGCAGCAGATCAGGTCGTCGACCTGGCTGGGCCACTCCGGGTCGCCCGGGACGACGTAGCGGATGCCGAGTCGCTGGGCGCGCTCGAGGTCGGCGGCCGGGTCGATGCCGCGGAGCCTGGTGGCCACCTCGGTGAGGAGGCCGCCGGCGTCGCGCTCGTCGCGGAGCAGCCCGAAGAGCCGGACCGCCCCCAGCTCGGCCACGAGATGGGCCACCCGGTGGTCGCCGGGCTCGGTGAGCCGGCAGAGGGCGATCCGGGCGAGCCGCTCGGACTCGCTCACGAGGCCCGCCGCTGGATCGCCGCGACCAGCAACGGGATCGCCCATGCGCAACCGGAAAGCGGTGTCGACGTCGGAGATGCTCGGGGCGTCGACACCCCGGAGGTCGGCCACGGTCCAGGCGATCCGGTGGACGCGGACGGCCCCGCGACGGCTGAGGCGTCCCTCGAGCACCTCGCGCTCCAGCCGCGTGGTGCCCGCCTCGGGCAGCGGCCATTCGCGGGCGAGGACGGCACTGGGGATCTGGGAGTTGAGGCGCCAGTCCCGGCCGTCGAAGCGGGCCTGTTGGCGCGCGCGGGCGGCCGCGACCCGGTGTCGGACCTCGGGCGACGTCTCGCGCCCCTCGAGGGCGGGCGGGACCGCGCGGGCCCGTCGGTGGCTTCGCCGGGGGCAGGACGTGGCGCAGGATGTCGATCCGGTCGTGGACCGGACCGGTCACCTTGCGGGCGTAGTGGAGCCGTTGCTGCTGGCTGCACGTGCATTGTTGCCGGGGCTGGACGCGGCGTACTCCCCACAGGGGCAGGGGTTGCACGCCATCACGACCATGCCGCGCGCGGGATAGGTGGCCGACTCCTCGCCGCGCGCGATCGTTACCTCGCCGCTCTCGAGGGGCTGCCGCAGGGCGTCGATGACGTCGCTTCGGAAGAGGGGGAACTCATCGAGGAACAGCACGCCACAATGGGACCGGCTCACCTCGCCCGGCCGCACCCGGCCGGTGCCTCCGCCGAGGAGGCTGGCCTTGCTGGCGTCGTGGTGGGGCGCGAAGAACGGCGGCCGCACGATCAGGTCGTCGCCCGGCTCGAGGGCTCCGGCCAGCGAGTGGATGGCGGTCAGCTCGAGCGACTCCTCGACGGTCAGGTCGGGCAGGATGCCCGGGAGCCGCTCGGCCAGCGACGTCTTCCCGGCCCGCTTGGGCCTGGACAGCATCAGGTGGTGGCCACCGGCGGCGGCCACCTCGAGGGCGTACTTCACGTCGGTCACCCCCGTCAGGTCGGACAGGTCGTGCTCGGACAGGCGCCGGGACCCACGCCACTCGATCAGCCGGCCGCCCGACATCGGCGCCACCGGAGGCGCCGACGGCACCACCTCCCCGCGCAGCTCGGCCCGCACCTGGGCGAGGGAGCGCATCCCGAGGACCGTCATGCCGGGGACCATCGCGGCCTCTCGAGCCTGCGGCTCCGGCACGATCACGCGGTCGAAGCCGCGGCGCGACGCCGCCATCACCATCGGCAGCACGCCCGGCACCGACCGGAGCCCGCCGTTGAGGGTGAGCTCGCCGATGACCAGGGTGTCGGACAGGGAGCTCTGGCTCACGTCGCCGCAGGCCGCGAGCACGGCCAGGGCGATGGCCAGGTCGAAGTGGGTGCCACGCTTCACCAGGTCGGACGGCGCCAGCAGGATGGTCACCCGGCGGGTGGCCGGCCACAGGTTGTCGCCGGAGTTGGACACGGCCATCCGGCAGCGGTCCTTGGCCTCCTGGAGCGCGGTGTCGGGACGCCCGACCAGCGTGGTGCCGACCGAGCCCGGTGACACGTCGGCCTGCACGTCGATCAGGTGACCCAGCGCCCCCTGGAGTGCCACCGTGTGGGCGGTCGCGAGCGACATCAGAGGAGCCCCCGCACGTGGTCGACGACGGCCGCTCCCCGTCGCGGCCGGTGGACCGCGACCAGGTCGATGCGCGTCTCGGCCGGCCGGATGCCCTGCGCCTCTGCCCAGGCGTGCGCGAGCCGCTGGAGCCGGTCGAGCTTCTCCGGAGTCACGGCCTCGTGCGGCGTGCCGCACACGTCGGAGGTGCGGGTCTTCACCTCGCAGACGACGAGCACCGTGCCCTCGCGGAGCACGAGGTCGATCTCGCCGAGGTCGCAGCGCCAGTTGCGGTCGAGGACGACCAGGCCCTGCTCGACAAGGTGGCGGGCGGCGACGCGCTCGCCGTAGGCGCCGAGGGCGAGCCGCGGGCCGGCCTGGGATGCGGTGGATGCGGTCATGCCCCCAGCGTCGGGGCGGCATCCCCCGCCCGAACGCCGCGCGCCCGCCGTCTGTGGACGGGCGGGCGCGCAAGGGTTGCTGTGGACGGAAAGCGGGCCGACGAAGCCGACCTGACCTGGCTCTACTTGGTAAGCCTCAGGTTTTGCGGAAGGGCATTGCCGGCGTTCTTCGCATCAAGCACGTTGAGACAGGACTGGTTGCCGACGGAGCTGACGCCGCCGATGACCATTGCGCCCCCGCTCGTCTGGAAGCAGGAGTTGCCGTTGAACGACGTCGCGGACTTGAGCGCGTAGACATTCCCCGTCACGTCGGGGAAGGAATCCCCGTTGCCTTGCAGGGAAAGGTCATTCGTGTTGTCTCTGGCATAGATGATCGCGAACCCGGCGGGCCACCCTGCTGGGAACCCTGACGGGAGCGGCGTGGTGGTGGGAGCCGCCAGGTTGTTGATGTCGCCGTTCTTGATGTCCAGGTATCCGTTCGGGCTGGCGAAGAACAGCGTCACGGGCTGACCGTTGCTGGTCAGGTGGGAACTGGTGTTCTGGAAAGTCAGGCCTCCGGTGAACACGTACGCGCCCTGCTGCAATACACAAGTCTGCGTTCTTGATGTTGTAACTGCCATAGATCCCGGGGCCCTGAGTGCACGGGTTGCTCTTGCTGGTCAGCCCGGCAAATGGCGAGCTGGGCAGCGTCACGCCGGCGAACGGGTAGGCGATATGGGGCCCCGACGTCCAGTCAGGGGTTGCCTTGGCCTGTGAAAGTCCGCTGACGGTCCCCGAGATCGTGATGGAGTTGGTGGCGGTCCAGTTGCTGTTCGGTCCGGTCGGAGACGTTGCCGTCGACGTAGATGTCACCGCCGGTGACGGTGAAGTCAGTGTTGTTGGTACTCACGTTGCCGAGAACACACAGCGCGCAGATGCCGCCTCCCACGCTGTACGCGGCTGCGGCTGTACCCGCCGTGGTGATGGTTCCTGAGCCGCCGAACAGAACGCCGAACGGGGAACTGGACGTGCCCGTCGCGCTATAGGTGACCTGCACACCCGTACCGTTGCACGACAGATTGGTAATCGTGCCGTCCGTCGTGGCACCCTTCGGATCGTTCTGCAAGAACAGGGAGTCAGCCGCGGCCTCAGCATCCGCGCGCACATTCGCATTGGCGGCCACGGGGTTGTTGGGATCGTTGCCGGGCACGGTGCACAAGCCCTTGTACTCGGTCTTGTAGATCGCATCAGCGGCCAACGAGGCAGCATCCGATGCCGACGAGAGTTGTCGCTTGGTGGAGTACGCCATGCCGAAGTCGACGGTGAACGCACTGATCCCCAAGAGCACGATGGTGAGCAGGCCCACGATGATCGCGACCGCGCCCCGCTCGTCGCGCTGCTGGATTCGCCGCCTCATGAGAACTCGCACCGGTACACCCCTTTTCCAGTTAGTTGGCTCGGAACCGGGACGAACGGCACGATCGGATTGGTTGCATAGGTCAGGGTCACGTAGATGTTCGTCCCGACCGGCTGGGTATTGCAGGGCTGCGTGCTCCCGCCTCCGTTACAGGCGGCGGTGGCGATTCCCTCACTCGTGCCGCGCTTGATCGAGACGGAGGCGGCAGACCCGTTCATGCCCATGGTCCCGGCGGCATCGTGCGCCAGCGTAGTGATCTGGTCACACGTCGTGCCCGCGACGACGCCGGAACGTGCGGCTTGGCGCGAGGCGTTGCTCAGACTCAACGACTGCGCGAACACCATCCCGTAGACGATGATCCCGAAGACGATCAGCAAGAGGAACGGCACCACGAGCGCGAACTCAACCGCCGCTGCGCCTCGCTGGTCACGTCGTCTGTCGACCCATGTCACCACCTGCTTTGCCTATTCCCCTCGTCCGCGTCCCCTGGAACACGGGTGTCGATCGCCCTACCGTGCTGGGCCCCAGCGTAGGGGAATGGGGCGCGCCGGTAGTCCGAAACCGAGAACTGCGCGTTGACACCATGCCCCGGTGGCCGGCGATGATCGAGATGGCTTTCTGCGGTCTAAGACCAGTAGCGGGGGCCGCAGCGGAAAGATCAGCGATGTCGACGTCACGCCAAGAACACCTGCGCGTGTAGACCACCCGCTCGCGAAACGTCCTTCGCTACGACAACCCAGCCTCCCTACGGGTCCAGCCGGACCCCCAAGGAGACCACCGCAGGACATGCAACAGGTCTGGTCTAGACCATCAGCCCTCAATCTGCGTGGGAATGCTTCGAAAGACCGCCCCTCGGCAAAATCTTGATATCTGATCCATCGACCGCCGGAATTTTACTCGTTACCGGATGCCGACCCCGGATTTCTCTGCCACATTTCGGCCACGAGGAACGCACCATGGGGAGTGCAACACGGGAGGACCGATGAGTCGCAAGCGGGATCAGCGAGGGGCTGCTGCCGTCGAGGCCGCCCTGCTGACGCCACTGCTCGTCCTCGTCCTGTTCGGCATCATCGAGATGTCGCTGCTCATGCGCGACGTCGTCGTCAGCGTCGAGCTCCGTCCACGTGGGCACCCGGATGGCCTCTGTGGCCGCTGGAGCGGGCCCCGCTACCTGTACGCCGGCGCCGTGCACGCCTCCGACCTCGCCAGCCCTCGCGCAGCTGGCCGCCAACGCCATCCAGCAGGCGGGCTCCGCGATGCCTCAGGACCAGATCAACTGGATCGAGGTCTACAACGCCAACACCTCGGGTTACCCGATGCCAGCGGGAAACACCACCGCCACCTGTTCCACCGACTGCGTGAAATACGTGTGGAGCGCGTCCAAGGGCCAGTTCGTGTACTCCAGCGGATCGTGGAACTCGGCCTCGATCAACGCCTGCATCAACGACCCAGGCCGCATGTCGGTGGGCGTGATCATGAATGCACAGCACCCCTGGATCACCGGCCTGTTCGGTAACGGGGTCACCATCCAGGAGCGGAGCGTCATGCAGTTCGAGCCCTTGACCAGCGATCGTGCAAGCCCGGCCTTCCGAACGCGCACGCATGAACCGCCGTAGCCGCCTCCTGGGCAAGCCACGCACCGACGAGGGTGGCTACGTCGCCATCGTGGTCGCCTTCTTCGCCGCCGCGCTGCTGATGCCGCTGTGCGCCATCTCGGTCGACGTCGCACGCTGGTACGTCGAGGTGCAGAGGGTGCAGAACGCCGCCGATGCGGCGGCGACAGCCGGCGTCACCTTCCTGCCCGACGACTTCGCCTCCGCCAAGGCCACGGCGATCGCGGTCGCGGCCCGCAACGGCTACCCGAACTCCGGCTCCTCTTCGGTCACGGTCTCGGTGGGCGACAAGCCGACCCAGCTGGCGGTCACGATCAACAGCACCATCGGCAACGCTTTCGGCACCGGCTTCGGCATCAACACCGAGACCATCGGGCGGTCTGCGACGGCTGACTTCAACGGGCCGGTGCTGATGGGGAGCCCCTGCAACACCTTCGGCAACGAACCGCCTGGAGCCGGCAGCGGGAGCAACGACCCGATCCGGGGCCCGGTAGCGAGCCAGATCGTGGCTCCGCCCGGGGGTGCCACATGCACCAGCAACCCCCAGCTGTGGGGGGCGATCGCGGGACCGGAGACACCCAAGAGCAACGGCGACGAGTTCATGACCCGCACATGCAGCGGCACCGGCAGCGCGGGCTGCTCCGGCTCCACGAACACCGAGTTCGACCCGCAGGGCTACTTCTACATCGTCCGAGTGGGCGCCGCCGCGGTCGGAAGTGCCGTCGACGCTGCAGGTCTACGACCCGGCGTGGGTCGAGAACGGCGACAACTGCAACGTCGGCCCGACGGGAGCATGAAGAACAACATGAACCCCTTCACGCCCAGCGACGGCGTGACTCGCTACTCGGACGACAGGGGCGGCCCAACAATTTCTGCACCGGTGACGTGAACAACGGCTCTGCCAACGTCAGCGGCATCACGACGTCCTACGGGCTCCGGGCCCCGACCGATACCTACAACCCCAAGGCCCGCAGCACCGATCACGACGTGTGACGGCAGTACCCGCCACTACGTCGGCAAGTCGGGCCGGGATCGGCACTACTCGAGTCACCAACAAGACGCTTGACTCGACCCAGTCGGTCTACAACAAGGCGCTCGCGCAGGTGTACCACCAGTGGGTGAGGCTGTGCACGTTCACCCGACCGTCGCCGGCGACTACTACCTGCAGATCCGCACCAACGTGAAGCTCGGCGGAACGTCGGACGGCGAGGGCGGTTACCAGAACAACGCGAACGTGTTCAGCCAGACCGGCGACGACAACTCCGTCACGGGCAGCGGCAACAACCGGTTCGCGCTGCGCGTGACCGGTCCGCAGCGCGGTGCGGTGTCGATCGCCGGCTTCCAGGCCATGTCGATCTACGCCAACTACACCGGCGCCAGCTCTACGTTCAACCTGGTACGCGTGGTCCCGGCGGCTGCCACGAAGACCCTCAACATCGGCTTCTACGACGTCGGCGACGCGAGCAACCCGGCACGGTCCAGGTGCTGCCCCCGACCGACTCCAACCTGGGTGGGTCGTTGTCCAGCTGCCAGGGCACCGGCGTGGTGACGGGCACGATCTCCGGCTGCCAGCTGACCAACGTCTACAACGGCAGTGGGTGGAACGGAAACTACGAGAACATCAAGATCCCGATCCCGAGCACCTACACCTGCACCTACGCCCAGGCGGGCGGCTGCTGGTGGCGGCTCGTGGTGGCGTTCCCGGGTGGTGTCAACGACACCACGACCTGGACGGCCAGCATCGACGGCGACCCGATCCGACTGATCAAGTAGGGATCAGACCTTCGGGGGGTCGATCTCCTGCTCGCTGAGCTCCTCGACGTTGACGTCCTTGAAGGTGAGCACCTTGACGTTCTTGACGAACCGGGCCGGGCGGTACATGTCCCAGACCCAGGCGTCGGTCATGCGCACCTCGAAGAAGACCTCGCCGCTCGGGTGCGGGCCTTCACGTCGACCTCGTTGAGAGGTAGAAGCGGCGGTCGGTCTCGACGACGTACTTGAAGATGCCGACGACGTCGCGATACTCGCGGTAGAGCGTCAGCTCCATCTCGGTCTCGTACTTCTCGAGATCCTCCGCGCTCATCGCGCCGTCCACGGGGTCTCGACGCTCGGCCGACACGTCGTCCGACCAGGTCTGCAGCCACCGCTCATTGTCGCTGCATCACGGCCGTGACGAGACGCCCTCGGGCAGCCGCGGCCGCGCGGACGTTGACGAAGCGCATGCGGTGCTGCGGGCACGGGCCGTGCTCGCCGATGGCGGCGTTGTGCACCTCGGTGACGTAGCCCTTGTGCGTCTTGAAGTCGTACGCCGGGACGCTCGTGCATCGAGGTCGACCATGATCCGGTCACGGGTCACCTTGGCCAGGACGGACGCGGCCGCGATGCACGCCGCCACCCGGTCGCCCTTCCACACCGCCAGCCCCGGGACGCCGAGACCGTCGACGGGGAAGCCGTCGGTGAGGACGTACTGCGGCGGCACGTCGAGCAGCGCCACCGCCCGGCGGAGGGCCTCGATGTTCGCCACGTGCATGCCGAGCCGGTCGCACTCGCGGGCGCGATGACCACGACCGACCAGGCCAGCGCGCGGCGTCACGACCTGGTCGTAGCAGCGCTCCCGCGCCTTCTCGGTGAGCAGCTTGGAGTCGGCCAGGCCGGGGATCTCGCCGCCCTTGCCTGGCTTGAGGACGCGCCGCGCCGGCGACCAGAGGTCCGGCGCACGCGCCACGGCCGGCCTCGTCGACGCCGGCCACGAGGTCCATGCCGACCCGGCGCAGGGCGCGCTCGTAGCCGTAGAGCCCGGCGTCGCGCCGGACCGTCGCACCGGAGGGCAGACGGCTCACGGTCCGCTGGAGCCGCCGCTGGTGGCACCGGAGCCCGACGAGCCGGTCGCGGGCCGCGGGACGCCGCGAAGTCGGCCGGGCGGTGGAGGACGTGGAACCGCGACTGTGGCCAGAGCAGCACGAACACCTTGCCGACCACGTCGTTGACCGGCACGAACGGATCGGGCACGCAGTCGGGATCTTCGGCCGACACAGGTGCATCGAGGAGTCGTCGGAGTTGTCGCGGTTGTCGCCCATCACGAAGACCTGCCCGCGGGGACCGGGCCGGCGGTCCAGTTGCAGGTCGTCGTCATCGGGCCGTTGCAGGCCATGCCCGGCGTGTGCTTGATGTAGGAGTTCTCGTCGAGCGGGTGCCCGTTGACGAGGATCCGGCCCTGCTTGTCGCAGCAGTGGATGGTGTCGCCGGCGACGCCGATGACCCGCTTCACGAGGTGGCCGCCCGACGGGTAGAGACCGATCTTGGCCATCACCTGGCCGATCGGGTTGGTCGGGCCGGCGTCCTCCTCCTCGGAGAGCCAGCCGCCGGGGTCCTTGAAGACGATGACGTCACCGCGCTGCGGCGTACCGCCGAACCAGTAGGACCACTTCTCGACCAGGATCCGGTCGTTCTTGACCAGGCCGGGCTCCATCGACTCCGACGGGATGTAGAACGCCTGGACGAAGAACGCCTTGATCACGATGGCGAGGCCGATCGCGATCACGAGCAGCAGGATCGTCTCCTGCCACAGCGGCAGGTGCTCTCTTGCGTCCTCGTCGCGGGGGCGGGCCGCTCGTCTCGTCGGAGGAAGGTCGGCGGAGCGGTCGTCGGTCACGTCGAGAGCCTAGCCAGGGGTCCCGAAGCCTCGGTCGACCTCAGGCCTCCCGGCGCTCCTTGATCTTGGCGGCCTTGCCGCGCAGGTTGCGCAGGTAGTAGAGCTTCGCGCGCCGCACGTCACCGCGGGTGACGATCTCGATCTCCTCGAAGATCGGCGAGTGGAGCGGGAACGTGCGCTCGACACCCACGCCGAAGGAGACCTTGCGGACGGTGAAGGTGCGGCCGATGCCCGAGCCCTGGATGCGGATCACGACGCCCTGGAAGATCTGGACCCGGGAGCGCGTGCCCTCGGTGACCTTCACGTGGACCTTGACGGTGTCGCCGGCGCGGAAGGCCGGGAGGTCGTCGCGCTTGGCGGCGGTACCGAGCTCGGTGATGACGTTGCTCATGTCTCTCCTCACGGGTGCCACAGGTCAGCCGTGGTCTGGAAAAGGTGGTTCAGCTGGGCGGTCTCGACGCGTTGGCCGGCGGCACCGCGCTCCCCCTGTGGCAGGAGACGATGCGGACCTCTCGCAGCATGCCGCGGGACGATCCCTGTTTGGCCGGACGGACCGAGGGTCAAGTCTGCCAGAGCCCCGGCCGTCGGGAAATCAGCGCCGGCGCTTGGTCATCACGACGGCGCCGTCGGTGCCCGGGGCCGGCCCGCGGAGGCGGTAGCCGGCCTTCTTGTACATCCGGATGTTGTCGATGCTGCCGGCGCCGGTGAACAGCGAGTACGACGTGACCTCGCGGGGGCGGCGCTGCTCGACGAGGGCGAGCAGGTGAGCGTCCGAGCCCGCGGCCCTGGCAGGTCGGGCGCGACCATCACCCGGCCGACGTCCCAGACGTCACCGTCGGGCCCGTCGGCCCGGCCGCGGGCGGAGCCGACGATCCGGCCGCCGGCGACGGCCACCAGGGTCGTCCACTCGTCGAGGCCCCGGATCGCGTCGTCGAAGGTCTCCTGCAGCGCGGGGATCGCCAGCCCCGGGGTTGGCCCACTGCTCCTGGAGCCAGCAGGCCCGGGTGCAGGGTGAACAGCTCGCCCGCATCGGCCCGGGTGGCCGGCCGGACCTCGAGGTCGTCGTCGGTCAGGCCCACGGCCGCGGAGGCGGCGGCGAGGTCGGGTCGGCGGGCGACGGTGCGGCGTAGCGGACTCGGCGCGGCGCCAGGCCGCGATCGCGCGCGTGGTCACCGGAGAGCAGGACCGGCGGGACCTCGCGCCCGCGCCAGGAGGCGGGCTTGGTGTAGACGGGGTACTCCAGGAGGCCGTCCTCGTGCGACTCCTCGACCAGCGAGTCGGGGTTGCCCATGAAGCCGGGCAGCAGCCGGACCACGGCCTCGAGCGATCGCGGTGGCCGCGACCTCGCCGCCGTTGAGGACGTAGTCGCCGAGCGAGACCTCGCGGACGTCGTAGGACGTGGTGGCCTCGTCGAGGACCCGCTGGTCGATGCCTTCGTAGCGGCCGCAGGCGACGACGAGGTGGTCGTGGCCGGCGAGCTCGCGGGCCAGCGCCTGGGTGAACGGGACGCCGCCGGGGGTGGGGACGAGGAGGGTCGGGGTCGCGTCACCGCGCAGGGCGTCGAGCGCCTCGCCCCAGGGCTCGGGCTTCATGACCATGCCGGCGCCCCCGCCGTAGGGCGTGTCGTCGACGGTGCGGTGGCGGTCGTGGGTGAAGTCGCGCAGGTCGTGGACGGTGATGTCGAGCAGCCCCGACGCGCGCGCCTTGCCGGTCAGCGACAGGTCGAGCACGTCGAACCAGCCGGGGAAGATCGTGACGACGTCGATCCTCACGCGTCGGTCGCCCGTCTCGTCGGGGAACGGCGTGACCAGGCCCGGGCGGTCGGCGACGACGACCCGGCCACCGGCGAGGTCGACCTCGGGGACCAGCGCAGCGACGAACGGCACCAGCGGCGTCGCGGCCGTCGGGGGTGCGGATCTGGAGGAGGTCCTGGGCGCCGTGCAGGACCGCGGTCACCTCGCCGAGCCCGACGCCGTCGAGGTCCTCGGCGGCGAGGCCGACCAGCTGGTGGTCGTAGAACTCGTCGGGGTCGTCGGGCGTCTCGTCGGCCGCGACCGTCGCGTGCAGCAGGAGGCCGCGCGCCGACTCGGCGGCGGTGCGGTCGGTGAGCTCCTCGAACCGCAGCAGCAGCGTGGTCTGGTGCCAGCGGGCGCCGGTCACGGTGAACGCCGGCCAGGGGGCCGGACCCCCGCCGGGGCGCTGGGCGCGGACCGTCGTACCGACAGCGAAGCGGCGGTCGGGCTCGTCGGTGCGGACCTCGACGGTGACCTCGCCCCGGATGCCGTGGGGCTTGCCGATGCGGCCCACCACCACGTCGATCGTGCCGCCCTCGTCCACGCGGTCAGGCTAGTGGTCGAGTGCACAGGGTCAGACCCGCCTTGGCCGCGAGCGGCCTGCGGCGATCCCTGCGGCGTTCCGGCCCGGCTCCGCCGGGCCGGAACGTCCTCGCTCTCAGCGGATCTTGTCGACGTCGACGAAGTCGATCCGCGAGCCGCCCTTCCCGGCCAGGGCCGAGATGACGGTGCGGAACGCGGTCGCCGTGCGACCACCGCGGCCGATGACCTTGCCCAGGTCGTCGGGGTGGACCCGGACCTCGAGCAGCGGACCACGACGGGTCTGCTTGTCACGGACGACGACGTCGTCGGGGTGGTCGACCACCCCGCGCACCAGGTGCTCGAGCGCTTCGGCCAGCACGCTCAGGCCTCGTCGGGCTTCGCCTCGGCGTCGGCCTCGGCGGTCGCAGAGTCGGCGGCGGCGTCGGCGGCGTCGGCGGCGTCGGCAGCGACCTCGGGGGTCTCGTCGGCGGGGACCGGAGCGGCCTCCTCGGCGACGACCTCGGCCGGAGCCTCAGCGGGCGCCTCGGCCTCGGCCTTGGGCTCCTCGGCCTTCGGCGCGGCCTTCTTCGACGTACGGCGCGTCACGGCCTCGGTCTTCGGCTCGTTGCCGGCGTCCTTGAGGGCCTCGTTGAAGATGTCGACCTTGCTGCGCTTGGGCTCGGCGGTCTTGAGGGTGCCCTCGGCGCCGTCGATGCCCTTGAACTTCTGCCACTCACCGGTGATCCGGAGCAGCTTGTGCACGGCCTCGGACGGCTGGGCGCCGACCCCGAGCCAGTACTGCGCACGGTCGGAGACCACGCTGATGTAGGAGGGCTCCTCCTTGGGGTGGTAGAGGCCGATCTCCTCGATCACCTTGCCGTCGCGCTTCTTGCGCGAGTCGACGACGACGATGCGGTAGTGCGGCGCGCGGATCTTGCCCATGCGCTTCAGACGAATCTTGACGGCCACGAGTGTGGTGTCTCCTCAGAACTGTGATGTGGGGTGAGGCTCGCGCGCTCGCGTGGGGACACGGGCGTCTGCCTCGGTGGGCTGCCTGGCTCCGGATGAGAGGGTCCGGTGCCCGCAGACTCAGCCGCAGATTCTGCCAGACCGGCCCCGACCTGCCGAATCGCGCCCGCCCGGGCCTACCGGCGACCCTCGACGACAGTCGCGGCGATCTCGTCGTCGGTCTCCACCGACGCCGACAGCCCCGCCGCCGTCACCAGCGCGGCGGTGCGGTCAGCCTGGGCCCGGCTGGTCTCGACCACGAGCCGCGCATGGGGCGCGAGCCAGTCCGGCGCTCCGGTGAGCACCCGCCGCTGGACGTCGAGCCCGTCGGCGCCACCGTCGAGCGCCACCCGGTGCTCGTGGTCGCGCGCCTCGCGCGGCATCGTGGCGACCTCGCCGGTGGGGACGTACGGCGCGTTGACGAGCAGGAGGTCGACGCGCCCGCGCAGGTCGGCCGGGAGGGCGTCGTAGAGGTCGCCCCGGCGGACGCGCTCGGGCGCGAGGTTACGGCGGGCACAGGCCACGGCGGCCGGGTCGGAGTCGGCCGCCCAGACCTCGGCGAGGGACAGCCGAGTCGCGACCGCGGCACCGAGCGCCCCCGAACCGCAGCAGAGGTCGACCACGACGGCCGCCGGGGTGCGGGTCGCGACGTCGACGAGGAGCTCGCTGCGCCGGCGGGGCACGAACACCCCCGGGTCGACCGCCACGCGCAGGCCTGCGAAGGACGCCCAGCCCACGATGTACTCGAGCGGCTCGCCCGCCATCCGCCGGGCCGCCCACGTCAGGAGCTCGGCGTCGGAGGACGCCTCCTCGACCAGCAGGTGGGCCTCCTCCTCGGCGAAGACGCACCCGGCGGAGCGCAACGCCGCGACGAGCTGGGGCTCGTTCACACGACCTGCCCGCGGAGCACGACGACCTGCGGCTCCTTCAGGGCCGCGAGGTCGTCGAGGGGGTTGCTCGCGTAGACCACGAAGTCGGCGGGGGCGCCGTCTTCCAGCGCGGCGTTCCAGCCGAGCCAGGAGCGGGCACGCCAGCTCGCGGCTCCGAGGACGTAGTCGGCGGGCATGCCGTAGGACGCCAGCTCGAGCACCTCGTCGGCGATGCCGCCGTGGGGCAGCACGCCGCCGGCGTCGGTGCCGGCGTAGATCGGTACGCCGGCCTCGTAGGCGGCCATGACCGTGTCGCGCCGCCGGGCGTGGAGGTCGCGCATGTGGGCGGCGTAGGCCGGGAACTTCTCCTCGCCCTGGGCGGCGTAGCTCGGGAAGTTGTTGAGCTGCCAGGCGGTCGGGACCAGCGCGGTGCCGCGCGCGACCATCGCGTCGACCAGGTCGGTGGACAGGCCGGTGCCGTGCTCGATGCAGTCGATGCCGGCCTCGATCAGCTGCGGCAGGACGGTCTCGCCGAAGCAGTGGGCGGTGACCCGGGCGCCGTGCTCGTGGGCGGTCGCTATCGCGGCGGCGAACGTCTCGGCCGGGAACGACGGGGCCAGGTCGCCGGTGTCGCGGGAGATCCAGTCACCGACCAGCTTCACCCACCCGTCGCCGGCCCGCGCCTCCGCGGCGACGTGGGCGACGAGGTCTGCGGGCTCGACCTCGTGGGCGAAGTTGCGGATGTAGCGCCGGGTGCGGGCCAGGTGTCGACCGCACCGGATCAGCCGCGGCAGGTCGTCGCGGTCGTGGACCCAGCGGGTGTCGGCGGGCGAGCCGCAGTCGCGCAGCAGCAGCGCCCCGGCGTCGCGATCGGCCAGCGCCTGCTCCTCGGTGGTGGCGTCGTCCACCGCGCCGTGGCCGTCGAGCCCGATGTGGCAGTGCGCGTCGACGAGACCGGGCACGATCCAGCCCTCGGCGGCGGTCTCGGCACCGGGTTGGGGCTCGAGGGTGACCCGGCCGTCGACGACGTAGAGGTCACGGGGCTCACCGTCGGGCAGGACCGGGCCGCGGAATCGAAGGACACTCACGCGTCGGACGCTACCGGCCCGGCCACCGGACGGCGCGGCGCACGGCGGGAGTTGGGGACAAAGGGTGTGGAGGCGGCGGCTAAGGTGCCCGACTGTGACGTGGACGCCCGAGCGCTACCGCCGCAACGCCGCACAGTTCGCGCGGTTCGCGGTCGTCGGCGGCACCGGCGTCGTGGTCAACCTGGCGGTCCTGGTGCTGGTCAAGCGGATGGGCCCCCACCCCGAGCAGGCGATGTTCGGCATCCCGCTCACGGCGTTCCATGTGCGCTGGTACCACGGCTACTCGACCGTGGCGTTCCTGGTCGCCAACCTCTGGAACTTCCAGCTCAACCGGATGTGGACGTTCCGCAGCACCCAGCACGCGCGGTGGTGGAAGGAGTACTGGCCGTTCCTCGCCGTCGGGCTGCTCGGCCAGGCGATCGGGCTGGTGCTGCTGACGCTGCTGATGCACCACGGTTCACCGATCGCGCTGCCCACCGACCCGCTCGACGACACCAGCGGGCTGCGGACGCGGCTCTACTGGGCGCAGCTGATCGTGATCATGGTCGTGACGCCGCTGTCGTTCGTGCTCAACAAGGTCTGGACCTTCGCGGCGGTCCGCACCCACCACCTCGAGGCCGTGCCCCCGCACCCCGTGGCCGAGGCCGACCTCGAGGCGCTGGGTGTGACGGGGTGTGAGCGGGTGTGAGCGGGGTGAGCGAGGGTGTGAGCGAGAGCGTGAACAAGGGTGCGGACGAGGCCGGCCCGGTCTGACCGAGCCGGCCTCGCGACCTGCTGACCGCGTCCCCTACCGCGTCCGCAGGCCGTAGCCGAACGGGAACAGCGGGTCGTACTGCCGGTCGCCGATGTTGATCGGCTCCTGCGAGACGAACCGCGGCCAGGTCACCGGCAGCTTGCCGGTGTAGGGGTGGTTGCCGAAGAGGTCGTCGGCGACGCCCTCTCCCTCACTGCCGGGCAGCCACGCCGCGACGAGCGCGTCGACGTTGTCCAGCATGCGCCGGCGGGATGATCATCGGCCGGCCGGAGACGACCACCACGACGCACTTCGCCGCCTGGGCGCAGACGGTGTTGACCGCGGCGGTGTCGGCGTCGGAGAGCTGCATCGTCTGCGGCGGGCGCGGGACGTTGTGGTCGGCCGGGGTCGTAGGCCCACTGCGGGCCGCCCACGTCGCCGTACCCCTCGGCGTACGGCGTCTCGCCGACCACGACGATGCCGATCGCCCTGGACGGCACGGGTGCCGAGGCGTCCTGGCTGAAGGTGACGTTGTCGCGCTCGGACTCGATGCCGTCGAGGATCGTCTGACCGGGGATGACGTTGGTCGAGCCGCCCTGCCAGGTGAGGGTCCAGCCGCCGGCCTGGTTGCCGATGTTGTCGGCGTTGCTGCCGGCGACGTAGACCGGGCTGCGAGCCGCGGATCGGCAGCGTGGCGCGGGCGTTCTTCAGCAGCACCTGCGACTCCGCCACGGCGCGTCGGGCCACGGAGTGGTGGGCAGCGTCGCCGATCTCGGAGAGGTGGGTGCGGTCGGTGTAGGGGTGCTCGAACAGCCCGAGCTGGAACTTCTTCGGTCAGGATCCGCGGACACGGCGTCGTCGATGCGCGCCATCGGGACAGTCGCCGTCGTTGCACCTCGGCCGGTCAGGGTCGACTCGAAGGTCTCGAAGTCGTAGGGCTCCATGAACATGTCGATGCCGGCGTTGACGCCCGCGGCGACCTGCTGGGCGTAGGTGAAGGTCTCCGGGTGGATGTGGTGGATGCCCTCGTAGTCGGAGATCACCAGGCCGCTTGAAGTGCTGCTGGTCCTTGAGCCACCCGGTGATCAGGTCGCTGTTGCCGTGCATGTTGATCCGGTTGCCGAGGCCGTCCTCGGTCCAGTCGACGTCGGAGTACGACGGCATCACCGAGCCGACGTGGTGCCGCTTGATCGCCGGCACGTAGGGCGCCAGCGCCAGGCGGCGGAACGTCGCGTGGCTGACCTGGTCGACGCCCTGGTCGATCGGGTAGTTGCCGGTCGACTGCCGGTTGGAGCCGGTGCCGTACGTCGTGAGGCCGTCGCCGGCGAAGTGCTTGGCGGTGGCCAGCACCCGGTCGTTGTCGGAGAGGTGTCCGGGCTGGCCCTGGAAGCCGTCGATCGCGGTCTCCATCTGCTCTTGACGAGCGCCGGCGTCTCACCGAAGGACTCGTAGGTGCGTCCCCAGCGGTCGTCGCGCGCCACGCAGACGCAGGGCGCGAAGGCCCACTGCGGGTCCGCTGGACCGGGTCTCGGAGGCGGCGATGTGCTCGACGTCGCGCGACCAGCGCCGGGTCGCGGGTGGCGCCGAGCCCGATGTTGTGGGGGAAGACGGTCGCGCCGAGCATGTTGCCGTCGCCGTGCACGGTGTCGATGCCGTAGAGGAGCGGGATGCGCGAGCCGGGTGTGGAGCGCGGCGCGCCTGGTAGCGGTCGACCATGTCGGCCCAGGCCGTCGGGGTGTTGGGGGTGGGCACCGACCCGCCTCCGGACAGCACGCTGCCGAGGTTGTCGGTGGTGATCTTGGTGGTGTCGGCGTCGATGCCGCCGCGCTCGGCCTGGGTCATCTGGCCGATCTTCTCCGCGAGCGTCATCCGCCCGAGGAGGTCGGCGACCCGCTGCCCGGACCGGTAGCGAGGGGTCCTGGTAGGGCAGGGCGTCGGCGGCCGCGTGAGTGACCGTCTGGGCGGTGGGCGGAGGCACCCGGCGTGCCTGGCAGGGCGGTGAGGCCGAGCGGCCAGCGCGGCCGCGGCCCCGAGGAGAGCGACGGCCGAGCGCCGTCGACCGTGGACAGGTGACATGCTCGATCTCCCGAGAGATGTGACAGGGTCACGACACCGGGAACCCGGTGCGCCCGGCCGCCAAGCCCTGGCCCCGGACGAATTCGCGACGGATTAGTCCACCTCCAGGACGAATGTCCGTACCCTGGCTCGGTGCCCGGCCACTCCCTCGCGCAGCTGCGCACCTCCAACCTGCGCGCGATCACGGCCCTGCTGGGGTCGGGCGGCCCGCAGAGCCGGGCCGATCTCGCTCGTGGGTCGGGCCTGTCCCGGACCACTGTGTCCAGCCTCGTCGCCGAGCTGCTCGAGGGCGGCGTCGTCGTCGAGACCGACGACCGGGGCACGCCGTACAAGGGCGGGAGCGGACGTCCGCCGCTGCTGATCGCGCTGGCCCTGCGCCCCGGTGGGGTGGCGGGCGTCGACATCGGCCACCGGCACGTGCGGGTCGCGGTCTCCGACCGCGGCGCCGCGATCAAGGCCGAGGTCGAGGCGGAGATGGACGCCGACCCCCACGGCGAGGGCACGCTCGACATCGCCGCCGAGCTCGTGCGGCGTGCGGCGGCCGAGGCGGGGATGCCCACCGAGCCGACCTCCTCGGCGTCGGTCTGTGCGTGCCCGGACCCCATCGACCGCCGCTCGGCGCGGGTCGACCAGGCGGTGCTGCCCGGCTGGCACGAGCTCGCGCCGGCCGACGAGCTGAGCCGGCGCCTCGACCTGCCCGTGGTGGTCGACAACGACGCCAACCTCGGCGCCATGGCCGAGCACCAGCACGGCGCCGCGCGCGGCTACGCCGACGTGCTCTACGTCAAGCTCGCCAGCGGGGTCGGCGCCGGCCTGGTGCTCGGCGGACGACTGCACCGCGGCGCGGTCGGGCTGGCCGGCGAGGTCGGCCACGTGCCGCGCCCGCGAGGACGGCCCGGTCTGCCGCTGCGGCAGCCGCGGCTGCCTGGAGAGCGAGGTGTCGAGCCGACGGCTGCTCGAGCTGCTGCGGCCGGTCTACGGCGACGACCTGGACCTCGCCGCACCTGCTGGCGCTCGACGCCGCCGGCGAGCCCGCCGTACGACGGGTGCTCACCGACGCCGGGCACACCACCGGCCGGGTCCTGGCCGTGCCTCTGCACGACCCTCAACCCGGGCGTCGTCGTGATCGGCGGCTCGCTGGGCGCCTCCCCCACGCTGGTCTCCGCGATCCGGATCGGCATCGACCGTTACGCCCACCCCGAGGCCGCGGCGTCGTGCGAGGTGGTGTCCGGGCACTTCGGCGGCCGGGCCGAGCTGATGGGCGCCCTGTCGCTCGCGATCATCCGCGCCGCCGAGACGGCCTAGGCGCCGTCGTCGGCGCGGGCTCGAGGCGGGAGACGGCGTCAGGCCGCGGCGCGGAGGGCGACGCAGGCCCAGGTGCGCCACGGCCGCCAGGCCTCGCGCCACCTCGGCGAAGTCGGTGACGCTCGAGCTGCTCCCGGCCGAGCCGGTGGGCCGTCGCGGCGACCACCCGGGGCTCGGTGGTCGGGAGCACGTCGGTGTGGCCGAGGGCGCGCACCGTGACCAGCTCGGCGTAGAACGGCCCGATCCCCTCGAGCCTGCGCAGGGCGACGCCCACCTCGTCGACGTCGCGCATCCGGAGCGTCTCGGTGTCGAGCTCACCGGCCAGCGCGGCGGCCGCGACGCCGTGCATGCGGCGCAGCTTCACGTCGGGGATGCCGGGGAACGACGTGACCTCGAGCAGCTGCTCGGGCGTCGGCAGCGCCGCGACCGCCTCGCCCGCGACGTCGAGCACGCGCCGTGGGCCCGCGCCAGCCGCTCGCGGACCTCGCGCATCATCACGACCGGGCGACGGGCCGAGAGCACCGCCCAGACCAGCGCCTCGTAGGCGGAGGCGAACAGCGGCGGGCGCAGCCCGGGCCGGACGGCGTAGGCCTCGCGGAGGAGCGGGTCGGCGTCGACCATCCGGTCGTAGCCGGTGGCGTCCTCGTCGAGGGAGAGGATGCGGGCGGCCTGGCCGCGCCGCCAGCTCGGGGTCGACGTCGCCGACCACGCTCGAACCGCACCAGGTCGGGCGCCGGCTGGGTGACCGCGACGCCGGCCTGGAGCGGCGTACCCGTCGAGGACGAAGGCGAGCCGCATCGTGTCGCCGGCGCCGGCGGAGCGCGAGCCGAAGCGCGAAGCCGATGGACTGGCGGAGGTCGAACCGGCCGCGCACGGGCCACTCGACAGTGGTGCGGGACGGGAGCGTGGTGGTCGTCATGCGAACGACGCTAGGAGGACATGCGGACAGGATCGGTCCGCTATCGCGCGGCCCAGCCCCGGAGGTGGAGCGTCGTGGGATCGACCCCTGGCGGACGTAGACCACGAAGACGTCGGTCGTGCCCTCCCGGTAGCCCAGGACGGCCGTGCCGAGACCGGCGCCCGGGAGGTGCCAGACGTCGGTGCTGCTGGTGCCGTCGAAGGGGTCGTCGCACACGTTGCAGGCGGGGTACGTCGCGTCGCCGACCTCCTGCAGCGCGCCCGGGCCGCCGGGTGGCGGGGTGAGCGTGCGGTAGGCGCGATAGCCGTGCCCGTCCAGCAGCAGGTCGGCGCACGAGGCCGACGGAGGCGGGCACGACGACGAGCCCGAGCCGCAGGCGGCGAGCAGCAGCAGCCCGAGACCGGCGGCGGCCCGGGTGCGGTCATGGGCCCAGTCTCGACCCGGTCAGTCCAGGCGGTCGAGCAACCAGGTCGGGCCGACGGTGGGGCCCGCCTTGGCGACCCGGGCGGCGAGCAGCCGGTCGGCGGTGACCACGGTGACCTCGTGACCGGCGTCGGCGGCCTTGTGGGCCCGCCGGACGATCTCGGCGTCGCCGTCCTGCGGGGCGTGGACGACGGTCACGTGGCCGTCGCGCCCGGCCGGGACCCCGCGCTTGGCCTCACCCTCGAGCACCAGCACGATGTCGCCCTCGATGTCGGCGGTGACCAGCTGCTCGTGCAGCCGGCGGGCGGCTCCGGCGCGGTCCTTCCACCAGCCGTCGGGCCGCGCACCCACGACGTTGGCGCCGTCGACGACCAGCACCTTCACCGGGGAGCTCACTTGAGGTACTTCGAGAAGTCCTTCGGAAGGTCGAGCGCAGCCGCGGCCTTCTCGTAGTCGATCTCCTCGCCGTCGGGGTTGCCGAACGGGTTGCCCGACGCCACCTTCTCCTCCGCGGCCTTGGCCTGCTGGGCGGCCTTCGCAGGGTTGCCACTGACGCGGCGGCCCTTGCCGGGCTTGTTCTTGGCGGCCTGCTTGGCGCGGCCGCGCTTGCCGCCGCCGGCCATGCCGGGCATCCCGGGCAGGCCCGGCATGCCGCCCTTGGCGAAGGAGCTCATCATCTTGCGGGCCTCGAAGAACCGGTCGACGAGGTTGTTGACGTCGGAGACCTGACGGCCCGAGCCGCGGGCGATCCGCGCGCGCCGGGAGCCGTCGATCATCTTCGGGTTGGCCCGCTCGGCCGGCGTCATCGACTGGATGATCGCCTGGATGCGGTCGATCTCGCGCTCGTCGAAGTTCTCGAGCTGGTCGCGGAACTGGCCCATCCCGGGCAGCATCCCCATGATCTTCGACATCGAGCCGAGCTTGCGCACCTGCTGCATCTGCTCGAGGAAGTCGTCGAGGGTGAAGTCGCCGCCGGTGGTCAGCTTCTCCGCGGCCTTGAGCGCCTGCTCCTGGTCGAAGGTCTTCTCGGCCTGCTCGATCAGGGTCATCACGTCACCCATGTCGAGGATCCGTGAGGCCATCCGGTCGGGGTGGAAGACGTCGAAGTCGGTGAGCTTCTCGCCGGCCGACGCGAACATCACCGGCTTGCCGGTGACGCCGCGGATCGACAGGGCGGCACCACCGCGGGCGTCACCGTCGAGCTTGGTGAGGACCACACCGTCGTAGCCGACGCCGTCGAGGAACGCCTGCGCGGTGGTGACGGCGTCCTGGCCGATCATCGCGTCGACGACGTAGAGGATCTCGTCGGGCTCGACGGCGTCGCGGATGTCGACGGCCTGCTGCATCATCTCGGCGTCGACGCCGAGGCGGCCGGCGGTGTCGACGATGACGACGTCGTAGAGCTTGCGGCGGGCCTCGGCGATCGACTCGCGGGCGACCGCGACCGGGTCGCCGACGCCGTTGCCGGGCTCGGGCGCGAAGACCGGTACGCCGGCGCGCTCGCCGTTGACCTGGAGCTGGTTGACGGCGTTGGGGCGCTGGAGGTCGGCCGCGACCAGCATCGGCTGCTTGCCCTGCTCCTTGAGCCACAGCGCGAGCTTCGCGGCAAGGGTCGTCTTGCCCGCACCCTGGAGGCCCGCCAGCATGATCACGGTCGGGGGCTGCTTGGCGTAGCGCAGACGCCGGGTCTCGCCGCCGAGGATCTCGACGAGCTCGTCGTTGACGATCTTGACGACCTGCTGGGCGGGGTTCAGCGCCTGGCTGACCTCCTCGCCCCGGGCGCGCTCCTTGACCGCGTCGACGAACTCACGGACCACCGGCAGCGCGACGTCGGCCTCGAGCAGCGCGATCCGGATCTCGCGCGCGGTCGCGTCGATGTCGGCCTCGGAGAGGCGACCCTTGCCGCGGAGGTTCTTGAAGGTCTCGGCGAGCCGGTCGGAGAGCGTGGCGAACAAGTCGGTCCTTGGGTGGGTCCTGAGGTGGTCGTGCGGAGGCTCCAGCCTAACCGGGCGTCCCCGCCGGTCCCGACTCCGCGCGCCTTGTCGCGGCGTACGCGAGGGTTCGGCCATGCCGGTAGTCCGTGACGATCGTCAGCCCCCCTCCCGCTCGACCCACCTGCTGTTTGTCACGGACTACCCCGACAGGGCGGCCCGGACGGCGTGGGCGGCCTCAGCGGCCCGGGCGTCGGACAAGGCCCCGGCGTGGGCCTCCTGGACGTAGAAGACGTCGACCGCCTGCGGACCGAGCGTGTCGACGTGGGCGGACCGGACGGTGAGGTCGAGGTCGGCCAGGGCCGAGCACACCTGGTGCACGACGCCGGGGCGGTCGGCGGTGCGCACCTCGAGGACGGTGGCGCGCGCCGACGCCTCGGGACGTACGACGACCGAGGGCGCGATCTTGACCGGGTCTCCCTTGAGCCGGGCGGCCGGGTCGACCCGTCCGGCGACGATGGCGTCGAACCGGTTGCGCAGCACGGCCTCGTCGAGGTGTTCCTCCGAGACCTCCCACACCGAGACGGCGACGTCGTCCTGCGCCCACGCACGGGCGCTGCGGACCGAGGCCCGCTGGAGGGCGAACAGCGCAGCCGCGTCGGCGAGCAGCCCGACCCGGTCGCGCGCGAGCACCGTGACGCGGGCACCGCCGTCGACCGGGACGACCCGGATCGAGACCCCGCCCAAGCGGGCCTCGCGCGGGACGTCGAGCGCCTCGTGTCCTCCCTCGGGCTCGGCCGGGCCGCCGAGCAGGGCAGCCGTCCGGGCCGCCACCTGCCGGACCAGCCCGGCCCGCCACGCCGTCCACGCTTTCGGTGACGTGGCGAGTGCATCGGCCTGGGTGAGGGTGAGCAGCAGCGACAGCACCTCCGCGTCCTGCAGCGTCTCGGCGAGATGGGCTGCGGTGGCGGGGTCTTCAGGGTCGCGGGTCGTGGCGGTCTCGGCTAGCAGCAGGTGACGACGCACCAGCAGACCGACCAGCCCGACGGCGTGGTCGTCGAAGCCCATCCGGGTCGCGATCTCGCGGGCCAACGGCTCTCCCGCCACGCTGTGCTCGGTCAGCCCGCCCTTGCCGATGTCGTGGAGCAGGGCCGCCACGAGCAGGACATCGGGCCGCGAGACCTGGCGGATCAGCGCCGCGGCCTCCATGCAGGTCTCGACGACGTGCCGGTCGACGGTGAACCGGTGGATGGCCGACGCGTGCGGCAGCAACCGGATCCGCTCCCACTCCGGGAGCACGGCGTCGAGCGCACCGGTCTCCTCCAACGTCTCCCACACCGGCAGCAGCCCGCGACCGGCGGCCAGCAGCCGCACCAGCGCCTGCCGGGCGTCGGCCGGCCAGGGGTCGGGCAGCGGAGGGCACTCCGCGACGAGCCGGCGCGCGGTGGCCGGGGCCAGCTCGACGTCGCGCTCGGCGGCGACCGCCGCAGCCCGCAGCAGCAGCGTCGGGTCGGAGGCAGGGCGCGCGTCCACGGTCAGGACCACCTCACGCCCGACCAGCGCGACGCCGGGCTCGACGCCGACCAGCTCCGGACGCCGTACGGCGCTGGTGGAGGCAGGGCGGGCCAGCACGCCGTCGACCCGGCGCCAGGTGAGCCGCTGCAGATGGGTGATCCGGCGACCGAGCTCGCGCACGTGGCGCTGGGCGGCAGCCTCGTCGTCGAGCCCCAGCCGCTCGGCGATCGGCTCCCACAGCTCGGGAGCCACCCGGTCGGTGGCGCGGCCAGCCGCGTCATGCAGGGCGTCGCGGACATCGAGCAGCGCCAGGCGGGAGCGCTCGAGGTCGACATGCGGGACGTCGACCAGCCAGGTCGCGACCAGCGCCTTGAGCACGGTCGCGTCGCGCAGGCCGCCCTCCGCCTCCTTGAGGTCGGGCACGGACAGGTGGGCGAGCTCGCCGATCAGCCGGTGCCGCTTCACGACCAGGTCGCGCAGCGCGGGCAACCGGTCGCGCGCCGTACGCCGCCAGCGCGTGAGGACGTCGGACCGCAGCCGCAGCGTCAGGCCGGGGTCGCCGGCCAGGTGTCGCAGGTCGAGCAGCCCGAGCGCCACCCGGAGGTCGGCGTCGGCCTGGGCGATCATGTCCGGGGCCGAGCGCACCGAGTGGTCGAGCTTCGCGCCGGAGTCCCAGATCGGGTACCAGACCCGCTCCCCCGCCTCACCGAGCGCGACCGCGGGCTCGTGCACCAGCACCACGTCGAGGTCGGAGTACGGCGCGAGCTCGCGGCGCCCGTAGCCCCCGACCGCCACCAGGGCGCACCCGACCTCGGGCGCGCTGGCGTCGGCGTAGGCCGACACGCAGAGCGCGTCGGCCTCGTCGGTGCGGTGCTGGCGGTCCATGCGTGTCCCGTCCGTGAGTACGACGGACCCCGCCGGCGACAGGCCGGCGGGGCCACGACGTAGCCGAGCTCAGATGGCTGCGGCGTCCCGGTCGCCGGTGCGGACCCGGACCACCGTCTCGACCGGGCTCACCCAGACCTTGCCGTCACCGATCCGGCCGGTCTGCGCGGTCTTCTGGATGATCCCCACGATGTCGTCGGCGTCGTTGTCGTCGGCGACGATCTCGATCCGGATCTTGGGCACCAGGGCGATGTCGTACTCCGCCCCCCGGTAGACCTCGGTGTGGCCCTTCTGCCGGCCGTAGCCGCTGACCTCCGAGACGGTCATCCCGGTGACCCCGAAGGTCTCGAGGGCCTCGCGGACCTCGTCCCACTTGTGCGGCTTGATCACCGCGGTGACGAGCTTCATGCCATCGCTCCTTCGTTCGAGCTGGTCGTCAGTGGTCTTGGCCTGCGCGGATCCGGACAGTGCGCCGGTGCCCCCGAGTACACCACCTGAGCGGCCCTCGAGGTCGTAGGCCGACTCGCCGTGCTCGGCGAAGTCGATGCCGTCGACCTCCTCGTCCTCGCTGATCCGCCAGCCGATGGTGTGCTTGATCGCGAGAGCGATCAGAACGGTGAAGACCCCGCACCAGACGATGGTGAACAGCACACCGAGGACCTGGTGCCACAGCAGGGTGGCGTTGCCGCCGTAGAACAGGCCGTTCATGTCACCGAACAGGCCGTCGACGCCCTGCGGCGAGGTGTTGGTGCCGAGGAACCCGATCAGGACCGCGCCCAGGATGCCGCCCGTCAGGTGGACGCCGACGACGTCGAGCGAGTCGTCGAGGCCGACCTTGTACTTCATGCTGATCGCCACGGCGCAGACCATGCCCGCGATGGCGCCGATGATCAGCGCGCCCAGCGTGCTCACCGCGCCGCAGGACGGCGTGATCGCGACCAGGCCGGCGACGACGCCGGACGCTGCGCCGAGCGAGGTCGCCTTGCCGTGCAGGATGCGCTCGACCAGGAGCCAGCCGAGCATGGCCGCCATGGTGGCGAGGGTGGTGTTCATGAAGGTCACGCCGGTCTCCCCCATGAACTGGTCGGAGAACGAGCCCCAGCCCGCCTTGCTCGTGCCGGTCTCGGTGAAGACGATCGACCCGACGTTGAAGCCGTACCAGCCGAACCACAGCAGGCCGGCGCCGATCATGGTCAGGGTCAGGTTGTGCGGCTTCATCGGCTCCCGCATGAAGCCGACCCGGCGCCCGATGACGAGGGCCAGGATGCCGCCGGCGACGCCGGCGTTGATGTGCACGACCGTGCCACCGGCGTAGTCGAGGTTGGCGAAGTGGGTGTAGAACCAGCCGCCGCCCCACACGTTGTGGGCGATCGGGAAGTAGACCAGGGTCACCCAGATCCCGGCGAAGACGGCCCAGGAGGAGATCTTCACCCGGTCGGCGATGGCGCCGGAGATCAGCGCTGCGGTGATCACCGCGAAGGTGAGCTGGAAGAGCACGTAGATGAAGTTCGACGGGCTGACCCCCTGCAGCCCGAACATGGTGAAGGGGTTGGCGATCAGCTTGCCGTTGCCGTTGCCGACGCCGTCGCCGCCCCAGCCCTCGGACCAGCCCCACAGCACGAAGACGATGCCGACCACCGCCATCGCGAGGTAGGACATCATCATCATGTTGAGCACGGACTTCGAGCGGGTCATGCCGCCGTAGAACAGAGCGAGCGCCGGCGTGGTCATCATCAGGACGAGGGCTGTCGCCACGATCATCCAGGCGTAGTAGCCGTCCATGGAACCTCCAGGAGTGAGTCCGGGGGTGGCAGGACGCGGACACCGTCGGCCGCGCCGGCCACCTCGATGACGCACACAGTGGTCGCCGGAGGTTTCGTCGTACGACGTCACGTGTTGCCGTCGTGCAACGATCGGGTGGCCGTGTGTTACGGCTCTGTGAACTGAGCCGGGGCTGGCGCAGCGCTGCGAACACCAGGGTATGTCGGCGAATGGCACTTCCCTGCGCGTGCACGCGCAGGGAAGTGCGGAAACGTCTACGTCCCATGGTGTTCCTGCGGGCCGACCGTTATCCCCAGGGTGACGGACGACGGTTGTCGCGGGGCGATCCGAACCTCCACGCTTGAGCGCATGGATCCTCTGCGACTGCTGTGCGAGTCCCAAGGCTTCTTCAGTCGCACCAACGTGCGGGCGGCCGGTCTGGACGACCGCGACATCGCCGCAGCGGTCCGAGCCGGCGTGTGGCAGCGGGTCCGACGCGGCTACTACACCTACGTCGACCTGTGGTCGCCCTTGGACGAGGTGGGTCGGCACCTCGTGCGGTGCAGGTGCGTCCTCGACAGGCTCGGTCCAGTGGTGGCGCTGAGCCATGTCTCGGGGGCGCTCGCTCACGGGCTGACCGTGTGGGACATGGACCTCAGCCAGGTCCATGTCACCCGCCTGGACGGAGCGGCCGGTCGCTTCGAGGCGGGCGTCGTCCACCACGAGGGGATTCTGCATCGACGACGATGTGACCGGGGTCGATGGCATGCGGGTCCTGCGGGCCGATCGGTGCGCACTCGAGGCCGGCAGCAAGGTCGACAACGAGCACGCCTTGGTGGTACTCGACTCCCTGCTGCACACTGGGGCTCGCGGACCAGGACACCCTGATGGAGCACTTCACCCTGATGAACTCGTGGCCGCCGATGCGTCACCTGCACATTCCGGTGCGCATGGCCACGTCCAAGGCGGACGGCGCCGGCGAGTCGCGCGGACGGTGGTTATTCCGGATCACCGGCATCCCGGCTCCCCTGTGCCAGTACGAGGTCTACGGAGCAGACGGGACGCTCCGGGGCACGTGCGACTGGGGGTGGCCGGAGTACCGACAGCTCGGTGAGTTCGACGGCAAGGTCAAGTACGGACGCCTCCTCCTACCGGGGCTCACTCCCGGCGACGTGGCGTTCGGCGAGAAGCAGCGCGAGCACGAGCTTCGCGCGCTCACCGACTTCTCAATGATCCGGCTGACCTGGGGTGACCTCGAACGCCCCCGAGTCACCTCCGCCCGGCTCCTCAAGAGCTTCCCGCGAGCCTGCTGACGGCCGGCCGTGTGGTGAGGCCGTCCCGCGGACGGTGTGCAGAACACCAGGGTCTGTCGAGGTTTTCGCACTTCCCTCGGCATGGACACCAAGGGAAGTGCGAAATGATCGACATACCTTGGTGTTCCCGGGGTCGGTCAGCCGAGCAGCGCGTCGACGAAGGCGCCCGGGTCGAACGGCGCGAGGTCGTCGGGCCCCTCGCCGAGACCGACCAGCTTGACCGGGACGCCGAGGTCCTTCTGGACCGCGACCACGATGCCGCCCTTGGCCGAACCGTCGAGCTTGGTCAGCACGATGCCGGTGACGTCGACGATCTCGGAGAACACCCGCGCCTGCACCAGGCCGTTCTGGCCGGTCGTGGCGTCGAGGACGAGCAGCACCTCGGTGACCGGAGCCTGCTTCTCGATGACCCGCTTGACCTTGCCCAGCTCGTCCATGAGGCCGGCCTTGTTCTGCAGGCGGCCGGCGGTGTCGACGAGCACGGTGTCGATGCCGCGCTCCACGCCCTCCTGCACGGCCTGGAACGCGACACTCGCGGGGTCGCTGCCCTCGGGGCCGCGGACGACCTCGACGCCGACCCGCTCGCCCCAGGTGGCCAGCTGGTCGACGGCGGCGGCGCGGAACGTGTCGGCCGCACCGAGCACGACCGTGTGGTCCTCGGCGACCAGGATGCGGGCCAGCTTGCCGACGGTCGTGGTCTTGCCGGTGCCGTTGACGCCGACCACCAGGACGACGCCGGGCAGGCCGTCGGCGCCGGAGACCTGGAGGCGACGGTCCATGGTCGGGTCGACGAGGGCGATCAGCTCTTCGCGCAGCACCGAGCGCGGGTCGCCGGCCTCGTTGCCCTCGACGCGAAGGCGGGTGCGCAGGTGGCCGACCAGCTGCTGGGTCGGGGCGACGCCGATGTCGGCGGTCAGCAGGGTGTCCTCGATCGCCTCCCAGGTGTCCTCGTCGAGGCGGTCACGCGACAGGAGGGCGAGCAGCCCGCGGCCGAGACCTCCCTGCGACCCGGCGAGCCGCTGCCGAAGCCGGACCAGCCGGGACGCCGTGCCTTCGGGACGCTCGAGGGTGGTGACGGCGGCCGGCTCGGGCTCGGGCTCGGCCTCGGTCTCGGCCGTGGGCGGCGCCTCGATCGTGGTCGTGGCTGCGCCGGACGGCGTCGCCGGCGGCCGAGTGGTCCGGCGTCGGCCGGTGGTGACCAGGCCGACGGCGATGACGGCCGCGACGACCAGGATGCCGATGATGAGGTAGACCCAGGTCATGGGCTCATCCAACCATCCGGGCGACAGGGCTCAGGCTTCGCGCCCACGGCTCTCGGACGGCTCGGTGTGGAGGTCGGCGAGGTCGAGGGTGCGGGCGCCGCTGCGGTGCCGCCCTCGGCGGTGTTGTCGAGGGTGGGCGCGGACTCGACGCCCTTGCGCAGGGCGTCACCGAGCCAGGGCGCGGCCGGTACTTCCTCGCCCCGATGGGGGAACGCCACGTAGAGCACGACGATCCCGGCGAGGACCAGGATCACGAGCATGGCGACCACGAGAAACCACATGTCTTCACCATGGCACGCTCACCGAGCGAGGCGGTAAACGCGGGATCAGCCGCGCGCGTCGCCCTTCAGCTTCCGCCAGCCGCCGGCACGGTTGTCGGCGACCAGGTGAGCGAAGAACTCCTCGAGAGCTTCCTCCGGAACGACGTCGCCCTCACGGAACCCGATCGTGCGGGCCGTCTTGTTCTCGTGACCGGCGGTGACCAGGCCGTGCGGGTCGGGAACCAGCCCACCGTCGTAGACGAACACGTTGACGTGGTCTCGAGCAGCGAGGAAGGCGGCGACGTTCCCCTGGAGCACGAAGTAGGGCTGGACCGTGCGCTTGACCGTCTCCTTCATCTCGGGGTCGACCCGGTGGAGGGCCTCGCGGACCCGGGTCAGGGTCTCCCGCTGCCAGTCGGGCAGTGCGTCGAGGTAGGCGTCGACTCGCGGGTCGCGGGTGGCCATCGCGTCACCGTAGCAACGCCTCGGCCGCCCGTCGTACGACGTCGGGCAGGGGCGTGGGCGGACGCGCGGGGTCGGTGTTGTCGACGTAGACCATCACGGCGCGCCCCTCGGCAGCGGCGTCGTCGGCCTGTCCCTGGAAGAAGCCCACGCGGTAGACGATCGACGAGCGTCCGACCCGGTCGGCGACGACCCCGAGGTCGATGGGCGCGGGATAGCCCACCTCCTGGAAGAACCGGCAGCCGATCTCGGCGAAGAGCCCGATCTCGTCGAGGCTGTCGACCGCGCCGCCGATCGCCTCCTGCAGGTGCAGGTCGATGGCGGTGTCGATGAGCTCGAAGTAGCGGGCGTTGTTCATGTGCCCGAAGCCGTCCATGTCGGCCCAGCGCGTGGTCGCGGTCGACCAGTGGACGAAGTCGGCCCGGGTCGGTCGCGGCGGCCTGACCGACGTGGTCATCAGGCGGGTTCGCGGAGCCGCTGGCTGATCACGGCGGAGACGCCGTCGCCGCGCATGGTGACGCCGTAGAGGGCGTCGCCGACCTCCATGGTGCGCTTCTGGTGGGTGATCACGAGCAGCTGGCTGTTCTCGCGCAGCTCCTCGTAGATCTCCAGCAGACGGCCGAGGTTGGTGTCGTCGAGCGCGGCCTCGACCTCGTCGAGGATGTAGAACGGCGACGGCCGGGCCTTGAACAGCGCCACCAGGAACGCCACCGCGACAAGAGACCGCTCGCCGCCGGAGAGGAGCGAGAGCCGCTTGACCTTCTTGCCCGGCGGCCGGGCCTCCACCTCGACGCCGGTGGCCAGCATGTCGGAGGGGTCGGTGAGCACCAGCCGACCCTCGCCGCCCGGGAACAGCCGCGCGAAGGTCTGGTCGAAGGCTGCCGAGACGTCGGCGAAGGCCTCGGTGAACACCTGCTCGACCCGCGCGTCGACCTCGCGGACGATGTCGAGAAGGTCGCGGCGGGTGGCCTTGAGGTCCTCGAGCTGCTCGGTGAGGAACTTGTGCCGCTCCTCGAGCGCGGAGAACTCCTCCAGCGCCAGCGGGTTGACCTTGCCGAGCATGGCGAGGGCGCGCTCGGCGGTGCGGAGCCGCTTGGTCTGCTCCTCGCGGTCGTACGGCGCGGGGTCGGGCGTCTCCTCCGCCCTCGGCCACCTCGCCGGTGAACGGCACGAGCTGGTCGGGGCCGTAGTCGGCGACCAGCGCCACCTCGTCGAGGCCCGAGCTCCTCCAGAGCGCGCTCGGTGAGCTGCTCGATGCGCATGCGCTGCTGGGTGCGGGCCATCTCGTCGCGGTGGACGGAGTTGACCAGCTCGTCGTGCTCGCGGGCCAGGTCGCGCAGGGTGGACCGCACGGTGAGCAGCTCCTGCTCGCGGTCGCTGCGGGACGCCTCGACCGCGGTGCGCGCCTCGGCGGCCCGGTGGATCGAGACCTCGAGCCGGGCCAGCACCTGGGTGACCGCGATCCCGACCGCCTGGGCGGCCCGGCCCTCGCGGACCAGCCGCTCGCGCCGCTGGATCGCCTTGGCCCGGGCCTCGCGCTCGGCGGCCGCGGCCTGGACGAGCGTGTCGGCCCGGCCGTGGAGGGCGCGGGCGCGCTCCTCGCTGGTCCGCAGGGCGAGCCGGGAGTCGGTCTCGGCCTGGCGGGCGACGCGCGCCGCCTCGGCAAGGCGCTCACGCTCGCTGGTGTCGGGCTCGTAGTCGGGCGAGTCGGTGGCCTCGTGGGCCGCGCCCAGGCGCGTCTCGAGCTCGGCCAGGCCGGCGAGGTCCTGCTCGCGCGCCTCGCGCGGCAGTGGCGATCGCGGTGGCGATGCGGTCGGCCTCGGCACGGGCCGCACGAGCGGTCGAGCCGTAGTGACCGAGCTCCTCGGCCACCGCGGCGAGGGTGGCGTCGGACTCGTGCAGCTTGGCGAGCGCGACGTCGACGCGACGCTGGGCGTCCTGCCGCTCGCTGTCGAGCCGCGCGATGTCGAAGCCGAGCCGCTCGGAGGTGGCGACCGCCTCGGCGAGGGCGGCGGAGGCGTCGTCGTAGGCGGCCTGGATCTCGAGCAGGCTGGGCTGGCTCTGGGAGCCGCCGGAGGCGAAGTGGGTGCCGAGCACGTCGCCCTCGCGAGTGACCGCGGTGACGTCGGGGAGGTCGGCGACCAGGGCGCGGGCGGCGTCGAGGTCGGCGACGACGGCGGTCTTGAACAGCAGCCGGGCCAGCGCGGGCCGCAACGTGTCGGGGCAGCTCACGACGTCGACGGCGTAGGTCGCGTGGGCGGGCAGCCCGGGCCAGGCCCGGTGGTCGACAGGGTCGTCGACGCGGTCGGCGCCGCCGGCGCCGAGCAGCAGCCCGGCCCGGCCGAGGTCGCCGGTCTTGAGGTGGGTCAGCGCGGCGACGGCCGCGTCTCCGTCGGCGACGGCGACGGCGTCCGCCGCGGTGCCGAGCGCCGCGGCGACCGCGCTCTCGTAGCCGGAGTCGACGGTGAGCACAGCCGCGACGGAGCCGAGCAGGCCCGAGACCGTGTCGGACGCCGCCAGCAGCGCACCGGCGCCGTCCTTGCGGTTGAGCCCGAGCTCGAGGGCGTCCTTGCGGCCGACGAGCGAGGAGCGGTCGCGGTCGGCCGTCGCGGCCTCCTCGCGGGCCTTGACCAGCCGCTCGGTGAGGTCGTCGAGCACGGCGAGCGCGGCCTCGTGCTCGGCATCGAGGCCCTCCTCGCCGGCGTCGAGACCGGCCACCCGGGTCTCGAGAGCGGTGAAGTCGTGCTGGGCCCGGTCGGCCCGGGCGACCGCGGCCGCGCGCGAGCGCCTCCAGCCGGCCGATCTCCTCGTCAGCGGCGGCGGCGCGTGACTTGAGGGCGTTGACCTGGCCGGTCAGCCGGGCCAGGCCCTCGCGCCGGTCGGCGGCGGCCCGGACCAGTCCGGCGACCCGGCGGTCCTCCTCGGCCGCCGCCTCCTCCGCGGTACGGCGGGCGGTCACCGCCGACTCCAGCGCGCCGCGGTGGGTCTCCACCTCGGCCGCGATCGCGGCCTCCTGCTCGCGGATGCGGGACGGCCTCTGCCTCCAGCTCGTCGGGGTCACGTCCGAGGTCGAGGGTCTCCTGCTCGGACCCGGCGGCGTTGCGGACCCGCTCGGCGGCGAGCGACGCCGTACCGCGGAGCCGCTCGCGCAGCCCGGACAGCCCGAACCAGGTCTCCTGGGCGCGGGCCAGCGCCGGCAGGTCGTCGCGAAGTGCGGCCTCGAGCCGCGCCTCGGACTCCTGGGCGTGGGCGATCGCGGCCTCGACCTCCTCGCGGCGCTCGACCAGGATCGACTCGTCGGCGAGCTCCTGCTCCAGCGCGGTGCGGGCGGTGACCAGGTCGTCGGCGATGATCCGGGCCCGGGCGTCGCGGACCTCGGCCTGCACGACCGCGGCCCGGCGCGCGACCTCGGCCTGCCGGCCGAGGGGCTTGAGCTGGCGCCGGATCTCGCTGAGCAGGTCGGCCAGGCGGTGGAGGTTGCCCTCCGTCGAGTCGAGCTTGCGGAGCGCCTTCTCCTTGCGCTTGCGGTGCTTGAGGACGCCGGCCGCCTCCTCGATGAACCCGCGGCGGTCCTCCGGCGTGGCGTGCAGGATCGAGTCGAGCTGGCCCTGGCCGACGATCACGTGCATCTCGCGGCCGATACCGGAGTCGCTGAGCAGCTCCTGGACGTCGAGCAGCCGGCAGGGCGTGCCGTTGATGGCGTAGTCGGAGCCGCCCGAGCGGAACATGGTGCGGCTGATCGTGACCTCGGAGTACTCGATCGGGAGCGCGCCGTCGGAGTTGTCGATGGTGAGCAGCACCTCGGCGCGGCCCAGCGGCGGGCGGCCGGAGGTGCCGGCGAAGATGACGTCCTCCATCTTGCCGCCGCGCAGGCTCTTGGCGCCCTGCTCGCCCATCACCCAGGCGAGGGCGTCCACGACATTGGACTTGCCCGAGCCGTTGGGGCCGACGATGCAGGTGATGCCGGGCTCCAGCTGGAGCGTCGTCGACGAGGCGAAGGACTTGAACCCCTTGAGGGTCAGGCTCTTCAGGTACAACGTGGCTCCTCACGGCGACGGCTGGGATCGGATCGGGGTCGAGCCGGATCGAGTCGGACTGCGGCGCGTCGGGTGTCGAGCGGGGGAAGTGCAGCGGGTTCACCCTACTCAAGCCCACCCCCGATCCCGGTCAGGTGGGCGGGTGTCGGGACGGCCCGGGTCGGCTACCCGGGTCGGCTGCCGGGGTCGTTACCGGCGGCGGAGCCGGTCGCGCAGCACGAGGAGGTGGTCCTTCTCCTGGTCGGTCAGCGAGTCCATGCCGTGGGCGTGGATCTTGTCGAGGAGGTCGTCGAGCTCGGCCTGGTCGCGGGAGACCGGCGGGGTCGCCGGCGGCTGCTGCCACGGACCTGGTACGACGGTCTGGCCGGACGACGACGAGCGCTTGGACCGCTTCGGCTTGCGCGTGCGCCGGAACGACAGACGCGGCACGCCCGACAGCTCGGACAGGAGGCCCAGGGACTTGGCGACCAGGGCCACCAGCACGAGGCCGCCCAGGAAGTCGAGCAGATAGAGCCACTGGCGGTTGCCGACGTAGCCGAGCACGGAGATCGCCACGATGACGGCGCCGATCACCCAGCCGGGGATGTTGAAGAAGAACCGGCGCTGTGGCGACTCGGCGATGAAGACCAGCAGCACCATCAGCTCGAGCTGGTTGAGGCCGTAGAGCTCGAAGGCGCCCGAGAGCAGCCCGTTGGTGATCGGCGTGAGCTCCACCAGGCCGACCCACAGCAGACCGAGGAGCAGAGTGGTCCAGCCCAGGAACCACGCCATCCGCTTCTTGCCGAGGATCGACTCGATCTCGCTGCCGAAGTACCAGAAGAAGACGACCGCCAGGATCGCGAAGAACCCGATCCCGAACGGGTAGGCGAGCGGCCAGGTGAGCAGCCGCCAGAGCTGTCCGGTGACCACGGCGGCGGGGTCGAGAGCGAGGTGGGACTGCACCGGCCCGGCGTTGCCCTCGAGCGCCCACTCGATCACCGAGACGATGGTCAGCACCACGACCAGGACGGTCGTGGTGACCTCGATGCTGCCCAGTCGGAACCAGCCGTCGCTGCCCCCGCGACCCGGCCGGGCCATCCCCCATCGCATGCTCACGGGGCCACGCTAGCGAAGGCCGCCCTGTGGGCCACTCTTCGGCACCGGGGCGTGGAGCGTGACGAAGGGGCCGTCCACGCGGACGACCCCTTCGCTATGACGTGCTCGGTCAGAACGCGCCGGTGCCGTTCGGCGTACCGAGACCCGTCGGGCCGTCCCAGCCGACGCGGGCGGTGCACCACTGGGTGGCGGGGCACTTCCGCCTGGAGTTGCTGCCGCTGGTGATGTCGTGGAGGTTGGCCGCCGTCCCCCGGCTGTAGACCGAGGTGTTGGCGTAGTTGCCGCCCGCGAGCGCGTAGACCGAGGCGATGATCGGCGACGACTCGCTGGTGCCGCCGTACTGCGACCAGGAGGAGGCCGTCAGCGACGTCGGCGCGTAGACGCTCAGGCCGCCGTAGTTCGGGTCGGCCGCGGCCGACACGTCGGCCATCGCGCGCCTGGCGCACCCGGTGTTGAACGACGCGGGGGCCACCGCGACGTTGTAGGTCGAGCACCCCGACCCTGCCCCGCTCCACACCGTCTCGCTGGACCGGGTGTTGCCGGACATCTTCAGGGACGTGCCACCGACGGCGGTGACGTAGGCAGAGGAGGCCGGGTAGGAGCCGCCCTTGTAGCCGCCGTCGCCGGTCGACCGGTGACGGCGATGCCCGCGTGGTTGTAGTACTGCCCGTAGGTCGAGTCGGGTGCGTCGCCGCCGCCGTAGCTGTTGGAGATCGCGACCACACCGCCCTGCTTGGCGGCCGTGTTCACCGCCGCCCCGAGGTCGACGAAGGACGCGGAGCTCGCCTGCACCACGAGGATCTTGCAGTCGGGGCAGGCGGCCGAGACCGCGTCGACGTCGAGCGCCTGCTCCTGGGGCCAGCCGAGGTCGGCGCTCGGCGGGGTCGTACCTCCGGTCTGGATGAGGGTCTTCAAGCAGCCGTTGCCGGTCGTGCAGGCCGGCATCCCGTAGAAGCTGCGGTAGGTGGTCAGGTCGCGCTCGAGGTTGGGGTAGCCGTAGGCGTCGACGATCGCGACGGTGCGCCCGGCGCTGCTGGCGCCGCTGAGGCCGTAGGCCGACTTCAGCTGGGTGGGCGAGAGCGCGGTCGACAGCGGGGTCGCCGCGTAGGGAATGGCGCCCTTCTTGTTCACCATCACCTTCGACAGGCAGTTGGCGTGGCCGGTCGCCGGCGTCGCGGTGCAGACCCGCTTGGCGTGCAGGCCGGTCAGGTGGGTCAGGTGCGTCGAGGCAGCATCTGCCGACTGGGCCCCTGCGGTCAGCGCACTGACCGCCAGGGCGCCGGCGCCGAGCACGGCTGAGATGAGTCGCTTGTTCACGAGAAGGTGGCTCCTGGGTCGGCCGGTCCCCGTGCGACCCCCGTCGCCCCGACTCCGCAGCGAACTGTGCCGGACGGGTCGACCCTGAGTCGATGACCGACATGGTCAAGTTTTCGCAGTGCAACTTCCTGCACACGGGCCAAGGGGCAGGAGTTCCTCCGCACTCACCCCGGGGGGTGGGCGCTCAGCAGCTTGTCGGCGTGGGCCACCTGCGCGAGTGGACGCCAGAGCAGCGCGAGCGTGATCCCCGACCCGACGAACGCGAACCAGAAGGGCGCGATCAGTCCCCATCGGGCGGCGATCAGGCCACCGAGCGCCTGCCCGACCACGATGCCGGCGTACAGGCCCACGGTGTACACCGCCCCGACGCGGCCCTGGTACTCCATCGGTACGGCACGCTGCCGGACCGCGTTGGCCAGGGTGCCCCACACGAACGCGTAGGCGCCGAAGACGAACATGATCACGAACGCGATGACCGGCGACCGGTTGACGGCGAAGGCGAGGTGCATGGCCACCTCGAGGGTCAGGCACCCGCGCATGAGCACACCGAGGGGGATGTGCCGCTCCAGCCACCCGTAGCAGCTCGTGGACACGATGCCCCCGGCGGCGGCCGCGGTGGTGAGCAGGCCGAACCCGACCGATCCGAGACCGAGCACCTCGGTCGAGTAGAGCACCAGCACCGCCCAGGCCGCGGCCCAGCTGACGTTGAACGAGAGGATGGTGATCGCCAGTGTGCGGACCGACGGGTTGCGCACCAGCCAGCGGACGCCCTCCGCGATGTCCTGTCGCACGTGGCGGCCGACGACCTCCCTGACCGGTCCCCTCGGCGTGGTCACCTGGGCGATCAGCACCACCCCGAGTGCGACGCAGACCGCCTGGGTCACGAACGGAAGGGCCATCCCGGCGGCGAACAGGAAAGCCCCGAGCGGCGGCCCGGCCAGCTGGTTGAGCGCGATCCCGCCGGTGGCCATGCGGGCGTTGCCGATGCCCAGGTCGTCGCGGTGCACGAGCATCGGGAGCAGGGTGCGGCCGGCGCTGTCGGAGAAGACCTCGGCCACACCGATCAGCAACATCACGACCAGCACCGCGACGATGCTGACCCGGCCGGTGGCGATGGTGACGGCGAGGAAGACCAGCACCACGACCCGCAGGCTGTCCCAGAGGATCACCGTCCGACGCCGGTCGAGGCGGTCGGCGAGGGCGCCGGCGTACAGCCCGAAGACCAGCCAGGGCAGGCGCTGGAGCAGCGCGGCGAGGGCGACCAGGAACGGCTGGTGGGTCTGCGACGCCACCAGCAACGGGCCGGCCGCCAGCGACAACCCGTCGCCGAGCGCGCTCACCCAGTTCGAGGAGAGCAGCCAGCGGAAGCTGCTGCCCAGACGCCGTGGAGCGACGGTGTCGAGGAGCCTCGTGCCGAAGCTGCTCACGAGACGGTGAGACTACTCAGCGGTCGGCCGAGGGGGACGACCGGGCGGCCGAGAAGTCGACCTGCGGAGATCGTGGTGCGTGACCCGGGGGGACCCGGATCAGGCGGGCTGCATCTCCCGCTGCTCGGGCTCGAGGTCGAGCACGTGCGCGGCCTGCGCGACGGCGAGCCGGTCGTTCTCCTCCATGAGGCGAGTGACGAGCGACTCGAGCTCGGAGACCCTGACGCGGAGCCTGGAGTTCTCAACGGCCAGTCGTGCGGGGAGGCCGCGGTCTTGCTGGAGATGGCCGATCAGAGCCTTGGCCATGAATGGGAGCCTTCCGACGTGGGTGACCCACCGTGATCGAGGGGGCCGTCTTCAAGAGTGACACCTCGGCTGGCCGGGGTCAATCTCGCGCGGGAGCTCATCTGGGTGCTCCGGCCGCCTTGCGCGGGGGCACCGCGGAACGGCGTGGCACCGGCTGGCAGCGGGGGCAGAAGAACGACGAGCGGTTCATGAACTCCACGCGCCGGATCGGGGTCCCGCAGCGGTCGCAGGCCTCGCCCTCGCGCCCGTAGGCGTGCAGCGAGCGGTCGAAGTAGCCCGACTGGCCGTTGACGTTGACGTAGAGGCTGTCGAAGCTCGTGCCGCCCTCGACCAGCGCCGCGCTCATCACCGCCCGCGCCTCCGCGAGCACACGGCGTACCTCCACGGGGCGGAGGCGCTCACCGGGCCGGTCGCCGTGGATCCTGGCCCGCCAGAGCGCCTCGTCGGCGTAGATGTTGCCCACGCCCGAGATCAGGGTCTGGTCGAGCAGGAGCCGCTTGATGCCGGCGCTCCGGCGCCGGACCCGGGCGACGAACAGGTCGTCGTCGAACAGCGGGTCGAACGGGTCGCGGGCGATGTGAGCGATCTCGGCAGGCAGCTCGGCGCCGCCGACCGAGACCGACAGCGCGCCGAACATCCGCTGGTCGACGAAGCGGAGCTCGCGGTCGCCGAGGTCGAAGCGGACCCGGAGGTGGCGCTCGTCGGGGGCGCCGCGCTCCTGGACGAGCAGCTGGCCGCTCATCCCGAGGTGGCCTAGGAGGGCGTCGCCGTTGTCGAGCGGGAGCCAGAGGTACTTGCCGCGGCGCAGGGCATCCTCGAACCGGCGGCCGGTGAGGGCCGCAGCGAAACCGACCGGGCCACGGGGGTCGCGGCGGACCGGGCGGGGATGCAGGACAGTGACGGAGTCGACCGTGTGGCCGACGACGTGGCGGGCCAGGCCGTCACGGACGGTCTCGACCTCGGGGAGCTCGGGCACGGGACGTGTACGACGTCAGTCGGCGACGGCGTCCATGGCCGCGATGAGCTCGCCGTACGCCGTCTCCGCGGCGGCCTGCTCGGCCTCCTTCTTGGAGCGACCGACGCCGTTGCCGTAGAGCTGGTCGCCCACCCGCACCTGGGCGGTGAACGTCTTCATGTGGTCGGGGCCCTCGTCGGCGATGAGGTATTCGGGCACGCCGAGCCCGTGCTCGGCGGCGAGCTCCTGCAGGGAGGTCTTCCAGTCGAGGCCGGCGCCCAGAGCGGAGGCGGCCTCGATCAGCGGGTCGAAGAGGAGGTGGACGACACCGGCCGACGCCTCGAGACCGCCGGAGAGGTGGACCGCGCCGATCACGGCCTCGACGGTGTCGGAGAGGATCGAGGCCTTCTCGCGACCGCCGGTGGTCTCCTCACCACGGCCGAGCTTGATGTAATGACCCAGGCCGATGTCACGGCCGACGCCGGCCAGGGCGCGGGCGTTGACGACCGCAGCCCGCAGCTTGGCGAGGTGGCCCTCGGAGAGGTCCGGGTGACGGAGGTAGAGGGTCTCGGTGACGACGACGCCGAGCACCGAGTCGCCCAGGAACTCCAGGCGCTCGTTGGTCGGGAGCCCACCGTTCTCGTAGGCGAAGGAGCGGTGCGTCAGGGCACGCTCCAGCAGCTCGTCGTCCAGGACAGGATCGCCGAGCGCCTCACGGAGCGGACCGTAGTTCAGCGGACCCGCCGGCCTCAGAGGACCTGGCGGCGGGAGCCGCGCGCGCCGTACTGACCGCACGTGCCGCAGGCACGGTGGGGCAGGTGCTTGGCACCGCAGGCGGGGTTGGCGCAGGTCACCAGCGAAGGCGCGACGGCCTTCCACTGCGACCGCCGGTGGCGGGTGTTGCTGCGCGACATCTTCCGCTTCGGGACAGCCACTGTTCTCTCCTCGTCGATCGGCCCTGGGGCCGGTGCTACGTCTGGTCCGGGTCGGGCTCGGCCAGCTCGCTCAGAGCCGCCCACCGCGGGTCGATCGGCGCGTCGTGACCATGGTCAGGGTCGTCCGCGAATCGCGCGCCACACTCGACGCACAGCCCAGGACAGTCCTCGGTGCACAACGGCTGGAACGGCAGTGCGAGCACCACCGCATCCCGCAGCAGAGGCTCCAGGTCGACCAGGTCGTCCCGCAGCTTGCTGACCTCGAGCTCCTCGTCCGGATCGACGCTCTGGTCGGGATAGACGCACAGCTCCTGGAACCGCACCTCGATCTCGTCGGAGATCGGCTCCAGGCACCGTGCGCACTCGCCCTCGAGCGCGGCTCGCGCCGTGCCCGTGACCAGAACGCCCTCCATGACCGCCTCCAGCCTCAGGTCGAGCTCGACCGGAGAACCTTCGGGGACGCCGAGGACCTCGATGCCCAGATCTGCCGGGGCCGGCACCGTGCGTGAGACTTCGCGCTGGGACCCCGGGCGGCGACCGAGCTCGCGTGTATCGAGCACGAGCGGCGCTCTCGGGTCCAGTTTGCTCAGGGATTCACGTCCGGATGAGGTCACAACAGATCGCCTCGTATCGTATCGGGCCTGCTCAGCGCCGCAAAACCGCGGCCGGCCCGCTCAGTCTCGCAAACGCGCCCTGAGCTCGTCGTGGACGAAGCCGGGGACGAACGCGGAGACGTCGCCGCCGAAGCCCGCGACCTCCTTGACCAGGGTGGAAGAGACGAAGCCGCGCTCGGGGCTGGTGGGGATGAAGACCGTCTCGACGCCGGTCAGGGAGGAGTTCATCTGCGCCATCTGCAGCTCGTAGTCGAAGTCGCTCGCGGCCCGCAGCCCCTTCACGATGGCGGAGATGCCGTGCTCGGTGCAGAACGACGTGACCAGGCCGGAGAAGCCCTCGACGGTCACGTTGGGAAGGTCGGCGCAGGCCCTGCGAAGCATCGAGATGCGCTCGTCGGGGGTGAACAGGCGGTTCTTGGAGACGTTGGTGCCGACCGCGACGACCACCTCGTCGAAGAGCCCCGACGTACGGCGGACGATGTCGAGGTGCCCATTGGTGACCGGGTCGAACGACCCGGGGCAGACGGCTCGGCGCACGAGGCCTCCTGGCGGATGAGGGGCTTCAGGTCAGGGCGGCGTGAACGTACCAGAGCACGGTCTCGCCGTACTTCTTCTCCCGGCTGCCGTCGAAGCCCTCGGGCCACCCGGGCTCGGGGCCGCGCGAACCGCGCTCGACGACGACCATCGCGCCCGGCACCAGCCAGCCGTGGTCGCGCAGGGAGACCAGGTCGGCGACCAGGTCGGCCTCGCTACGCGCGTAGGGAGGGTCGAGGAACGCCACGTCGTAGGGCGCGGCAGGGGTGCGCAGCAGGATCGAGGCGACCGAGCCGGTCACCACGTGGGCACGGGAGAAGCCGAGGTCGCGGGCGTTGGCGGCGATCATCGAGGCGGTACGGCGGTCCTGCTCGACGAGCGTGACCACGCCCGCCCCGCGTGACCAGGCCTCGAGGCCGACCGCGCCGGAGCCGGCGTAGAGGTCGAGGAAGCGCAGCCCCGCGAGCGAGCCGCACCACGACTCGATGGCCGAGAACAGCGCCTCGCGCACGCGGTCGCTCGTCGGGCGGGTGTTCACCCCTCGTGGCGTCGCGATCCGCCGGCCGCCGGCCGTCCCCCCGATGATCCGTGTCATGGCCCGCCCGGCACTCCGGCACGCGCGGTCATGACTTCTCCATGAACTCAGACTCTCGCGAACCCTCCAGTTCTGTCACGAGGGCCAGCAGCGCCGGTGTCTCGGGCGAGGCCGGGATCGGCCGCGAGCAGCGAGGTCGCGGCCTCGCGGGCCTCCACGATCGTCTTCTCGTCGCGCAGGACCCGCAGGCTCTGCAAGCGAGCTGCGGAAGCCGGACTGCGACCGGCCCAGCACGTCGCCCTCGCGGCGCTGCTCGAGGTCGACCCGGCTGAGCTCGAAGCCGTCGGTGGTCGCAGCCACGGCGTCGAGCCGCTCGCGGGCCGGCGAGTCCGCCTCGGCGCGGGTCACGAGCAGGCAGAGCCCGGGCAGCCCACCACGGCCGACCCGGCCGCGCAGCTGGTGGAGCTGGGAGATGCCGAAGCGGTCGGCGTCGAGCAGCACCATCGTGGTCGCGTTGGCGACGTCGACGCCGACCTCGACCACCGTCGTGGCGACGAGGACGTCGATCTCCCCGGCCGCGAAGGCTCGCATCGTGCGGTCCTTCTCGTCGGGGGTCAGCCGGCCGTGGAGCAGGCCGACCCGCAGCCCCTGGAGGGGGCCGGCAGCCAGCTCGGCATGGACCTCCTCGGCCGCGCTCAGCGCCAGCGGCGCCGCACCGGGGCGGACCGGCCACGCCACCGCTCTCGTTGTTCTCGTGCGCTCGTCGCGGCGGGACGTCGGTCTCGCCCTGCTCGAGCTCGTCGCCCATGATCCGCGGGCACACGACGTAGACCTGGTGGCCGCGCTCGACCTCCTCGCGGACCCGTGCCCAGACCCGGTCGACCCAGTGGGGCTGGTCGAGCGAGCGGTACGACGATGGTCTGGATCGGCGCACGCCCGGCAGGCAGCTCGGTCAGCGTGGACACCTCCAGGTCGCCGAAGACGGTCATCGCCACGGTGCGCGGGATCGGGGTCGCGGTCATCACCAATACATGGGGCGGGGTGCCGGCCTTGTCGGTCAGCGCGGCGCGCTGCTCGACGCCGAAGCGGTGCTGCTCGTCGACCACGACGAGCCCGAGGTCGGCGAACGAGACGTGCTCCTGGAGCAGGGCGTGGGTGCCGACGACGATGCCGGCCTCGCCGCTGGCGGCCGCGAGCAGCGCCTCCTGGCGCGCCGCCTTGGACATCGAGCCGGTGAGCAGCACGACCCGGGTCGCCTCGGCGGCTCCGCCGAGCATGCCGCCGGCGGCCAGGTCGCCGAGCATGGCGGTGATCGACCGGTGGTGCTGCTGGGCGAGCACCTCGGTCGGCGCGAGCAGTGCGGACTGCCCGCCGGAGTCGACGACGCGGAGCATGGCCCGCAGGGCGACCAGCGTCTTGCCGGAGCCGACCTCGCCCTGCAGCAGGCGGTTCATCGGGTGGGGGCGGGCCAGGTCGTCCATGATCTCGGCCGAGACCTCCGCCTGACCCTGGGTCAGGGTGAACGGCAGCCGCTCGTCGAAGGCGGCGAGCAGTCCGCCGCCGCCGGCACGGGCCTGGCCGCCGAGCAGGGCGAGCGCCGCACGGCGCCGGGCCAGCACCAGCTGGGTGACCAGCGCCTCGTCGAAGCGGAACCGGCGTTGCGCGGCGGTGACCTGGGCCCACGAGTCGGGGGCGTGGACGAGCCGGAAGGCGGTCATCAGGTCGGGCAGGTCGTGCTCGGCGCGCAGCGGTCGCGGGCAGCGGGTCGGGGACGTCGTCGACGATGGTCAGCGCGAAGGCGATGGCGCGCTGCAGGTCCCACGAGTCGACGCCCTTGGTCTGCGGGTAGAGCGGGAAGAGCGCCTTGATCGAGGCGACCGCGGCACCGAAGGTCTCGTCGGAGTCGTCGACCCCGAACAGCGCCATCGTCGGGTTGGTCAGCTGCCATCGGCCGCGGAAGGTGCTGACCTGCCCGATGAAGATGCCGCGCCGGCCCACCGGGAGCCGCCCGGCGTGCCAGTCGCTGACGTGCTTGGCCTTGGCGAAGAACGTCATCCGCAGGGACGGGCCGTCGGTGGAGAGCGTGGTGTCGAGGCGGTAGGCGAGGCGGTGGGTACGGCGGTCCTGGTAGGAGTGCACCTCGCTCTCGGTGATCTCGCCGACGACGGTCAGCATCTCGCCCTCGTGGAGGTCCTTGACCTTGGTCAGCTCGCCGGTGGGGACGTAGCGGCGTGGGAAGTGGTGGAGCAGGTCGCCACGGTGTGCAGGCCGAGACCGTCGGTGAACTTCTTGGCCTTGGCCTGCTTGGTCTGGGCGCCCAGCACCGTGGCGACGGGCGAGTCGAGGTCGATCATCAGCAGCTCACTCCACGGACATCAGGAGCGGATAACGGTCCTGCCCCCCGTCGTACACCACGACGTCGACATGGGGGTGGCGGTCGGCGACGTACTCCTCGCAGCGGTCGACCAGTCCGTCGGAGTCGGCACCGCCGACCAGGGTCGACCAGCTCGCCACCGCCGCCGAGCAGCCGCTCGAGCACCTCGGTGGCGACCGTGTCGAGGTCGTCGCCGACCAGCGCGAAGTCACCGGCGACCACGCCGAGGACGTCACCGGGCTCGCAGGGGCCGGCCATCGTCATCGCCTTCTTGGCGGCGACGGTCACCGCGCCGTGCCTGGTGTGGCGCGCGGTGGCCGTCATCTCGAGGACGTCGGCGTCGAAGCTGCGGGCCGGCTCGTGGACCGCGAGAGCGGCCAGCCCCTGCACCTGGGCCTCCGTGGGGATCACCGCGACCCGGACGGTGTGGTCCTCCTCGGCGGTGCGGGCGGCGACCTGCGCGACGCGCACGGAGTCGGGGTCGTTGGGCAGGACGACGACCTCGGCAGCGCCCGAGGACTCGATCGCCTCGAGCAGCATGCCGGTCGACGGGCGCCGGCCGGGGGCGCCCTCGATCACGACGGCCCCGGCGTCGGCGAAGAGCCGGGCCAGGCCGGGGCCGGCTGCGACGGTGACGATCCGGCGCCCGGTGCGGTGGTGGGTCTGCACGCGCTGGGCCGCCGCCTCGACCTGCTCGGCGAAGTGGGTGACCCGGATCCGGTGGGGCCGTCCGGCCACGATCCCGGCCTCGACCGCCGCGCCGACGTCGTCGACGTGGACATGGACGTTCCACAGCCCCTCGCCACCGACCACCACGAGCGAGTCGCCGAGCGGCGCCAGGGCCGCCCGCAGGGGATTGATCGCGTCGTCCTCGGCATCGAGGAGGTACATCACCTCGTACGCCGGCCCGTCCTCGTGGAGGTCGCCGACAGCCGCCACGGGGATCGCGTGCTGGCCCAGCGGCCGGTGCCCGCGGATCCGGCGGCGGCCGGTGAGCACGGTCTCCGCGGCGTCGAGGATCACGCTCAGTCCCCGCCCGCCGGCGTCGACGACCCCGGCCGCGCGGAGCTGCTCGAGCTGCTCGGGCGTGTGGAGGAGGGCCTCCCGGGCCGCCTCGGCAGCGGCGGAGAAGACGTCGCGAGCCCGCGCCCGCTCGTCACCGGCACGTCGTACGGCGGCGTCGGAGGCGGCGCGCGCCACGGTCAGGATCGTGCCCTCGACCGGCGTACCGACCGCGGCGTAGCTGGCGTCGGTCGCCTCGGTCATCGCCTCGGCCATCACGACGGCGTTGCGCTCACCGGGTGCGGCGCGCGCGATCCGGGCGACCAGTGCCCCCAGGAGCTGGCTGAGGATGACGCCGCTGTTGCCCCGGGCGCCGAGCAGGGCGCCGCGGCGGAACGCCGCCAGCGCCGGGCCGATCCCGGCACTCCCCGCGTCGAGGAAGGCGTCGCGGGCGGCGCTCATCGTGAGGTACATGTTGGTGCCGGTGTCACCGTCGGGCACCGGGAAGACGTTGAGGGCGTCGATCTCCTCGCGGGCCTCGGCCAGGGCGTCGACGGCTTCGTCGACGAAGCGCCGGACGACTGCGAGCTCGAGGCCGCCGCCGGTGGGTGCTTCCATGGCCTGGCCGTGCTCCTCGGGCTCGTGGGACTGGTGGGGTGCTGGTCGGTCGCCCTTGCCGCCGGGCGGCTGTCAGAGTAGTCGTCCGCTACCCGCTGATTCGTGCGTGCCGGGGTCGGTCGGATAATCTGATGCGGTTGCCCGCTCCGCGCGGGCCCGTTCCACCCTCGACTTCCCTCGATTCTGCAGGAGTAACCGTGGCTGCCGTGTGCGACATCTGCGCCAAGAAGCCGACGTTCGGCAACAACCGTCCGTGGTCGAAGAAGATCACGAAGCGTCGCTTCAACCCCAACATCCAGCGCGTGCACGCCAAGGTCGACGGCACGAGCAAGCGGATGAACGTCTGCACCAAGTGCATCAAGGCCGGCAAGGTCACCCGCTGACCCGCTGACCGTCTGCTGAAGCCCCGGGCCTGGTGGTCCGGGGCTTTCTGCTGCCAAGGTCGGTTTCGCCTACCGGCTCAGAAGTGCGTCCAGCCGGCCGGACCGTCGTACGGCGCCCCGTCGACGGTGACGCCCGAGCCCTCGGTCACCGACCCGATCACCTGCCACCCCTCGGGCACGCTTCCTCGGGGAACGTCGCGAGCAGCGCGTGGTCGTCGCCCCCGCCGAGCAGGAACTGCAGGGGGTCGGCTCCGGTGGCCGCCGCCACGGCCTGCAGAGGCTCGGGCACCTCGAACGCGTCACGGCGTACGTCGATCGCGACGCCCGACGCCTCGGCGACATGTCCGGCGTCGGCCACCAGCCCGTCGGAGACGTCGATCATCGCGGTGGCACCCGCGGCGGCGGCGACGGGCCCCGCGTCGTAGGGCGGCTCGGGTCGCCGGTAGGCCTCCACCAGCACCCGCGGGGAGCGGAACCCGCGCCCGAGGACGGTGAGCCCGGCGGCGGCCCAGCCCTGACGTCCGCACAGCGCGACAACGTCGCCCGGCTCGGCGCCCGAGCGCAGGACCGGCGACGTCGTGCAGGCCCCGAGCACGGTCACCGCGACCACAATCTGGTCGGCCGACGCGAGGTCGCCGCCGACCACGCTGGCCCCCACCAGGGCGCACTCCTCGGCGAAGCCCTGGGCGAAGTCGAGCGCCCACTGGGCCGGCAGGTCGCGCGGCGCGGCGAGCCCGATGGTGAGCGAGTGTGCGCGGCCACCCATCGCGTTGACGTCGGACAGGTTGGCCGCTGCGGCCCGGTGACCGATGTCGGCGGCCGAGGCCCAGTCACGGCGGAAGTGACGACCCTCGACGAGCACGTCGGTGGAGACCACGACGTGCCCGTTGCGGATGCGCAGAACCGCCGCGTCGTCGCCGGGACCGACCAGCACGTGCTCGCCCTGGGGGAAGAGCGCCGTCAGCGCGTCGATGAGGGGGAACTCGCCCGCCTCGGACAGGCTCGCGTCGCCGGGGAGGTCCATGGGGTCATCCCACCAGATGGCCACTGTCGTCCGCGCGCCGACCGGGCTCCGCGCCCGCCCGGACCGGCCTGTCGGGGCGCTGCTACCTCGCGGTAGGTTGGGCGCGCAGAGGCACCCCGAGCCCCCACCGACTACTCGGAGGAGACAGACCATGGTCGTCCAGGCGTACATCCTCATCCAGACCGACGTGGGCAAGGCCGCCGAGGTGGCACGCGCGATCGCCCAGATCAAGGGCGTGACCCTGGCCGAGGACGTCACCGGCCCCTACGACGTGATCGTGCGCGCCGAGGCCCGCAACGTCGACGAGCTCGGCAAGCTGGTCGTGTCGAAGGTGCAGAACCTCGACGGCATCACCCGCACCCTGACGTGCCCGGTCGTCCACATCTGAACGCTCACGGCTTGCCCCTTCTCCGCCCGCGCCCCCGGCCCACGGCCCGGGGCGCGCGTGTGTGCGCGCTGCTCCTCGTGGTCGGGCTGGCCGCAGCGGCCTGCGGCAAGGAACCGGTCACGATCCCGACGCTGCGGCTCTCGGTCGCCGACCAGACGGCCTGCAGCCACGTGACCGACGCCCTCCCCGGCTCGATCGCCGGGCAGGACCGCCGCCACACCCAGCCCGCCGAGGCGCTCGGTGGCGCGTGGGGCGACCCCCCGATCGTCCTGGAGTGCGGCGTCGGCGTGCCCGCCGGCTTCACCCGGACGTCGGGGTGCCAGGAGGCCGACGGCGTCGGGTGGTTCGTGCCCGACAGCCAGATCGCCGACCAGTCCGCCGACGTGGTGATGGCGACTGCCGGCTACCGGCCGGTGCTGCAGGTGACGATCCCTGCGTCGTACCGGCCGAACGGCGTCGCCGCCGCGATGGTCGAGCTCGCGCCCGTTGTGAAGAAGTACACGACGCTCGTGCGCCCCTGTCACTGAGCGGTCAGCCCACTGAGCGGTCAGCCCACTGAGCGGTCAGCCCACTGAGCGGTCAGCCCACTGAGCGGTCAGCCCACTGAGCGGTCAACGGAGTCCCGTCGTACGACGCAGGGCCAGCTGGATGAGCCGGTCGACGAGGGCGGGGTAGTCGACCCCGGTCGCGGCCCACATCCGCGGGTACATCGAGGTCGCGGTGAAGCCGGGCATCGTGTTGATCTCGTTGAGCACCAGGGACCCGTCGGGGAGCAGGAAGAAGTCGACCCGGGCCAGGCCCTCGCAGCCGAGTGGCCGTGAAGGCACGGGCCGCCATCTCGCGGAGCTCGGTGGCGGTCTCGTCGGAAAGCGTCGGCCGGCACGTCGAGCTCGGTGTGCTCCTCGGGGAGGTACTTCGCCGCGAAGTCGTAGAACTCGTGCTCGCCGCTGATCCGGATCTCGGCCGGCACGCTGGTCTCCGGGGTGCCGTCGAGCGCCTCGAGCACGCCGCACTCGACCTCGCGGGCGCCGATCGCGGCCTGCTCGACCAGGGCCCGGGGGTCGTGGCGGTGGGCCTCCTCGATCGCCGCGGCGAGCTCGGAGGGGTCGTGGGCCTTGCTGATGCCCATGCTGGACCCGGCCCGGGCCGGCTTCACGAACAGCGGGTAGCCGAGGTCGGCGACCCGGTGGCGCACGCCGTCGGGGTCGCGGTACCACTCGCGGGCGGTCACCGTGACCGAGGGCATCACCGGCAGGCCGGCGTCGCGCAGCACGATCTTGGCGTAGGCCTTGTCCATGCCGAGGGCGCTGGCCAGGACGCCGGCGCCGACGTAGCGGACGCCGGCCATCTCGAACATGCCCTGGATCGTGCCGTCCTCGCCCCAGGGGCCGTGCAGCAGCGGGAAGACGACGTCGACCTCGCCGAGCGTCTGCGGAGGCTGGGACGGCTCGTGCACGACCAGGTCGGTAGCGTCGGCGTCGCGGAGCAGCGTGATCGAGGCACGGTCGCCGTCGACGGCGGGCAGCTCGCCGGGGCCCTTGATCCGGAGCCGCTCGGTGTCACCGGACTCGAGCACCCAGCGGCCGTCGGGTGCGATGCCGACCGGGACGACGTCGTACTGGTCGTGGTCGATCGCGTCGAGCACGCTGCCGGCGGTCACGCAGCTGATCGCGTGCTCGCTGGAGCGTCCACCGAAGACGATCGCGACGCGGGGCTTCCTGGGCTCGCTGGGGGGCTCGGACATCGGCTCGACCCTACCGGGGCGCGGCCCGGTGCCCGGCGCACCCGCCGTACGCTCACGGGCATGTCGGAGCACACCCCTCCCGCTCGTCCCGCTGCGTGGTCGCCGGCCACCACGGCCGTGACCGCCGGCCGCCCCCCGCACGAGCCGGACGCGCCGCTGAACAGCCCGATCACGATGGCCTCGACGTACGTCGCGACCGGCGACCTGGAGTACGGCCGCTACGGAAACCCGACGTGGACCGCCTTCGAGGACGCGCTCGGTGCCCTCGAGGGCGGACGCTGCCTGGCCTTCTCGTCGGGGCTCGCGACCGTGTCGACCGTGCTCGACCTGGTGGGGCAGGACTCGACCGTCGTGGCGCCACGGCACGCCTACAACGGCACGGTCATGCAGCTGGCCGACCTCGAGGCGCGCGGCCGGGTGAAGGCGCGGCTGGTCGACGTCGCCGACACCGCCGAGGTGGTGGCGGCCTGCGCGGATGCGGCCCTGGTGTGGCTCGAGTCGCCGACCAACCCGGCGCTCGAGGTCGCCGACCTCGCCACCATCGCAGCCGCGGCCCACGAGGCGGGCGCCTACGTCGTCGTCGACAACACCTTCGCCACTCCCCTGCGTCAGCGGCCGCTCACGACCGGCGCCGACCTCGTCGTCCACTCGGTCACCAAGCTGATCTCGGGACACTCCGACGCGCTGATGGGCGCGGTGGTGACCGCCGACGACCAGCTGTACGGCGTGCTGAAGGGCCGCCGCGACCTGGTCGGCGCGATCCCCGGCACGTTGGAGTCGTGGCTGGCCCTGCGCGGCCTGCGCACCCTCCACGTGCGCCTCGACCGGGCGGAGAGCAACGCGCAGACCCTGGCCACGCGGCTGGCCCAGCACCCCGCGCTGGCCGAGGTGCGCTACCCCGGCTTCGGCACGATCGTCTCGATCGTCGCCGCCGGGGGCGCGGACGCCGCCGACCTGCTGACCCGGTCGACGTCGCTGTGGGTGCACGCCACGTCGCTCGGCGGGGTGGAGTCGTCGTTCGAGCGACGCCGGCGGTGGAAGTCCGAGCCCTCCACGATCCCCGAGGGCCTGGTCCGGCTCAGTGTGGGAATCGAGGACGTCGAGGACCTCTGGTCCGACCTGTCCGCCGGCACTCGCCCTGCTCCCGACGGGGTGAACAGGCACTGTGGCCGAGGAAGTCCGCGTGGTGCCCGTGGCCTGACCAGGTGGCCGCCACCGTGGCAATGACCCAGTCCTCAGGCTGAGACGGACTGAGCGCCCCGCTCGCGAGCGAGCCGGGGGCGCTCAGTCCGTCTCCGCCTTCGTCTCCCGGGCGATGAAGGCCTCCATCATCTGGGGGGCGGTCATCCGGCCGGCGACGACCGCCTCGACGTGGTGGGCGATCGGGGCGTCGACGCCGACCTTCTCGGCCAGGGCGAGCAGCGACGAGCAGGACTTCGCGCCCTCGGCGACCTGACGGGTGGACGCGACGATCTCGGCGGTGGTCATGCCGAGGCCGAGCTTCTCGCCGAAGGTGCGGTTGCGCGACAGCGGCGAGGAGCAGGTGGCCACGAGGTCGCCGAGGCCGGCCAGCCCCATCAGGGTCAGGGGGTTCGCACCCATCGCCATCGCCAGCCGCGCCGTCTCGGCCAGTCCGCGGGTGATCACCGACGCCGTGGTGTTGTCGCCGAAGCCGAGCCCGACGGCCATGCCGACCGAGAGGGCGACGACGTTCTTGTAGGCGCCGCCGAGCTCGCAGCCAACGACGTCGACGCTCGTGTAGGGGCGGAACGACGGCGAGTGCACGAGGTCCTGCAGCCGGCGGGCGACGTCCTCGTCGGTGCACGCGACGACGGACGCTGCCGGCTCGCGCTGGGCGATCTCGTGCGACAGGTTGGGCCCGCTCACCACGGCGACCCGCGACGAAGGCGCTGCGGTGACCTCGGCGATCACCTCGCTCATCCGCTTGAGGCTGCCGAGCTCCACGCCCTTCATCAGCGAGACCATCACCGCCGACGACGGGATGTAGGGCGCCCACGCCTCGAGGTTGGGCCGGAAGGTCTGCGACGGGACGGCGAACACGACGACGTCCGCCCCGTCGAGCGCCTTCTCGGTGTCGTGCGTCGCGACGACGGTCGGCGGGAGCTCCACGCCGGGCAGGTAGTCGGTGTTCTCGCGGCGCCGGTTGATGGTGTCGCACACCTCCTCCCGGCGGGCCCAGAGGGTGACGTCATTGCCGGCATCGGCGAGCACGAGGGAGAACGCCGTCCCCCAGGAGCCCGCCCCCAGCACGCGAGATCCGGGTCATGAGGACTTCCGCGGGTCACCGGTCTCGCGCACCCCGGCCTTGCGTGGGTCGAACCGCTCGGCCGGCGGCTCCTCGTGGCGCAGGTCGGCGACCAAGGCGGTGAGGGCGTCCATGATCCGCCGGGTCGCCTCGTTGATGACGTCGTTGCTGTGTCCGCTTCGCGCGCAGGTCGTCGAGGGGCACCGGGTCGCCCACCTTCATCGTGATCTGGGTGCGCGGGAAAAGGTGGGGTCTCTTGGCGTAGGGATAGAGCAGGTCGTGGGCGCCCCACTGGCCCACCGGGACCACCGGGCAGCCGGTCGCGAGGGCGATCCGCGCGGCCCCGGTCTTGCCCTGCATCGGCCACAGGTCGGGGTCACGGGTCAACGTTCCCTCGGGGTAGACCACGACGCACTCCCCCGCCTCGACTGCCGCGACCGCGGCGTCGAAGGCACCCTTGGCGTTCTTGCTCAGGCGTTCGACCGGGATCTGGCCGGCGCCGCGCAGGAAGTAGCCGAGGACCTTGTTCTTGAACAGGCCCGACTTCGCCAGGTAGCGCGGCTTGCGGCCGTGGTCGTAGACGATGTGGGCCGCGGTCAGCGGGTCGATGTGGGAGACGTGGTTGAGCACCAGGATGCAGCCGCCGGTCGCCGGGATCTTCTCGCCGTCGATCCAGGTGTGCTTGGTGGTGGCGAGCAGCGTCGGCTTCAGGATCGGGACGGCGATGTTGAACGCCCACCCTCGCTTCTCCTGGAGTGGTCGCACCGGTCGCACCGCCACGTGCGTCCCTCCCTCACCTCGGTCTGTGGCCGGCACCTGCGCCGGACGCGGGTCAGGCTACTCGGTCACGCGCGCGATCCGTGGCCTGACAGGATCGTCTCGATGACCTCCCCCGCCTTCGTGGTGCTGCTCCCTGTGAAGCCTCCGGCACGCGGCAAGTCGCGCCTCGCCGTCGACCCGGTACGACGCCGCCGGCTCGCCGCCGCCTTCGCCCTCGACACCGCTCGCGCCTGCCTTTCCGCGCGCTCCGTCGTCGCGGTGTTGGCGGTCACCGACGACGCCGGTTTCGCGACGGAGCTGCGGGCCGCCGGCTGCGAGACGATCCCCGACGGGGTGGCCGAGGACCTCAACGAGTCGCTCCGACAGGCCGCGGCCGAGGCTGCCCGCCGCTGGCCCGGGGCGACCCCGGTCGCCCTGTGCGCCGACCTGCCGGCCCTGTCGTCGACCGACCTCGACACCGCCCTCACCGGCGTGACCGCATCGGCTGGGCCGGCGTTCGTCGCCGACCGCGACGGGGTCGGCACGACCCTCTACAGCGCGCCGTACGACGAGTTCTCGCCGTCGTTCGGCCACGGTTCGAGGGCGGCGCACCTGGCCGGCGGTGCCCTCGAGATCGAGGGATCCCTGCTCACCCTGCGCCAGGACGTCGACGACTCCGCGGCCCTCACCGCAGCCGAGGCGCTCGGGCTCGGTGCCCACACCAGGCTCGCGCTGACCTGATCCGGCGCGGTATGACGAAGGGGGCCACCTCGCGGTGACCCCCTTCGCGGATGGAGCTCAGGACTTCTTGGCGGCCTTCTTGGCCGGAGCCTTCTTCGCAGGCGCCTTCTTGGCGGTGGTCTTCGCCGCCGCCTTCTTGGCCGGTGCCGCCTTCTTCGCCGGCGCGGCCTTCTTCGCCGGAGCCTTCTTGGCGACGGTCTTCTTGGCCGGCGCCCTCTTGGCCGGTGCCGCCTTCTTCGTCGGCGCGGCCTTCTTCGCCGGAGCCTTGGTGGCGGTGGCCTTCTTGGCGGGCGCGGCCTTCTTGGCCGTGGCCTTCTTCGCCGGCGCGGTCGCCTTCTTGGCGGCCGCCGTCGACGCGGCGATCGTCAGCTTCGGCAGCTTCTTCGCGCCGGAGACGACGTTCTTCAGATCGGCACCCGCGGTGAACTTCGGGACGGCCGTCTTCTTGGCCTTGATGCGAGCCCCGGTCTGGGGGTTGCGCACCCAGCGCGCCTCGCGGACGCGCTTCTCGAACGACCCGAAGCCGGTGATCGCGACCTTCTCGCCCTTCGCCACCTCACGGGTGATCGTGTCCAGGACGGACTCCAGGGCGTGCTGGGCCTGCTTGCGGTTCCCCTCGTAACGCGCAGCCAGCGCGTCGATGAGCTGAGACTTGTTCACGGCTTCCCTTCCAACGAACGTGGCCGGATGTGTCTCCGGCGGACTTGCCGAGAACGCTAGGTACTCAGCGCGCAGGCCACAATCACCACGCGCGGTTTGTTCAAAGGTTTTTTCACACAGAATCCCGCTCAACCAAGCCTGTTCCGCACGTCTGAGACCCCTCCTCGTAGCTGAGGCACGCCGCGCGACCGGACCGCGAGTGCCCCAGAACCCCTTGTTCTACTGGGTTTTCGCGGACGTCATACGATTCGCGGCCTACTACCCACAGTTCGTATGACGTCCGATCGGGCTCAGAGAGTGGCCGGCTTCCAACTCGGACGCGTGGCCTCGTACGTCGCGATCTCACCCACGTGGGCGAGGGTCAGCGAGATGTCGTCGAGGCCCTCGAGCAGCCGCCAGCGCGTGTAGTCGTCGATGTCGAAGGAGTCCTCGACGGCGTCGGGACCCGTGCCGGCACGGACCGTGCGGTCGCGGAGGTCGACGGTGACCGTCGTACCGGGCTCGGCCTCGAGCCACTCCCAGAGCCGCAGGACGACCTTGTCGTCGACCTGTGCGGCGAGCAGCCCGGCCTTGCCGGCGTTGCCCCGGAAGATGTCGCCGAAGCGAGGTGAGATGACCGCCTTGAACCCGTAGTTCTGCAGGGCCCAGACGGCGTGCTCGCGCGAGGAGCCGGTGCCGAAGTCGGGGCCGGCGACCAGCACCGAGCCCGCGGCGTAGACCGGCTGGTTGAGCACGAACGACGGGTCGTTGCGCCAGGCCGCGAACAGGCCGTCCTCGAAGCCGCTGCGGGTGACCCGCTTGAGGTACACCGCCGGGATGATCTGGTCGGTGTCGACGTTGCTGCGCCGCAGGGGAACGCCGATGCCGGTGTGGGTGGTGAAGGCGTCCATCACAGGGTCTCCAGGTCGGCCGGCGAGCTGAGGGTGCCGCGCACGGCGGTGGCGGCGGCGACCGGCACCGACACCAGGTGGGTGCGGCCGCCCTTGCCCTGACGGCCCTCGAAGTTGCGGTTGGAGGTCGACGCGCTGCGCTCCTGGGGAGCGAGCTGGTCGGGGTTCATGCCGAGGCACATCGAGCAGCCCGCGCCGCGCCACTCGGCGCCGGCCTCCTTGAAGACGACGTCGAGACCTTCCTCCTCGGCCTGCAGCCGCACCCGCACCGAGCCGGGTACGACGAGAAGCCGGGTGCCGGCGGCGACGGTGTGGCCCTTCAGGATCTCGGCGGCGAGCCGGAGGTCCTCGATGCGGCCGTTCGTGCAAGAGCCGACGAAGACGGTGTCGACCGGGATCTCGCGCATCGGCGTGCCACCCTCGAGGCCCATGTACTCCAGCGCCTTGCGGGCGGCGACGCGGTCGGACTCGTCGTCGAACGACTCGGGGTCGGGCACCGCCGCACCCAAGGGGACGCCCTGGCCGGGGTTGGTGCCCCAGGTGACGAACGGCGTCATCGTGCTCGCGTCGAGCTCGATCTCGCGGTCGAAGACCGCGTCGTCGTCGGTGAGCAGCGTCTGCCAGTGCGCGACGGCGGCGTCCCAGTCGGCACCCTCCGGCGCCTCGGCACGGCCCGACAGGTAGGCGAACGTCGTCTCGTCGGGGGCGATCAGGCCGGCCTTGGCGCCCCACTCGATGCTCATGTTGCAGACCGTCATCCGGCCTTCCATCGAGAGCGCCTCGATCGCCGGGCCGCGGTACTCCACGACGTACCCCTGGCCGCCGCCGGTGCCGGTGTGGGCGATCAGGGTGAGCACGAGGTCCTTGGCGGTCACGCCGTCGGGGAGCGCGCCGGTGACGTTGACGGCCATCGTCTTGGGCCGGGCCTGCGGCAGGGTCTGGGTGGCGAGCACGTGCTCGACCTCCGACGTACCGATGCCGAAGGCGAGGGCGCCGAACGCGCCGTGCGTCGAGGTGTGGGAGTCGCCGCAGACGATGGTCATGCCGGGCTGGGTGAGCCCGAGCTGCGGGCCGACGACGTGGACGATGCCCTGCTCGCGGTCGCCGAGCGGATGCAGGCGGACGCCGAACTCCTCGGCGTTGCGGCGCAGGGTCTCGACCTGGGTGCGGCTCACCGGGTCCTTGATCGGCTTGTCCCAGTCGATCGTCGGGACGTTGTGGTCCTCGGTGGCCAGCGTCAGGTCGGGGCGGCGTACGGGACGTCCGGCGAGGCGGAGCCCGTCGAAGGCCTGCGGCGAAGTGACCTCGTGGATCAGGTGGAGATCGATGTAGAGGAGGTCCGGCTCACCGCTTCCGGGTGGGCTGGACCGTACGACGTGCTCGTCCCAGACCTTCTCGGCCAGGGTCCTGCCCATGTCTCCTCCTCCGTTCCTGTGACCTCGTTGTCCTGAGCACTCTACAACTTGCGTCCCATGATCTGAGACGGCAGTATTGCCATATGGACAACACCAGTGGGGTCGGCGTCCTCGACAAGGCCGCCCTCGTGCTCACCGCTCTCGAGTCCGGGCCGGCCACCTTGGCCGGTCTCGTGACGGCCACCGGGCTCGCCCGGCCGACCGCCCACCGGCTCGCGGTGGCGCTCGAGCACCACCGGCTGGTGGCTCGCGACCTCCAGGGTCGCTTCGTGCTCGGCCCTCGCTTGGCCGAGCTGTCCGTGGCCGCCGGCGAGGACCGCCTGCTGGCCACCGCCGGCCCGGTCCTGGCCCGGCTGCGCGACATCACCGGCGAGTCGTCGCAGCTGTGGCGGCGCCAGGGCGACTACCGCGTGTGCGTCGCCGCCGCCGAGCGGCCCTCGGGCCTGCGCGACACGATCCCGGTGGGCTCGCAGCTCACGATGCGCGCCGGTTCGGCCGCCCAGGTGCTGCTGGCGTGGGAGGACCCCGAGCGCATCCACCGGGGGCTGCAGAACGCCGCCTTCTCCGCCGCTGCCCTGTCGGGGATCCGGCGTCGCGGGTGGGCGCAGTCGGTCGGCGAGCGCGAGCCCGGCGTGGCCTCCGTGTCGGCGCCGGTCCGCTCCCCCAGCGGCAAGATCGTGGCCGCGGTGTCGGTGAGCGGTCCGCTCGAGCGGCTCTCCCGCCAGCCCGGCCGCATGCACGCGCCGGCGGTCGCCGCCGCCGCCGAGCGGCTCTCGGAGTCGCTGCGCCGCGCCGCTGCTGAGTGACGGCCCCTGGGTGACGGCCCCTGGGTGACGGCTCCTGGGTGACGGCTCCTGGGTGACGGCTCCTGGGTGACGGCTCCTGGGTGACGGCTCCTGGGTGACGGCTCCTGGGTGACGGCTCCTGGGTGACGGCTCCTGGGTGACGGCTCCTAGGTGACGGCTCCTGTGTAACCGACCCTTCGGGCGACGACACGCCGTACCCAACGGTCGACAAGACGCCCCAACGGTCGGTTACACAAGCCCCAGGTCGACCCCCGCCCGGCCGAGAGGCTCGCGTTCGAGCGTCCGAAAGTTCAGAACAGCGCGTCCTGCTCGATCTCGAGCAGCGCCTGCTTGCGCTCGATGCCTCCGGCGTAGCCGGTGAGGGTGCCGTCGGCACCGATCACGCGGTGGCACGGGATCACGATCGGGATCGGGTTGCTGCCGTTGGCCAGACCGACGGCTCGCGAGGCAGCGTTGGACTTGCCGAGCCGCCGCGCGATCTCGCCGTACGACGCGGTGTCGCCGTAGCCGATCAGGAGCAGCTGGGCCCACACGGCCTTCTGGAAGTCGGAGCCGGCCGGTGCGAGCGGGAGGTCGAACTCCTTGAGGTCGCGGTCGAAGTAGGCACCCAGCTGGCGCACGGCCTCGACGAGCAAGGGCTCGGTGTCGTCGCGGTCGCCGCGAGGGTGGCCGTCGTGGTCACGGAACGGCGCGAACTCGATCGCCGTGATCGCGCCCCCCTGCTCGACGATGCGCAGGTCGCCGACGGGCGAGGGCATGACGGTGTACATGTCAGGGTCCTTTCGTGGTCGTGGGAGCAAGGACCTGCTGCCACAGGTGGAGGAGTGCGTAGGAGCGCCACGGGCGCCAGGCCTCCGCGAGCCGGGCCGCCTGGGTCGGATCGCGGTCGAGCATGCGCAAGGCGTTGCGGACGCCGAGGTCCGTCGGCAGGAACACGTCGGGATGACCGAGGGCGCGCAGGGCGACGTAGTCGGCGGTCCAGGGGCCGATGCCCGGGATCGCGAGCAGGCTGCGGCGTACGACCTCACGATCGGCGCCGCGGTCGAGCCGGACGTCGCCGTCGGCCAGGCTCTGCGCCAGCGAGACCAGGGCGCGCCCCCGGGTGCGCGGCATCGGCAACGACTCGGGGTCGAGCGCGGCCAGGGCGTCGGCGCTCGGGAAGAGGTGGGTCAGGGGCAGGGGGTCAGGCGCCAGGCCGGGGTCGACGGTGTCGCCATGAGCGACGACCAGGCGGGCAGCGCTGGTGCCGGCCGCGGCCAGCGAGACCTGCTGCCCGAGGACGGCGCGAATCGCGAGCTCGTCGCCGTCGACGTGGCCCGGCACCCTGAGTCCGGGCGTCCCGCGCACCAGCCGGCCGAGCACCTGATCGCCGGCGAAGGCGTCACCGATCGCCACCGGGTCGCAGTCGGCGTCGACCAGACGACGGGCGCGCTCGACGGCTGCGCCGAGGTCACGCAGGTCGGCGAGCCGGAACGTCGCCGGCACGAACGCCGTCGACCCCTCGTCGAGATGGTCGGCGAGCTCGAGCTCGACGGTGCCGGGCCCGTGCGGGAGCCGCAGGGTGCGGGCGTAGGTGGTGGCGGTCGTGGTCTCGATGCCTGCGACGAGGTGGGTCGCGAAGAACCACAGCAGCGCCGAGCCCGCGAACGGCGTACGGACGGCCAGCCGGAGCTGGACGGTGCCGCCGGTGGCACCACGGCCGCGGCGGCCCCGCAGCTGCGTCGGCGTGGCGGCGTAGACCTCGCGGATCGTGTCGTTGAACTGCCGGACGCTGCTGAACCCGGCCGCGAACGCGACGTCGGCAGCGCCCAACTCGGTGGTCTCGAGCAGGACCCGGGCGTTCTGCGCGCGCTTGGCGCGAGCCAGGGCGAGCGGGCCGGCGCCCAACTCCTGGGTCAGCAGCCGAGTCAGGTGGCGAGGCGTGTAGCCGATGCGGGCGGCCAGTCCCTCGACACCGTCGCGGTCGACGACGCCGTCGGCGATCAGGCGCATCGCGCGCCCGGCCGCGTCGGCGGCGACGTCCCAGTCGGGACTGCCCGGCGTCGCGTCGGGGATGCAGCGCTTGCAGGCGCGGTAGCCCGAGGCCTGGGCAGCGGCGGCGGTCGGGTGGAAGGTGACGTTCTCGTACGCCGGGGTGCGGCCCGGGCACGACGGGCGGCAGTAGATGCCGGTGGTGCGTACGGCGGTGTAAAACACCCCGTCGAACCGCCGGTCGCGGCTCTTCACGGCCCGGAAGCACGACTCCGGGTCGAGATGCATCGCGCTTGTCATGCCCCCATCATGGCCGAGGGCGCCGACAGTTCCTGGCGGGAATCGGACACGACCGTCCGGTCAACGTCAGCGGCGGTCGAAGGAGGCCCTCACCTTGTCGACGGTCCACCAGCCGGCCGGCAGCAGACCAGCGGCGAGCAGGATCTTGACCGCGTCGCCCCACAGGAACGGCTGGATGCCGAGGTGCCAGGCCCGCGACGCCGAGAGGTGCAAGGCGTGGGCGAGCCAGGTGGCGCCGAACGCGTAGATGACGACGTTGCCGAGCACCATCGCCGGGAGCGACCGCACGGCACTGCGGTCCCAACCTCGGTCGGCCAGCCAGCCGACGAGGGTCGCGGCGACGAGCATCCCGACCAGGTAGCCACCGGTCGCCGAGCTGAGGCGGAGGACGTCCCAGCCCGAGGAGTGCGCCGCGAAGACGCCCACACCCAGACCGCCGACCACGAGGTAGCTCGCGAGCGTCGCGAAGCCGCGGGTCGCGCCGTAGGCCCCACCGATCAGCAGCACTCCGAACGTCTGGCCGGTGATCGGGACCGGCGTCCAGGGCAGGTAGAAGACCACCTGCGCAGAAAGCGCGATCAGGGTCACCCCCAGCGCGACGAGGACCACGTCAGCGACGAGCGCCGCAACACGGTTGCTCGGGCGGACCAGCGACGGGACGAGCGCGGTGGAGGACATGGCCCGATCCTAGGGAACTCCGCGGCCGGCGAGATACCCCGGGTGCCGAACGCCGAGCAAGTCAGGACCTATGGCCTGGCCAGTGGCAGGTGGAACGCCGCCGCCATCGACGGTGCGGTCGCCGCCCCGCGCAGCGGGGGGACGCCGAGCACCTCGGTGTAGAGCCGACTGAGCGAGAGGTGCGACAGCGGAGTCGTGACCACGTCGCCGTGCTGACCGGGGTGGACGACGACGGTGAGCACGGTGTTGCCCTGGCTGCCGTCGTCCTCGTCGGCGGTGACCACGATCGCGAGCCGCCCTGCGCGGTAGTCCGGCCCCGACATCGCCAGGCCCACCTCCTGGCGCAGCCACGCGTCCGCAGTGGCGAGCGAGCAGTCGTGGGCGTCGTGACACACGTCGGGGATCACCATCCCGGCATTCGGCAGGTGCCCCGCGCGCACGTCCGGCCCGAGGGCGGCCATCGTGCCGTCGTATGCCGCGCACTGGGCGTGCTCGGACGGGAAGTAGGTCCAGGGGTTGTGGCGCACGGCGTACTCCCCCGACGACGTCGGGAAGCAGGCCGAGGGCATGGAGTCGGCGTAGACCCGCGCGGTCAGTCCGGCGTGGAGTGCCGCGCCGAACACCGAGGGCCCGGGCTCGGGGTGGGCCGACGGGTCGTTGTCGTCGGTGACTCCGAACGTCGAGCCGCCGGCGATGGCGAGGTAGTTGGGCAAGGACGGGTGGGTCATCGCGCGATAGTCCGTCGCGTCGCCGAAGCGCGTGGCTAGGGCCTGGGTGAACGGCATCTGGTCGCGCATCTCGGCCGCGGAGTGGTTCTCCACCACGAACACGAGCAGCTTCGAGATGCCGGAGGTCGTCGCCGACGCGTGCGTCGGCTTCGGGGTGGGAGTGGGTTTGGGGGCTCGGGTGCTCGCGGTACTGGACGCCGGGGGCTGCGTCGGCGCCGCGCTGCGGGTCCCGGTCGCCTGCGGCGTGGAGCCTCCCGAGCCGCAACCCGCCACCAGCATCGCGAGAGTCGCCGCCATCGCGGCGGCACGGGCTCGGCTCACGTTGGCCGACGCTACCCGGGCGTCACGAACCCTCGCCCGCCGGTGGCGTCGCGACGCGGGCTACCGTGGCAGGCGAACCGCGATCCAGCGGCCTCGGGACGCGACTGCCAGCAAGAAGGAGACGATCTCGTGACGACCAAGAACGACTTCGCTGAGCAGGAGTGGGCGCGGATCGTGCGCGCCCCCCTGATGGCGGGCATGGCGATCACCCTGGCCGACCCGGGTGGCCCGATCGAGGCTGCCAAGGAGTCGATGGCGAGCATCAAGGCGGCCACGAACCCGCCGAGCCGGCAGCAGCTCCTCGCCGAGGTGGCCCTCGACCCCCAGGCCATGGCCCAGCAGCGTCACAACCCCTTGAAGGGGTTCAAGCCCGAAGGTGACCGTCCGCCGGGCGAGCAGGTCGTCGACGAGCTCCGCAGCGTGCGGGAGCTGGTCGCGGCGAAGGCCGACGCCGACGAGACCGCCGCGTTCGGGCAGTGGCTCGTGCAGTCGGCCCAGGCTGCCGCTGATGCGGCCAAGGAAGGCGGCTTCATGGGCTTCGGCGCCGAGCAGGTGAGCCAGCGGGAGAAGGACATGATCGAACGGGTCCGAGCCGCAGTCAGCGGCTGAGGTCCTCCGCGCGACCCGCGGCGACCGGGCCGGACGTCGGGGCTCAGTCCTCGTCGGGGAACCCGACCCAGCCCGAGGTGGCCGAGCAGGACTAGCCGAGACCGGCCTGCTCGGCCGCGGCGGAGGGTTTGATGTCAGGCAGTCGGACCATCCGCAGGGAGTTGACGAAGCCGAGTCCTCCCGCGAGCAGCGGTACGAGGAGGGCGATCTGGAGGGAGAGGTTGCGTGCGTCGTTGTTGATCCTGACGACCTCGGCCTCGACCGCAGCCGGTTGCCCGGTGATCTGCTCGGCCAGCTGGCTGTTGCTCATCACCTCGGCGTCGTCCTCCAGCGCGGCGGAGATCTGCTGCTTCTCCGCGCGCGGGATCACCTCGCTGTTGTCGGTCAGGTGGGTGAAGCTGACCGACAGGGCGGCGAGCATGATGCCGCCGCCCATGGCGAGGCCGAACGACAGACCGAAGGACCCCGCTGCGGAGTTGACGCCGGCGGCCTCGCTGACGCGTTCCTCCTCGACCGGCGCGAGGGTGTAGTTATTGAGCTGGGATACGAGCAGGCCCAGACCCGCGCCGGTGACCACCAGAGGGATGACCAGCCACCAACCGCTGTCGACCCGCGGCACGAGCGGGATGATCCCCGCGATACCGAGGCTGGACAACAGGAACCCGGCCCGGATGATCGTGGCCGAACGTCGTTTCCCGGCTTTCTTCCCTGCCACCAGGGCGGCGGCGAACATGGTCAGGGACAAGGGCGCCAACGAGAGCCCGGCCTGCATCGCGTTGTACTCCAGCGTCATCTGGAAGAACAGCGGCAGCACGATCATCGCCCCACCGAGCAAGATCTGCTGGAGCATCTGGCCGGTGATGCCGGCGGTGAAGTTCGGGTGCCGGAACAGGTCGGGGTCGATCAGTGCGGACTCCCCGCTGCGCTTGCGGCGGAGCAGCCAGCGCCCCAGCGCCACGAGGGTGAGGGCCCCGACCACCATGAGCAGGACGACGTACTCCCCACCCTCCTGCCACACCAGGATGCCGAGCACGACGCCGCCCATGCCCACGACCGACATCACCGCGCCGACGACGTCGATGCTGCGCGAACCGGTGTAGGGGACGTCGTGGACCAGTCGGATCTGGCTGAGCACGATCGCGATGATCACCACCTCGAGCCCGAAGCCGACCCGCCACGACAGGTAGGTCGTGAGGAAGCCTCCGAGGAGCGGCCCGATGGCGGCGGCGATGGCAGCCGCGGCCCCCACCAGTGCATAGGCCTGCCGCTGTGCCGTGCCGGCGAAGTTGCCGTGGATCAGCGACTGCATGGCCGGCAGGAGCAGGGAGGCGCCGAGCCCGCCGATGATCGCCCAGAAGACGACCACGGCGACCAGGTCCTTGGCCAGCGTCATCGCCAAGGCGCCGACCGCGTAGGCGAGCAGTCCGAGGACGTAGGCCCGTTTGCGGCCGATCAGGTCGCCGACCTTGCTGTTGATCAGGATGAACGCCGCAGAGATCAGCGCCTCGAGCGCGATGGCGGACTGCACACCGCTCGCCGTCGTGTGCAGGTCGTCGATCACGGCGGAGATGGAGACGTTCATCAAGGACGTGTCGACGACCAGGACGAACATCGCCATCGCCAGCAGCACCATCAGCCGGCGGTTCGTCTCAGCCGGCGCCGCTCGCCCGGACTCCTCCACAGACATCTGGCCCCTGCCCCTGGCCCGGAGGGCTCCGTCTCCCTCACACCGACGCCCCACCCTAGATCCGGTCGCTCGGATCAGAGGGCCGCCTCGCGTGCTGGTCGCCGCTCTCGCAGAGGTCAGCTGTGTCCTGTCCGTGTGGTTTCGAGACGGCGCTGGCGCGCCTCCTCAACCAGCGGAGGCGGCGCGAGACAGAGTGAGGAGAACTGGTACCCCCGACCGGATTCGAACCGGCGCTACCGCCTTGAGAGTACGACTGACGGAGCGTGGGTCCTGGTTGAGGATCGATGAACATGCAGGTCAGTCAGTACGACAGCCAGGAGGCCCCAGGACCGTCCAGCTCTTACTAGCGGCACCCGTCCGCCGTGGGTGATTATCTAATCCGATAATGGTATTATGGTCGGGTGGAGCGCACGTTGGACTGGGACACCCGTGAGGTCATGGGCCTTCTTCGGTCCGCGGTGGAGTCCAGCGGTTTGTCCCAGGCTGGGTTCGCTCGAGCGATGGGGACCTCACCCGCGCGCCTATCGACCTACCTGACCGGCGAGACTCGCCCTTCCGCGCACTTCCTGGTGCGCGGTATCCGGCTGGGTCGCGGTCTGGGTGCCGCGGCCGCCAGAGGACTGATGTCGGCACCTACCACAGCGGCAGCAATGCGGGAGCACTACCTGTCTGGCGACCTCGCATGGACCTGGCGGATGCTGCTCCAAGGCCGCGATCATCTTGCCTCGATCCTCGCCGAAGACGACCCGGAGAGGGCGGAGCTGTTGGCGGCCTGGGAAGCCGCGCCGGGAAGCGTCGGGGACCCCGGGTGGGACACCTTCTTGGCAGCAGTGGTCATGCACGCGTTCGAGCAGGCAGGGTTGACGCCGCCGTCCTGGGCCGCGGACCGTGCTCCGCTGGCAGAACCGTGGATGCCAGACCATCCGTTCCTGAGTCGTGAGCGGGTCGAGGCCCTGACTCCCGAATGGCTACGCGAACGCAACATCTTCGTGCCCCAGCGTGACCTGGTCACCGCATGAACCCGCCCGCGAGAAGGCCCGGCGTCGACGAGTTCGACGCCGACCAGGTCGAGTACCTGCTGGCGCAGCTGGATGCCCGGCTGCGCGACGGTGGTGTCGCAGCCGCAGTCTTCGTGGTCGGTGGCGCGGCCATCGCCGCCACCGGGATCCGCGTCGGCCGACTGACCGCCGATGTCGACGCCCTGACCCGCGACCAGGCCGTGATCGAGGAGGCCCGGGTACTCGCGGTTCAAGAAGGTCTCTCAGCGAGCTGGCTCAATGCCAACGCGGCCATGTGGATGCCGCCTCTCCCCGACAAGGTCTTGGACCCTCCCGCACAACCGGGACTTCGGATCACCTACGCCGAGGACGGGTTCCTGCTCGCGACCAAGCTCATCGCCCAGCGCGCCAAGGACGCCGACGACATCATCGCTTTGGCCTCACGACTCGGCCTCACCGACGCCACCCCGGCCCAGCTCGAGGACCACATCCGCCGCTACTACACAGACCCCGCAGCGCTGGAGTTCATCCTCGACGGCCACGACGCCGACCAAGAGGTCGCGCTACTGGCGCAGGACGCATCCCGGATGCTCAACCGGATTCACCGCGGCCAAGGTGCCACCCCGGAGAGCAAGACGCCAGCACCAGAAGGTATCGCCGGGCCTGGCTCGGCGATACCAGCACCACGAGCACCACGAGCAACCCGGGAGCCTGAAATGCCGCAGCCCGGGGCCATCCGTCGGGAACCTCCCGGACCCGGTCTGGACCTATAGGTCTGTACCGAACAGACCCCCTTGCGAACGCTATCTGCGGCAGAAGAGCGCGCCAGCCATCGTTCTCGTGTTCGGGTTCCGACATATCCCGGTCCCGCGCTCTTGGGGGATGGAGTGAGTTAGTAACTGTCCTCGACGAAACAGGCGGTAGCGCCGTCGGCGTGATCTGTCCTCGAGACGGCGACGACGAAGGTGTAGTCGGCCTCGTCGTGGCCCTGGACGTAGATCGTCTTCGCGGTCTTGGCGACGACGCGCTCGGTGTTGGTGTTGTGTACGCCGGCCCTGAGCACGACCTCGGTGCTATTGACCGTGGTGGCGTCGAGGTGGGTGCGGATCGTCATCTCCTCAGTGTCCGGGTCGTAGACGCAGGGTCGGTCGCCTGGGGACACGAGGTCGAAGTTGATCGCGTCGGAGCGCGCATCGTGGTAGTGGAGCCGGGAGATCACCAGCCCCGCCACAGCGAAGACCACAAGTGCGACGATGACCAGGACGGCGTAGGTCCGGGCCGTGATCCACGGTCGCTTCGCGTCCTTCACGCCTGGGATCTTCTGCTTGTTCACGGGGCCTTCCGCAGGCGATGGAGTGACGATGTGTCCCAGTATCGGACCAGGCCGAATAAATGTGAGGGGCTTCGGTCGAGAATCGAATGACGACGAGATTGCTCGGTCGTCCATCCGCCTAGCCCGGATCGTTCACGGCTCGGCGGGCTGAGGGGCGTGTAGAAGCACGGGAGTGCCTTTCCTGCTTGGGATTCTTGGACTTGTCGAAGGTTCAAGTTCCCCAGCTGGAAGGCACTCCGTAGGTGAAGCGTACTTCGTGGTCCGCGGGCTTGTCCGTGTCCGCTGATGGTGTCGGCGTGGTCGCGCACGCGGGCAGCGTCGCGACCCGGCTCCTGGCCGACCGGACCGGTCTCACGGTCGAGCTGTCCAAGGCGATGACTCGCCGCAACTTCACGCCTGGTCATGACCGTGGCCGGGGCTGGCCGACGTCGCGGTGGTGCTCGCCGATGGCGGGGAGGCAATCGCCGACATCGACGTGCTGCGCCACCAGGCCGGTGTGCTCGGGCCGGTCGCGTCTGCGCCGACGGTGTGGCGCACTCTGGACGAGGTCACTGCGAGACGGTTGAAGAAGATCACCGCAGCGCGGGCGCGGGTTCGTCGTTACGTCTGGTCGCAACTGCCCGACGGTGTGCCGGTCAGCCGGGTCGCTGGCGCCGACCTCGGTGACGTCGTCGTGCTTGAGGTCGACGCGACGGTCGTGGTCACCCACAGCGAGAAGGAGAACGCGGCCCCACGTTCAAGCGGACCTTCGGGTTCCACCCGATCGGGGTCTGGTGCGACAACACGACCGAGTTCCTCGCCGGCAAGCTCCGCGCGGGAAACGCCGGGTCGAATACCACCGCCGACCACATCGAGGTGCTCACCGATGCGATCGCCCAGATCCCGGCCACCCACCGCAAGAGGCTCCTGATCCGGTCCGACGGCGCGGGCGCCTCCCATGGGCTGTTGAACTGGCTCACCGAGCAGGGCAAGGTCCGCGGCAGGAGCGTGGAGTACTCGGTCGGGTTCGCGATCACCGAGAAGCTCCGCGACGCCATCGACCTGGTGCCTGCGAAGGTCTGGACGCCGGCACTCGATGCCGACGGCGGCATCCGTGAGGGCGGCGACGTCGCCGAGCTGACCGGGCTCATCCTCACATCCGTGCTGGCCAAGTGGCCCGACGGGATGCGCGTTATCGTCCGCAGGGAGCGGCCTCATCCGGGTGCCCAACTGTCGCTGTTCGAGGAACGCGACGGCTACCGATATCAGGCCTTCGTCACCAACACCACGGTCGGACAGCTCGCGTTCCTCGAGGCTCGCCATCGGGCTCATGCCCGGGTTGAGGACCGGATCCGGCACGCCAAGGACTCCGGCCTGGGCCGGTTCCCGTCGCGGGAGTTCGACATCAGCCAGACCTGGCTGATGCTCGTCCAGATCGCGGCCGACCTTGTCGCCTGGACGCGTCTGTTGGGCTGCGTCGGCGACGCGGCCGTCCTAGCCAGCTGCGAGCCGAAAGCGCTGCGCTACCGGTTCCTCCACACGCCGGCGCGACTCACGCACAGCAGCCGCCGACGTCGTTTGCGCATCCCCGAGTCCTGGCCACGGGCCGCCGCGATCGTCGCCGTATTCGCCAACATCGCCGCCACCCCGCAACCAGCCTGACCAGTCCCGTCCGCCCACGACAGCATCACCCGGAGAACCGCAGCCCGGCAGCGCCAGCCGGCCCACCGCCGTACCCACGATCACTCCGAACACGAGCCCACCCGATCACGCCGCCCCAACACGACTCCGGCCACCGTCATGAAAGACCGGGACTAGCCAGCAGCGCCGAATCCCCCCATGGCTGCGGCATGATCCGGATGGCCGCAGCGATCGCTATGCGGCATGTGAGTGTGTTTCAGAGGTAGGTCGCGCCCGCCGCTCCTACTATCGCCACGTGTGGGTCGGAATCGTGGTTCTCGCCTGCTGCCTCGCGTATGTCGTCTACCGGCTTTCCCTCACCGTTCGGGCGGTGAGAGCAGATCGGCGGGGTGACCGCGAACGAGCAGATGCCTTCCGGACCCGAAGTGGCCGTGTCTTCCTCGGAGCGACAGGGGCGCTCACGGCTTTCGTCCTCGTCGGAGTGGCGGTTCTGGTCGCGGCTCGGTGAGGAGAGAACCCCCGGAGCCATGAGCCTGCGTCGGGATCGGCGCGCCTTGGGCTACGTGCGCATCGGCTGGCCGCTCCTGAGATCACCCCTGCGATCCAGTCGCCCCGATTCCGGTCGCGAGCGCTACCGGTGGGAAGCCAAGCGCACCGCAGTGGGCCCGGCGTCGCCGTTGTCCGCCCAGGACACGAAAGCCCGTCCGTGATAGCTGATATCGAGAGCTTCCGATACGTAGGTGGACACGAGCCGACGACGACTCACCGCCTCAGCCTGGGACCAGCTCCCATGCGCGCCCCGGGAGAACGCGACCAGTCGCGTCTTCCAACCATCAGTGACGCGTTCGACCAGGACCGTGGCGGCACCACCCCCAGCCACGCGCAGGAGGGGTGCCCACCCGTCGTGGGCGAGAAGCGTCCGGGGACTGGACGGTGTGTGAGCGACCCGCCACCTGGCCACGCGGACGGCCTCACTCGTCCACAAGACGGTAGCGGTCCCGAACGCGTCGACACCGACCGCCAGGCCGCCGCTACCCGGTGTCGTCTCCTGGGCAATCTCCACAGGGACGGTCCAGTGCCCGCCGACCCACCGGCTGCCGAGAATCTGATGGGACGCGACTCCGCCCGTGCGGACGTGACGTTCCATGACCACGACCAGATGCCCATGCGGCCCGACAGCTAGCCCGGCACCCTCCACGCGGCCTGCGACCGCGTCCCCCGCCTGCTGCCACCCGCGCGATGTGCGCCATAGCACCCGGAGGGTCTTCCCACTGAGGAGAACCATCGGCCGGCCACGAGGCGAGAACGCCACCCCCTCCACGCTGGAGCCGTAAGCCAGCACCAGCCAGTGCCTCCAGTGACCGCCAGGCGGCCGGTAGCTCACCTCGACAGGCTCCCGAACCACACAGTCCTCGCTGATCATCACCCACGCGGCGACCGCTGACCCGCGCGGGCTGACCGCCAGCGACTGGAAGAAGGGATGGACGCGACAGCCACCGCGACGGGGGATCGATGAGATCCGTTGCGGGGCCGACCAGGGGCCGCCGCGTCGTTTGGTGGCCGCCATCACGACGCCCTGGTCCTGTGCCGTGAACAGCGCGGTCAGGTTCCCCCGCGCATCGGAGCCTAGCCTCTGAGCCTCCCCAGATCCCCGCAACGGTGACGGGGACGTCCATCTCCCACCGGCTCGCAGGGTCCGCGAAACCATGCCGTGCGGCTTGGTCCACAACACGGTGAGATCACCGTTAGGCGAGGCGACCAGGGACGTGTACCCAAAGTTCGCGGGCGTCGTGCCCAGCACCTTCGGCACGGTCCAGCCTGCGGCGACGCTCGCATAGCGCCCGTCCACCGCATCACCACGAACCGGCACCACCAACGTCGCCACCGTCGCCACCGTCGCCGTCGCCGCGCACACGACTGCTCCGACCCGTCCGAAGACCTGACTCATGTCGCCACCCCCGCCCCACACCCCGGCCGAGAGACCCAGTCCATCAAACAGATCCGAAAGGGTGTAGAGGACAACGTCATGACCTGTCCCGGTCGACACCGGCCATCCTCGGCCGAGTCGAGGGCAGAGCGAGACGCTTCCGAGAGCCTGCTTCCGAACTTCGCGACGACCAAGAGGCGTTCAGAAGCTTCCTCCGAGGGGCGACCGCCGGCATGAGCGCGCCTTGACCACCGGCATGAGCGGACGCTATGCCGTACTGACAGGCATGAGAGTGCGGTGGCCCGGCCATAGGCCAAGTCGTGCGGCGGTTGGGGGCGCTGCGCGCGATGTGTCAGGGGTCCGCTGGCCGCTTGTTGACCGGATGTCTAGCCAGGGGCTTGGAGGTTCGCCACGATGGCTGGGCGGTCCCAACCCTGGCCCCCGCAGACTTGAAGAGAAAACCGAGTATGAATCCCGTTCGTGGGCGTGTCCTGCCCGTCCTCTTCGCAGCCACGCTCCTGGTCGGCGGAGCCAATCTCGCGGCCTATGCGGCCAACGGACACCCCCTGCTGTTGGGTCACTCCAACAGCGAATCGAAGACCGCCACGGTGACCAAGTCCGGGAGCGGTCCGGCGCTGAAGCTGAAGACCGGCGCGAACTCACCGCCGCTGGCCGTCACCAGCAAGAAACTCGTCAAGAACCTCAACGCCGACAAGGTCGACGGTCTCAATGGCCAGTCGCTGCAGAACAACACGCGCAGTTTCGTCGTCCCGGGCAGTACAGCCATCCCCTTTGGGCTCGCGCTGCAGGGCGTGCCGGCGGGCAAGTACACCGCGTCGTTCGACATCGGCGCGAGTACTGCAACGTCCACTCCGATGGTCTGCTTGATCGGTGACACCACGACGGCCGACCAAGTGATCGCCTACGGCGCTAGCAACGGGACATACGCGGTGGCGTCCGCCACCGGGCCGTTGACCGTTCACGCCGGGCAAGCTCCGGTGCTCCAATGCAACTCGGCGACGGCCGTCGTGGCCGCCGGCCAGGTGGTCAGCACCGTAACCCTAACCAAGGTCGACCACGTCACGAACGGTTCGACCGGGCCTGCCACCCGCACCGGCGGTTCCTCCCTTCTCACTCGTTGAACACCGGCGGTCGCGCCCGCCCATGCCCCAGGACATGAGCGGGCGCGACACAGCCACGCGGTACTAGCAAGCGCGAGGTGACGCGCGCTCATCGGCAGATGAGTGCGCTTGGACGGTGCGGTCAGCCGGCGATAGATGCTCGGTCGTTCCTGGGACCGTTAAGGAGTTGGACTGGTGCCGGCAGACTTGTCGGTGACCGAGCCCAGGCTGACGAAGTTCACGACTGACTCGATGTCGGTGGCGGTGGAGTAGAAGCTGAACGAGGTGCCGTTGCAGGTCATCGTGATCGGGCCCTTCGATCCGCGCGAGTCGAGCACGGCCGAGCCACTGGCCCCATCGGTCGTCGCTCCGGGCATGGCGCTAAACGCGAATGCTGGGTGGGCGGTGGCTCCGTGGAACCAGCAGCTGGCCGTGTTCCCGTGTATGACCGTGATGGAGTAGTTCATGAGGTACAGGCCTTTGGGCAGTCCTGGGAACGAGACGTCGGTGAACGTCGAGAACGGCCCGACGTTCGGCAGTACGTAGCGGTAGTCCCGCGCCTTCAGTTGTGAGCTGTTGAGGCCATCGACCATGGCGGCGTTCAGGTGCTTGACGACCTTGCTAGACGACACCGCCAGCGACGCCGAGCTGGACCTGCTTGTGAGTGAGAGTGCTGGCCCGGATCCGGTGTTCTTCAGGGCTGCGGGCTTGGTCTCGGAGTTGCTGCCCCCGAGCAGGAACGGCTTGCCGTTGGCTGCGTAAGCGGCGATGTTGGCGCCGCCGACCAGGACCAGAGCGGCAAGTAGGACTGGGATGGTGCGTCCGTGGATACCGGACATGGTGGGCTCCAATAAGGGTGGGCATTGTGACCTAATCATTCGTAGTGGAATGCTGCTCGCCTGGGAATGACCTTTTCGGCCACTCCCGCAGCCCGGGCTGGTGCCCACGTTGAGGATCGGCGTGTGGTCGTGTAGACCGCGGCGGTCCAGCGCCATCCGGCGGCGACCTGCGTTGATGCGATCCTTCAGATGAGCCAGCGAAACCGGCAGCTGCCGCTGCTTGAAGTGGACATAGCGCGGCTGGGACCCGATCCGTCGAGCAGGGATTGCTTACCGCTCATCGGCAGATGAGTGCGTTGGGCGAGTGCCGGGTGGCACGGGTGAGGGCCAGGCGAGACGCCGCCGATTCCCGGCGGGTCGGCGCGGGCGCTGAGGCGGCGCGATGACGCGAGCCGAGACGCGTGGCTTCCGGTAGGGCACCGCGGCGTTGGGACTGGTTACGACTGCGCTGCCAGCGCTCGGGATACGAATGCCGTCGTGGTGCGCGTGACATGTTGCGCGTCCACGCCGCGGTCGAGGAGCTGCATGGCGGCATTGAGCGTGCCGTACACCAAGGGGACCAGCACCTCGGGGTCGCCGGCTCCGCCCTCATGGCCGGCGGCATTCAGGGCCTCGCGGAGCGGTTCCACGAGGGCGCTGTGCAGGTCTGCGAGCCGGGCCCGGGTCTCGGCGGAGACTTCGAGCTCTCCGAGCGTCATCGCCAGCCGGTGCTCGCCCGAGGCCATGAGGGCGAGGGTCTCGCGTACGTAGGCGGCCACCTTGGTCGAGGGCGTGCGGGCTCGGGACACTGCGCCCTCGAGCCGAGTGGTCCAGGCGGGGAAGGCGTCGAGGGCGAGGGCGGCGAGCAGCTCGCCGAGGGAGGGGAAGTAGTCGTAGACGCTGGTCCGCGAGACCCCGGCCTCTGCGGCGATCTGGCGCAGCGAGAGGCCAGTCGCATCAGAGGTGGTGATGAGCCGTGCGGCGGCGTCGAGCAGGGCCTGTCGTTGCTGGGCCCGGTGCTCGGCGACGGTGGCCGCGGAGATCTTCGGCATCGTCGGTCTCCTCTCACGCAGGGTCGGGGGTCGGCTCGGGGCGCGAGCCGATCTCGCCCTCGGCCGGCTCATCCTCCTCCGGCTCGACCTGCTCGTTCCTGTCCGCGCCGCGGCCGGCATCGGGAAGAGCGAGGGTGACCAGCAGTCCGAGGAGCAGCAGCAGGCTGGCAGCGGCGGTCACCACTCGGCTCGAGGCGACCAGAGCCTCGGCGGCCGCGTGGGCCACAGGGGCCGTGCTCGGGTCCGCGGCGAGCTGGGGGATCACTGCGCCGTCCGACTCGCGTACGGCGACCACGGCCTGGTGCGCCGCTTCCGGCGGCATTCCTTGGGCGTCGAGCCGGGAGGCGGTGCCGGTGCCGAGTCCGGCCACGAGCAGCGCGCCGAGGACGGCGACCCCGAGGGCGGAGCCGACCTGACGGAACGTGGACAACAGCCCGGACGCCTGTCCGCTCATCACCACGGGGACGTCGACCAGGACGACTGAGGTGAGCTGGGCGGTGGCCATCCCGACCCCGAGTCCGTAGAGGAAGAGCCAGGCCGCGATCACCCACCAGTGCTGATGGAGGCCGAGTGTCAGGGCCAGGGCCCCGACGGCGACCGCCTCGACTCCGAGCCCGATCCGGACCACGGAACGTCCACCGCGTCGACGGGTGAGCTGCGGCGTCATCCCGGAGGCCAGGAAGGTCCCGACGGCCAGCACGAGGATCCCCCAACCGGTGTCGAGGGCGGAGTAACCCAGGGCCCCCTGCAGGAGGAGGGGCAGGGTGAACAGCAGGCCGAACTCGCCGAAGGCCACGATCAGGGCGGCGATGCTGCCCCAGCGGTATGACGGGTAGCCGAGCAGGCCGACGTCCAGCATCACAGCCAGGCCGGCCCGGCGACGGCGTACCTCCAGCAGGACGAACGCGGTCAGCAGGACCAGGCTCAGCAACAGGACCCAGGGGATCGGCGATGCAGAGCCGTCGGACCCGTGCCACCAGCCGTACCGCTGGCTCTCGATCAGGGAGAACACCAGGGCGCCCATCCCGGTCGCGGCCAGCAGCATCCCGACGAGGTCGAGGCCGTCGTGCTCGCCCTCGGCGGTCTCGGGCAGACGACGCAGGCCGACCGCGATCACCCCGAGAGCGATCGGGATGTTCAGCCAGAACGACCAGCGCCACGAGAAGTCCGTCGTCAGCCAGCCCCCCACCAGAGGGCCGACGGCGGCCATCCCACCGATCGTCGAGCCCCAGACGGCAAAGGCGATGCCACGCTCCCTGCCGGCGAAGAGAGCATTCACCGTCGAGAGCCCGGCCGGCATGATCATCGCCGCGCCCATGCCCTGCACCAGCCGGGCGCCGATCAGCATCTGCGAGGACATCGCCGAGCCGACCACGACACTGGCCAGCGCGAAGAGTGTCATCCCCCACAGGAACATCGAGCGTCGGCCCACTCGGTCACCGAGTCGGCCGAACGTCAGCAGGAAGGCCCCGAACGTCAGCGCGTAGGCCGAGCCGAGCCACTCGGCGTCCGCCGTGGTCAGGGACAGCGACCGGATCACCGTCGGGACGGCGACGTTGACGATGGTGGCGTCCATGATGATCAGCGCCACCCCGACAGTGATCACGCCGAGGGCCACCCACCGGTTGGTGGGTCGGGGAGACAGCACGGGGGTACTCCTGAAGTTTGCCGACATGTCGTCGGCATCTTATCCGACACAGTGTCGGGAAGATGAACTGGCAACGCACGGAGGCCCGCCCCGCTGATCAGACCGCGACGAATCTGCTGCCCCGGGTACACGTGGTCAGAGTGCTGACGCGCCATCGCCGTCGCGCCGAGCTCCAGGCCGACCGTCTCCCGAGGCGAACCTGCGCAGGGCACCCGATTGAACGGCGCACAAAAGGGGACCTAGAGCATTCTGTCCGGGTGCCCCGTCCGCAGGCATGAGAGTGCTTCGGCAGCCGGCTCGGACTTCCCGGGACGCTGCTTCCGGGCCGCCATTCAGATGCTGGCGGGTTGCTCGAAGTGGTCAGCGCTGGAGTTCAGGGGAGTTGTGGGTCGCGGTGGCTGTCGAAGTACTTCTCTGCGGCCGTGGGGTTGATGAGTTCTTGGTCGAGGAGCCATCCGACGGCCCGGAGCCGCGCGCGGGCGTCGCGCAAGGTCTGCAGGGCGCGATCAGCTCGGGATGCTGGTAGATCTGGTTCTTGAATCGACCGAACGCCCCTCGCCCCTCCAGGGCCCGGGACAGTCGCTCGCTCATCCTTGGTCGCTGATCCTCTCCGCGAAGTCGACCATGTCCTGGTACCAGACATAGGAGGGGATGGGATCGATCGCGATGAGGTCCAGGTCTTCGAGCTCGACGGGGTTGTGACCGTCGATTCCGGTGTCACAGGTCCAGATGAACAGGTCTCCGGTGGCGGGGTCGATCAGCCATTGGTGCTCACCGTCGGCCTGGTCTGCCAATGCGGTTGCGATGACCTCGATGTCGACCCAGTGGAGTCCAGCAGAGTGGTGTACGACGGACCTGAGTGAGCGCGTGCCTCCGACGTAGGCGCGGCCACCGGGTGGATCCTTCGAGTGATCTGCGAAAACCGACTCGAAGAAGGAACCACGACGATGACCGCTGTACCCAGTATCGACCCTGCCCGCTTCCTCGACGAGCAGCTGTCCCAGGCGAGCCCTGACCTGATGCGCGAGCTGCTCACGACGTTCGTGAACGCGCTGCTGTCCGCGCAGGCCGACGCGGTCTGCGGCGCCGGGTTCGGCGAGCGGACCCCGGAGCGAGTCAACTCCCGCAACGGCTACCGCCACCGCGACCTCGACACGCGCGTGGGCACCCTCGACGTTGCTGTGCCCAAGCTCCGCCAGGGCAGCCTGTATCCCGAGTGGCTGCTGGAGCGCCGCAAGCGAGCCGAGCGTGCGCTGACGAGCGTGGTGGCGACCTGCTACCTGCTCGGTGTCTCGACCCGTCGGATGGACAAGCTGGTGCAGACCCTCGGCATCACTGGCCTGTCGAAGTCCCAGGTCTCGGTGATGGCACGCGAGCTCGACGAGCAGGTCGAGCAGTTCCGCACCCGCCGGCTCGAGGACGCCGGGCCGTTGACGTTCGTGGCTGCCGACGCGCTGGTGTTGAAGGTCCGCGAGGGCGGCCGGGTGGTGCCGGTGCACGTGCTGGTCGCGACCGGTGTCAACGCTGACGGACACCGCGAGATCCTGGGCGTGCAGGTCACCACCAGCGAGGACGGCGCCGGGTGGCTCGCCTTCTTCCGCGACCTGGTCGCCCGCGGCATGTCCGGGGTGAAGCTCGTGACCAGCGACGCCCACCCTGGCCTGGTCGCCGCGATAGCTGCGACCATCCCGGGTGCGGCCTGGCAACGCTGCCGGACTCACTACGCCGCGAACCTCATGTCCGCGACACCGAAGTCGTCGTGGCCGTGGGTCAAAGCGTTGTTGCACTCGATCTACGACCAGCCCGACGCCGAGGGCGTGCACGCCCAGTTCGACCGTGTCGTCGACGCCCTGGCCGAGAAGCTCCCCACCGTCGCCGACCACCTCGAGGAGGCCCGCGCCGACATCCTCGCCTTCACGCCGTTCCCCAAGGAGGTCTGGCGCCAGATCTGGTCCAACAACCCCAACGAGCGCCTCAACCGCGAGATCCGCCGCCGCACCGACGTCGTCGGGATCTTCCCCGACCGGCCCAGCATCATCCGGCTCGTCGGCGCCGTCCTGGCCGAGCAGCACGACGAGTGGGCCGAAGGCCGCCGCTACCTCGGACTCGATGTCCTCGCCCGCGCTCAAGCCGTCGACACCCAGCACGCAGAGGAGGTGAGCACCGACCTCGAACTCCAGGCCCTCACGGCCTGAACGACACGCCCAACCGAGGGATCAAACCTCGTACACCACCCCCGCGGACTTGACCGTCGACCCGGTTCAGGTCCAGCACGTTCCGCTCCTGTGAGGCTCCATCACGTCGTGCGCCCTTCACCCACACACCCGAGCTCCTGGCCGCTTTGACCGACCATCGTTGACTCTTCACGGTCTCCAGAATCTTCTCCGATACCAGCCTTGATCCGCCCTTTCACCTCTGCCTTTATAGCGGCACGCATGCTACGAAGGTTCGTGGCTGGGGCGCCCGTGGTGGGGCGGCCTCGCGTCATTTCTAGGGGTTCGTTGGTTGTCGACGGACGTCGTGGACCGACTGATTCGAGGTGCTGGGGGTGCTCGGGGTGCTGACATGCATGGTGGGGTGAAGTTCTACTGGGGCGCGGCGAAGGCTGCCCGTGCCTATGTCGAGCGGGATCGGTCGCGGGCGGATGACTACTACCTGGCCGAGGGCACCGGCGTCGCGGTCCGGCTGACAGGGGCCCAGGACGGGGTCGAGCAGGGGGGCCGATGGACGGTAAGACCTACGAGCGATGGGTCGCCGGCATCGACATCGACACCGGTGTGAAGAAGGGTCGGGTCCGCGACGATGCGAACGCGCTGCGGTTCGTCGAGGTGGTCGTCAACGGCCCGAAGACCTGGTCCGTGGCCGCGGCCCTGCATCCGGAGATCTCGGCCGCGTTGGATCAAGCCCAGGACCAGGCCGCCGTCGAGATCGTCGGTTGGGTCGCCCAGCACGCGACCACCCGAGTAGGGCCCCGCGGGCGACAGGTCCAGGTCCCGGTGGAGCAGGTCGAGGCTGCGGTGATCCGGCACTACACGTCGCGGGCCGGCGACCCGCACCGGCACTTGCACCTCCAGATCAACGCCCGGGTCTGGGCGGCCGGCGGGTGGCGGGGTCTGCACTCGGTCGGGGTCCGCGACATGATCGAGGCGATCAACGGGATCGGCCACGCTGCGGTCGCGAGCGATCCGCGGTTCCGTGCGGTGCTCGCAGCGCACGGGATGACGCTGGACCCGGAGTCCAGCGAGATCCGCGAGCTGGTTCCGTTCGTGGGTGGGTTCAGTGCCCGGACCGCGCAGATCCGCCGCAACGTCGACCGGTACGAGGCCGCCTGGCGGGGCGAGCATCCCGGCGAGGAGCCTGGTCCGCGGCTACGGCAGGGGTGGGACCGGCGGGCATGGGCGCAAGCCCGGCCCGACAAGGTCGTCCCCCAAGACGGACGCGAGCTCGTGGCCCGCTGGAACGACGAGCTGCGCGAGCTCGACTACCGCGACCCGACAGGCGCCGTGGCGCTGGCGGGGACGCGGCCGGGTTGGATCGACCGGGAAGCAGCAGCCGAGCTGGTTGTCTCGATCCTGGGTGCGAAGAGGTCGGTGTGGAACACCGCCGACATCCGTGGGAAGACCGAGGTCCTCCTCGCCCAGACCTGCCTGCTCGCCGATACCGCCGCCCGGGCCAAGCTCGCCGAGGACATCACCGCACGAGCCGCCGGGCGGTGCACCCGGCTGCTGACCCGCGCCGATGTGCCCGAGCATGTCCGGTGCCGCGGCGGCGTATGTCGCGATGACCAGAGGGCGGGACGGCAACACCGCACACCTGGTGGCCGAGACCCTTCATGACGCCCGCAGGCAGTGGGTCGAGGTGTTCGGCCGTGACCGCGCTGACCTCGGCCCAGGTCATGCGAAGCGGCAGGCGATCGAAGCTGTCGACCGCTACGGCATCCAGAAGCGGGGCCGGACGGTGGACGAGACGGTGGAGGAACTGCGTCGGCCGGTCCCGGCCGCCGGTGGCGGGATCGGCATCTGAGGTCAGAAACGCCGCTTGCGCCGGCGCACTGGGCGCCACTCGACGCCGATCTCGGTGGCGAGCCAGGCGCTGAAGCCGGCCGGGTCGCGCGGCTCCCTGTCTTGAGAGGCGGTGGCCGCGTCGATCACCGGCTGCCACGTTTCGCGGATCACGGCCGGGAGGTTCAGATGCTCCCAGACCTGCATCAACAAGATCCCGTCCACGTAGTCCAACAGCAGCTCAGCGGTCCCGCGCACGATGACCCACTCGTAGTAGTCGATCCGTTCGGCCTCGACCGACAGGTCCCACACCCGGGGTGTGCGGGACTGGAACAGATAGCCCAGCACCTGGATCTTGCTGAAGCAGTCCGGCATCGGCACGGACCACAGCCGCTCGGGCACCAGGTACTGGCCGATCTCGGGGTCTTGGCGAACGTCGAAGTCGATGATCGGCTTGATCGCGAGCTCGAAGTCGGCGGCCTCCAAGAGCCGCTCCACCACCTCCAGGGTCGGCGACTTCCGGCGCGACTCATACTCCGAGACCGACGACTGCTGGGTCCGGGCCCACAGCGCCAACTGTCGCTGCGACAAGCCCGCCGCCCGCCGTGCCGTCTCGATCACCGTCATCGCCACCACCGCACCAGGATCGCCGATCATCGATTGGTAAGCCATGCACACCTGTTAGGTGAGCCGGAAACGCCGGCTCGGGACCGACATGGGTCTCACCCCACGAGGAGCAACCCCGTGACCACCTCACCCCACAACCCCCACGCCCACCACCACGACCACCGCCGCCCGGTCACCGACCCCACCAGGAGCGCCGGCGACGAGATGCTCACCCTCCAAGAAGCCTGCACCTTCCTCCGGATCCCCGAGGGCACCCTGCGCTACTGGCGACACCTCGGCGCCGGCCCCCGCAGCCTCAAGATCGGCCGCCACGTCCGCTACTGGCGCACCGACCTGATCCTCTGGCTCACCGAACAGACGAACCTTCCCTCGGACCGGCGCTGAGACCGTGACGTGTCGGACCCAGGAGAGATGATCAGGCATGGCCCACATCGAGAAGCGCTCGCGCAACGGAAAGTTGACCTGGCGGGCGCGCTACCGCACGCCCGCGGGCGTCGAGCGCAGCAGGAGCTTCGAACGCAAAGTCGACGCCGAACGGTTCCTTGCGTCGGTGGAGAACGCAAAGGCCTCGGGCTCCTATGTCGACCCGTCGCTGGCCCAGCTCACCATCGAGGAGTGGGCCGGCCGGTGGCTGGCTGGTCAGGCACACGTCAAGCCGACAACGTTCGAGCGATACGAAGGCATCGTGCGCAAGCACGTTCTGCCGAAGTGGGGCCGGGTCAAGCTGGCCATCGTCTCCCACGGAGAGGTTCAGGCGTGGATCAGCGAGCTGGCCAGGGACTCCTCAGCCGCGACCGTTCAAAAGGTCCACCGGGTGCTCTCCTTGATCCTCGACATGGCGGTGAAGGACGGGCGGTTGGCTCGCAATGTCGCGAGCGGCGTCAACCTGCCCCGGCTGGTGAAGCCTGAGCACCTCTACCTGTCCCACGACCAGGTGGACGAGCTCGCACGCGAGTGCGGCTTCCCGTCCGCGCCGAGCCGGCACGCCACCTACAACACCCGCAGCAACGACACCTATCGGCTGGTCGTGTTGTTCCTCGCCTATACCGGCGTCCGGTTCGGCGAGATGGCGGCCCTCCGCGTCAAGCGACTGGACCTGCTGCGGAATCGCGCGAGGATCGCCGCGGTCACGCCCGTCCAAGGCAAGGGGTTGGTCTGGGGCACGCCCAAGACCCACGAACGCCGCGAGGTGCCCATCCCGCCGTTCCTCTCCGAGGAGCTGAAGAGCCTCCTCGAAGGCAAGGAACCCGACGACCTGGTGTTCGCCGGCATCCGCAACGGTGAGCCCCTGAGGGTGAGCACCTTCAGCGGATCATTCAAGGCCGCGGCCTTGGCGATCGGCGTGCCCAAGCTGCATCCCCACCAACTGCGGCAGACCGCCGCCAGCCTCGCCATCGCCGCCGGCGCCGACGTCAAAGTCGTCCAGCAGATGCTGGGCCACGCCTCGGCTGCGATGACCCTCGACGTCTACGGCCACCTCTTCGAGGACCGGCTCGACGAGGTAGGTACCGCGATGCACCACGCGCGGGCGGCGGCCCAGGAAGTACGCAGCAGTCTGACAATGGCGGGTGGCGTTGATTCTGATGCGGCCCCGGCGCGGCCCCAGAGCCCCGCAGCGGATTCGGGGGAGAAAGCAGAAGGCCCCTCCGCTCTACGTTTCCGCAGTTCAGAGGGGCCCACTGATGAGTACCCCCGACCGGATTCGAACCGGCGCTACCGCCTTGAGAGGGCGGCGTGCTAGGCCGCTACACAACGGGGGCAAGCACGTGAACACGCGTCAAACACAAGCAGGCAGAGACTTTAGCGATTCGCTCCAGACGTACAAAATCCCGGCCGGAGCCGGGATCGTGGCTGGGATACTAGGACTCGAACCTAGACTAACTGGACCAGAACCAGTCGTGCTGCCAATTACACCATATCCCAATGGTTGACGGCCTTTCGCGCTCCGAGCGGGCTCGGGAACGGCGTGGGTCGACCGCCGGGAAAGATTACACGCGGCTGCTCGGGGCCTCCAAAACGCCCCCGCCGGTGGTGGTCCAGCCGCCTAGGCGCCGGCACACCCAGGTCGCCAGGGCGAGGTAGACCAGCGACTGGGTGAGCGTCACCGGGATGCTCCACCAGCTACCTCCGGTGGGGTTCAGGGTCGAGGCCATGTCGCCGTAGGTGAGCGCCAGCCCGTAAGCGAGCGAAGTTGTTGAGCACGTGCATCGCGATGCCGGCCTCGAGGCCACCGGTACGGATGACCAGGATGCCGGCGACGACCCCGAAGGCGAACCGGTCGAAGAACACCGGCGGGCTCTGGCCGATCCCGTGGGCAATCCCGAACAGGGCAGCCGGTACCAGGACGGCGAACCACGCCGACCAGATGGGGATCCCGCCGAAGGCCTGAGTGAGGTAGCCCCGGAAGCAGTACTCCTCCCCCGCCGCCTGCAGCGGGGTGAGCAGGAGGATCACCACGATGTACCAGGCGGTCGTCGAGGTGAAAGGGTTGAGTTGACCACCGACGTCGGACGACTGGCCCGGGGCCACGGCATTGACGATGCCGCTAGCGACAAGCGTCGCGATCAACGCGACCACCGACGCGCCCAGGCAAGCCAGGAGGAGTCGCCACCGCATCCGCCGGGCCACCGAGGCCAGCCAGCCCGGCGTGAGGCCGTGCAGGAACCAGGTGACGGCGATCGCCGAGGGGATGAGCAGGGCCAGTGCGACGTTGAGGTAGGCGAGAGCGACCGGCGTCGGATGCTTGATGTCGGCCAGCGTCGTCAGGGATGCGGACAGGTTTGCGCCGGTGACGACGTAGAAGAGCGCGAACGGGAGAATCGCCAGAAACTGGATCACCGCGAATGCGGCCGCCATGATCAGGACGCCCGCCAACGGCCGCCAGAAACCGTGGCGTCCAGCCACCTGGAGCCGGTGGTAAGGCATCCCGTCGGGCACGGGCGGCAACCCGCGCAGCGGCGGCATCGGCGGGGGCGGCTGCCCGTAGGCGCTCATCGGAGGCCCTCAGGCCAGGGCCGACCGGAGCCGCGACAGCGAGCGCTCGCGCCCGAGCAGCTCCATCGACTCGAACAGCGGCGGGCTGATCCTGCTCCCGGTGACCGCCACCCGGACCGGCCCGAAGGCGTTGCGTGGCTTGAGCCCGAGTCCCTCCACCAGCGTCTCGCGCAGGGCGGCCTCGATGGCGGCGGTCGACCACTCGGGCAGCGCCGCCAGCGCGTCGTACGACGCCTGGACGGCCTCGCGGCCGACCTCGTCGATCTCGTCGGTGCGCTCGAAGTGCTCCTCGTCGGCGAACAGGAAGCCGAGCATCGGCACGGCCTCGGTCAGCTTGTTCATCCGCTCGGCCACCAGCGGCATCGCCCGCTCGAGCAGCTGGGCGTCGGCGTCGCGAACCGGGTCGCCGACGACGCCTGCGCCCTTGAGGAACGGGAGCACGCGGTCGGTCAGGTCGTCGATCGACAGCATCCGCATGTGGTCGGCATTGATCGCCTCGGCCTTCTTGAGGTCGAAGCGAGCCGGGTTGGGGTTCACGTCGCCGATGTCGAACGCGTCGACCATCTCGCTCGATGGTGAACACGTCACGGTCGGGACCGATCGCCCATCCCAGGAGGGCGAGGTAGTTGAGCAGGCCCTCGGGCAGGAAGCCCTGGTCGCGGTAGGCGATCAGATGGGCCTGCGGGTCGCGCTTGGAGAGCTTCTTGTTGCCCTCCCCCATCACGTAGGGCAGGTGGCCGAACCGCGGCACGCGCCGGGCGATGCCGAGGTCGACCAGGGCGGCGTAGAGGGCCAGCTGCCGCGGCGTGCTGGACAGCAGGTCCTCGCCCCGCAGCACGTGGGTGATCTCCATCAGCGCGTCGTCGACGGGGTTGACCAGCGTGTAGAGCGGGTCACCGCTGGCGCGGCACAACGCGTAGTCCGGCACGTGCTGGGTCTCGAAGGTGATCTCGCCGCGCACCAGGTCGTCCCACGTCAGCGAGCCCTCGGGCATCCGGAACCGGACGACCGGGCTGCGGCCGTCGGCGCGGAACGCCGCCACCTGCTCGTCGCTCAGCTCGCGGCAGAAGCCGTCGTAGCCCTGGATCTTGGAGCCCGATGCCTTCCGCCGCGCCTCGACCTCGTCGTTGGTGCAGTAGCAGTCGTAGGTGTACTTCGACTCCCGGAGCCGGGCGAGGGCGTCGCGGTAGAGGTCGCCCCGCTGGCTCTGGCGGTACGGCGCGTGGGGGCCGCCGACACCCGGACCCTCGTCCCAGTCGAAACCGAGCCAGCCCATCACGTCGAGCAGCCCCTGGTAGGACTCCTCGCTGTCGCGGCTCGCGTCGGTGTCCTCGATCCGGAAGACGAACGTGCCGCCGTGATGACGGGCGAACGCCCAGTTGAACAACGCCGTCCGGGCCAGGCCGACGTGCGGCGACCCGGTCGGCGACGGGCAGAACCGGACGCGGACGCTCGGGTCTCGCTCGGTCGTCCGGGTCATCGCTTCACCACCGTGTTGGTCAGGGCGCCGAGACCGCCGATGGACACCTCGACCTCGTCGCCCGGCTGCATCGGGCCGACACCCTCCGGCGTGCCGGTGAGGATCACGTCACCGGGCAGCAGCGTCATCACGCTGGTGATGTGGGCGATCAGCGTCGGGATGTCGAAGATCAGGTCCTTGGTCGAGCCGTCCTGCACGAGGTCTCCGTTGAGGTGCGTCTGCACCGGCACCCCGTCGGCGAAGTGCTGGGGGTCGAGGTCGTTCTCGATCCACGGACCGAGCGGGCAGAACGAGTCGAAGCCCTTGGCCCGCGTCCACTGACCGTCCTTGCTCTGCAGGTCACGTGCGGTCACGTCGTTGGCGATCGTGTAGCCGTAGATCACGTCGGTGGCCTGCTCTGGCGGCACGTCGCGGCAGATCCGCCCGATCACGACGGCGAGCTCGCCCTCGTAGTCGACGCGCTCGCTCTGCGACGGGTAGAAGATCTGGTCGCCCGGGCCGATCACCGAGGTGTTGGGCTTGAGGAACATCAACGGCTCGGCCGGCGCCTCGCCGCCCATCTCGGCGGCGTGGGCGGCGTAGTTCTTGCCGATGGCCACGACCTTGCTGCGCGGGATGACCGGTGCGAGGAGGCGTACGTCGCTGAGCCGGTGCTCCTTCTGCGTCGGCTGGATGCCGGCGTAGAGCGGGTCACCGGCGAGCTCGACCACGACGCTGTCCTCGGACGGCTGGCCGAACGCGTCGAGATCTCCGGAGACCACGCCGTACAACGGGTCCTCGCCCGTGGTGAACCTCGCGATACGCACCCGACGACCCTACCGAGCAGTTGGCAGCGTCCCGGAATCCGCCCGACCGGTGCACGGCCGATCTATGGTGTCGGGATGGCGAACCTGCCGGAGTCCGGGGCCAACGGTGAGCAGATCCGCGACCAGGACTGGTACGGCGAGCACCTCGGCGCCGTGACCTTCCGTGGGTGCGTCTTCACCGACGTCGACCTCAGCGAGGTGACCACGGACGGGACGACGTTCGACGACTGCACCTTCCACAACTGCCGGTTCAACGGCTCGATCCACCGTGCCACGGCCTTCGTGGGGTGCGACCTGCGTCGGTGCAACTTCTTCACCGCGACCCTCGACGGCTGCAAGCTCACCGGGTCGGTGTTCAGCGAGTGCACCCTGCGGCCGCTTACGGCGCTGGGCGGGGCCTGGCAGTCGGTGACGCTGCGAGGGCACAACCTCACCGGCCTCGACCTGCGCCGCATCGACCTGCGCGAGTCTGACCTGTCGATGACCGACCTCACCGACGTGTGCCTGCGCGAGGCGAAGCTCGACGGCGCGATCCTCCGCAAGGCCGACCTCACCCGTACCGACCTGCGTAGGGCGTCGCTCGACAGCGTCGACCTGGCCTCCGCCGAGCTCGACGGGACCAAGATCGACCTCCGGGCCGCGGTGATGCTCGCCGAGTTGCACGGAGCCGTGGTCGACCTCGGAGAATGAGGCCGTGGCACAGGGGTTTCGAGACGGGCGCAGAGCCTCCTCAACCAGCGGAGAACTGCGCAGAGCGCCCTCCTCAGCCGGCGGCGAACTGCGCAGAGCGCCCTCGTCGATCGCCGCCGAAAGACATCGGGCTCGGCTCGCGCCGTACGTCGAGCCACACCTCGAGCGGCGTCGGAGCGGGGTGAAGCACCCGGTTCACGACTTCCTGTTCACCTACTACTCCTTCTCCCCCGCCAAGCTGCTCGACTGGCAGCCCGGCTGGCCCGAGTCCGGGTCGGCCGACCTGCTCGAGCGGCGCCGGCCCCTCATCACCGCCACGCTGGGTCTCCTGGAGGCGACGGCGGGCCGGGCACCGACGTTCGGCTGCTTCGGCCTGCACGAGTGGGCGATGGTGCACCGCCTCGACGAGACCCGTCACCCGGTCCCGCTGCGCCTCGGCCCGGCAGCGACCGACGAGGTCGTCGAGTCCCACCGGATCGCCTGCTCGCACTTCGACGCCTACCGCTTCTTCACACCCACCGCCGCGCCGCTCAACACGCTGCGACCCGGCCGCGACGACCGGTCGGCGTACGAGCAACCCGGCTGCCTGCACGCGACCATGGACCTCTACAAGCACGCGTTCCGGCTCTGGCCGCTGGTCGGCTCCGATCTCGTCGCCGACTGCTTCGAGCTCGCCTGGGACGTGCGCACCGTCGACATGCGTGCGGCGCCCTACGACCTCGCCGGGCTCGACCTGCCGGCGGCCGACCTCGACCCGATCCGGGTCGAGACGCCCGAGGGTAAGCAGGAGTACGCCGCCCTGCAACGCGGCTTCGCCGACCGGGCCGCGCCGCTCAGGGAGGCCTTGACCGCCGAGTGCCGGCGCCTCGGCGCCGCCTGAGTCAGAGCGCCGCCTTGCGCTCGAGGGCAGCAAGGTCGCGGATCACGATGCGGCCCCGCTGGAGCTGGACGATGCCCTGGGTGCTCAGCTTCTGCAGCGCGAGGTTGACCGACGGCCGGGTGCCTCCGACGAGCCCCGCCACCTGGTCCTGCGTGAGCGGGACGGTCGGGCCTGTCGGGTCGGTCCCGGCGCCGGCGTAGATCTCTGCGAGCTGGAGCAGGCATCGGTAGAGCCGGCGGTCCAGGCCGACGTAGAGCACGTCGAGCAGCCGGCCACTGAGCTGCTCGACCCGCGCGGCCAGGGCCGTGACGAGCAGCCGGTCGAACGCCGGCTGGCGCGCGCGTAGCCGCTCGAAGGTATCGACGTCGAGGCACAGGGTGCGGGTGCGCTCCAGCGCCACCACCGTCGCGGTCCGCCGGTGCGCCGCGGCCGTCCCGACCAGGGAGAGCTCACCGAAGTAGTCGCCCGGGCTCAGGATGTTGAGGGTGGCCCGGTCGCCGTCCGAGGTGGAGACCTCCACCGCGACCCGGCCCTCGGAGATCAGGTGCAGCGAGTCGGCGCGGTCCCCCGCATGGACAAGGATCTCCCCGCGGTTGTAGGTGCGTCTGGCCGCGGCCGCGAGCACCTCTTCCCGGTCCTGCTCCGGCAGCGAGGCCAGCACGTCCCACGTCATGACCCGAGTGAAGCACGCCGGGGCTGCCGCCGCGTCGTACGCCGGGCGGTCCGCCTAGGCTGGGCGGGTGGACCAGCGTGTGCTCCAGAACTTCCTGACCGAGGACGGCCGCCTCCGCACCATCCCGTCCAAGCAGAGCAAGCTGCTGGTCGTGCTCGACCGGCTCGCGCAGGAGTTCGAGCCCGGCCGGACCTACCCTGAGGCCGAGGTGAACCAGATCCTGCTGCGGTTCCACCCCGACTTCGCCGCGCTGCGCCGCTACCTGGTCGAGAACGGGTTCATGACCCGCGAGGACAACGTCTACTGGCGATCCGGCGGCACCTTCGACGTCTGACCCAACGGACGTCATACGGATGGTGGGCGATGGGGCCACGGTTCGTATGACGTTGCCGGGGGTCACCAGCCCGGCGGGCGGCGATGCGTCCAGGGGGCAGCCGTCTCGACCTGGGCGCAGAGCGACAGCAGGATCTCCTCCTCGGCGGGCCGGGCGGCCAGCATGACGCCCACCGGCAGGCCGTCGGGCGTCCAGTGCAGTGGGAGCGAGACCGCCGGCATCCCGGTGACGTTCCAGCAGGACGTCCAGGGGGTGAACGCCTTCTGCGCCTCGAAGTCGGCGGCCGGGTCGTCGTCGTGGCGCAAGGCCCCGACCGGCAGAGGTGGCGAGGCGAGGGTCGGCGTCAGCACCACGTCGTACGGCGCGAGGGTGGCCAGGCAGTCGGCGGCGAAGCGCCGCATCGCGCCGATCGCCAGCCCGAACTCGGGCCCGCTCGCCGCTCGACCGAGCCCGCCGAGCCACCGGGTGAGCGGACGCAGGAGAGCCTCGCTCTCGGGAGCGACCGGCGACAGCGCTGTCAGCACCGCCCAGCAGGTCTCGAACGTCGGCACCGCCTCGCGGGGCATCGGTACGGCGATGCCCTCGACCTCGTGGCCGAGGGAGGCGAGGAGCGTCGAGGCGTCATCGTAGGCACGCAGGCACTCGGGATCGACCGACGTGTCGGTGATCACCGGCTCGACGAAGCGGGCGATGCGCAGCCGACCGGGCTCCCGGTCGCAGGCCGCGAGGAACGACGCCGACGGCGGCGGTGCCCAGGACGGGTCGCCGACGCGACGGCCGGCCAGGACGTCGAGGAGGGCCGCGGCGTCACGCACGGTACGCGCGAGCGTGCCCGAGGTGGCCAGGCCGGTGACCTCGCCGTACGTCGGGTAGCCGCTGATCCGGCCCCGCGTCGGCTTGAGCCCGACCAGCCCGCAGCAGGAGGCCGGGATGCGGATCGACCCACCGCCGTCGGAGCCCTGCGCCACCGGCACCAGCCCCGCCGCCACCGCGGCCGCTGCGCCTCCCGACGACCCACCCGCCATCCGGGTGCGGTCCCACGGCGTCACCGCAGGCGGCGCCACGTCGGGCTCGGTGTAGCAGGGCGAGCCGAACTCCGGGGTGTTGGTCTTGCCGAGGCTGACCATCCCGGCCGCCTCGATCGCCAGCGTCACCGCGTCGGAGACGGTCGGCACGTAGTCGGCGTAGACCGCCGAGCCGAACGTGGTCCGAACGCCTGCGGTCAGGTTCAGGTCCTTGATCGCGGTCGGCACCCCGAAGAGCGGCCCGGCGCCCTGGGGTCGGGGCGGCAGCGCCGTCGCCCGCTCCAGGGCGAGCTCGGGGGTGCGGGTCACGAAGGCGCCGACCTCGTCGGCCCGCCCGAGGTAGTGGGCCGCGAGCTCGCGCGGCGACACCTCGCCCCGGCGTACGGCGTCACCCTGCTCGACCGCGGTCAGGTCGTGGAGCTCGCTCACCCGCCCGACGCTAGCCGGTCGTCGGCCCCGTCAGGCGCGAAGCCGGCGCAGCCCGAAGGTGAGGCCGTCGAGGAGCGCCTCCCACGACGCCTCGACGACGTTGTGCCCCACGCCGACGGTGACCCACGACGACCCGCCGTCGGAGGTCTCGATCAGGACGCGGGTGATCGCGTCGGTGCCGTGCCCCTGGTCGAGGATCCGCACCTTGTAGTCGATCAGCTGGAACTTCGCGACCTCGGGGAACGCTCGCACCAGTGCCTGGCGCAGCGCCTGGTCGAGGGCGTTGACCGGGCCGTTGCCCTCGCCGGTCTCGACGTAGCGCACGCCCTCGGCGAAGAGCTTCACGGTCGCCTCCGAGACCGCCTCCTCGCCGGGCCGCGAGTGGGCGAGGGTCTCGGTGATCACCCGCCACGACTCGACGGTGAGGTAGGACGGGCGCCGACCGTCGACCTCCTCGGCCAGCAGTAGCTCGAACGACGCGTCGGCGGCCTCGAAGGTGTAACCCCGCGCCTCCATCTCCTTGACCCGCGCGGTGACCCGGTCGACCAGGTCGCGGTCGCCCGAGAGGTCGTAGCCGAGCTCGCGACCCTTGAGCTCGATCGAGGCACGGCCGGCCATGTCGCTGACCAGCAGCCGCATGTCGTTCCCGACGCCCTTCGGGTCCATGTGCTGGTAGAGGTCGGGGTCGACCTTGATCGCGCTGGCGTGCAGTCCGGCCTTGTGCGCGAACGCCGAGGCGCCGACGTAGGGCTGGCGCGAGGCGGGTGGCACGTTGGTGACCTCGGCGACCGCATGCGCGATCCGGGTGGCCTCCGCCAGCAGCCCCTGGGGCAGCACCTGCTGGTCGAGCTTGAGCTGGAGATTGGCCACGACGGCGATGAGGTCGGCGTTGCCGGTGCGCTCGCCGTAGCCGTTGATCGTCCCCTGCACGTGGGTCGCACCGGCCTCGACCGCCGCGAGCGTGTTGGCCACCGCGCAGCCGGTGTCGTTGTGGCAGTGGATGCCGACCCGGCCCGACGTGGTCGAGACGACGTCGTGCACGACCTCGGCGACCCAGCCCGGCAGCATGCCACCGTTGGTGTCGCAGAGCGCGGCCACGTCGGCCCCGGCGTCGTACGCCGTACGCAGCACCTCGAGGGCATAGTCGCGGTCGGCGCGGTAGCCGTCGAAGAAGTGCTCGGCGTCGAGGAACACCTGCTGTCCCTCGGCGACGAGGTGGGCGACGGTGTCGTGGACCATCGCGAGGTTCTCGGCCAGGGTCGTCCGCAGGGCGAGCTCGACGTGACGCGGGTGCGACTTGGCCACCAGCGTGACCACCGCGGCGCCGCTCTCACGCAGGGCAGCGACCAGGGGGTCGTCCTCGGCCCGTACGCCGGCCCGCCGGGTCGCCCCGAACGCGGTGAGCCGCGCCTGGCGCAGGTCGAGCTCGTCGCGGGCCCGGGCGAAGAACTCGGTGTCCTTGGGGTTGGAGCCCGGCCAGCCGCCCTCGATGAACCCGACCCCCAGCTCGTCGAGCTGGCGCGCGATGGTCAGCTTGTCGGCCACGGAGAGGTTGAGCCCCTCCTGCTGCGCGCCGTCGCGCAGCGTCGTGTCGTAGACGTGGAACGCGCCCTGCAGGTCCATCGGGTGTGCCGTCCTGTGCTGGTGGGTCCGTGTGCTCATGGCCGTGAGCGGCAAACAAAAAGACCCCCCGTCGGGACGAGAGGTCTGCGCGCCGGGGAAGTGCCGGCGCGCTAGGTGATGATGGTGCTGCTCACGTGCCCAGTGTGACATGCACATGGGGGCGGCCAGGCCGGATCTCACGATCCGACCGGGCCGGCCCGGCCGGGCCCGGTGTCAGGGGCAGACCGTCTGGAAGGACAGGTCGCCGATGCCCACCTTCGGGGAGCCGTCCTGCTTGTGCGAGTCCTGGAAGTAGGTGATCGTGATCATGGTCTGAGCGGTGGCCCAGCTCACCGCGACGTTGCTGATGGTCTGGGTGTCGCTGGCCGGGGAGTTGTCGTTCACCGCTACCCATGGATTGGCCGTCGTGCCCCTGGAGGAGCCGAGGATGTTGCTGGAACGGGTCTGGCTGCTCGGTGCGGGCGAGATGGCTACGTGGTCCTCATAGTGATAGGTGTTGCCGGTCTTCGACGAGTCGATGTCGAGGAACGTGAAGGACAGGTTCTGCACCGGTGCGGAGAACGTGAGCGTCACGGTCTGGCTGGTGTTGGCTTTGGAGTTCACCGAGTGCAACAGCAGCAGGCTCTTCGCGTTCCCGACCGGCCCCGTGGAGGTGACCAGGTTGCTTGGCGCCCTAGCGTCACCGGTGGCGTGGATCCGGACCGTGAGACCGGCGACGGTGGTCGCGAGGTCCTTGTCCGCCTGGCTTCCGCTACCGCTGAGAGAGCTCCACTTGAGCATCCCGGTCTGCGGCGTGCACGGCGGGGGCGAGACAGCCGCCATGGCCGGCGCGGCGACGGCCAGGGAGACGACGGGCACGCTCCAGGCAGCTCCGCGGGCCACGGCCCGTCGGCTGATCAGCGGTGCGCGGTCTGGTTCGTCGACATGCGGCGACATGGTTCCCCCAAGGGCAGGTTGAACGGACATACCCCGAGAAGAGCGCCGAGCCCCCACCCGGCGCGAGGAGACTACCCGCCCCGAACCCCGCGTGAAGGCAGAACGGCTGATTCTCCGGCCTCGCGTGTCGTGTGTCAGCGCCCGATCATCGGCGGGCGCGAGATCGGCGCCCACCCCACGCTCAGGGTCGCCTGATGGCCCAGGAACCCCGCGGTCGCGACCAGGACGACGGCGACCACGGCCCAACGGCCGGTCCGACGGGCCACCGCCTGGGCGACGACCCGCACCGGCCAGCGGACGTGGTCGGCGCCCGGGCCGAGCCACAGGCAGACCGCCACGCAGATGCCGGTGACGAACAAGGTGGTCACGGTGCTGATCCCGAGGGCGTAGCAGACCAGGATCGCGGCCAGTCCCAGGCCGAGCGCCCAGAGGCCCGAGGAGGATCGCGCCGGGGAGCGCGGCCACGAGGTGCCAGGGCGCGGACAGCGGCGCCAGCAGGACGTCGTACCACCGCGCGCCACGGAGGCGGCGACGGTCACCGGCCGCGGTCAGGGTGAGGGTGCAGGTACGCAACAACCAGGCGGTGACCAGGAGGAAGGTGAGTGCCCAGAACGGCCAGGCGGCGACGGCGGCACCAGAGACCAGGCCGAGCCCCGCGATGAGCGAGCCGCGTCGGAACGCCAGGGCCCGGCGCTCGCCCGGCGGCGTCGGGTCGGCGTCGAGCGGCAGGGCGTCGGGGTCGTCGAGGGGGAACGGGCGGGTGAGGGCGACCGGCGACGCCGTCGGGGGCAGGATCGGCTTCAGCGGTGGGACCGGTGGGCTGCTCGGCGCCTCGACCGGGCCGACCCGAGTGGGCGCCGCGGCGTTCTCGTGGGCGGCCAGAGCGAGCGGGATCGTGTAGGGGTCGTCGTCGGTCGTCGGGGCGACCGCCCGGACGACCCCGGCGTCCGCACCGAGCCGGGCGAGGATCTCCGGCAGCGTCGGCCGTCGGTCGGGCTCGGGCTGGAGGGCCTCGGCGACGACCTCCCTCAGGTCGTCGGGAAGCCCGGTCAGGTCGTGCTCGCCGCGACGGACGCGGTCCATGATCGCCATGGACGGACCTCGGCCGAACGGCGGGTTGCCGGTGCCGGCGTAGGCGACGGTGGCGGCCCAGGAGTGCAGGTCGGAGGCGGTGGTGGCGTCGTCGCCGAAGAGGATCTCGGGGGCGAGGTAGCCGGGTGTGCCGAGCAGCCAGCCGGTGTGGGTCAGCTTCGGGTCGTCGGCCACCCGGGCCAGCCCGAAGTCGATGAGGATCGGGGCCCGGCCCTCGAGCAGGATGTTGGACGGCTTCACGTCACGGTGCAGCACGCCGGCAGCGTGGACGCAGGCCAGGCCCTCGGCCAGGCAGCGGGCGAACCAGCGCAGGTCGGCGTCCTGGATCGGGCCCTCCTGCGGCACGTGCTCGTGCAGGCTCAGGCCGGGCACGTAGCGGGTGGCCACGAACGGCACCGCTCCCCAGGGGTCGGCGTCGACGATCTCGGCGATCCAGCGGCTCCGGATCCGCTCCAGCGACGCCACCTCGCGGGCCAGCCGGGCGCGCGCCTCGTCGTCGCCGACGATGTGGGGCCGCAGCACCTTGAGCGCGACCCGCGGTCCATCGGCCTTGCGGGCGAGGTGGACCACGCCCATGCCGCCCTCACCGAGCTTGGTCAGGAGCGTGTAGTCGCCCACGGTGCGGGCGGACGGCTGGACGGACACGGCCCCCACGGTACCGGCGGCACGGCGCGCAGCCGGGTAGCGAGGTGCCGTCGTGCGGCTCAGAAGAGCTGGGTCACCAGGTGGCCGTCCAGCGACCACGGGTCGTGGCGCGGGTCGTAGGCGCTGAGCTTGTGCGTGCGGGTGGTGATCACACGGTCGTGCTGGACCAGCCGCCCGCGGTGCGCCGGCGCGCCGTACTCCAGGTAGGTGCGCTGACGACGGCTGGAGTCGCAGCTCCAGATGCCGGTCGCGTGGCTGGCCAGCAGCAGCGGGACCTCGTAGAGGTCGACCACGACCCGGCCACCGGGGTAGACGCGACCCACGACGTAGTTGAAGCCATAGCGGAAGATGCAGCCGTGGCTGAGCTGCACCGGGCCGCCCTGCCGGTGCTGACGCAGGGTGGCGTCGTGGACCTCGCCGCACAGGAACAGGTCGACGCCCTCGCGGTCGAGCGTGCGGTAGAACGTCGACGACCGACCCTCCGGGAGGTGGAGCAGCCCGGAGTGGAGCGAGCGGGTCGGCACCATCGTCGGCATGTGCCCCTGCACGATGACGACGTGGCCCTGCCGCTTGGCCCGCCGGATCTCACGGGTCATCCAGTCGAGCTGGCCGCCGAAGACGCCGAGGCGGACCCCCTCACGACGTCGGTGGAACATGTCGACGGTGATCAGCGTGACCGCACCCGCGAACGACACGGAGTACGCCGTGAACTCGGCCGAGGTGCCGACGGGTCGGCGGCTGAAGCGGGGGGTCCCGCCGGGCCGGGTGAAGTGGTGCGACCAGACCTCCTTGCAGTGGTCGACGAGGTGGTAGCGATTGTCGGCACTGCCGTTGTGGTTGTAGCCGGTCGGTGACCACCGGTCGTTGAGCGGACCGCTGCGGTCGTCGAGGAGCTCGTGGTCGCCGACGGTCGGGTACATCCGCAGCCCGCGGGAGGAGAACAGGTGGGCGTAGAAGTCGTAGTAGACGTGGCCGGCCCGGGAGATCGCCGCCCGGCACTGGGCCAGGCTCTCGCGGATCGGTCCCCTGGCTGACCGGTCCGAACAGCTCACGGCCGTCGGAGTCGACGTTCCATCGACCTTCGACCGCGTCGCCGGCCACGAAGACCGCGTCGGGGTCGTGCGCGGAGACCGCGCCCAGGCAGTGATCGATCGCCTGGTGCCAGGAGTGGTTGACGGAGTTCGGCTCCGCCGTCCCACGACGGAAGCTTCGAGAGGTCGGCCACGTCGCCGTTGAAGAAGTCGGGGAGGGACGCGAACGTGAACAGCGGCGTCGCGGCCTCACGCCCGCCGACCGCGAGGGCCGAGGTCGGCACCTCGGTGGCCAGGGCCACGGTCCCGGCCCCGAGACCGCGGAGCAGCGCGCGCCGTGTCGGCATGACGATGTCTTCCCCGGACGCGACCGCCCGGTGCGGTCGAACGCGGTCATTGTTCCACGGGAGCGGTCGGACGCCGGGGTGGATCGCGCAGTCGGTCTCGGTGGTAGCCGGCCTCTGGCTCAGCAGATGCGGTGCATCCAGCCGAAGGTGTCGTCGGCGCGGCCGTACTGGATGTCGACCAGGGCCTGGCGGATCTTCATGGTGACCTCGCCGGCCTCGGTCACGTCGGGGGTCGAGCCGCCGTCCCAGCGCAGGGACGCCGACCGGGGTGACGACCGCCGCCGTACCGCAGGCGAAGACCTCGCTGATCTCACCGCTGGTGACACCGTCGCGCCACTCGTCGATGGAGAGGTGGCGCTCCTCGACCTGGTGGCCCATCTTCCCGGCCAGCTCGATGATGCTGCCGCGGGTGATGCCCTCGAGGATCGTGCCGAGCGCAGGGGTGACGATGCGGCCGTCGGCGTAGACGAAGTACATGTTCATGCCGCCGAGCTCCTCGACGTAACGGCCCTCCTGGCCGTCGAGGAAGACGACCTGGTCGCAGCCCTGCGCCGTCGCCTCCTGCTGGGCGATCAGCGAGCGAGGCGTAGTTGCCGCCGGTCTTGGCCGCGCCCATGCCGCCGCGGCCGGCACGGGTGTACTCGGTGGTCAGCCAGAGCGTGATCGGCTCGGGGCCGCGGCTGAAGTAGGGGCCAGCGGGGCTGGCGATCACCATGAACGTGACGTGCCTGGCCGGCCGCACGCCGAGGAACTTCTCGGAGGCGAACATGAAGGGGCGCAGGTAGAGGCTCTTCTCGGCGGAGCCCTCCTCGGGCACCCACCGCTGGTCGACGGTCACGAGCGCCTCGACCGCCTGGACGAAGTCGTCGGGGTCCAGCACGGGCAGGGCGAGCCGGTGGCTCGAGCGCACCATCCGCTCGGCGTTGGCCTCGGGCCGGAACGCCCAGATGCTGCCGTCGTCGTGACGGTAGGCCTTCATCCCCTCGAAGATCTCCTGCGCGTAGTGCAGGACGGCCGTCGCCGGGTCGAGGGTCAATGGTCCGTAGGGCGTGATGCGAGCCGCGTGCCACCCCTCGTCGGGGGTCCACTCCACCGTGAACATGTGGTCGGAGAAGTGGATGCCGAAACCGGGGTCGCTGAGGATCTCGGCCAGGCGAGCGTCGCTCACATGCTGGGTCGTGCGGGTGGTGCTGATCTCCATGGACGTCACGGTAGTCCACCTCCGGTGGGGTCACAGGAGTCACTCGACTCCCGTCGGGAACGGGCTTTGGTCACTTCCAGGGCGTTGCAACGGCCTGGAAGTGCGGCGAGTCGCCGGTGAACCGGCGACTCCGACAACAGCGGCTCAGGCCACCCGGCCGGCGATTGCGTCGCCGATCTCAGACGTACGCCGGGCGGCCCCGGGTACTCGGGCGGTGAGGTCGGCCGTCGCGGCGGCGTCGACCGCGGCGGCTGCCGCGGCGTGGCCGAGGTGGTCGAGCAGCATCGCGGCGGAGAGGATCGCGGCGGTCGGGTCGGCGATGCCCTGCCCGGCGATGTCGGGCGCCGACCCGTGCACCGGCTCGAACATCGACGGCGTCGTCCGGTCAGGGTTGATGTTGCCCGACGCGGCCAGCCCGATGCCGCCGGTGACGGCGCCGGCGAGGTCGGTGATGATGTCGCCGAAGAGGTTGTCGGTCACCACCACGTCGAACCGGGCCGGGTCCGTCGTCAGGAAGATGGTGGCCGCGTCGACGTGCAGGTAGTCGACGGTCACGTCGGGGAACTCGGTGGCGACCGCGTCGACGATCCGCGACCACAGCGAGCCGGCGTGCACGAGCACGTTGGTCTTGTGGACCAGCGTCAGCTTCCGACGGGGCCGCCGGGCCGCGCGGGCGAAGGCGTCACGCACGACGCGCTCGACGCCGTACGCCGTGTTGAGGCTGACCTCGGTGGCCACCTCGGCCGGCGTACCGGCGCGCAGCCGCCCGCCGTTGCCGGTGTAGGGACCCTCGGTGCCCTCGCGGACGACGACGAAGTCGACGTCGCCCGGGTCGGCCAACGGTGTGGGGACGCCGGGGTAGGTGCGCGAGGGCCGCAGGTTGACGTAGTGGTCGAGCTCGAACCGCAGCCGGAGCAGAAGCCCGCGCTCGAGGATGCCCGCGGGGAGCCGGGGATCGCCCGGCTTGCCCCCGACCGCACCCAACAGGATCGCGTCGTGTCCGCGGATCTCGTCGAGGACGGAGTCCGGCAGCACCTCGCCGGTAGCGAGGTAGCGCTCGGCTCCCAGGTCGTAGCGGGTCTGCTCGATCTTGACCGGCGCTGCGGTCTCGAGGACCTTCACCGCCTCCGCGGTCACCTCCGGACCGATGCCGTCGCCACCGATCACGGCCACCCGGATCGGGGCGGTCGGGTCGGACGTCTCTGAGCTCACAGCGGTCTCGGAGGTCAGGCCGGTCATGTCAGGCAGGCTAGTTGTCGTCGGGGCGCTGGCCGCCGTTGTCCCGCAGGTCGAGCGAGGCCTGGATCGCCTCCTGGCTGCGGGGGTTCTCGGGCTGGTGGCTGGCCGGACCCCAGTCGGGGTACATGTCGTACACGGTCTCTTCCTCTGTCTCGGACGTCATGGGCTGGATGGCTCTCGACGAGCCGCCACGTGGCGGAGCCGGCGCATCCGGGTCATGGGTCGCACGACACAGAGTCAGGAGCTCGGGTGCGGATCGCGCGTGAGAGAGGTCCTGTGCGGATCCGCCGCGAGGCGGCTCGTCGGCAGCTCCCTCGGACGAGGGAAGCTGCTGGATCGACAGGACCGGAGGCGCAACGCCGAACACCGCGGCGAGTCGGTCCTGTCTTTCAGGACCCGCCGCGGCGCTCGATAAGTACGAACACGCCCCGCATGGTGGGTTCAGAGTACGGCGCCGACCGGCCGCGCGCACGCCGAAAGCGTCGGTGGCTCACCATCTGAGACAACGATCCCGAGATGAGAGACTCACCATCGTGAGGAATCCGCAGTGAGCGCACCCCCCGAGCTGCCCGGCATCGTCACCCGCGCGTTCGACGTCTCGCGTCGCGCCGGGTACGTGTCGTTCTGCCGCAACGAGACCGGCCGTCTGCTGGCGGCCCTGGCCGCGACCCGCGACGGCACGATGGCGGAGTTCGGCACCGGCTGCGGTGTCGGTACGGCGTGGCTCAGGTCGGGCGTCCGCGGGGCGGAGACCCGGATCCTCACCGCCGAGCTCGACCCGACGCTGGCCGAGGCGGCGGCCGAGATCTTCGCCGACGACGACCAGGTCGAGGTGCTCGCGGCCGACTGGTCGACGCTGCTCGACCGCGGCCCCTTCTCGCTGCTCTTCCTCGACTCCGGCAAGCCGTCGGCCTCGATGCCCGACAAGGTCGTCGAGCTGATGGACGTGGGCGGCATCGTCGTGCTCGACGACTTCACCCCCTGCCAGTCGTGGCCACCGGTCTTCGACGGCCGCGTCGACACGTTGCGCGAGGAGTGGCTCAGCGACGAGCGCTTCACCGCGGTCGAGGTGCTGGTCGCGCCCGACACCTCCGCGCTGATCGCCACCCGCCGCTGAGCCGAGCGAGGACCTGTCCACTCCGGCGAAGCCTGGAGCGGACAGGCCCGCAGCGAGAGCGCTCGCGAGGGAACGCCCCTCAGTGGGTGGGCGCCTCCATACCCTCCTCGGGCTGCTCCACCTCGCCGATCATCTCCTCGATCGCCTCACGGGGCAGTGCCACCGCCATCGCCCAGGCGTAGATGATCGAGCTCCAGGCCGCGACGACGAGCGCGTCCCAGCCGAACGTGATCAGCGCGTTGTCGCCCTTCGGCCCGAAGTCGCTGAAGTAGACGATCAGCCCCATCCCGACCAGGTAGGGCAGCAGCCACGAGGCGGCCCGCCAGTCGAGCGTCGGCTTGTGCGGGTTGAGGTGCAGCACGCGGTTGCCGATCAGGATCGCGTAGCCGATCAGGATCGAGACGCCGAGCTTCCAGACGGTGTCCCAGCCCGCCCACAAGATGATCAGGTTGGCGATGATGAACGCCAGCGGAGCAGTCACCGCGGCGAGCGGGATCCGGTAGGGACGGTTCGCGTCGGGCAACCGCCGGCGGAACGCTCCGAGCGAGAGCGGCGCACCGCCGTACATCAGCACCGAGGCGCTCACGATCAGGCCGACCAGCGACTGCCAGGACGGGAAGGGCAGGAAGCAGACGCAGCCGGTGACGAACGCCGCGATCAGCCCGACCCACGGGACACCGCGGGCACTGGTCCACTCGAAGACCGACGGGACGTAGCCGTTGCGGGACAGGCCGTAAGCCAGCCGCGAGCTGCCGGTGGTGTAGATCAGGCCCGTGCCGGCCGGGCTGATCACGGCATCGACCTTGATCACGGTCGCGAGCCAGCCGATGCTGAGCAGCGTCGCCAGGTCGGCGAAGGGGCCGTGGAAGCTGGTGTAGAGGCCCTCGCCCGTCTGCGACCAGGTGCTGCCGATGGCGCTGTGGGGCAGCGCGAACAGGAACGCGATCTGCAAGAGCACGTAGATGACCGTCCCGATCAGGACCGAGCCGATGATGGCCCACGGGATGTCGCGCTTGGGGTTGGCCGCCTCGCCGGCGAGCTGGTCGGCCTGCTCGAAGCCGAGGTAGCTGAAGATGATGCCGCCCGTCGCCAGGGCGCTGAAGACGCCCTTGAGGCCTTCGGGGGCGAAGCCGTTGGCGGCCTGCACGTTGCTGGTGTCGAAGTTGGTGAGCGCCAGCACCAGGATCGTCAGCAGGGGGATGGCGATCTTCCACCAGGTGATCGCGCTGTTGGCGGCGGCCAGCTGACGCACCCCGAGGTAGTTCACCGCCGTGAAGAGCGCCATCAAGATGACCGACACGATGATTCCGGTGGTGCTCAGCACGTTGGTCTCCGGGTCGATCCAGCCGGAGGCCCAGCTGTAGTCGCCCATGTAGGTCAGCATCGCCAACACCTCGATGGGTGCGACCGTCGCCGCCTGGAGCCAGGAGAACCACCCGAACGACGCGCCGGCCACGCCGCCGAACGCGTAGTGGGGGAAGCGGGCGGTGCCGCCCGAGACGGGGTACATGCCGCCGAGCTCGGCGTGGACCAGGGCCAGGACGACGATCATCGCGCCGCCGATCACCCAGCTGATCATCACCGACGGGCCGGCCACCGCGAGCGCCTCCTGCGGCCCGAACAGCCATCCGGACCCGATGATCGACCCCACCGACGCCCAGGTCAGGCCGACCAGGCCGACGTGTCGCTTGAGGGCGAAGTCCCGCCGCTTCTTCACCCGCGTCTGTGTGTCCGTCGCCATGAGCCGACCCTTCTCGCCCGGGGCTCCCCGAGCCGGCCCGAGCCGACGCCCCGCGCGGGAGTCGTAACCCGAAAGGGTCAGGCCGAAACATCCTCCGCGTCAGGCAGCGGGACCAGGAGCGGCGGCAGGAGCGCCTGGCTGAGCGGGCCGATGGCGACGGCGTACACGATGGTGCCGAGCCCGGCGACCCCGCCGAGCAGGAGGCCGATCACCACGACGGTGAGCTCCATGACGGTGCGGACGAGTCGCAGCGAGTGGCCGGTACGGCGCGCGAGGCCGGTCATCAGGCCGTCGCGGGGGCCGCGGCCGAGCTGGGCACCGATGTAGGCCGCGGTGGCCAGGCCGTTGAGGACGACGCCCGCCACCAGCAGCCCGCCGCGCACCCCGAGCGTGTGGGTGGCCGGCATCAGCGCGAGGAAGGCGTCGGCGGAGACCCCGATCACGATCGCGTTGGAGATCGTGCCGATGCCGGGCATCTCCCGCAGCGGGATCCACCCGAGCATCACCACGAAGCTGACGATCACCAATGCCTGGCCGATGTCGATCGGGAACCAGTGCGTGAGGCCGGAGTGGAGCACGTCCCACGGCGCGAGCCCGAGGCCCGAGCGGACCATGAGCGCGATCGAGAAGCCGTAGAGGAGAAGCCCGGCGAACAGCTGCACCAGGCGGCGTCCCATCCGGCCCGCGCGCAGCTGGGCGACCGGACCGAGGTCGGACAGCACGATGCGCGGTGCGGTGGTGGCGGTGGACACCGGTCCAGTGTCACCGGGATTGGCCTGGTCATAAATAGCCAATCGTGGAACAGTGGACTGCATGACGGGATCCATCGCGGCGGTCCGCCTGGCCGGCCTGGTCGGCGGCTTCGACCAGCGGCCGGCCTACCTCGGTCTCGCCGACGAGCTGCGCCTGCTGATCGGCGACGGCCGCCTCGGCATCGACCTCCGGCTGCCCAGCGAGCGCGACCTGAGCGTCGCCCTCGGCGTCTCGCGCACCACCGTGACGCGGGCGTACGCCGCGCTGGTCGAGGCCGGGTTCGCCGCCGCGCGCCGCGGGTCGGGCACCTTCACCCGGGTGCCCGGCGGGCGCCGCCAGCTGCTCGACCGCACCCTGACCCCCCACGCCTCCGACGACGACCTCGTCGACCTCAGCTGCGCCGCGGGCTCCGCACCTCCCGGGGTCGCGGCCGCCTACGCCGAGGCGGTCGCCGACCTGCCGGCCTACCTCGGTGGTCACGGCTACTTCCCCACCGGCCTGCCCGCGCTCCAGGCCGCCATCGCCGCGACGTACGACGCCCGCGGGCTGCCCACCGACCCGGCCCAGGTCCTGGTCGTGCCGGGCGCGCTGTCGGCGCTGATGGTCGTCGCCCAGGCGCTGGTCACCACCGGCGACCGGATCGTGGTCGAGTCACCCGGCTACCCCAACGCCCACGCCGCGCTCCGCCGCGCCGGCGCACGGCCGGTCGCCCTGCCCATGGACGTCGACGGCTGGGACCTCGACGCGGTCGGCCGGATCGTGCGGCAGACCGAGCCGGCTCTGGCCTACCTGATCCCCGACTTCCAGAACCCCACAGGCAACCTGATGGACGACCCCCAGCGCGAGCAGTACGCCGCCCTGCTGCGGCACACGGGAACGGTCGCCGTCGTCGACGAGTCGCACGTGGCGCTCCGGCTGGAGGGGCGGGGCATGCCCCGCCCGTTCGCGTCGTACTCCCCGGAGGCGATCACCCTCGGCAGCGCGAGCAAGAGCCTCTGGGGAGGTCTGCGGATCGGTTGGGTCCGCTGCCCCGCGTCGCTCGTCGAGCGGCTCGTCGGCGCGCGGGTCGCCCTCGACCTGGGCTCGCCCGTGCTCGAGCAGCTGGTCGCGGCGCGGCTCCTGGCGGAGGCCGAGACTCACGGACGGCCGCACCGCGAGCGGCTGGTCGCCCAGCGCGACGCGCTCGCCGCGGCGATCACCGAGCAGCTGCCGGGATGGCGGTTCCGGCTGCCGCCGGGAGGGCTCTCCTTGTGGTGCGAGCTCCCGGCCCGCGAACGCCGTACCGGCGCCGTCGCCCTCGCCGCCGAGGCGGAGGCGCGAGGCGTCGTGGTCTCTCCCGGCCCGGTGTTCGCGCTGGACGGCGGCCTCGACACGTTCGTCCGGATCCCTTACACCCGCCCCGAGAGCGACCTGCGCCACGCGGTCGACCGCCTGGCCGAGGCTTGGGAGGCGGTCAGCAGCCGGGCCGACGACCGGCCCGACCGGCCGGCCCGGGTCATGGTCGCCTGACCCCGCCCGACGCTTGGTCCCGGGGCCTGGGCGCTGTGTAACCGACCTCTCGGGCGCGACACGCCGTGCCCCAAGAGGCGACCAGTTGCCCCGGGGGGTCGGTTACACGGGGCCGGAGGCGGGTCAGGCCAGGTCGATGGCGCGCAGGGTGGCGGCCTCGATGGCCGCCTCGATCTCGGCCAGGGTCTCGGCCGGGATGGCCGAGTCGACCGACAGCGCGACCAGCGCCTCGCCGCCCTTGCTGTCACGCGAGACCTGCATGCCGGCGATGTTGACCGCGCTGTCGCCTAGGATCTTGCCGACCGTGCCGACCATGCCCGGGCGGTCGCGGTAGGTGAAGAAGGCCAGGTGGTCGGTCGGCTCGAGATCGACGAGGAAGTCGTTGACCGCGACCAGCCGCTCCTTCTGGGCGATGCCGACCAGCGTGCCGCTCACCGAGACCTGCGAACCGTCGGCGAGGGTGCCGCGGATCGTGATCAGGTTGCGGTGGTCGGGGCTCTCGGTCTCGGCGACCAGGCGTACGGCGGTGCCGCGCTCGGCAGCCAGCAGCGGGGCGTTGACGTAGGTGACCGGGTCCTCGACGACGTCGGTGAAGACACCCTTGAGGGCGGCCAGCTCGAGCACCTTCACGTCGTACTCGGAGATCTCACCGCGGACCTCGACGTCGATCTGCTGGGCGACCTCGCCGGCCAGGCCGGTGAAGATGCGGCCGAGCTTCTCGGTGAGCGGGATGCCGGGCCGCACGTCCTCGGCGATGACGCCGCCCTGGACGTTGACCGCGTCGGGCACGAGCTCGCCCGACAGCGCGAGCCGCACGGACTTGGCGACCGCGATGCCGGCCTTCTCCTGCGCCTCATCGGTCGAGGCGCCGAGGTGGGGCGTGGCGACGACGTTGTCGAGCTCGAAGAGCGGGCTGTCGGTGCAGGGCTCCTTGGCGTAGACGTCGACGCCGGCCGCGGCGATGCGGCCCTCCTTGAGCGCGGCGTAGAGGGCGCCCTCGTCGACGATCCCGCCGCGAGCGGCGTTGACCAGCACCAGCGAGGGCTTGGCCTTGGCGAGCTCCTCGGTGCCGATCAGCCCCACGGTCTCGGGGGTCTTGGGAAGGTGGACGCTGATGAAGTCGGACTCCGCGAGCAGGGTGTCGAGGTCGACGAGGCGCACGCCCATCTGGGCGGCGCGCCCGGCCTGGACGTAGGGGTCGTAGGCGACGACGGTCATCCCGAACGCCGCGAGCCGTTGCGCCACGAGCACGCCGATGCGGCCTAGGCCGACGATGCCGACGGTCTTCTCGTAGAGCTCGATGCCGGTGAACTTCGACCGCTTCCACTCGCCGTTGCGCAGCGACGCGTGGGCAGGGCTGATCTGGCGCGCGGCCGCGAGCAGCAGCCCGATGGCGAGCTCCGCGGCGCTGACGATGTTGGAGGTCGGTGCGTTCACGACCATGACGCCCGACTGGGTGGCCGCCTTGACGTCGACGTTGTCGAGGCCGACGCCGGCGCGAGCGACGACCTGGAGCTTCTTGGCGGCGGCGAGGGCCTCGGCGTCGACCTTGGTGGCGGACCGGACCAGGATCGCGTCGGCGTCGGGGATCGCCGCGAGCAGTTCGGCGCGGTCGGCACCGTTGCAGTGGCGGATCTCGAAGTCGGGGCCGAGCGCCTCCACGGTGGCGGGGCTGAGCTCCTCGGCGATCAGTACGACGTGCCGGTCGGGCTGGGTGGTCACAGCAGCGGTGTCCTCACGGATCAGAGGGTGTGGGTGGGGCGGAGCCTGCTCACCGCAGGACTCCCGCACGACGCTGTGCGCGGACGACTCTACCTCGGGCCATGCCACCCCCCGACCCCGTCTCAACCCACGCTGACCCGGCGTTCGTGTCGGGTCAGCGGAAGCGAGGCCGGCCGAGGTATTCCCCCGGGCCGACTCCGGGGGGTACGGCGAAGACGGCCGAGGAGGTGAACTGGAGGTACTCCATCATCGCGTCGTCGGCGGCCATCCGGCTCTGCAGCGGGATGAAGTGGGTGCCGGGGGTCGCGGACGAACGCGATGACGGACAGCCCCGCGTCGAGGCCACCCAGGGCGTTGGACCCGTCGACGAAGTTGTAGCCCCGGCGCAGCATCCGGGCGCCCCGGTTGCGCTCCGGACCGACCACCGCGACGTGGGAGTCGCGCGGGACGAGCGGGCCGTCCGAGCCCTGCGCGGTCAGCTCGACCGGGGTGTGCTCGGTGCCACCCGACAGGGGGGCGCCGGTCCCCTTGGTCCGACCGACTATCGGTTCCTGCGGCTGAAGGCCCTGCCGGTCCCAGGTCTCGATGTGCATGCTGACGCGCCGGGCCACGAGGTAGGACCCGCCGGCCAGCCACGCCTGGTCGTCGTCCGCACCGACCCAGACGTGCTCGGCCAGAGCCGAGCTCTCCTCCGCCTTGAGGTTGGCGGTGCCGTCCTTGAACCCGAACAGGTTGCGGGGCGTGGACTGCGCGGTCGAGGCCGTCGACGTGCGCCCGACCCGAGCTGCGACCACCGCAGGGCCAAGGTCCCGAAGCCGATCCGCGCCAAGTTGCGGATCGCGTGCACCGCGACCTGCGGGTCCTCCGAGCAGGCCTGCACGCACAGGTCGCCCCGCGACCTCGCCGGGTCGAGCCGGTCGCCGTGGAAGTGCGGCAGATCGCGCAGCGCCGCCGGCTGTCGGTCGGCGAGACCGAAACGGTCGCGCCCGTGGTCGTCGCGGAACAGGCTCGGCCCGTAGCCGATCGTGATCGTCAGTCCGCCCGGCGACAGGCCGATGGCCTCCCCGGTGTCGTCGGGCGGCGCCAGGGGTGCGCCCTCGGTCGGCCCGATCGGACCGGCCGGTCGGCCCCGGGTCAACCGCTCCGCCGCGATGGTCCACTGCTTCAACAGCCGGACCAGGGCCGCCCGCGAACCGGTGGTCACGTCGAACGCCGCGAAGTGGAGGCGGTCCTGGGCCGGGGTCACGATGCCCGCCTGGTGCGTCCCGCGGAAAGGGTATGACGTGCTGCCGGGCGCCGGCGCGGCCGCGTCGGCGGAGTCGTGACCGACCCACGCGCCGGCGGCGAACGCCGTACCGAGCCCCGCGACCGCGGCTCCTCCCCCGATCAGGCCGCGCCGCGAGAGCCCGCCGTGCGGCTCGGTCACGGGAGGACCGCCGCCGTCAGGTGGGACAGGGGCTCGGACAGAGCGTTCACCGCGTCCGCCAGACGACGGACCTCGGCCCGGCTCAGGTCGGTGTAGAGCACGTAGCCGTCGCCGTCGCGCTGCTGCTCGAGCAGCCGGTCGATGGCGGCGAACCGCTGCGTGAGGGTCCGAGCCAGCGCCGGGTCGCGACGTTCGAGGATCGGCTTCACGACCTCGAAGGCGACCGGGCACCCGCGACGTTGGCGGCGAAGTCCCAGAGGTCGGTGTGCGACCAGTACTCCTCCTCGCCGGTCACCTTGCCAGTGGCCACCTCCTCCATCAGCCCCGACGAGCCGTTGGCTATCTGGTCGGTGGTGAAGGTGAGGTCGCGGATCCGGTCGCGGACCTCGGTCACGTGGGCGAGCAGGTCGGCGCCGTACACCTTCCGTTGCGCCGGCGTGAGCGGCGTGTAGCCCTGCGCACGCTCGGGCCACAGGTCCTTCTCGATCCGGTGCCACCCGGTCCACCTCTGGCCCGCCGCGAGGTCGGCCTCCCGTGCGTCGGTCCTGGAGTCGAGGTCGCCGAAGGACTCGGCGACGGTCTCGATCTCCTCCCAGGGCGCGCGGGCGACCGGGTAGAGCGCCCGGGCGCGGTCGTCGTCACCCTTCTGGTACGCCGCCACGAACAGCGCCGTGCGGGCGACGAGGCGGTCTGCCTGCTGCTGGACCCGGGCGCGGTAGTCGTCCTGCGCCTGGGCGACCAGCGCCTGGTCGCGCGAGGGCGCGGCCGCGCCGTCGGCCGGCTCGGTGACGGTGAAGTCGCCCCGGATGCCCTGGCCGGACATCCCCGGCCGGCACGACGTCAGGTAGGTGCCCTGCTCGGCGGTCACGATCAGGGTGCCCTGCAGCCCGGGTCCGATGTTCTCGACCTCGCCGATGATCCGCTCGCCGTCGGCGGAGTAGAGGTAGAACTCGGTGACCTTCGAGCCGCTGTTGGTCACCCGGAAGGTGACCGGGCCGGCCGGAGCGGAGTCGGCGGAGAGGTCACAGCTGTGGTCGGTCGACGTGACCGTGACCGGTCCGCGAGCCGAGGAGTCCTCAGCGGTGGCGTTCTGCGTGCAGGCGACGAGCAGCGGCGACGCCGCCGCGAGAACGGCGACGGGCACGTCGAAGGGCAGGGCGACGCGCATGGGCCTCTTCCTGGGAGGGGACGTCAGGCGGGCTGGCGGTCGGGGGACGACGTCGAGGTGGCCGGAGCCACCTGGGCACGGCCACGCCGGCGGACGCCGTGGACGAAGAAGGTCATCGTCACCGCGAGGTAGAGCGTCCAGCCGACCAGCTGGAGCCAGGTGGTCTGGGCGGAGACGTTGAAGACGCCCTTGAGCAGCGCGCCGTACCAGCTGCTCTCGTCGAGAGAGCCCGAGACGTCCCAGGCGAGGTTGTTCAGGCCGGGCAGGATGCCGGCCTCCTGGAGGTCGTGCGCGCCGTAGCCGAGCACGCCGGCGGCGACCACGATCAGGAACCCGCCGGTCCAGGTGAAGAAGCGCGTGAGGTTGATCCGGAAGGCGCCGCGGTAGAGCAGGTGGCCGAGCGCCACCGCCGTGCCCAGGCCCAGCACTGCGCCGGTGATCGGCTGCCAGGCCGGCACCGAGGTGACGGTGCCGGTGGTGGCCGTCTGGGTGGCGGCCCACAGGAACAGCGCGGTCTCCAGGCCCTCGCGCCCGACCGCGAGCGCGGCGACCGCGGCCAGCGACCAGCGGCCGCTCTCGGCGGCGACGTCGATGCGCCCGCGGAGCTCGCCGCCGAGCCCGCGCGCGGCCCGCGCCATCCAGAAGATCATCCAGGTCACGAGGACGACGGCCAGGATCGACAGCGTGCCGCCGATCGCCTCCTGTGCCTCGAAGGTGAGCCCGCGCGGCCCGAAGGTCAGCAGCGCGCCGAAGGCCAGGCTGACGGCGACCGCCAGCGCGACGCCGGCCCAGATCCGCGGGAGCAGGTGGCGCCGGTCGGACCTGACCAGGTAGGCGACCAGGATCGTGACGACCAGGGCGGCCTCGAGTCCCTCGCGCAGGCCGATCAGGTAGTTGCCGAGCATGGCCGCCACCCTAACAATACGAAGTTAGGTGTGCCTAACCTATCTTCGGGTGGCTCTTCTCACGCCGGTACGGCGGGTCAGCAGAACGCCGTCGTGCCACCGCCGGCGTACTGACAGGTGTCGACGGTGGTGCCGGAGGCGTTCTTCAGCACCGCCTTGTCACCGCTGTCGTTCCACCGCGGCGAGGTCGCCTTCCAGTAGCGCTTGCCGGGGCTGTTGGTGCCCTTGCCGGTGTAGAGCGTGACCGTCTTGCCAGGGCCGACCTTGGTGCCGGGGAAGAAGTAGTGCTGGTTGTCGGTGCTGGGCGCCGAGATGATCTCCCAGCCCTTCATCTGCACGGTGCGCGACGACTTGTTCTTGAACACGATGTACTCGGTGTCGAGGTTGGTGCCGGTCTGGCGGTAGTGGATCTTGGCGATCTTCATCGGACCCGCGGCCAGGGCGGGCGAGGCGGTGACGAAGGGCGCGGCGACGCCGAGCAGGGTGGCGACGAGGACGAGGCGCTTGGACATGACACTCCTTGGAGCAACGGGCGGGCGGGGTCGGGTGGGTCAGTGGGTCAGGCAGGGGGACGGACCGGCACAGCTGTCGAAGTAGGACCGCAGGGTCCGGCGCCAGGGGTTGCTCGGCACGTCGAGGCCGAGGGAGACGACGCCGAGGCAGTACTTGCTGATCACGACCGGCCGCTCCCCCATCGAGCGCAGGAGCCGGTCGACCGTGGCCGCATGACCGTCGACCTTGCTCTCCAGCACGACGTAGCCGGGTCGGAGCGCGACGTGCCGGTCGTCCCACCCGCACACCAGATCGGTGTCGACGGTGAGTCTCGCGCGCCCCTCGAGTGAGGTCATCGTTGCGCGCTGGTTGGTGGTGGTGACGACCGGCTCGAGGTCGGCCACCGTCAGCCGGCGGCCTGCAGCGCCGACTCCGCCGACGGCATCGGCGACGAAGCGACGGCCCGGCTCTCCGAGATCGGCGCGCCGGAACACGTCGTGCGGCTGGCGCTCCTTGACGGTGAGCCCGCGGACGCCCTTGCGCTTCACCTCGAGCATGCACTGCCCGCTGTCGATGTAGCGCCGCACCCGCACCTTGTAGCGGCGCCGACGCCGTTGCAGGTGAGCGCGGTACGTCGCGAGGTCGGGGGTGTCGAAGTAGATCGACTCGTAGCCGAAGAGGCGACGGCCGTCGATCTCGAGAGCCGCCCAGTCGTCCCGGCCCTGCAGCTCGCTGACGAGGCGCTCCAGGGTCGCCACCGGCACGACGTACTTGCGGTCGATGCGGCTGAGCAGTGCGGCGCCGGACTCCATGGTCCGCAGGTCGACGGCCGGGAGCACCTGGACGGCCGCGGCGACCCTCTCGCGGGCAGCGGTCGCGGGCCCGAAGGCCTCGTCGTCGAATGCCTCGTCCTGCGGCTGGGCAGTCACGCGATGACCTCGTGCTCGTCACGCGCTACGCGAACGCGCGACCTGCGAGGGGGGCGCGTCACCGGCACGTAGCGCACGTCGACGACGGTCATGTCGCGGACGTAGTCGGTCTCCTTGACGAAGAGGCGCTTGACCTTGCCCCCGAGCCGCGCCTCGAGGTCCACCCGCATCTGCGCCTCGTTGGGGTAGACCATGTCGAGGGTGACCACCTGTCGCCGGGCGCGCGGCAGCACGATCGCGTTGTCGAGCACGACCATGACCAGCACCAGCGCGACGGTGAGGAACCGCGCGACCACGGCATTGTGGAACTGCATGCCGTTGATCAGGCCCAGGACCAGCGCGACGAAGTAGTAGGCGCCCTCCTCGGGCGCGATCGGCTCGGAGCGCAGCCGGATGATCGACAAGATGGCGAAGAGCCCGAATCCGAAGGCGAGACCGATCTTGGTCTCGCTGACGATCAGCACGGCGACGGAGAAGAGGCTGATGTTGAGGACCACGTAGGCCAGGGCGAGGTCGGAGCGTCGGTGGCGGCGGTAGTAGACGGCGAACGCGATGATCGCGATCGCGACCAGGTCGACGAGCATGGCCTGTGCGATGTGTCGCGTCACCGGGGTGAGGTGGAGCAGCATGCGAGGACACCGATCTGTGAGGACGGGTCGCGGCTATCCCCCGGTGGCCACTCATGCGAACATGTCGCCATTTCGTCGGAACGTTACGCGGAGTTCACCGGCAATTTGCCGAAACGCCGACAGGTCAGCGGGCCAGTCAGGTTGTTGCCAGGTCTCCCCCGCCCCTCCGCGGACCACCCGTCAGCCGACGCGCGCCAGCAGCTCCCCGTGCGGGATCGAGATCCAGCCGTCGGGGTTCGCCGCCCACTCCTGCCAGGCGCCGGCGACCGCGGCGAGCTCGGCCTGTGTGGCCCGGCCCTCGCGCACGAGCTGGTCCCCCAGGGCCGAGCCGGTGATCCGGTCGGCCCACATGCCTCCCCACCAGGCGCGGGTCTCGGGCGTGGCGAAGCACCAGGCGGTGGCACTCACCTCGACGTCGGAGAGCCCGGCCGCGTGCGCCCAGGCGAGCAGGTGGCGCCCGGCGTCCGGCTCACCGCCGTTGGCGCGGGCTGCCTCCTCGTAGAGGGCGAGCCATCGGTCCAGACCGGGCAGCCGGGGATACCACGCGAAGGCGGCGTAGTCGCTGTCGCGCACCGCGATCACTCCCCCGGGCCGGGTCACCCGCGCCATCTCCCGCAGGGCAGCCACCGGGTCGGCGACGTGCTGCAGCACCTGGTGGGCGTGCACGACGTCGAACGACGCTCCGGGCAGGTCGAGGGCGTGCACGTCGCCCACCCGCACCTCGGCGTTCGCCACGCCACGCTCGGCCAGGCCCGCTCTGGTCAGTGCCGCGGCGCCCTCGTCGACCTCGACGGCCACCACCTCGCCGACCAGGCCCGCCAGGTCGGCGGTGATCGTGCCCGGGCCGGAGCCGACGTCGAGCAGCCGGTCGGTCGGCCTCAGGTGCGGCAGGAGGTACGCCGCGCTGTTCGCCGCCGTCCGGGCCCGGTGCGAGCGCAGGACGCTCTCGGCGTGCCCGTGGGTGTAGCTCACGCGGGTCACCGCCCGTTCTTCGCTCGGCCCGTCTTCGCTCGGCCCGTCATCGCTCGGCCGGCTCCGGTGCCTCGTCCGGCACCAGGTCCTCGAGCCGGACCTCGAGGACGCGGCAGAGCGCGAGCAGCGTCGAGAGCCGGGGGTTGAGCGGGGAGCCCGGCCGCGACTCGCCTTTCTCGAACTTCTGGTAGGTGTAGGAGGCGATCCCGGCCAGGTGAGCGGTCCGCTCCTGGCTCAGGCCCCGTCGTTCGCGGGCCCGCTGGAGCCGCACCCCGATCTCCTTCCCGAACTCCTCCCAGGTCGGCGGTCCCTGACGTCGTTGCACCGGCATGCTCCGATTCTGCTGCCGCCCGGCCGGACGTCGGTCATACCCGTATGGCAATTCCGAGGTGGGCCCGGGTCGCCTGTGGACAACCCGGCCGGACCCGCGCCCGGTTGTCGGATGACCCGTCTAGGTTCACGCGTGGGGGTTCGACCGATGGGGACAGGATGCACGACCACGAGGAGCTCGATCGCGACCCGGAGTGCCCGGCCTGGTGCCGCCGAGCCCACCACGACCGGCTTCACCCCGACGACCAGCACCACCAGAGCGCCGTACGTCGCGTGGGCGTCGTCGCCGGCCACCCCACCCTGGAGCCCGACGACCTCGCCGTCCCGTGCCCGGTGGTCGCCCGGCTGGTCCGCCGCACCGACTCCGAGCAGACCTGGCTCGAGCTGGTCAGCGAGGAGGGCGGCCAGGTCCGGCTGGTGGTGACCCTCGAGTCGGCGCTCCGGCTGCGAGCGGTCCTGGGTGAGCTCCTGGCCGCAGCACGAGGCTGATCCACACCTTCGCATCACCATCTATACATGGCCATCTTCGTATGGCAGCATGGCGACCAGGTGTTCCGTCTCGGGAAAGGACTCCCCATGCACCCCACGTCGCGCACCCTCCGCGTGCGTGCTCTCGCCGCCGCCGTCGTGGCGATGGCCCTCACGGCGCTGACTCCCAGCGTCGCCAGGGCCCGCCCGGCCGACGACGTGCCGCAGGCCCGGCACCACATCGCGGGCTCCCACGTCACCAACCACCACACCCACATGGAGACGTGGATCGTGGGCTTCTACCACTACCGCCGTCGCGTGCGGATCCACGGCCACTGGCACGCCAAGCGCTTCTACGGCCTCCGCGTCTCCGCCCAGCGCTGCGACCGTCGCCACTGCTGGGGCGACACCGTCCAGGGCCGGCTCTGGTCACCCCACCAGCCGGGCAGGCCGCTGCGCCGCTCGGGCACGGCCAGGGCAGCTGCCGCCCGCGCCGACCTGTGCCTGCAGGGCACCCCGGTGTGCGCAGCCCCGTGGAACTGGCTCCAGCGCTACATCGACACCCGCCAGCGCGAGCTGGTGCGCAGGTTCGTCAACCCGTGCGCCAAGGGCGGCCTCGAGGGCGGCGGGGTCGTGGCGGTCAAGGACCTCTCGGCGCGGATCCTGTTCGAGGGTGGGGTGCTCACGGCGGCGCGAGTGGGCTCGATGTTCGAGGGTCCGCCCGGGATCGCGCTCGGCGCCCTGGCCGGCTGCATGGTCGGCGAGGGCTCGGGCGGGGTCAAGACCGTCAAGCGCCTGGTCGGTGCACTGAACCCCTTCGACCGCGGGCGGGTCTCAGGTGGCTAGGTGGCGTCGGATCCGCGCCGACCGGCGCACCCGCGAGCTGGTGTCCTGGTCGATCGGCATCGTGGTCGTGCTGGTCATCGTGGTGCTGGCGCAGTGGGCGGCCCACCGGCTGGGGTGGCCGTGAGCGGCCCCGACCCCCGGGGGGTCCGGAGGTGGCCGCGGCCACCTCCGGACCTCGGCTCACCGGGTCGCGGTGCCCTCGACGTAGTCGCTGTCGTGCGACTTCACCCACGCCATGAGCTTGCGCAGCTCGCGGCCGGTCTGCTCGATCGGGTGCTGCTCGCCCTGGGCGCGCAATTCCTTGAACTCCGGGCCACCGGCGTCCTGGTCGTCGATGAAGCGCTGGGCGAACGACGCCGTTCTGGATGTCGGCCAGGACCGCCACCATGTTCTCCTTGACGTGCTCGTCGATGACCCGCGGGCCGGAGACGTAGTCGCCGTACTCAGCGGTGTCGGAGACCGACCAGCGCTGCTTGGCGATGCCGCCCTCGTACATGAGGTCGACGATCAGCTTCAGCTCGTGCAGGCACTCGAAGTAGGCGACCTCCGGCTGGTAGCCGGCCTCGGTGAGCACCTCGAAGCCGTACATCACCAGCTGGGAGGCACCGCCGCACAGCACGGCCTGCTCGCCGAAGAGGTCGGTCTCGGTCTCCTCGGTGAACGTCGTGCGGATGCCGCCGGCGCGGAGGCCACCGATCGCCTTGGCGTAGGCGAGCGCGGTGTCCCAGGCCTTGCCGGTGGCGTCCTTCTCCACCGCCACCAGCACGGGTACGCCGCGGCCGTCGACGTACTCACGACGCACGAGGTGGCCGGGGCCCTTGGGGGCGATCATGATCACGTCGACGCCCTCGGGCGGGGTGATGTAGCCGAAGCGGATGTTGAAGCCGTGGCCGAAGACCAGGGTGTCGCCCGGGGTCAGGTTCGGCTCGACGGACTCGGCGTAGAGCTTGCGCTGCAGGTGGTCCGGCGCGAGGATCACCACGACGTCGGACTCCTCGACCGCCTCGGCCGGGGTCAGCACGCGCAGGCCCTCTGCCTCCGCCTTGGGCCGCGACTTCGAGCCCTCGGGCAGGCCGACCCGGACGTCGACGCCGGAGTCGCGCAGCGAGAGGGCATGGGCGTGGCCCTGGCTGCCGTAGCCGAGGACCGCGACGTTCTTGCCCTGGATCACGGACAGGTCGGCGTCGTCGTCGTAGAACATCTGGGCCACGGTGGGCTCTCCTTCGCGGGGTTTTCTCTGGGTGGGAACGGGTGTCGGACAGGGATCAGGCGCCGGCGGCGGTGGGTACGGCGACGGGTCGCGGGCTGCGCTCGCTGATCGAGCGGGAGCCGCGGCCGATGGCGACCATGCCCGACTGGACCAGCTCGCGGATCCCGAAGGGCTCGAGGATCCGGCGGAAGTCGCCGAGCTTGTCGGCGTTGCCGGTGACCTCGATGGTGATGGCGTCGGGGGCCACGTCGACGACCTTGGCCCGGAACAGCTGGACCGCGTCGATCACCTGGCCGCGGGTGGTGGCGTCGGCGCGCACCTTGACCAGCATCAGCTCGCGGTTGACCGAGAGCGGGCCGTCGAGCTCGACGATCTTGATCACCTCGACCAGCTTGTTGAGCTGCTTGGTGACCTGCTCGAGCGGGGAGTCCTCGACGTTGACCATGATCGTCATCCGCGAGACCTCGGGGTGCTCGGTCGGGCCGACGGCGAGGGACTCGATGTTGAAGCCACGCCGGCTGAACAGGCCGGCGATCCGGGCCAGGACGCCCGGCTTGTTCTCGACCAGGACCGACAGGGTGTGGGTGTTCATGCTAGAGCTCGTCCTCGTCGAACTGGGGCGCGAGGTCGCGCGCGTACTTGATGTCGTCGTTGCTGGTGCCGGCGGCGACCATCGGCCAGACCATGGCGTCGCGGTGCACCCGGAAGTCCACCACGACCGGCCGGTCGTCGATCTTCATCGCCTTCTCGATGGTGGCGTCCACGTCGTCGGGCGACTCGCAGGCCAGGCCCTCGCAGCCGTAGGCGTCGGCGAGCTTGACGAAGTCGGGGATGCGCTTGGAGTCCAGGTCGGTGTTGGAGTAGCGCTCGTTGTAGAAGAGCGTCTGCCACTGCCGCACCATGCCGAGCGACTCGTTGTTGATGATCGCGACCTTGATCGGGATGTCGTTGATCGCGCAGGTCGCGAGCTCCTGGTTGGTCATCTGGAAGCAGCCGTCGCCGTCGATCGACCACACCGTGCTCTCCGGACGGCCGACCTTCGCGCCCATCGCGGCCGGCACCGAGAAGCCCATCGTGCCCAGGCCTCCGGAGTTGATCCAGGTGCCGGGATGCTCGAAGTCGATGAAGTGCGCCGCCCACATCTGGTGCTGGCCGACGCCGGCGCAGTAGATGGTCTCGGGGCCGGCGATCGCGCTGAGCCGCTCCAGCACGTACTGCGGGGCCAGGCTGCCGTCGGCGGGTGCGTCGTAGGCGACCGGATAGCGCTTCTTGAGCCCGGCCAGGTAGTCGACCCACTGCTCGTAGTCGCCGCTACGACCGGCGGCCGCCTCGGTGCGGAGGAGGGTCGTCAGGTCGGCGATCACCTCGCGGCAGTCGCCGACGATCGGCACGTCGACCTCGCGGTTCTTGCCGATCTCGGCCGGGTCGATGTCGGCGTGGATCACCAGGGCACCCGGCGCGAACGAGTCGAGGTTGCCGGTCACCCGGTCGTCGAACCGGGCCCCGAGCGAGACGATGAGGTCGCTGCGCTGGAGCCCGGCCACCGCGGCCACGGTGCCGTGCATGCCCGGCATCCCGAGGTGCTGCGGGTGGCTGTCGGGGAAGGCGCCGCGCGCCATCAAGGTGGTGACCACCGGGATGCCGGTCAGGGCTGCCAGCTCGAGCAGCTCGCGGGCAGCGCCGGCGCGGATGGTGCCGCCCCCGACGTAGAGGACGGGCCGCTTGGCGTCGAGGATCAGCCGGACGGCTTCCTTGATCTGCTTGGCGTGGGGGCGGGTCACCGGTCGGTAGCCGGGGAGGTTGATCTCGGCCGGCCACACGAAGCTCGTGGTCGCCTGGAGCGCCGACTTGGCGACGTCGACCAGCACCGGGCCGGGCCGGCCGGTCGAGGCGATGTGGAAGGCCTCCGCGATGGTGCGCGGGATGTCCGCCGGATCGGTGACCAGGAAGTTGTGCTTGGTGATCGGCATCGTGATGCCGCGGATGTCGGCCTCCTGGAAGGCGTCGGTGCCGATGGAGGCTGCTCCGACCTGGCCGGTGACCGCGACGATCGGCACCGAGTCCATGTGGGCGTCGGCGAGCGGCGTCACCAGGTTGGTCGCGCCCGGGCCCGAGGTCGCCATGCAGACGCCCACGCGGCCGGTGGCCGCGGCGTACCCCTGAGCGGCATGGCCGGCCCCCTGCTCGTGCCGGACCAGGATGTGCCGGATGGTGGAGTCCATGAGGGGGTCGTACGCCGGAAGGATGGCGCCGCCCGGGATCCCGAAGATGTGCTCGGTTCCGGCTGCCTCGAGCGACCTGATCAAGCTCTGGGCGCCGGTCGTCGTCGCGCCCGCCTGCTGGGTCATCACCATGGTCCTTCGTCTGCTGCGTGGGTCACGCGGGGGTGTGGGGAAAACAAAAACCCCTCGGCCGAGACGGCGAGGGGCGACGCGAGGAGAGAGACCGGGCTCAGTCCGCGCGTCCGGGGCGTACAAGAAGAGTCGTGCGCATGCACCTACGGTCTCCGCTGGCTCCCGACGCCGTCAAGGCAGTGTGCCAGCCGTCCCAGATCGTGGAACGCCCGTCCCGCCCTTCGGGATCGACCGTCCCCTACTCCCGACCGAGACCCGTCGTCACGCAGGCCTTGTTGCCCTGGGCGTCGGCAAGCACGACGAAGCGCGGAGCGTGCTCGTCGCTGACCAGAGTGCCGCCCGCAGCCAGCGCGTCGGCGATCCGCGACTCCGCCACCTCGGGCGGCACCCGCACGTCGAGGTGGAAGCGCTGACGCGGCTCGTCGTGCCGCTCGGTCCGCTGGAACCACAGGGCCGGCATCGCCCCCGACGGGTCGAAGACCGCCCGGTCGGACTCCGGGCTGTCGACCATGCCGAGCACCGCAGCCCAGAAGGGCTTGATCTCGGTGTGGTCCCAGGTGTCGAGGGCGACCTCGACCACCGCGGTGGCCGTCGGGTCGGCGCTCACGCCGAGCTCGGCGGCAGCAGTGCTGATCGCCCGAGCCAGGTCGACGTCGCGCGCGGTCACCCCGAAGACGTCGTGGCTGAACAAGGTGACGTTCACGTGGGGGTAGCGCAAGTCCACGTCGGGATGATGGTTCGCCTCCTCGGCGAGGGCACCGATCCGGGCAACCAGGTCGAGGCCGGTCGCGAAGTCGCCGGTGAGGAAGCGCGTGCGAAGCGCCTCGAACAGCTGACGCCAGTCGTCGAGTCCGGCCGCGTCGACCTCGGCGAAGGTCAGGGTCTGGGTGTCGGTCATGCCTCCACCCTGCACCGGTGGTGGCGCTCAGGCGAGGGCGGCCACCATGACGCGCACCTTCTCCATCCCACGCTCCAGCTCGTCGTACGACGTGGAGAGCGGGGAGAGGCCGATCCGCAGCCCGCCCGGGTCGCGATAGTCGGGGATCACGTCGTCGCGCCACAGCGTCTCGACCACCTCCCTCATCCGCGGGTGACGGACCGTGACGTGGCCCCCACGCTGCCCTTGGTCACGCGGCGAGGCGACCTCGACGCCGTGGGACGCGAGGTGCTCGTCGGTGAGGTGGACGGCGTAGGAGGTCAGGGCCTCGGACTTCGCGCGCACCTCGGGCATGCCGGCCTCCTCGATCAGCTCGATCATGTCCTGGACCGCGAGCATCCCGACGATGGCGGGCGTGCCGGACAGGAAACGGCGGATGCCCTGCACCGGCACGTAGTCCGGGCCCATCAGCATCGGGTCGGTGTTGCCCATCCAGCCCTGGATCGGCTGGGTGAAGGTCTCGAGGTGACGCTCCGCGACGTAGCAGAAGGCCGGCGAGCCGGGGCCGCCGTTGAGGTACTTGTAGCTGCATCCCGCTGCCAGGTCGACGCCCCAGGCGTCGAGGTGGGTCGGCACCGAGCCGGCCGAGTGGCACAGGTCCCAGAGCACGAGCGCGCCGGCATCGTGGGCGATCCGGGTGATCTGGGGGACGTCGGCGATCCAGGCCGAGCGGTAGGACACGTGGCTGAGCACGAGCAGCGCGGTCTGCTCCCCCACCACCGCGGCGACCTGCTCCGGCGTGATGCCGGCGGCCGGGTCGACGTCGACCCAGCGCACGGTCAGGCCGCACTCCTCGGCGATGCCCGAGACCAGGTAGCGGTCGGTCGGGAAGTTGTCGCGGTCGATCACGAGCTCGGTGCGGCCCGGGCGAGCCGCGATCGCCGACCGTATGAGCTTGTAGAGCAGCACCGTCGTCGAGTCACCGAACGCCGTCTGCCCCGGCGCCGCGCCCAGGCAGACCCGGGCGAGGTGGTCGCCGAGGTCGAGGGGCAGGTCCATCCACCGCTCGTCCCAGCCGCGGATCAGCCGCTGCCCCCACTCGTGGTGGACGAACTCCGTGAGGTGCTCCGCCGTACGCCGGAGCGGCCGCCCTAGCGAGTTGCCGTCGAAGTAGACCAGCGGTGAGTCGGTCCCCACGAAGCGGTCGCGGAAGGGGGCCAGCGGGTCGGCATCGTCCAGCGGATGGCTCATGGGTCGCAGTCTGGCGCACGTCCGCTCGGCAGGCACGCCCCGGCACTACCCTGCCGAGGTGAGAGTCGCCCGCGCCTGGCACCTGGTCACCGCTGCGGTCGCGGCCACGGCCCTGGTGCTCCAGCTGATCCTGGTGATCGTGGGCGGGCGCGTGCTCGAGGAGACCCATCCGCCGTCGATGGGCCTCCGGCTGCTCCGGTTCCTGGCCTACTTCACGGTGCAGAGCAACATTCTGGTGCTCGTCTGCACGCTGCGCCTGGCCCGCGACCCGGCGTACGACGGGCAGGCCTGGCGGGTGCTGCGCACCGCCGCGGTCACGGGGATCGCGGTGACCGGGCTCGTGCACTGGTTCCTGCTCCGGCCGCTGCTGCACCTGCACGGTGCCGACCTCGTCGCCGACAAGCTCCTCCACCTCGCCGTCCCGCTGCTGGCCGTCCTCGGCTGGCTGCTCTTCGGGCCGCGCCCGCGGATGGACTGGCCGGCCAGCCTCCGGGCGACCGTCTGGCCGCTGGCCTGGCTGGTGGTGATCCTGGGGCAAGGTGCCCTGACCGGCTGGTACCCCTACCCGTTCCTCGACCACCGCCTGCACGGCTGGGACCACGTCGGCGTGGTCTGCCTGGGCATCTTCGGGCTCTGGTTCGGGCTGCTCGCGGGCGAGCACGCCTACGACCGGCGGGTGCGACCGGCGCCACGCTCGGCCGCCGCGGTCGCCGCCCTCACTGATAGCTGACGAAGCTCACGGCCGGGCTGATCCGGCGTACCTCGCGGGGCGTGAACCGGTGGATGTCCCAGTGGTAGAAGAGCTTGAAGCCCTGCCGGAACTGCCGGGGCCGCGTGATCGCGTGGTACGTCGCGAGCTTCTGCCCGCGGGTGCCGAAGCCGTCGGCGTGCTGGACCATCGCCAGCCCGGGACGCGGCACGACCCGCTGCACGTCCGGGAGCATGGAGAGCCGGAACTGGTGGAGCACGAACAGCTTCTGCGGCAGGCCGTGGTCACGCACCAGCCGGGAGAGCCAGAGCGAGGTCTGGTTGACCTCACGGGCCCGCACGGACCCGATGACGTGGGCCGGCACCTGGTGGGGGCCCATCCGCCACTCCGGGTCGAGGGCCAGTCCCACCCAGGGGTCCTTCAGCGCCCACGCCCAGCGCTTCGCGACCTCGGGGAAGGGAGCGCGCCCGGTCTGCAGGTCGAGCAGCAGCAGGGCGCCGTGGCGGTGCGCGGCCCGGAGGTAACGCTCGACGAGCGCTCGTGGGATGTCGTGGCTGTAGTCGTGGTCCGGCCCCGGTGACCGGTCGGCGATGGTGACGATCAGCTCGTAGACCGGCTGGACCTGCTCCCCCGGCCGCCCGAACGGCCGCGCCGCGCGCTCGAGCCGCCGTTGCATGGCATCGGGGCCGGTGGCGCCGAGCACGCCCATCGCGCCGGTCTGCGCCGTGCCGTAGTAGGCGACGAGGAAGCGGTGGTGCCCGAAGACCGTGAGACCGCCGCCGGGCAGAGCAGTCTTGAGGTCGAGCGCCGCGCTCGCCTGCACGACGTACGGCGCCCGCATCGCCTGGGCCGCCGCACCGGGGCTCTCCGAGCCGGAGGCGACCGCTGCCGGCGGCACGTCGGCCTCCGCGCCGGTCCCGCTGTCACCGATCCGGCCGACCGTCCCGGCGAGCACGAGCAGCAACAGGATCGCGGCCAGCGCCAGCAGCACGGGCGCATGGCGGCGGGTCCGCGCGGAGCTCATCACGACACTGTGACGTCCCGGCGACGCCTGCGGTTGTCGACGCGCGGGCCGGTGACCCCGTTCGCTCCGCTCACGGGGTGCCCAGGCGGATCGCGGTCGGGTCGACGATCAGCCGGGGATCGGCCATGGCACCCAGCAGCCGCCCGTCGGTCCTGACCTCGGGTCCGTCCACGAGGTCCGCGACCAGGCAGGTGACGTTGTCGGGGCCGCCCGCGGCGAGGGCGAGCTCGACCAGCTCCTGCGCGGCATCGTCCTGCTCCGGTCGCGACAGGGCGGGCACGATCCGGTCCTCGGCGACGACGTCGGTGAGGCCGTCACTGCACAGCAGGACGCGGTCACCGGCGACGAGCTCGAGGTCCTGCAGCGCCGGCCGGGCGGGCTCGTCGTCGTTGACGGAGTTCAGGACCACGTTGCGCAAGGGATGCGTCGGCACCTCCTCGGGGGCCAGGTCGCCCCGCTCGACCAGGAGCTGCACCCACGTCTGGTCGGTGGAGAGCCGAGTCAGCTCCCCGGCGCGGAGCAGGTAGGCACGCGAGTCGCCGACCTGCACCAGCGTGACCTGGTCTCCGCGGACCAGCAGGGCAGTGAGGGTCGTGGCCATCCCGTGCCGCGCGTCGTCACCCTGGGACCCTCGCCGCAGCTCCTGATGCGCGGTGGTCACGGCTTCGGAGAGCAGGGCCGCCGGGTCCTGGTCGGGCCGGCCCATGGCCAGAGCCGTGACGACGTACGTCGTGGTGGCCGAAGCGACCTCGCCCGCCGCCGCCCCACCGACGCCGTCCGCGACCAGCTGGAGGTAGGGGCCGGAGAACCCTGCGTCCTCGTTGTGATCGCGGACCAGGCCCGGGTGGGAGGCGGCCCCGAAGGCGAAGTGCAGCACGCGCGGCTCCTTGTCGGGTTTCGCGGACGGACCCTCAGACGGGACGCCCTCGGGAAGAGCTGTCGACGCCCGGAGGCGACGGGGAGAGTGTGGCTCATGGAGGCCCGTTCTGCAGCCCTCGACCCCGCTCGGCACCATGCGGTCGCCTGGTTGGCGTCGTTCGACGACGTACGCCGGTCCCTCGGCGCCCTGCGCCGCGCGGCCGCGTCGCTGTGACGGCAGGGAAATCCGGTACCGGCCCTCGTCGCCGCTGAGGTTGACTGACGCCATGTCCCGCACGCTCTTGCACCCGCCCAAGGCCGTGGCCGGCGACCGGGTCGCGGTGCTCTCACCCTCCTTCGCGGCGCCGTCCGTCGCGCCCGAGGTGCACGAGCAGGCGATGCGCCGGCTGACGGAGGTCACCGGGCTCGTGCCGGTCGAGTACCCGACGACCCGTCGTCTCGACGCCACGGCGGTCGACCGCGCGGCCGACCTCGAGGCGGCGTTCGCCGACCCAGAGATCCGGGCCGTGCTCGCGACCATCGGCGGGGAGGACCAGATCACGGTGATCCGCCACCTCGACCCAGACCTGGTCCGCCGCGACCCCAAGCCTTTCCTGGGCTACAGCGACAACACCAACCTGCTGAACTGGCTCTGGGGCAACGGCGTCGCGGCGTTCCACGGTGGGTCGACGCAGGTCCACATCGGGCCGGGCCCGGCGCTGGACGACGTCCACCTGCGCTCCCTCCGCGCGGCGCTCCTCGACGGGGGCCGGCTGGAGGTCACCGAACCCGGCGAGTCGGAGGACACCGGGCTCCGGTGGGAGGACCCCGCCGCCCTCACGTCGTACGGCGAGCGCGAGCCGACGGAGCCCTGGACGTGGGCCGGTCCGTCGCGGTCGGTGACCGGCGCGACGTGGGGCGGCTGCATCGAGGTGGTCCAGTGGATCCTCACTGCCGGCCGGTTCCCCACCGACCCTGGCGTGCTCGACGGTGGTGTCCTCCTGCTCGAGGCGTCCGAGGGCCTGATCCCGGCTTCGGAGTTCGGCTACATCCTGCGCTCGCTCGGCGAGCGGGGCCTGGTCGCCGCCGTCGACGCCGTCGTGGTGTCGCGGCCACCCACCTCCGACCTCGAGGTCCGGCCCAGCGCGGAGGAGCGGCTCCGGCACCGGGACGCGCAGCGCGACGTCGTCCTGGAGCAGATCGGCCGCTACAACCCGGATGCGGTCGTGGTCGTCGGCGTCCCCTTCGGCCACACCCGGCCGCAGTGGGTCCTGCCCTACGGCGGCACGATGACCGTGGACGGCGTCGAGCAGAGAGTGTGGGCCGACTATGACTGACGGCCTGGTGACGAACCTGCCGGCCTTCCTGCTGGCCGTCGTACTGGTGTCCGCGACGCCCGGGCCGGCGTTCGTGCTCGTCGTACGCCGGACCGCGGTGCGCGGGCTCGGCTACGGCCTCGCCACGGTCGTCGGACTCGAGATCGGGCTCTACGTCTGGGCGTTGCTGGTGGCCTCCGGGTTCGCCGTCGTCGCGGCGTCCGAGGCCGGCTACCTCGTGCTGAAGGTGGTCGGCTGCGGCGTCCTGTTCTGGCTGGCCTGGCGGTCGTTCATGGCCTGGCGCACCGAGCGCCACTACCCCACCGAGCTGGACCCCGAGGCGGGCCGCGCCGACGATTCGGGCCGGCAGCACGGCCGGCTCTGGGCGGTGGGCGAGGGCTTCGTCGTGCAGATGGCCAACCCCAAGGCCGCCGTGTTCCTGCTCGCGCTCTACCCGCAGTTCGTCCCGGCCGACCGGCCGATGTTCGCGACCACGGCGGTCCTCGGGCTGCTGCAGGTGGCCGTCGAGTGCTGCGTGTACGGCGCGCTGGCGCTCGGCGTCTCCCGCGCGAACACGTGGTTCCGCCGGTCCGTCGTACGGCGTCGTCTCGAGGCCGCGACCGGCACCGTCCTGGTCGCCCTCGGCCTGCGCCTGGCCGTCAGCGAACGCTGACCCCGACTCGCCGGAGCTCGGTCAGCCGCAGATCGCGCCGTGGGCGGCGGACTGCACCATGGCGCGGTACTTGGCGAGCACTCCGCGGGTGTACTTCGGCGGGAGCGGCTCCCAGCCGTCGCGGCGCGACTCCCAGTCGTCGCCCTGCTCGACCTCGAGCGACCGGTTGGCGACGTCGAGGGTGATCCGGTCGCCGTCGCGCACGAAGCGCGATCGGGCCGCCGTCGACCGCCTCGGGGGCGATGTGGCCGACGCAGAGCCCCGTCGTACCGCCGGAGAAGCGGCCGTCGGTGATCAGCAGGACCTCCTTGCCGAGCCCGGCGCCCTTGATCGCGCCGGTGATCGCGAGCATCTCGCGCATGCCCGGGCCCGCCCTTGGGGCCCTCGTAGCGGATGACCACGACGTCACCGGCCTGGATCGCGCCGTCCTCGAGGGCGTCCATCGCCGCCCGCTCGCCGTCGAAGACCCGCGCGGTGCCGGCGAACGTCGAGTCGTCGAAGCCGGCGGTCTTCACCACCGCCCCCTCGGGCGCCAGCGAGCCCTTGAGGATGGTGAGCCCGCCGGTCTTGTGGATCGGCCGGTCGAGCGACCGCAGCACGTCGTCGTCGAGGCCGGGAGGCGCGAGCTCCTCGAGGTTCTCCGCCATCGTCTTGCCGGTGACGGTGAGCGCGTCGCCGTGCATCAGCCCGGCGTCGAGCAGCGCCTTCATCACGACCGGGATGCCGCCGACCTTGTCGACGTCGTTCATCACGTAGCGCCCGAACGGCTTGAGGTCGCCGAGGTGCGGCACCTTGTCGCCGATCCGGTTGAAGTCGTCGATGGTGAGGTCGACGTCGGCCTCGCGGGCCATCGCGAGCAGGTGGAGCACGGCGTTCGTGGAGCCGCCGAGCGCCATCACCACGGTGATCGCGTTCTCGAAGGCCTCGATGGTCATGACCTGCCGGGCGGTGATGCCTCGGCGCAGCAGGTTGACCACGGCCTCGCCCGAGCGGTGGGCGAACCCGTCGCGGCGGCGGTCGACGGCCGGCGGCGCGGCCGAGCCGGGCAGGCTCATCCCGATCGCCTCGGCGACCGCGGCCATGGTGTTGGCGGTGTACATGCCGCCGCAGGCGCCCTCGCCCGGGCAGATCGCGCGCTCGATCCGGTCGACCTCGTCGCGGCTGATCTTCCCGGCCAGGCAGGCCCCGACGGCCTCGAAGGCGTCGATGATCGTGACGTCGTTGCCGTCGACCTGTCCCGGCATGATCGAGCCGGCGTAGAGGAACACCGCGGCGAGGTCGAGACGTGCGGCGGCCATCATCATCCCGGGCAGGCTCTTGTCGCAGCCGGCGAGCAGCACCGAGCCGTCGAGGCGCTCGGCCATCATCACCGTCTCCACCGAGTCGGCGATCACCTCGCGCGAGACCAGCGAGAAGTGCATCCCCTCGTGGCCCATCGCGATGCCGTCGGAGACCGAGATCGTCCCGAACTCCAGCGGGTAGCCGCCCGCCGCGTGCACGCCGTTCTTGACCGCCTTGGCCAGCCGGTCGAGGGAGAGGTTGCAGGGGGTGATCTCGTTCCAGCTGGACGCGACGCCGATCTGGGGCTTGGCGAAGTCGTCGTCCCCCATGCCGACGGCGCGCAGCATCCCGCGCGCGGCGGCCTTCTCGAGGCCGTCCGTGACGTCGCGGGAGCGGGGCTTCAGGTCCGGGCTGGTCATGGTCGGGAGCCTACTGGCGACGTACGCCGCGGTCGGTCCGGTCTCAGCCCTCCGTTGTAAACGCCCCGTTATCCATTCCGGGGCGCCCTCGCACGGGCGCCCTTCTGCAGGTAACGGCGCGTTACAGCGGCTGAGCCGTCAGATCACCGCTGCGCGCACCACGCAGACGTCGGGGAGGTCCTTGTGGATCTCCTGCCAGGTCTCCCCGGCGTCGGGCGAGGCCCACACGCCCCCGTTGCGGCCCCCGAAGTAGAGGCCGTGCTGCGTGTGGGTGTCGACGCACATCGCGTCGCGCATCACGGCGACGAAGTAGTGGTCGGGCAGCGACCCGTCGCCGAGCGGCTCCCAGTGCGAGCCACGGTCGGTCGAGCGCCAGACCCGGGCGTGGCCGTCGACCGGCCAGCGGGCGCCGGCGTCGATGATCGGGAAGGTGTAGACGGTGTCGGGGTCGTGCGGGTGGACCACGATCGGGAAGCCGAACTCGCTCGGGAGCCCGGGCGCGATGTCCTCCCAGGAGTCGCCGCCGTCCTGGGAGCGGTAGACCCCGCCGTGGTTCTGCAGGTAGAGCAGGTCGGGCTCGGCAGAGTGACGGGTGACCTTGTGCACGCACTGTCCGAACTCGGGGAAGGTGCGCTCGCCCGGGAAGAACTCCGCCTTGACGCCGGTGTTGGACGGATACCACGAGTCGCCGCCGTCGTCGGTGCGGTAGACACCGCCGGTCGAGATCGCCGCGAGCACCTTCGCCGGTGCCTGCGGGTGGGGCAGGATCGTGTGGAAGGCCTGGCCGCCGAAGCCGGCGTTCCACTCCTTGCGCTGCGGGTTGTCCCACAGGCCGCGCTCGAGCTGGAAGGTCTCGCCACGGTCGTTCGAGCGGAAGATCGCGCCGGGCTCGGTGCCGGCGTAGACCACGCCGTCCTCGGCGCCGGGCGTCAGCTGCCAGACGCGGGCGACGGCCTCGCCCGTGTCCTCGGGGAAGCGGACGGCGCCGTTGGGCGTCTCCTGCCAGGTCTCCCCCAGGTCGTCGGAACGCCACACCTGCGGGCCGAGCCAGCTCGAGCTCGCGCCGACCAGCAGCCGTGGGCGGTCGCCCCTGGTGTCGACGAGGCAGGAGTAGACCTCCTCCATCGGGAAGTGGGGACCGGTCCACGACCAGTCGCGGCGCGCCTCGTCCGACCGCCCGATCCACAGCCCCTTGCGGGTGCCGACCATCACCAACGTGTCGCTCATGTCCTGAACCTCTCGCCTGTATTCCGATTAGGAACACTAGTCTGGTGTCGTCATGAGTCAAGAGCACTCGCTGCCGGTCACGTCGTTCGCCCTGCTGGGGCTGCTGACCTTCGGCGACGAGCTGACCGGCTACGAGCTCAAGCAACGGGCCGACAGCACCCTGCGGTTCTACTGGGTGGCGCCGGCGATGAGCCAGATCTACAGCGAGCTGGGTCGGCTGGCCGAGCTCGGGCTCGTCGCATCGACGACCTCGCAGGGGCTGGCCCGCCGCACCACGACGTACCGGATCACGCCGGCCGGCGAGGCGGCACTGCGGGACTGGATGGACGAGGAGCCGGTCGACTTCCCGGTGCTCAAGCATCCCGTGCTGCTCCGGCTGCTGGTGGGGCACGCCGGAGACCCGGCGCGGATCCGGGCGATGCTCGAGGAGTACGTCGACCAGCTCGCCGCCGCGCTCACCGACCTGCACGCCGTACGGGACTCGCTGAGGGGTGCGGACGCGCCGGGCGACCGGTTCCACTACCCGTCGGTGGTCGCCGACTGGGGGCTCGACTACTTCGCGGCCGAGACCCGCCACACGCGGGCCGCCCTCGACCGCCTCTCGGAAGGATCCTGATGGGCCGCACCCTCTACTCCTGCACGATGTCGCTGGACGGCTTCATGGCCGGGCCGGGCGGCGACATGCAGTGGCTGCTGCCGTTCCTCGGCCCGGACCCGGTGGCCGACGGACTGGTCGAGCAGATCGGGGCGCTGCTGGTGGGTCGTCGTACCCACGACGGCGACGACCCCAACCGGGGCACCGAGCAGGAAGGGGCCTTCAGCGGCACCTACGACGGCCCGGCCTTCGTGCTCACCCATCGTCCGCCGGCCGAGCCACCGGTCGACCCGTCGCTCACCTTCGTGACCGACCTGGCCGAGGGCGTGGCCGCGGCGCGGGCCGCGGCCGGCGACCGCTACGTGAACGTCCTCGGCGCCGAGGTCGCGCGCGGCTGCCTCGAGGCCGGCCTGCTCGACGAGGTGCTGGTGATGGTCGTGCCCCTGCTGCTCGGCGACGGCACCCGGCTCTACGACTGGCCCGGCGGCCGCTCCGTCGACCTGGTCCCCCGGCTGGTCTCCCGGGGCCCGAAGGCCACCACGCTCTGGTACGACGTCGCCCGCTGACCTGGCAACTCTGTCACCCTCGGAGCCGCAGACCTACGACGTGACACGAACGCCGGGTGAGCGCCCCACGACGTGACACGAACAAACGCCGGGTGAGCGAATGGGTAGGTTGCGGGGGTGCTGTCGAGGGTGCCGCCGGTCTGGTTGGTGATCATCGGCATCGGGTCGGTGCAGCTGGGTGCGGGGATCGCCAAGAACCTGTTCGACGACGCCGCCCCCCTGACCCTGGTCTGGCTGCGGCTGGCCACCAGCGCGCTGATCCTGCTGGCCCTGACCCGGCCGCGGCTGACCGGGCGGACGACCGAGGACTGGCGGGTGGCGGTCGCGTTCGGCGTCGCGCTGGGGACCATGAACTGGGCGATCTACGAGTCGTTCGCCCGGATCCCGCTCGGGATCGCTGTGACGATCGAGTTCCTGGGCCCGCTGACGCTCGCGGTGGTCGGCAGCCGGCGGCCGCGCGACCTGCTCTGGGCGCTGCTCGCGACGGTCGGGGTCGCCCTGCTCGGGCTCGGGGGCGGCGACCTGACCTGGGCCGGCGTCGGCTTCGCGCTGCTCGCGGCGACCGCCTGGGCGGCGTACATCCTGCTCAGCGCCTCCACCGGACGCCGCTGGCCGGGGCTGGACGGCCTCACCGTGGCCAGCGTCGTCGCGACGCTGGGGCTGGCGCCGTTCCTGGTCGCGTTCTCCGGGCACGGTCTCGACGACCCGCGGGTCCTGCTGCTCGGCGCCCTGGTCGGCGTGCTCAGCTCGGTGATCCCCTACTCCTGCGAGATCACCGCGCTCCGCACGATCCGCCCGTCGGTGTTCAGCATCCTGATGAGCCTCGAGCCGGCGGCCGCGGCCCTGGCCGGGATGATCGTCGTCCACGAGTTCCTCACCCTCGAGCAGTGGACGGCGATCGGGTGCGTGATCGTCGCCAGCGTGGGCGCCACCCGCTCAGAGAGCCGGCTGGCCCCCGCCCCGGGTTAGCGCACGAGGTCGATCCGGGTCTCGGTCTGCGGCCAGCCCACCTCGGCGAAGGCCCGCGCCATCGGCAGGTTGGTGTTGTCGGTGTCCGCGATCAGGACCGTGGCGCCCGACGCGACCAGCTCGCGGGTCTGCCAGGCCAGCAGCTCACGCCCGTAGCCGTGACCACGGTGGTCGCGGCAGACGCCGACGAAGAGCACGAACGCCCGGCCGGTCGGCAGCAGCCTCCCCGAGACCAGCCCCACCAGGGAGCCCGTACGGTCCGTGGCCAGCCGGATGCACTCGACCGGGTCGGCGTCGAGCAGGTAGGCGAGGCTCTCGCGACAGGCCTCCTCGAAGCCGAGCCGCGCCACCAGGGCCGCGTCGTGGGCGTCGAGGGTGTCGCGCATGACCTCGCGGTGGCAGGCGACCAGCCGCGGGTCGTCGACCGCGACGGGCTGCTCGAGGAACAGCTCAGTCGCCAGGCCCAGCCCCAGAGCGGGGTCCGGCTCGAACTCGTAGTGCCGCCGCTCCACGAGCAGCCGCCAGCCGGCCGCCTGCAACGGTCCGGCGAGGGCGGCCAGCGACGGGTGGTCGAAGGGGAGGTCGGTCGGCGCGAAGATGCCGACCTCCTCGGCACCACCCGCGACCGCATCGCCGGTGGCGTGGGCCACCAACGCGGCCGCGACACCGGGATCGGTCGGCAGCCCGAAGTGGTCGAGGACCAGCACCTCGTCGTCCGGCGCGGACGAGCCGAACGCCGCCACGACACCGAGCGGCGGGCCCTCGTCCTCGCGGACAGCCCAGACCCAGGCCGGCCGTCGACGTCCGGTGCGGAAGGTCTCGACCAGATGGTCGGCGCCGCGGATCCGGCGCTGCGTGGGCGAGTCCACGGGCATCGGGCTCGCCGCGAGCAGGGAGATCGCCTCGTCGATGGAGGCGGGATGGAAGAACTGCAGGGCAGACATGGGTTCCTCAGGGGTGGGAACCGGCCTCACTCCGGAGGCCGGTGGGTGACGGGGACATCGCAGCCTCCTTCCTGCTCGGCTTCCGGGCCGACGGGTCGTCGGTCGGGCCGACGCTAGGCGGGCCGGGTGGTGGCGGCAAGGTCCTTTCGACCGGGTCGGAGGCGACGGCGCCGGTCACGACCACCCGCCGCGCCGTACGACGCAGGCTGGCCAGCACCGCCGGCCCGAGTAGCACGATCGCGAGCGCGTTGGTGATCGCACGGCCGGTGTCGAACGTGCCGGTGGAGGTGAGCAGCGAGTAGACGAGGAAGCGGTGCAGGTTGACCGCCAGCGGGTCGCCGGGCACGAAGGCGAGCCCGGCGTGACCGGGCACGCCGATGCCGAGTACGAACGGCCACGACGAGAGGTTGAGCAGCAGGCCGTAGGCGTAGGCCGCGACCACGCCGTACGCCGCGAGCATCGCGATCTCGGCCCGACCGGTGACCCGTCGCGGCAGCAGCCCGGCCCCCATCCCGACCCAGCCGGAGCAGAGCATCTGGTAGGGCAGCCACGGCCCGACGCCGCCGGTCAGCAGGGCCGAGGTGAACAACGCCGTGCATCCCAGCACGAAGCCGAAGCCGGCGCCGAAGACCCGCCCGGCCAGGATCAGGAGGAAGAACACGAGCTCGACCCCGGCCGTGCCGGGCGAGATGCCACGCAGCACGGCCGTGATCGCGGAGAGCACGCCGAGCACCGCGAGCACGCGCGGGTCGACGCCACCCTCGGTGACCTCGGTCAGCACGACCACGATCACCACCGGCAGCAGCAGCAGGAACACGAACGGCGGTCCGACCGTCTCGCCCGTCGGCTGACGGACCAGCAGTGGCCAGACCAGCATCATCAGCCCGGCGACCGAGGCGACCGCGATGACGACGGCGGAGCGCCGCGAGAGCGGCACGGCGCGGCTCCGGGGGCGCGGCAGCCGGCGGCTCATGGCGTCCTCACCGGCGACCTCGTCGAGGCGCAGCCAGCCGGGCCCGAGGATCTTGGTCACCTGGGGTGCGAACGCCGGCGACTCGGCGAGCACCTGCCGGGTCGGTCCGGCGGAGACGACCTCGCCCTCGGCCAGCACGACCACCACGTCGGCTGCAGCCGCGGCGAACTCGACGTCGTGCGTGGCCACCAGGACCGCATGACCGTCGGTCGCGAGGGCGCGCAGCACCCCCGCCAGCCCGGTCTTCGCCGGGTAGTCGAGACCTCGCGTCGGCTCGTCGAGGAGGACGAGCGGCGGGCTGCCGACCAGCACCACGGCGAGCGCCAGCGCGAGCCGCTGCCCCTCCGACAGGTCACGGGGGTGGGCGCCGTCAGGGATCTCCGGCACCAGCCGGTCGAGCAGGGCACGGCACTCCCCCGAGCCACCGTCGGCGGCCGCGCACTCCTCGCCCACGGTCTCGAGGTAGAGCAGGTCGGCAGCGGTCTGCGGGACCAGCCCCACCAGAGCCCGCCGCCGGGCTGCCGGCTGCGAGGCCGGGTCGACGCCGGTCACCGTCACGCTGCCGCTGCGGCGCTCGCGGGTGCCTTGCAGGGTCCAGAGCAGCGTCGACTTCCCCGAGCCGTTGCGTCCCATCAGCGCGGTGACCGTGCTACGCGGCAGGTGCACCGACACCTCGCGGAGCGCGACCTTCTGTCCGCGCAGGACCGTGAGGTGGTCGCCCGCCGCGACCGGCTCGTCGTACGCCGGGTGGTCGGGGGGCGGCGGGTCGCCCAGGTCGAGGTCGCGGGCCAGGCGCCGCGCGTCGCGGACGGTCATCGGCAGCGGCGACCAGCCGAGGGCACGGCCGAGCTCGACGATGGGAGGTACGACGGGCGAGAGGGCGAGCACGTCCGCCGGCGGTCCGGTCAGCACTCCCCCGTCGCCGGTCAGCAGCACGAGCCGGTCGGCGAACGGCACCACCCGCTCGAGCCGGTGCTCGGCCATCAGCACCGAGACGCCGAGGTCGTGCACCAGCCGGGTCAGGGTCGCCAGCACGTCCTCGGCCGCGGTCGGGTCGAGGGCCGAGGTCGGCTCGTCGAGGACCAGGACGCGCGGATGCATCGTGAGCACCGCGCCGATGGCGACCCGCTGCTGCTCGCCGCCGGAGAGGGTGCGCAGGTCGCGGGCCCGCAGGCCGGCGATCCCGAGCAGGTCGAGCGTCTCCTCGACCCGCCGCCGCATGGTCGGCTCGGGGAGGCCGAGCTGCTCCATGCCGTAGGCGAGCTCCTCCTCGACGGTGTCGGTGACGAAGCCCGCGGCGGGGTCCTGCCCGACGTACCCGACCAGGTGCGCGCGGTCGCGAGGCGGCTTGCGGACCACCGACTCGCCGTCGATGACGACGTCGCCGGCCAGGGTCCCGCCGCTGAACCGCGGCACCAGACCCGTCAGCACGCCGAGCAGGGTCGACTTGCCGACGCCGGTGCGCCCGGAGACCACGACCAGCTCGCCCTCGTCGACCCGGAGGTCGACGTCACGCAGCACGGCGCGGTCGTCATAGGCGAAGGAGATGCGTCGCAGCTCGATCATGCCGACGCTCCCGAGCTCACCCTCGGCGCGGCGCTGTGCGGCGCGACGAGGGCGCCACCGAGGCCCACGGCAGCCACGAGCAGCGCCACCAGGCTGACGGTCGGGGCGACGGCGAGCGACGGGTAGGCGATCGCGAGCTGGTGCTGGGCCATCCACCAGCCCGCAGCGCCCACGAGCACGCCCGAGCCGGCGACGACCGTCTCGGGCCAGCGCCAAGGTGCCGGGCGGTAGCGGGTGCGGGTGACCCGCCGCCCGGCCTGGCGCACCGCGACGAAGGACAGGACGACCCCCACCACGAGCATCGGCCGGCCCAGCCACGCGGGCGTCGTACGGTCGAGGGCGGCGTAGACGCCGACGCAGACCGCGCAGAGGCCGCCCAGCATCAGGGCTCCCGTCGTACGGCGCTCGCGGGTCGTGGCGCCGGCGGCCCGGCCGTAGCCACGGGTGTCCATTCCCGCAGCCAGCGCCAGGGACCGCTCCAGTGCATCCTCGAGCACCGGCACCACGAACCGCCGCAGCCCGCGCACCCGACCGGAGTCCCCACCGCGCAGGGTCTGCGCCAGCCGTACGCGGCGCAGGCTCTCGGCGAGCTGCGGCAGGACGGTGATCGCGACCACCAGTGCGCTGCCGATCTCGTAGAGGGCAGGGGGCACCGAACGGAGGAGTCGCTTGGGGTTGGCCAGGGCGTTGCCGGCACCGACGCAGATGACGACCGCGGCCAGGCGTAGACCGTCGTACAGCCCGGCGAGCATCGACTGGGAGGTGACGTCACCGAGCAACCGGATGCCCAGAGCCCAGTGTGGCAAGGGGATCACGGGTAGGTGGAGCACCACCCGGCCGCCGTCGGCACCGCCGAGCAGGATCCGGAACAGCACCCGGATCACCACGATCATCAGGCCGAGCCACAGGTAGATCCGGAACGAGTCGGCCCACGGCTGGTCGCTCCGGCGGGCCGCCACGGTGAGGCAGGCGACGCCGATGAGGAGCAGCAGGATCCAGGGGTTGGTGGTGAACGACGCGCAGGCGGCCAGCCCCAGCGACCAGACCCACCACGCGACGGGATGCAGGTCCCGGGGCAGCCGGGCCGTCGACAGTCGGGCGAGTCGGGTGCGCATCAGGCGCCGCCGGAGCGCTTCCGTCGTAGAACGGCCAGGGTCGCCGCCGCGCCGAGCAGGAGGGCGACCACCACCGGCGCCACCCAGCCGGGCAGCCCGGACGAGCCGCTGCTGTCGGAGACCGCACGCTCCGGCGCAGCCGAGGCCCGCGTGGCGTCGGAGGTCGCGTCGGAGGGGCTCGGCGCTGCTGCCGAGCTCGACGGCTGGTGGGTCCTGGGGTGCGACGGTGTCGCCGTGTGCCCGCTGGTGCTGGGCGACGAGGTGGTGTTGGTCGGCGCGTCCGGCGGCGTCGCGGTTGCCGCGGTCGAGGCCGGCGCCGTCGTCGGCTTCTTGGTCGGCCGGGCGCTGGGCCGGTGCGTGGGAGACGGCGACGGTGCCGGGTGCACCTTCGGGGTCACCCGCGGCGGAGCCTTGCTGTCACCGCCCTGCCACGACAGCGCGAGGTACCCGCCGTCGGGGACGCTCACCGAAGCGATCCCCTGTGCTGCGTAGGACCAGGTGCCGGACTTCCCGTCGGACCACCACAGCGACCAGTAGGCGTTGTCGGGCGGGGTGTTCACGCAGGGATCGTCGGCCGGAGCGCCGTCGACCCGGCAGACGAAGCCGGGCTGGCGCTGCACGTAGGTGAGGTGGTGGCCGGCGTCGCTCATCTGCTCGTCCCCGGATCGCCCGCCCCCATCGGCATCGCAGGCGGTCTGGACGCCGCCCCCGAGCTGGTGGAAGTCGACGACGACGGTGACGCCGTGGGAGGTGCTGCAGGTGGCCGCGTGCGCGGCCGAAGGCACGCCGAGCCCCGCCGCCGCCAGGAAGACGGCGACGGCGAGGCGGACGGCGTACCGCGTCACGTGCAGCCTCAGCAGCCGTGCAGGTACTGCAGGGCCGGTGCGGCTTGAGCAGTGGCCCGACGCCACTGGTCGCGGTTCGGACCGGTGATGCCCTGCTGCTTCGCGATCCGCAGTGCGGCGTGGTCGTAGGCGACGGCGCCGCCCTGGCCGGCCAGCGGGGTGCCGGCCAGCGCGCCCTGCACCTGCTGGTTGCGGACCCAGTGGGCCGCCCTGCTCGAGACGTAGCAGCGGTGAGCGACCCCCAGGGCCCAGCCGGCGAGGCCGGTGCTGTTGCTGTTGGAGCCGGCCGTCGTGGGACCACCGCCGAAGGAGCCGTTGCTGCGCTGGTGCTGGCGCAACCAGGCCACGGCCGAGTCGAGGCTCGCGTGCAGCTCGGGCGTGGTGTTGCGCAGCGACCAGAGCTCGACCACGGCCAGGGCGGTCACGTCGGTGTCAGGGTCGTCCTGCGCCGTGCAGCCCTGGTCCGTCGCCCCCTTCTTCGCTGTGAAGTCGAGACGGAAGGAGCCCCGCGCACATTGCTGCTGGAGCAGGAAGTCGAGAGCAGGACGGGCAGAGGCACTGTGGGCCTTGAGCAGTCCCCGGACCGCGAAGACCTGGCCGACGGTGTTGGCGAAGTCGCCGTAGGCAGACTTGTCTTCGATCCGGCCGACGCTCGGAGACTTGGGGTTGCTGATGACTCTGGCCTCGAGGCGGCTGACCAGGTCGACGCCGCCGAAGCTGTGGATCGCCGCACCGTTGTCCTCGGCGACCACGAGCAGCTTGGCGGTGGGGCCGGCGTACCGGTCTGTCTTGTTGGCGATGTAGGCGTTGACGTTCCTGGCCAGGGCGCGTCGGATGTCGAGCAGCGCCTTCCGGTGGTGGCCGACCGCGTGCAGGGCAAGGGCCGTGTCGGCGGTCAGACCGTAGTCGTCGATGTGGAACTGCCCGTTGTGGATCAGGCCGTGCCGGAGCTGGCCGACCAGCCAGGTGCCGCCCTTGCCGGCCGGCGACGACGTCGGCGCGGTGGCGGACGACGGGCTCCCGAGCAGGGTGACGGCCAGCCCGGCGGTGGCCAGGCCCACGACGAGCCGGCGGAGATGACGTGGATGAGACATGGTTTCCTTCCCGCTGCAGCAAACGGGAGGGAAAGCGACCGGCGGTCGGGTGCCCACCCGCTGCGTTCCTCGACAGCGTGTGTTCAGGACGCGACGGGGCGGGTGTTCCGGCTTGCCGCCCGGTGTCATCGGGACGGCCTACGGTTGCGGGTCAGCGCCGGCTTCGGACCGGCTTCCCCCACCTCGGGCGTGACTGGTTGTGATCACGGGCAGGCTATCCCCTCGACCCGTCCCGAGGACAACCGCCGTCGCGGGACGGTTGCCGGGCTGCCTGGTCAGATCGCGTACAGATGAGGACCCGAACACTCGTCGTCATGTCGACCACGACCGCCACTACCCGTCCCCGCGTGATGCTGAACAAGGTCCCCGAGGTGACCGTCTACTTCTGGATCATCAAGATCCTGTGTACGACGGTCGGGGAGAGTTTCGCGGACTACATCACGAGACCCTGGGCTTCGGCCTGACCAACACCACCGTCCTGTTCGGGGCGGCGTTCGCGGTCACGTTGTTCTTCCAGTTCCGCCTCGACCGCTACGTGCCCGGCGTCTACTGGCTGACCGTCGTCCTGGTCAGCGTGTTCGGGACCCTGGTGACCGACAATCTCACCGACGGCCACAACGTCCCGCTGTGGTTCTCCACGGCCCTGTTCTCGGTCCTGCTGGCCGTCGTGTTCAGCATCTGGTACGCCCGCGAGCGGACCCTGTCGATCCACACCATCGTGACGACGATGCGCGAGGCGTGGTACTGGACCGCCGTCCTCGTCACCTTCGCCCTGGGTACGGCGGTCGGCGACTGGACCATCGAGCTGCCGGGCTGGGGTCCCGGCCAGTCCGTCCTGCTCCCGCTGGCCCTGATCCTCGGCATCCTGACCACCTGGAAGCTCGGGGTCACCGGCCCGGTGCTGTCGTTCTGGGTCGCCTACATCCTCACCCGGCCCCTGGGCGCGAACATCGGCGACTTCCTCGCCTCACCGAAGTCCGAAGGCGGCCTCGGGCTGGGGACCCTGGGCACCAGCCTGCTGTTCCTGGGCACCATCGCAGCCGTGGTCGTCTTGCTGACCATCACCGGCCGCGACCGCGAGACCACCCCGGCCCGGGCCGGCGAGCCCGTCAGTGACGAGGTCTGAAGGAGACGTGCCGATGTCCACCACCTACGACCCCCACGCCACCCATCGGGTGCTCGTCGTCACCGATGTCGCCGAGCCGAGCCCGTCGCTTCGTGAGGCCATCCGCCACCGTGCCGAGACCCACGACGCCAAGTTCCGGCTCGTCGTGCTCAACCCCGCCCGCGCCGAGATCCACCTCCTCCACCCCGAACGCCACGACAAGGCAGCCGAGGCCGAAGAGGTCCTGCGGTCGGCCCTCCCCACCCTGGAGGCGGACGCCGGCGCCGAGGTGATCGGGTCGGTCTCGGTCCGGCACGACCCCATGGATGCCATCGAGGAGACCATGTTCAACGAGCCGATCGACGAGATCCTGGTCGACGTCCCCACCCACCGGCTCACCTCGCTCCTCCACCAGGACCTCGAGCACCGCCTCGCGCACCTCCACATCCCGGTGCTCACCATTCGCCACGAGCCGGCCTGACCGCCAGCGATCCCTCCTTGTTCGACACACTGTGAATGCCGTCCGCCGCTGACGAGGAGACGAACCTGTGCTTGGAACCTGCGACGTCATCGCCTTCGTCTCTTCCTCCGACCTGGCGAGGGCGAGGGCCTTCTACGAAGGCTCCCTCGGGCTCCCGGTGGTCGACGAGAGTCCCTTCGCCTGCATCTTCGACGCCCACGGCACCATGCTCCGCGTCACTGCCGCAGCGCAGGTCGCTCAGCCGGGCTACACCGTGCTGGGCTGGCGCGTCCCTGACATCCGCCACACCATCACCGAGCTGGAGTCCGTCGGCGTGGCATTCGTCCGTTACGACGGAATGGGGCAGGACGTCCAAGGCGTGTGGACCACACCGAACGGCGACCGAGTCGCCTGGTTCACAGACCCTGATGGCAACGTGCTGTCTCTCACCGAGCTCCGGTGACGGCTGACCTGCTCCGGCACCCGGCGTCCGCACTGGCCCACCTCAACGCCCGGACATGATCGTCGAAGCGGTCAGCTCCGCGAGACGGGTGTGCGAGTCCATGCTGAGGTGGACCCCGTCGCCGCCCACGTGGGCGACCCGGGCGGCGTCGAGATAGGCCACACCCCGGTCCTCTGCGACCCGACGCATCGCCGTCGCCAGACGCCGAAACCGGGCAGGCAGGTCCGGAGGGACGCTGTCGCCGACCAGGTCTCGGTATCGGGGCGCGCTGTCGTCGACGAGCGTGGGACCGACCAGCATCGTGGCCGGTACCTGCCCGTGCCGATCGGTCGCGTGCGTGGCCACGTCATCGACGTAGCGCCCCAGGGCGTCGGAGATCGTCTGCGGCGTCCGGCCGTACGACGGCTTCCGGTCGTTGCCGCCGAGCATGACCACGACGACGTCGAGCGGCTGATGGCTCAGCAGGCAGGGGACGAAGTAGGTGCGTCCGTTGAGGCCTGGTCGGACCTCGTCGTCCACCTCGGTCGTGCGCCCGTTGAGTCCCTCCTCGATCACGTCGTACCCCTCCCCGAGCATCCGCTGCAGCACGCCGGTCCACCGCCGATCCGCGTCGAGACGGACGTAGTCCGGGTCTCTGGTGGCGGTGCCGTAGGTGCTCGCCTCACGCAGACACGTGCCGTAGGTGCCCGAGTCACCGAAGCACAGGACCCGCAGTGCGTCCGGATCGGTGATCACCCGGCCGAGCGTACGGCGCGGCACGCCCGACGGACCGGGCCGACAGGGCCCATGTGCCCCGTTCGGAAGCCGCGAGGCGAGGGACGCTGGTCGCTGGGAGTGTCCGCGCGCGGAGTCGCGAACCAGTCGCGGCACGGAGGGTGAGCTCGATGCGACGAGTCATGATCGGCCCTGCCCTGCTGCTGACCTGGGCCTTCTTCCTATCGCCCGCCTGGGCTGGGGCCGTCGGCACCGCTGACCTGGCCACGACCATCACCTGGACAGGCCCTGGGACACCCCATGCGCAGGACGGCGGCATGGCCACGTGGACGGTCCGGGTGACGAACCTCGGGCCCGCCGCAGCGGAGGGGTGGGGGTGACCGCGGGCGGCTCGGACCAGTTCGGCCAGTTCGTCTCGAGCTGTGGCGCCGGCGGGAACACGTGCGTCGTCGGTGACCTGGCCGTGGGCGAGACCCGAACCGTCACCTTCGCTGCCAAGGCCCGTCTGATCCAGACCGGACACCGGCGGGTCTGGTGGGTGACCCGTGGGGCCGACTCCACGACGCTGGACCCGGACTACTCCGACAACGTGGCCAGTCTGGACGTCCGGATCTCGGGTTCCTTCCGCACCTGCTACAGCTGAGGATCGGGCGGAGGCAGCTGCGCACGGATCGCCCGCGGAAGCCCGGCGACGACCAGCTCGTAGGAGTCCTCGATCAGGCCGCGGACGACGTCGTCCTCGACCGTGCCGTTGAGCTCCACGGTGTTCCAGTGCCGCTTGTTCTGGTGGTAGCCGGGCCGGATCCCGGCACAGGCCTGGCGCAGCTCGAGCGCTCGCGCCGGGTCGCACTTCAGGTTGACCGTCTCGGAGCCCTCGGAGAGCGGCACCAGGGCGAACACCTTGCCGCCGACCTTCATGACCGCGACCTCGTCCCCGAACGGATACGTCTCCTCGGCTGCCGGCAGCCCGAGGCAGATCGCCAGGACGTCGTCTCGCGTCATCGCCCCAGTGTGGCCCTACGCAGACGGCTCCGTTCGACGTAGCGTCGTGGTCCTACGACGAACCCAAGGGGGTGCCATGATCACGCGGCTCGAGGACCTGCCGGACGGAGTCGTCGGCCTGAGGGCCAGTGGCGAGGTGACCGCGGAGGACTATCGGGACGTGATGGTCCCGGCACTGGACGAGGCGCTCGCGCGTGGCGGTGTGCGGTTGCTCTACGTCCTCGACGAACACACGAAGTTCAGCCCCGGCGCCATGTTCGCCGACGCCAAGGTCGGACTCAGACACCTGAGGGGCTGGGAACGGCTGGCCGTGGTTTCGGACGCCGACTGGCTCGAGAACAGCGTCAAGGCGTTCGGCTGGATGATGCCCGGCGAGGTGAAGGTGTTCGACGATGACGACCTCGACGAGGCCATGGCCTGGCTGACCCGGCCCACAGACGTCCCCCCTGAGTGACTTCGCTCCCGGCCGGTGCGCCGTGTGCGCGCGGGCAGACTGGGCGCATGAGCGAGCACGAGGCCGAACACCCTGCCCACTCCGCCGAGCACTGGGACGAGCGCTACTCCGGCGAGCCGGTCTGGAGCGGCAACCCGAACCAGGCGCTGGTGGCAGAGGTCACCGGCCTCGGCGTCGGTCGCGCGCTAGATGTCGGGTGCGGCGAGGGCGCGGACTCGGTGTGGCTGGCGCAGCAGGGCTGGCAGGTGACGGCCCTGGACATCTCAGCCAAGGCGGTGGAGCGCACCGAGGCCGTGGCCGCCGAGGCGGGTGTGCAGGTGGAGGGTGTCGCGGCCGGGCTCCTCGACGCCTCGCTGGCGGACGCGTCGTACGACCTGGTCAGCGCCATGTATCCCGCGCTGCTGCGTACGCCGACCCGCGACGCCGAACGGCGCCTGCTCGACATGGTCGCCCCCGGAGGGACCCTGCTGGTGGTGCACCACGCCGACCTGGACCGTGCGGCCGCGGAGCACGGACACGACCTCGACGACTACGTCAGCCCCGACGACGTCCGAGCCCTCGCCGTGGAGCACGGTGGCTGGGACGTGGTGACCGACGAGCGGCGCGATCGCGCGCATGTCGTGGGCGCAGGCGCACAGCACACGTCCGACCTGGTGGTCCGGCTGCGCCGACGTTGACCCGGCGCTGAGCGGGCGCGGCCGAACCGCTGTCAGACGGTGATCGCGACCTTGCCCCGCACCTGACCCGTCTCGAGCAGCCGCATCGCCTCGGGCGCGTCCTCGAGAGAGAACGTGCGGTCGAGACTCGGGGTGACCTGGCCGGCCTCGATCAGGGTGGTGAGTCGCTCGTAGTCGGCGCCACGTTCCTTGGCCATGAGCAGCGCCAGGCGCTGACGCAGGAACGGTGAGGCCAGTGCACCGCGCAGTTGCCGGCCCATGCCGGTGAGGTTGCCGGCGTCCTCGGCGCCGACGAACACCGCGGTCCCCCGCGGCTCGAGGGCCCGTCGCAGCCGGCGCAGCGAGGGGCTACCGGCGATGTCGAGCACGAGGTCGTAGCGGCGAGAACCGTCGGCGAAGTCCTCGTGGGTGTAGTCGATGACGTGATCGGCACCGAGGGAGGTGACGAGGTCGAGCTTGGCGGTGCTGCACACCCCGGTGACCTCTGCCCCGAACGCCTTGGCCAGCTGGACGGCGTAGGTGCCCACCCCGCCCGAAGCCCCCAGCACGAGCACCGACTGGTGCTCCGCGACCCGCCCGACGTCGCGGAGCGCTTGGAGCGCCGTGCCGGCGGACACGGGCACGACGGCCGCCTGGGCGAAGTCGAGGTTCGTCGGCTTGCGGGCGAGCTTGGCCTCCGGGGCCACGGCGTACTCGGCGAAGGACCCGGGGGCGATCCCGTAGACCTCGTCGCCGACCGCGAAGCGGGTCACCGCAGCACCGATCTCCGCGACCGTTCCGGCCACGTCTCGTCCCGACACGGGGTTCTTCGGCCGGCGCAGCCCGGTCACCGGTCGCATGGCGTAGGGCTTGCCGGTCATCAGGTGCTCGGTGCCGCGGTCGAGTCCGGCCGCGTGCACCCGCACGAGTACGTCGTTCGGGCCGACCGCAGGCACCGGCACCTGCGCCAGGTGCAGGACCTCCGAGCTTCCGTAGCGGGTCTGCACGACGGCTCGCATCGTGGTCGCGGTGTTGGTGGTCGCGGTGTTGGTGGTCGCGGTGTCCATGGTGGTGGCCGTTTCGGGTCGAGGTCGTCGTACTAAGTACGAATAGGGTACCGTACAAAGTACGACGATGCCAGTGGGCGGCGATACGAAAGGGCGGGTGGCATGGCGAAGAGAGCCGGGGAGCCGCAGGCGACGGCCGAGTCGGGGCGATCACGTCTCAGCCGCGAGCGGGTGCTCCAGGCCGCCCTGGTGGTGGCCGACTCCGGCGGCCTGGAGTCGCTCACGATCCGCTCCCTTGCCCAGGAGCTGGGCGTCAAACCGATGTCGGTCTACTACCACATCGCCAACAAGAGCGAGATCATCGACGGCTTGGTCGACCTCGTCTTCGCCGAGATCGAGCTCCCGGTGCCGGGCGGCGACTGGCGAGCCGAGATGGACCGACGAGCGCACTCGGCTCGAGACGTGCTCGCGCGGCACCGCTGGGCGATCCCCCTGCTGGAGTCGCGCACCACACCGGGTCCGGCGAACCTCCGGCACCACGACACCGTCATCGCCACGTTGCGCGGCGCCGGGTTCTCGGCCGAGATGACCGCGCACGCCTATGCGCTGCTGGACGCCTACGTCTACGGGTTCGCCCTCCAAGAAGCCTCGCTCCCCTTCGAGGGACCCGACAGCGTCGGCGACGTCGCGGGACCGATCCTGGAGCTGATGGGCACCGGCGGATACCCGCACCTCGCCGAGATGGCGACGACCTACTACCTCCGTCCCGGCTACGACTTCGCCGACGAGTTCCGGTTCGGCCTCGACGTCGTCCTCGACGGCATCCAGGCGCGGCTCGACCGGCCGTGAACCGAGAGCCCATCCGCAATCGCGGCCAGGTCGCGCGGCAAGGCCACACGTAGGGTTCGAGCGTGACCCCTGAAGAGGTCGGCGCCTTCGCGGAGTCCCTGCCCCAGGTGAAGCGCAAGGGCACGGAAGAGCATCCTGCGTGGTACGTCCACGACCGCCTCGTCGCCCGCTTGGTCGACCCCTCGACACTGCTGGTGCGGGTGCCGCTCGACCAGCGGGAGTCACTCCTGGTGGCCCACCCGGCGGCCTTCGGCGTGCCGCCCCGGCTGGAGGCCCATCACAAGGTCGAGGCTTATCTCGATCATGCCTCGGCTCGGGCCGTGCACACCGCCATCGAGCTCGCCTGGGAGATGCAGCGCCGACATCGCTCGGGCTGAGCCCCCTGCCAGACTGTGGGGCATGGAGGTCTACCGCACCCCCGACGCCGCCTTCGGCTCCCTGTCCGACTTCCCCTGGGAGCCGTCCTACGCCGAGGTCGCCGACCCGGACGGCGGGACCCTCCGGGTGGCGTACATCGATGCCGGCCCGGTCGACGGTCCGGTGGTCCTGCTGCTGCATGGCGAGCCGTCCTGGTCGTTCCTCTACCGGCACGTCGTCCGGGTGCTCGTCGAGCGTGGGATCCGGTGCGTCGTACCGGACCTCGTGGGCTTCGGCCGCTCCGACAAGCCGCTGCAGCAGGCCGACTACTCCTACGCCCGGCTGGTCGAGTGGACCCGCGAGCTGGTCGCCGACCACCTCGACCTGCGTGAGGTCACCCTGGTCGGCCAGGACTGGGGCGGCCTGATCGGGCTGCGCTTGGTCGCCGAGCACCCAGAGCGCTTCTGCGGGGTGGTCGCCGCCAACACCGGGCTGCCGACGGGCGACTTCGACATGCCCGCGATCTGGTGGCAGTTCCGCCGTGCGGTCGAATCGGCTGAGACCCTCGACATCGGCCGGCTGGTCGCCGCGGGCTGCGCGCGCCCGATGTCCGACGACGTCCGCGCGGCCTACGACGCGCCGTTCCCGGAGGAGCGCGCCAAGGCAGGGCCGCGCGCCATGCCCGGCCTGGTGCCCACGCGGCCCGACGACCCCGCGAGCGACGCCAACCGAGCGGCCTGGGGTGTCCTGACGACCAACAGCATGCCGTTCCTGCTCGCGTTCAGTGACGGTGACCCGATCACCGGCGGCATGGCCCCCGTCATGCGCAAGCTCCTGCCCGGCACCCGAGGTCTGCACCACCCGACGATCCAGAACGCCGGCCACTTCCTCCAGGAGGATGCGGGCGAGGACCTCGGTGTCGTCATCGCGGACTTCATGCACGCCACACGAGCCGCCGAAGGGCAGCCGCCGGACCAGAGCTGAGCACCCAGCAGCGAGCGCAGGGTCGCCTCCGTGGGTACGGCGCGGCCCCAGGCCCAGGCCCGCTACGAGTTGATCTGGGCGAGGCGGTGCTGGCCGTTGATGGTCTGGAACCCGCCGCCGAGGAGCGTGACGCCGCGGTGCCGGTCGATGTCGAGGATGCCCGGGTAGAGCGGCCCGGACGCTGCGACCCGGGGGCTCAGGACCGCGCCGGTGGCCATGCTGAGCTCGGCGAACAGGGGCCGGGGATGTCCGGCCACCTTGTCGAAGTGCCCGCCGATGAGCAGCCGCCGGCCGTCCAGCGAGATCGCGGAGACGTCACCGCTGGTGTGCACGTGCCAGCGCGTGCCGCCACTGGAGAGCCGGTATGCCGTGGCGCGCCCCCGGGCCCTCCGCTTCCGGCGTAGGCCGTGCCGTTCGCCGCGGTGAGGTCGAGGACGAAGCAGTTGGTGTCGCAGTCGGGGGCGGGCGCCCAGGGAGTGACCCGCCCGGCCAGGGTGATCCTCCCGAGGAAGGTGCGTGGCAGGCCCACGAGCACGTGGAAGGCACCGCCGACGAGCACGCTGTGGTGGTCGGGCGCCGCGGCGAGCACGTAGACGCCGCCCTTGGTGCCGATGGGCGAGGCCGGCCAGTCGTTCGCGACAGCTCCGGCGGCGGTCACTGCGAACAGCTTGGTGCGGGAGGCGCCGTTGACGTGCTGGAAGTCGCCGCCGGCGTAGAGCCGGTCGCCCAGGTGCAGGAGGTGTACACCGGGCCGTCGACCCGGATGTTCGGCGAGGCCGCCAACCGCCCGTCCGTGAGCCCGAGTGCCGCGAGGTGCGCGCGCGGAGTTCCGTTGACCTTGGTGAAGTTGCCGCCGATGAAGACCTTGCCGTCGAAGACCGAGATCGCCCTCACCGTGCCGTTGACGCGGGCATGGAACCCACGCACCACGGCACCGGTCCTACTGCTCTGGGCCGCCAGCCGCACGCGGGTGACCGACCCCCGTGTGGAGCTCAACAGACGCGTGAAGTCGCCGCCGAGATAGGTGCGGGTGCCGATCGTTTCACGACGTCCACGGTCGCGTTGGGGTGCCAGGGCACGTGGTGGCTGCTTCTGACGACGCGGGAGGCGGGTCCGCCCCGGCCGCGGACGGCGTCGTCAGGGCTGGGGAGGCCAGCAGGCTGGCTGCTCCTGCGGCCGCGACCGCTCGGCGTACCGTCGTCGATCAGATCATCAGTTCTCCTTATGAGGGCAGGCACCACACACCGAGGACCTCGGCGCCCGTCCACGGTGCGGCGCACCAGATCTCCGGCGAATCCCGAACGTGGGGGAAGTGAGGTGTGGAGTCGGACCGGTGACGGCTCGGCGCCCACCCGTGGGTGCGAACGGCGGGAGGGTGACTCGCGTCGCGTCTGTCCGGTCACCGAGCTCACGAGGCGCTCGACAGCCGGGTCAGGAGGCGACCGCGGAGACGGTGGAGCTGCGGCATCAGGCCGTAGATGACGATCGGTACGGCGATCGTGGCCAGCACGAAGGTCCGGGTGACCGGTGACAGGGTCACGAGCCACTCGCCGAGGACCAGGTTGAGGACGGTCAGGGTGGGGAAGACCGCGAGCCAGATCATCAGCGCGAGCTGGTGCTTGGTCGGGGGCGCGGGCGGGGTGGTCATGGTGACTCCTTCGGGTTGGTGTGGGTGGTGGGTCGGTGAGGAAGGCCGTGCTCGAAGTCATGGACCGCACGGCGTACGTCGTCGTCCACGAGGTCGGCCTGCAGGGCGATCGCGGCTGCGGAGCCGGCGCCAGCAGCAGTGATGATCTGAGCGCGCGGGTCGACGACATTCCCGGCGGCCCAGACCCCTGGGACGCTGGTGAGCCCGGTGGCGTCGGTGACGACCCAGCCGTTCTCGTAGGTCTCGCAGCCGAGTGTCTCGAGGAGGCCGGCGTTCGGGACGAAGCGGGGTGGCACGAAAAGTGCGTCGCGGGGCACGACGGAGCGGTCGGCCATCCGGACGCCACGGAGGTGGTCGCTGTCGTCGACGACGAGGCCCTCGATGGTGCCTTCCACGACACCGATCGCGCGGGCGAGCAGCTGGGTCCGCTCGGTGGGCGTCAGGACGCCGGCCGGGGTGAAGTAGACCAGGTCGTCGGTCCACTGGCGGACCGTCTGGGCATACCGGACGGCTCCGGGAGTGCCCCCGATGACACCGAGAGGACGGTCGCGCACCTCGTATCCGTGGCAGTAGGGACAGTGGAGGACGTCGCGGGCCCAGCGGGCCGCGAGGCCCGCGATGTCGGGGAGCTCGTCCCGCAGCCCGGTCGTGACCAGGAGCCGTCGGGTCGAGATCGTGTGCCCCTCGGCCGTGCAGACGTCGAACCCGCCGTCCTCGGTGGGGCTGACGCCGGTGACCGTGTCGGCGACGATCGTGCCGCCGTAGCCGGTGACCTCGTCGCGTCCGACCGCCAGCAGCTCGCTGGGAGGCAGGCCGTCGCGTGAGAGATAGCCGTGCAGGTGCGCGGCGGGTGCGTTGCGCGGCGCGCCGGAGTCGACCACCAGGACCGAACGTCGGGCCCGGCCGAGGACCAGGGCTGCCGACAGGCCGGCGGCGCCGCCGCCGATCACCACTACGTCGTAGGAGCTCATGGCCATAGGTTGCTGGTGCGGCGACCGTTCGCCTACCGGTGTTGCCGTTTCCGGGAATCCCCGCTCAGATGAGCACCGTGGAGGACCCCTCAGCCGCGATCGCGGCAGCGCTCGACCGGGTCGGGCCGCGGCTCCGCCAGCTGCGCACCCGTCGCGGACTGACGATCACCGGCGTCGCGGAGTCGACCGGTATCTCCAAGAGCACGTTGTCGAGACTGGAGACCGGGGGCCGCCGTCCGACCCTGGAGCTCCTGCTCGCGCTGTCGCAGCGCCTATCGGGTCCCGCTGGACGCCCTGGTGGGAGCGCCCGAGCAGGGCGACCCTCGCATCCGGCTGAGGCCCGACCGGGTGAAGGGCCGGACCGTCATCCCGCTGACCCGCCAGCCCGACGGCATCCAGGCCTGGAAGATCGTCATCCCGACCACCCAGGTCACCCCCGAACCGCGCGCCCACGACGGCTACGAGTGGATCTACGTGCTGTCCGGCCGGGTGCGGCTGATCCTGGGCGACCAGGACCGGGTGCTCGACCCCGGTGAGATCGCGACCTTCGAGACCCAGGTCCCCCACTGGTTCGGCAGCACCGGCGACGAGCCCGCCGAGATCCTCAGCATCTTCGGACGACCGGGCGAGCAGACGAGCGTCCCCACGGCACCACCGGGGCCGGGCCCCGCTCATTCCCCTGAGGCGACACGGGGTAGCCGCGAACAGCTCAGTCCGCATCACCCGTTAGCGTGAGGTCCGCAGATCTGCTCGGCGAGTGTCGAGCGCCCTGCGTGAGGTCCGCTGTGGACCGCTCGGTCAGCGTCGAATAGTCCGGAGGCAGTACATGTTCAACAACAACGGCTCGTTCCTGCTCGCCATGTTCGAGTTCTTCATCTTCTTGGCATGGTTCATGTGCCTGTGGTGGGTCTTCGGCGACCTCTTCCGCAGCAAGGACCTGAGCGGCTTCTCGAAGACCCTCTGGGTCCTGTTCATCATCATCCTGCCGTTCCTCGGCATGTTCGTGTACCTCATCGCGCGGGGCCACGGGATGAACGAGCGCACGATGGCGGCGCAGAAGGAGATGCAGGAGCGGCAGGCGGAGTACATCAAGTCCGTGGCCGGGCCCGGCGGATCGAGTGCCGCCGACCAGATCGCCTCGGCGAAGGGGCTTCTCGACTCCGGAGCGATCACCCAGCAGGAGTTCGACCAGATCAAGGCGAAGGCACTCGCCTCGGCCTGACCCGCGACCGGGTTGCCGGGGCACCACCCTCGCGGTGCCGGCCCGGCAACCTGAGGCCGGTCCCCCGCACTCGCCCGGCCCGCGTAGGTTGCGAGCATGGGCATCCGGTCCCGCTCTCTCGAGCTGCTCGTCTTCACGGTCGGCGCGGGAGCGCTGGGTGCGGAGATCGCGGCCGCGAGGCTGATGGCGCCGTGGTTCGGGGCCAGCACGATCGTCTGGGCGAACACCATCGCGATCGTGCTGGTGTCGCTGTCGGTCGGGTACGCCGTCGGTGGCCGGCTGGCCGACAAGGACCCCCGGCCCGAGGGGCTGGCCCGGATCGTGCTGACGGCGTCCGTGCTGCTCGCGATCGTGCCGTTCGTCAGCGGCCCGTTCCTCCGGCTGGCCGCCAAGGCGGTCGACCAGCTCAGTGCGGCGATCTTCGTCGGGTCGCTGGTCGGGGTCGGGGTCCTGATCGCGATCCCGCTCCTCCTGCTCGGGATGGTCTCGCCGTACGCCCTGCGCCTCGCCGTGGTCACGGTCGACGCCACCGGCCGGACCGCCGGCCGGCTCTACGCGATCTCGACCGCCGGATCGCTGGTGGGCACCTTCCTGGCGGCGCTGCTGCTCATCCCCTTCGCCGGCACGCGGCGTACGTTCCTGATCTTCGCCGCTGCGATGGCCCTGGCCGCGGTGCCCCAGCTCGGCGCACGGGCGGGTCCGGGCCGCCGTCGTGCCGGCCGCGATCCTGGCGCTCGTCGTTACTGCCCACCGGCGCCATCAAGACCGCCGACACCGGCGGCGACCGGGTGATCTGGGAGGCGGAGACGCCCTACCAGTACGCCCGCGTCCTCCAGGCGCCCGACGGCGAACGCAGCCTCGAGCTCGACGAGGGGTACGCCGTCCACTCGGTCTACCGCCCCGGTCACTGGCTGACCGGCAACTACTGGGACGAGATGCTGGTCCTCTCGCTCGCCGGCGCCCACGTACCCACCGCGTTCGGTGGCGATCCTCGGTGACGCGGCGGGCACCTCGGCCCGACAGCTCGGCCACTACTTCCCGCAGACCCGGGTCGACGCGGTGGAGCTCGACGGGAAGCTCACGCAGGTCGGCCGCGAGCTCTTCGACCTCCGCGGGCCCCACCTCCACACCTACACCGCGGACGCCCGGCCCTGGCTCAATGCGACCCCGCGTCGCTACGACGTCATCCTGGTCGACGCCTACCGCCAGCCCTACATCCCCTTCTACCTGACCACGCAGGAGTTCTTCGCGCTGGTCCGCGACCGGCTCGCGCCGGGCGGTCTGGTCGTCGTCAACGTCGGCCACCCCGAGGGCTCCACCTCGCTGGAGAAGGTGCTCGGTGCCACGATGCGCGCGGCCTTCGGGTACGGCGCGGTCTGGCGTGACCCCTCCCAGCGGGTCAACACCATGCTCGTCGGTACGACGTCCGGCGACCCGGCGGGCCGGCTCCGGGCAGTCCGCGAAGTCGGTCCCGGCCGACCTCGCTCCGCTGGTGTCCATCGCCGCCGACCGGCTCGCCCCCGCCCTGCCGGGAGGCCAGGTGTTCACCGACGACCGGGCCCCGGTCGAGTGGCTGATCGACCTGAGCCTGGCCGAGCAGGCGAAGTGAGACGCCGAGCCCTGCGATCCGGAGGGCGCCGTCAGGCCAGCTCGTCGAGGAGGTCGGTGAAGGCGGCCAGGTAGGCGTCGACGTCCTCGTCGGTCGCGGCGACCGAGCACGTCGGACCGGCGCCGACGATGGCGTCCCAGACGCCCCGGTTGGCGAGGTAGATGCGCAGGAGCCTGCGGAAGGGGACGTCGAGGCTCGCCATCGCCTCGGCGGCTGTGCGCGGCATGGTCGGGACCGAAGGTCAGCCCGCTCCGCGGCCAGAACCGATGCGTCGTCCACTCCAGCCCCGACGCGGCCACGACCTGGGCCAGCCCGTCGGCCAGCCGGGTGCCGAGCCGCTGGCTGTGCGCGTAGGCCTCGTCGGTCAGCACCTCGCTCATGGTCGCCCGCGCGGCGGCCATCGAGACCGGGTTGCCGAACAGCGTGCCGCCGACGGCGACCTGCGGCTTGTCGTCGTCCCGGCCAGCCGGGCGCTGCAGCACGGCCGCGACCTCCTCGGTCATCCCGTAGGCGCCCAGCGGGATGCCCGCGGCGATCGACTTGCCGACCGTCACGAAGTCGCAGGCGAGCCCCCACCGCCGGGTGAGCCCGCCGGGACCCACGACCTGGGTGTGCGTCTCGTCGTAGGCCAGCAGCGTGCCGGTGGCCCGGGTGATCTCACGCAGGCCGTCGTGGAAGCCGTCGTCGGGCAGCAGGAGCCCGACGTTGTTGGTCAGCGCCGGCTCGGTGATCACGACCGCGACCTCGCGGGACGCGAGCGCACGCTCCAACGCGTCGAGGTCGTTGAACGGCACGACGAGTCGTGCGCGCGGTGACGTCGTGCGGCAGGCCGCCCTCCTCCGGCACCAGCCGGCCGTCCTCGAGCTCGACCAGGACGTCGTCGAAGTGGCCGTGGTACTTCCCGTCGAAGAACAGCACCTTCTCGCGGCCGGTCGAGCGAGCGGGCGATCCTGATCACCTCGGTGTTCGCGCTCGTCGCTGCCAGCGTGAACTGCCACAGCGGGAGGCCGTAGCGCCGGGCCAGCTCGCCGGCGACCCAGATCGAGTCCTCGGTCGGCAGCAGGTACTGCGATCCCAGGCCGACCTGCCGGCTCACGGCCTCGACCACCGGCGCCGGACCGTAGCCGGTGAACATGGACATGTCGGCGATGTTGAAGTCGGCGTACTCGTGGCCGTCGACGTCGCGGATCCGCGAGCCCGAGGCCGACTCGACGAACAGCGGCGGGTGGTCGTACGACGTGCGCAGCCAGCTCATCGGGACGCCGTTCGGCATCACCGCCTGCCCGGAGGCCCACAGCGCCTGGCTGCGCGGACGCATCGCCACGAAGGCGTCGTCCTCGCGCCTCTTGAGCGCGGCCACCCGGGCCGGGTCCACTCCCGATCCGCCCATGGCCGGAAGCGTAGGGCACCTGCGGAGGGGCCCTCCGCGACCGCGACGGCGGCACGCCCGGGGCGCTGTGATCTGGGCCACACCACCTCTACAGGTGTACCGTCTCCGCCGGACGAAAGGACCTCCGCCATGCGCCGCCTCCCCCCAGCGGCCAGGACGATCGCCCTCTTGACTGCGACCCTCCTCGCTGTGCCCACCCTCGTCAGCACCGCCTCTCACGCCGACGCCGGCGTCGCCGAAGCTGGCCACCCCCGACGCCTTCACCAGCGTGAAAGGGGTGCAGCGGCCCGAGACCCGGCGAGACCACGATCACGTGGCAGACCACCGGTCGCTACACCGACCTCTACCGGATCACGACCGCCTTGACGCCGTTCGGCTCGCGCACCACGCCCCGGGTCGGGCGCCACAGCACGACGTTCACCGTCCAGGGCGGCAGCCGGCGCTCGCTCACGCTGACCCCCGCGCAGACCGCGGCTGCCGGCGCCGGGCTCAGCACCGGTCGTCGCCTCTTCTTCCGCATCGCCGCCGTCAACACCAGCGGCTCCGGCACGGCGGTGCGGCGCTACCCCTACCTGCGGCACACCACGATCGCCGGGCCACCGGTCGAAGATGACCGGCACCCGGCTCCGCTACGCCGAGTACAACGTGCGCGTGCGGTCGAGCGACGTGCCGGGTCACCCGTGGTGGCGTCGACAGCGCCTGGTCGCCAAGAGGATCGCCCAGGCGCATCCCGCCGTCGTCGGCGTCCAGGAGCTGATGCCGGCGATGTGGACCAGCCAGGACGGCGGCATCGGGCTCCGCGCGGCCCTGCGCCGGACCGGCGTCGGCAGCTACCGCCTCACCCGCAGGACGGCGTACTTCCACAGCGCCGCCCAGGACACCCGGATCCTCTACGACGCCACCCAGGTGCGGATGACCAGCTCCTGCCCGCAGTCCCGCGCCGTCGTGCTACATCTCGCTGCCCGACCCGCAGCACCGCCACGTGGCGGCATACGCCCGGTTCAGGGACCTGGCCTCCGGCCAGTCGTTCTACTTCGTCAGTGCCCACCTCAACAGCGGCAACGACGGCGCCACCGACGCGTTGCGCGGCCGCCAGGCCCAGGCGATCAACGCCGGCATCCGCGCGGTCGAACCGGCACGGGCTGCCGGTCGTGTTCGCGACGGACGCCAACAGCTCCCAGACCAGCAAGGGCGTCGACGCTCCGCACTCGGCGCTGCTGCGCGCGGGCTGGTACAACACCATCGCGGCGGCCCAGTCGGTCAACGTGCGCTACGACTCGGTCAACCGGTTCCGGCTGCCCGAGAAGCCGTCGGCCTACGGTTTCGGCAGCATGTTCGACACGATCATGACCCTCGGCATGCCGGGTGCCGACCTGTTCAAGCAGGTCCTCACCGGAGCGCCCGGGCCCCTCGGACCACAACCTGATCTTCACCGACGTAGGCTGCCGCACCCCTAGCCGCTGCTCGTAGCCCGGCCTTCTGGTCACACGCAGGACGGGCCGTTCGACTCCAGACCGACGACGCTCGCCAGGGCTAGCGTGGACGCTGGAGGCGCGGCACCGAGTGCGGGCTCACGTCCGCTGTGTCGGGTCGGGTTGCCCACCGACGATCCAGTTGCGACGGAAGGTGCGACGGTGCGTCAGTCGGGTGTGGAGTTCATGGAATGGGTCACGGCCCGCACTCCTGGTGAGGTCGAGTTCCATCAGGCGGTGTCCGAGGTGGTGTCGTCGGTCTGGCCGGTGCTGGAGCGCCGCCCGGCGTACGCCGAGGCCAGGATCCTCGAGCGGATGGTCGAGCCCGAGCGGGTGGTCTCGTTCCGGGTGCCGTGGGTCGACGACGGCGGACGCATCCAGGTCAACCGGGGCTACCGCGTGGAGATGAACAGCGCGATCGGCCCCTACAAGGGCGGCTTGCGCTTCCGGCAGAACGTCGACCTGAGCGTCCTGAAGTTCCTGGCGTTCGAGCAGACCCTCAAGAACGCGCTCACCACCCTTCCCCTCGGCGGCGGCAAGGGCGGCTCCGACTTCGACCCCAAGGGACGCAGCGACGGGGAGGTCATGCGGTTCTGCCAGTCGTTCATGAGCGAGCTGTTCCGCCACCTCGGTGACCACACCGACGTCCCGGCCGGCGACATCGGAGTCGGCGCTCGGGAGATCGGGTTCCTGTTCGGTCAGTACAAGCGGCTGGCCAACGAGTTCACCGGGGTCCTCACCGGCAAGGGGCTGGCCTGGGGCGGCAGCCTGATCCGGCCCGAGGCGACCGGCTACGGCCTGGTCTACTTCGCCGACCAGATGCTCAGGACCCGCGACGAGAGCATCTACCGCAAGGCCTGCCTGGTCTCGGGATCCGGCAACGTCGCGCAGTACGCCGCCGAGAACGTCGTCCGGCTGGGCGGCAAGGTCCTGACCATGTCGGACTCGTCCGGCTTCGTCCACGACCCCGACGGGATCGACGAGGAGAAGCTGGCCTGGATCATCGACCTCAAGGAGGTGCGACGCGGCCGGATCTCGGAGTACGCCGAGCACTTCGGTTGTGAGTTCCACCCCGGTCAGCGCCCCTGGGATGTCGAAGGGGCGGAGGTCGCGTTGCCGTGCGCGTGCCAGAACGAGCTGTCCGAGAAGGAGGCCAAGACGCTGCTGGCCAACGGCGTGTACGTCGTCGCCGAGGGCGCGAACATGCCCGCGGAGCCCGGCGCCGTACGCCAGTTCGTCGACGCCGGCATCCTCTTCGGGCCGGGCAAGGCCGCCAACGCCGGGGGCGTGGCGGTCAGCGGTCTGGAGATGGTGCAGAACGCGGCGTTCTCGACCTGGAACCGCGACGAGGTCGATGCTCGCCTGCTGAGCATCATGGTCGAGATCCACCAGAGCTGTGTCCAGGCGGCCGATGAGTACGGCCGGCCCGGCAACTACGTCGTCGGCGCCAACGTCGCCGGCTTCGAGAAGGTCGCCTCGGCCATGCTGGCCCAGGGCGTCGTCTAGCTCAGATGCCAAGGAGGCTGACATGACCCGCAAGAGGGTCGGTTACTTCGACGGAACCGACTCGAGACTGCTGACCGCCCTGGTCTGCGACGGCTACGACACGATCCCGGTCTCGAACGGTCGTGACAACCACGGCCACCATGTCCGGCAGATCAACGACAAGAACCGGGTGGACCTGCTGATCGGCTACCTGCACAAGATCGTGGCTCCGGCCGGTGAGGCCCGGGAGAAGAGCGACATCACCTTCGGCGACCTGTTCCACATCTGCCGCATCCTGGAGATCCCGCTCCTGCTGGAGATCCCCGAGCCGCTGCAGCCCGCAGCCATCGCACTGCTCGAGAACCCTCCAGACATCGTCCGGCTGGTCGACCCCGCCGACACCCTCGAGGTCGCCTGCATGCTCCTCGCCGGCGACTGAGGCCGTCCTCAGGTGACGGTCTGCGCGGTCCCGGGGAGACCGCGGGCGAACGTGCTGAACTCGTGGGACGTCATGGTCTGGCCGAACTGGTAGCGGAACCGGGCGAGGGCGAACGCGTGGGCGTCCTGGGCCGAGACGCCGTCGAACGACTGGGAAGCACACGCGTCCTCGAGGATGACGACGTTGACGCCGGCCATGCTGAGGTCGTCGGACGTCGTCCCGACGCAGATCGGAGTGGTCAGGCCACCCATGACCACGGTGTCCCAGCCATGCTCCTCGAGGAGCTCCATCAGGTTTCCGGCCGCGACCGCCGAGAAGCCGGTCTTGCGCATCACCAGGTCGCCGGGCTCGACGAGCCCCGGGTGGAACTCGGCGTTGTCCCGGCCGGACATCAGGGGATGGTGGGCGACGACGTCCGCGATCGGCTCGCCGTCGGGTCCGAGGTAGTCCTCGGGGTAGTAGATCTCGCGGCACATGATCACCCGACCGCCCGCAGCGCGCCAGCACGCCGCGGCCTCACGGAAGCGGTCGACCGCCGAGGTCGGCGTCGGGGGTGTGCTCCCAGCCACCGTCGCTGAACCCGCGCTGGAAGTCGATGCCGAGCAGGACCGTGTGGTCAGGGCTCAGGTCATAGGGCTCTTCGACGCGTGGGTTGCTGCCCATCGTGACTCCTGCAGTCTGCGTGGATGCCGTGCCTGGGGACATCTAACCCGGTCGGGCAGGTGGCTGCTCACCGACGGCGGCAATCGCCTCGATCTCGACGAGCTGGTCGGGGTAGCCCAGGACACTGACTCCCACCAGCGTGCTGGGCACGTCGTGGTCGCCGAACCGCCCGCTCACCACCTCCCACACCTCGGCCAGGTCGTCGCGTCGATCGGAGGCGACCAGCACCCGTGTGCTGACGACGTCGGTGAGCCGGGCATCCGCCTCCGCCAGGGCCTGTTCCAGGTTGTCCAGGCAGGTCCGGGCCTGCTCGACGTGGTCGCCGGGTGCCGCCGTGCTGCCGTCTGCGGCCAACGGGCACGCACCGGCCAGGAAGAGGAGACGGGTTCCGGGCGGCACCGTGGCCGCATAGGCGTACGGCGCCGGGGCGAGGGTGGTGGAGCGGAGCAGCTGCACCGCGGACGTCATGTCCTCAACCGTAGTGTCGCCGCGGCTCGTCCCCACGTTGCGGCTCCGGGACTGCCAGCATGGAGCGCATGAAGCGCTTGGTGGTGTGCTGCGACGGGACGTGGAACAAGCCGGACAACGAAACCATCACGAACGTCGAGAAGATCGCGCGCACGGTGCAGAGCGACCCGACTGCCAGCGGCGCTGCCTACCAGCTCGTGTACTACGTCAGCGGCGTCGGCGCCGGGAGCTACGCGGCCGACCGCCTCCTGGGGGGTGCGTTCGGGTTCGGGCTCTTCCACAACGTGATCGCCTGCTACCGGTTCCTCGCGCAGAACTACGCGCCGGGCGACGAGATCTTCATCTTCGGCTTCAGCCGTGGCGCCTACACGGCCCGCTCCGTGGCCGGCATGCTCGCGCGCGTCGGACTGCTCACCAAGGTGTCGCTGGTCGAGGAGCGGTTGCCGGCGGCGGTCCACATGTACCAACGCACGGACCTGCCCGAGGGCGCGTTCGGGGCGAGCGTCGAGGAGTTCAAGCACGACCACTGCCACTCGGCCGAGGTGAGCTTCCTCGGCGTGTTCGACACGGTGGGCGCCCTCGGCGTACCCGGTTTCAGACGGCGCACGCCGCGGTTCCACGACGTCCAGCTCAGCAGCCACGTGCGGCGTGCCCGGCACGCGCTGGCGATCGACGAGACCCGGCTGAAGTTCGCCCCCACGTTCTGGGAGGCGCCGGCTGACCCTGCCAGGCGCCCCTACCGAGGACGAGCGGGTCAAGCAGGTGTGGTTCGAGGGCGCGCACTCCGACGTCGGAGGTGGCTACCGCGAGACCGGGCTGTCGGACACCTCGCTGCTGTGGATGGCACGCGAGGCCCACGACGCCGGCCTCGTCTTCGACGTGCCGCTGCTGACCCACTACGTCGACAGCGGCTCCGACCCGATCCGGCACAACCCGCTCAACGCCATGTACAGGGCGGACAACCTGATGCTCGGCGCCAGGCTGAGGCTCGGCAGCAAGAAGCCCGTCGGCGTTCAGCGGTGGCCTGCGCCTCCTCACGAACCCCCGGGCCCTGTCCGTGCGGATTGCCGGCAGCGCCGTCACCCACTTCCAAGGCGGCGGCTACGAGCCGGCCAACCTCGCGGCCTTCGCGGGCTCGACCAACGGGTTCGCCGGCATCGTCGAACCGGTCACCGACCTGCCGGAGAGCGGGGTCGACTTCACGGTCCTCGGCGAGATCACTGCCGGGAGCTGAGGTAGTCGGCCGCGATGCGCCGGACGGCACTGCGGTCGAGGACGTCTCCGTGCCCGGGGAAGGCCCGGGTCAGGGGCACGTCGAGGAGCGACTCCATGGTCGCCCGGTAGGCCGGGATGTCGGACCCCACGCAGGTGTCGATCAGCCCGCCGTCGTAGAGGACGTCTCCGGTGAACAGGTGGCCGGCGTCGGCGTCGTGGAGGTTGAGGGAGCCGGGCGTGTGGCCGGGCAGGTGCAGTACCCGGAGCTGTTGGTCACCGAGGTCGACGAGTCGCCGTCGCTCAGCTCGGTCAGCCGCCGCGACACCCTCCGAGGGCGTACGTCGCGGGGTCGTAGCCGGCGGCTGGGAGGCCGGTGAGCAACAGCTCGGGCGCCTCCGGGCCAGCGTCGTCGAGGCCCAGGATCTCCAACAGCCTGGGGCCGTTCAGGCTCATGGCGCCGGGCCGGCGTACCTCTGCCGCCTCGGCAGCGTGCACGCGACAGTCGGTGAACTCGTGGGCCCCGCCCATGTGGTCGAGGTGGGCATGACTCAGCACCAGCACCGGGTCGTGCTCGAACAGCCACGGCAGCTCCTGCTGCAACGAGACGACCCCCAGCCCGGCGTCGACCACGAGGTCGCGGTCACGGCCACGCACGTGCCAGACGTTGGCCGACAGCAGGGGGTCGACGTGGGGCTCCTCGACGAGGGTGACGCCGTCGCCGAGGTCGCTGACTCGGAACCAGTCGGCCGGAGCGACTACTCGCATGGGGCCCTTCCCGCCTCAGTCGAGAAGACCGCGCCTGTGCAGGTCGGCCCGCAGCGCGGTGGCGTCGGTGAAGGGAACGGCGTCCATGCCGACGGCGCGGGCGACCTCGACGTTGCGGACGTTGTCGTCGACGTAGAAGACACCCTCGATCGGGTGCCCCAGCCGTCGAGCGAGGATCGTGAAGATCTCCGGGTCGGGCTTGGCGACGCGCTCGGCACCGGAGACCACGACGTCGTCGAAGAGGGCGAACACGTCGGGGAAGACCTCCGGGCCGTGCTGGATCGTCTCGGCCGACCAGTTCGTCAGGGCTACCAGCCGGACGCCGCGGCCGTGCAGAGCGCGCAGGATCTCGGCCGTGCCCGGCACCAGCCCCGACAGCGAGAGGGCGAAGTGCGGCCGGTAGGCCGCGATCTCCTCGGCGAGGTCGGGATGGTCGGCCGTGGCCACTGCCTCCCCCTCCGCCCAGGACCGGCCGGCGTCCTGCGCCTCGTTCCAGGCCGCGAAGTCGAAATCGCCTCCGTGGACGAACCGCTCGGCACGCTCCTGACCGACCACCGCCGCGACCGCGGGCACCGGGTCCCAGACCACGACGACGCCACCGAGGTCGAAGACGGCAGTGGTCATGGCGGAGATCGGCGCTCACGCCGGGTGCTGGTCGGATCGGGCGAGCTGCCAGACGCCGGGGCGGGACTTGGTCATCAGCCCTTCCTTGATCAGCGCCACCCGCGCCCGCCGAGCCGCGTAGTGCCAGCGGAGCTCGCCCTCGGGCGTCGTCTCCGTGTCGTCGGGTCGCAGTCGGTCCTCGGCCAGGATCTCCAGCTCCAGGAACAGCTCGTCGGCCTCCAGCTCCCCACCGGCCTGGTCCAGCACCGTGAGGATCAGCGGCTTGAAGACCTCGGGAGGCGTCCAGCGCCTCGTCACCGTCTTCTCCGGCGTGGCCGGCGTCACCGACGCCCTGGGAGCCCGGGTGGCGGGACGCTTCCTGGGCGCGGGTGGCGACGTGACCGTCTTCGTCGGCACCGGCGGCGGCCGGCCATGAACGCACTGGGACTTCGGCAGGTCGCACAGCTCGCAGTAGTCGTCGGACGCATTCATCACGACCAACCTAACCGGCCACGAGGCGCGGTGTGGACCCAGGCTCGAGCCGGCGGTGCGTTCTCCGCCGCCGGGAGCCTCGCGGGCGGCCTGAGCCGCGACGGGGCCTGAACAGTCAGAGCGGGAGTGCCTTGGTCAGGGTGATGCTGGTCTTGCCGACGACGTAGCCGAGATGCTCGTTGAGGCGCAGCATCGGGGCGTTCCGCACCTGGGTCCAGGTGTAGAGCTCCTCGACTGCGTGGGCCGCTCCCCACTGGAGGGTCAGGCGCTTGAGGTGTGCGGCGACGCCCCGGCCGCGCCAGTCGCGGCGTACGGCCGTCAGCGCGTTCTCGGCGCGATCGGGCTGGTCGGTGTCGCGGTGGAGCGCGGCGCATCCGATCACCTCGCCGTCGTGCAGGGCGAGGAACATCGCGTCGCCGGCCCAGGAGGCCCACTGCTCGGCGCTGACCTCGAGGGGCTGGTGGACCGCGAAGTCGGCCAGGACCTGCCTGCCGAAGGTCTCGTAGGAGGCCGCCCACAGCTCCGGCTCTCGGTCGAGGGTGAGGACCTCGACGCCGGCCGGCAGCGCGCCGGGGGGTGGTTCGTCACCGACAGCGCGGAGCTGCTCGACCTGGCGGTCCACCTCGCCGAAACCGAAGTGGGTCGCGAACGCCAGGGACCCGGGGTCCTCGACCATGCCGCGCAGCTCGGGCAGCCCGAGAGCGGCGACATGCTCGGCGAGTGCGCGGAGCACGGCCGTGCCGACGCCTCGGCGGCGGTGCTCGGGCAGCACCCGCGGAGCCGCGAAGCCACCCCCGGCGCTGTCGGAGCGAGCCGCCATGCCCGAACCGACGACCACGCCGTCCAGCAGCGCCAGCAGCATCAGCCGGTCGGGTGAGTCCTGCGCCCGCAGCTCGGTGACGGTGTCACACCGCTCCCCCGGGACGACCGCGATGCGGACCGCCCGCCAGGCCTCGTAGTCGTCGTCGGTGACACAGACCGACAGATCCAAGACGAGCGAACCTACTCGCCCTGTCGTTCGGCCTCATCGACTTCGATGCGGCGGTCCCAGCAGGGGTCCTCCTGGCGCTTGCGCAGCAGCCAGAACGTGCCGATGGTCCACGACGCGACCACTCCGCCGAGTGCCGGCGTTTCGCGGTGAGGGAGGCTCAGCCCTCGCGGACGCGGGAGATGTAGCGCCGGTACTGCCGCGCCCCTACGCGTGCGCAGGAGCAGCCGGATCGGCGCGGGCACCTGGGCCAGCATCTCGGCACGCTCGGTCGGGTCGGCGTCCTCGAGGATCGCCCCGAACATGATCGGCAGCTGGTCGCGTGACATCGAGCCGCGACCGTGCTCGCCGAGCTTGGCCCACTCCGCGACCGAGACGTGCTCCTCGGCCAGGGGCAGGATGTCGCGCTCCTCCTGGTCGAGGTGCTCGAAGAGGGCCGCGTTGAGCCGCTCGACGGCGGAGGCCAGCTGCTCGCCGACCGAGGGGTCCGGATCGGGCCGCCAGCGGCCGAGCAGCTCCTGGCACTGGTCGACGCACTCGTGGACGCGCTTGTGCTGGGCCTGCATGGTCTGGACCAGCTCGGTCGAGGGGGCGGCCCGCTCGAGAAGGAGCGGCCAGAGGTTCTCGTCCTCGCCGGTGTGGTGGATGTGGAGGGCGTTCAGCAGGAACCCCGTGTACCCACCCACCACCTCGGCACGGTCGACGTCGCCGTCCGGCACGCGGCGTACGAGTCCCGGCAGGGCCGCGAGCTCGCGGCGGAAGACGCGGTGGATCACCCGCATCTCGTTGATGTCGGGCTTCTGGGTCGTGGCGGTCGTCGTCATGGTGGCCGCGCTCCCCCGTGCAATCGAATGACGTGTGCGGGAGGCAGCCTGCCCTGATCGGGCGCCAACGGCATGACCACTTCTGGTCAGGTGACCCCGTGGGTCAGGACAGCTTCTCCAGGATCAGCTCGCGCACGCGGTTGGCGTCGGCCTGCCCGCGCATCTCCTTCATCACCGCGCCGATCAGCGCCCCAGCCGCCGCGACCTTGCCGTCGCGGATCTTGTCGGCGACGTCGGGGTTGTCGGCGATGGCGTGGTCGACCGCAGCGCCGAGGGCACCGTCGTCGGAGACGATGGCGAGCCCACGCGCCGCGACGATCTCGTCGGGGCCGCCCTCGCCGGCGAGGAGGCCGTCGAAGACCTGGCGAGCCAGCTTGTCGTTGAGGGTGCCGTCGTCGACCAGGGCCTGGACGCGAGCGACCTGGGCGGGCGTGACGCCGAGCGACGCCAGGTCGGTCTCGGCCTCGTTGGCTCGCCGCGCCAGCTCACCGAGCCACCACTTGCGCGCGGCCGGCGGCGTGGCTCCTGCGGCGATGGTCTCCTCGACCAACGCCAGGGCACCCGCGCCGACGGTGTCGCGCATCTCGAGGTCGGAGAAGCCCCACGCCTCCTGGAGCCGCGCCCGCTTCTCGTGCGGCGGCTCCGGCAGCGTCGTCCTCAGCTCGGCCACCCACTCCCGGCTCGGCGCCATCGGCACCAGGTCGGGCTCGGGGAAGTAACGGTAGTCCTCCGCGTCGGACTTCTCCCGCCCACTGGTGGTGATGCCGGTGTCCTCGTGCCAGTGCCGGGTCTCCTGGAGGATGGTGTGCCCCTCGGCCAGAACCGCGGCATGGCGCTGCATCTCGTAGCGCGCAGCCCGCTCGACCGAGCGCAGGGAGTTGACGTTCTTGGTCTCCGTGCGGGTGCCGAGGGTGCCGGAGCCTTTGGGCGACAGGGAGAGGTTGACGTCGCAGCGCAGCGACCCCTGCTCCATGCGTACGTCGCTCACGCCGAGGCCGAGGAGCAGGTCGCGGAGCTGCGCGACGTAGGCCCGGGCGACCTCGGGCGCCTTCGCCCCGGTGCCCAGCACCGGCTTGGTGACGATCTCGATGAGCGGGATGCCGGCGCGGTTGTAGTCGACCAGGGAGTAGTCGGCGCCGTGGATCCGGCCGGTGCTGCCGCCGACGTGCAGCGACTTGCCGGTGTCCTCCTCCATGTGGGCGCGCTCGATCCCGACGCGGTAGGTCTCGCCGTCGACCTCGACGTCCATGTAGCCCTCGAACGCGATCGGCTCGTCGTACTGGGAGGTCTGGAAGTTCTTCGGCATGTCCGGATAGAAGTAGTTCTTCCGAGCGAACCGGCACCACTCCGCGATCTCGCAGTTGAGGGCCAGCCCGATCCGGATCGCCGACTCCACCGCCTTGGCGTTGACCACCGGCATCGAGCCGGGCAGGCCGAGGCAGGTCGGGCAGGTCTGGGTGTTGGGCTCGGCGCCGAACTCGGTCGGGCAGCCGCAGAACATCTTGGTCGCGGTGTTCAGCTCGACGTGCACCTCGAGCCCGAGCGCGGGGTCGAACCGGGCCAGCACCTCGTCGTAGGAGAGCAGGGGGTCGGTCATCGCCGGCCTCCTTGGTTTCGAGACGGCGCTGAGCGCCCTCATCGACCGGCGGAGGCGCTGGGGCCGAACCCCTCATCAACCGGCGGAGGCGGAAGAGGCGCCGGTGGAAGTGGGGGGGCCTGGTCGAGGAGACGGCCGCCCCACTCGCGCACGAGGAGCGCCTCCAGGGCGGCACCGACGCGGTAGACGCGGTCGTCGGCCAGTGCCGGCGCGAGGATCTGGACCCCGGCCGGCAGCCCGTCCTCGTCGGCGAGGCCGCTGGGCACCGAGATGCCGGGGACGCCGGCGAGGTTGGCCGGGATGGTGGCCAGGTCGTTGAGGTACATCGCGAGCGGGTCGTCGACCTTCTCGCCGAGCTTGAACGCCGTCGTGGGCGCCGTCGGGCTGACCAGGACGTCGGCCTGCTCGAAGGCGGCGGCGAAGTCGCGGGTGATCAGCGTGCGGACCTTCTGCGCCTGGCCGTAGTAGGCGTCGTAGTAGCCGCTGGACAGGGCGTAGGTGCCCAGGATGATGCGACGCTTGACCTCGTCGCCGAAGCCGGCGTCACGGGTGGCCCGCATGACGTCCTCGGCACTGGGCGAGCCGTCCGGCGTCACCCGCAGGCCGTAGCGCATCGCGTCGAAGCGAGCCAGGTTGGACGACGCCTCGGCCGGGAGGATCAGGTAGTAGGTCGCCAGCGCGTGCACGAAGTGCGGGCACGACACCTCGACCACCTCGGCGCCGGCCCGCGTCATCAGGTCCACGGACTCGTGGAAGCGAGCGAGCACGCCTGCCTGGTAACCCTCGCCGCCGAGCTCCTGGACGACGCCGATCCGGACGCCCGTCAGGTCACCCTGCGCGCCCTGCGCCGCGGCGCCGACCACGTCGGGCATCGGCTGGGCGATCGAGGTGGAATCGAGCGGGTCGTGGCCGCCGACGAGCGCGTGGAGCAGGGCGGCGTCGAGGACGGTGCGAGTGACCGGGCCGACCTGGTCGAGGGAGTTGGCCAGCGCCACGAGGCCGTAGCGCGAGACCCCGCCGTACGTCGGCTTCACCCCGACCGTGCCGGTGACCGCGCCGGGCTGGCGGATCGAGCCGCCGGTGTCGGTGCCGAGCGCCAGCGGCGCCTCGTACGCCGCGATGGCGGCCGCGCTGCCGCCACCGGAGCCGCCCGGGATCCGGTCGAGGTCCCAGGGGTTGTGGGTCGGGCCGTAGGCGCTGTGCTCGGTGGAGGAGCCCATCGCGAACTCGTCCATGTTGGTCTTGCCCAGGATCGGCAGGCCGCAGCCACGGAGCCGGGCGACGACCGTGGCGTCGTACGGCGGCACCCAGCCCTCGAGGATCCGAGAGCCGCAGGTGGTGGGCAGGCCACGTGTCGCGAGGACGTCCTTCACCGCGATCGGGATGCCGTCGAGGGTGCTCCAGGTCTCGCCGGCGTCGCGGCGTCGGTCGGACTCCTCGGCGGCCCGCAGCGCTCCCTCGGCGTCGACGTGGAGGAAGGCGTGCACGGCGCCGTCGACCGCTGCGATCCGGTCGAGGTGGGCCTGGGTCAGCGCGACGCTGGTGGTCTCGCCGGCCGCGAGGGCGTCGGCGAGCTCGGCCGCGGTGCGGGTCTCCACCGGCCTGCTCACTGCTCGTCCCCGAGGATCCGTGGCACCCGGAAGCGCTGTTCCTCGACCGCGGGGGCACCGCTGAGGGCCTCCTCGGGCGTGAGGCAGCCGGTGACGACGTCGTCGCGGAAGACGTTGGTCAGCGGCAACGCGTGCGACGTCGGCGGGATGTCGTCACCGGACACGCTGCTGATCGACGCGACAGACTCCAGGATCACGTTCAGCTGGGGTGCCAGGTGGTCGAGCTCAGCGTCCGACATGTCGATCCGGGCCAGGTCGGCCAGGTGGGCCAGCTCGTCCCTGCTGATGGCGGGGGCGGCGGCGGACGCGCCGCTGTGCTCGGGGGTCTCGGGCATGCGGTCATCCTAGGGAGCGGCTTCGCTACCCGACCACGGTGTCCTACCCGCTGGCGGCAGTGTGGACCAAGTCGAGCAATCCGCCACGAAGATGGCCCATCGCGAAGTAGCGTGGTGGCGCCATGAAAGGTGTCCGTGAGTCCGAGATCGACGGCGTCCTGTGCTTCTGGGTTGACATGGAACGCCCGGCGACGTGTGCCCATCTCCTCTTCCGACAGGGGCTCGCCGACGAGCCTTTCCACGAACGCGGTTGGCTGCACCTCCTCGAGCATCTCGCGCTGCTGGACCGCGAGACGCTGACCCGCCCGATCGAGGGCAGGCTCACTTTGTTGCTCACCCACTTCGCCGCCTTCGGGGGCCCCGAGGCGATCGTCGAGCAACTCGGCAACCTGGCCCGATGGCTGGCCGCCCCCGATCTTCGTCTGCTTCCTCGCGAGAGGGGCCTGCTGCAGGCCCAGAGCAGTGAGCCGGGCGACTGGCTGACTCGCTCCCTGACCTGGCGCTACGGAGCAAACGGTCCAGGGGTAGCCAGCTATGCCGAGATCGGCGCGGGTCGGGCGACCGGCCCGCTGCTGATCGAGCGGTCCCGACGGGTGTTCAACGCCTCCAACGCGGTACTCGTGCTGGACGGATCGCCGCCCGCCGGGTTGACGCTGCCACTGCCGACGGGCGAGTACCTGCCCGCCCCTGCCGCGCTGCCCCTTCGCCGGGAGCTGCCCGCGGCATACCGGGACGAGGGAGGCCTGACGCTCAGCGGGGTGGTCACCCGCACCCACGAGGCTGAGTTCCTGCCCCTCGTCCTCGAGCGCGCCCTCCACGACGGGCTCCGTCGGTACAGTGGTGGCGCCTACGCCCTCTGGTCCTCGATGGCCGATGTGGACAATCAGAGCGCCGTGGTCGCCGGCGGCTCCGAGGTCGTTGACGAGATGCTGCCTACGCTGGCCGCGGCCGCGCTCGAGATCACCGGTCAGCTCGCGGAGGATGGCGTCCCCCGTGAGTGGGTGCAGGAAGCGGTCGACCACCGGCTGCGGTTGCTCGAGTCACCTGCCGCCCGAATCGAGACAGCCCTGGAGGCGGCGTACTCGGCGCTGAGCGATCGGGTGCCGCTGTCCTACGAGGAGCTCCTCGCCCAGCTCCGCGGTACGGATCCGACGGGCGTGGACCGGGCAGCCAAGGAGCTGCACGCCTCTCTGCTCGTGGGTCTTCCGGAGGCCGCCCCACTGACCCGGGCTCTTCCGGCGGTGACCTTCCCCGCGTTGACGCCCCAGAGCACCGGCCGCAAGCACAGCCACGCAAACTGGCCAGCCGAGCTGAGCACCTTCTCGGTCGACGACAAGGTCGCTGAGCGGCTCACCGGAGGCACCTGCCGCCTCATGCACCTCAAGGACGTCGTGGCTCTCTTGGCATGGAGGGACGGCGCCCGCCACCTGATCGGCCGAGACGGCACCTTCCTCGAGATGGAGCCGCGCGAGTGGGTGAACGGCAAGGAACTGACCAAGGCACTCGATGCAGCGATCCCGTCCCACCTTCAGGTCGCGATGGGTGACCGAGCGGCGACGTTCCGGAGGATGGGTCCGGTCGCGCGGGCCGCGACAGCCTTCGGGCGCGTGGCCAACACGCGCGCCGGCCTGCTGTCGTTGATGGCGGTCGTGGCGCTCGTAGTCATCTGGACCATGGTCGCCGACCACCTGGTCCTCGGCAGCGTGTTCATGCTGGTGGCCGTGGCTCTGGGGATACAGCTGTGGCACACCGAGTCCGGGCATGCCCCGTCCGCTTCGGCTCCTCCTCCCACAACGGTCAGCTAATCCGCGCCGACTGATCGCAGGCCGGGCTGCACACGATCCGAGCCTGAGCCCACCTGCGCGCGGTCGGGACCGCGCCCCAGCAGCACCTTGAACCCGGCTTCGTCGAGGATCGTCAGGCCGAGCTGTTCGGCCTTCTCGGCCTTGGAGCCGGCGTTGTCGCCGACGACGACGTAGTCGGTGTTCTTGGAGACCGAGCCCGCGGCCTTGCCGCCGCGAGACACGATCGCCTCCTTGGCGGAGTCGCGGGAGAAGTCGACGAGCGACCCGGTGACGACGACGGTCAGGCCCTCGAGCGTGCGGGGCGTGGACGCGTCGCGCTCGTCGGCCATCGAGACCCCGGCCGCCGCCCACGTGTCGACGATCGCGCGGTGCCAGTCGACGCCGAACCACTCGATCACCGACTCGGCGATGGTCGGCCCGACCCCCTCCGCCGCGGCGAGCTGGGCCTCGGAGGCCGACCGGATGGCCTCCATCGAGCCGAACTCGGTGGCCAGCGCCCGGGCCGCTGTCGGACCCACGTGGCGGATCGACAGTGCCACCAGCACCCGCCACAGCGGCACCTGCTTGCGCTCGCCGAGGTTGGCCAGCAGGCCCTCGCCGTTCGCGCTGAGCTGAGGACCCTCCTCGCCCTTCTTGGGTGCCCGGGTGAACAGGTCGGTCTTCAGCAACGCCGCGCGGTCGAGGTCGAAGACGTCGCCCTCGTCGGTGAGCACCCCGGCCGCGAGCAGCGCGTGCGCCGCCTCGAAGCCGAGGCCCTCGATGTCGAAGGCTCCCCTGCTCGCGACGTGGTAGACCCGCTCGAGCAGCTGGGCCGGACAGGCCCTCGTGTTGGGGCACCGGAGGTCTTTGTCTCCCTCCTTCTGCTGGACCAGCGTCGTGCCGCACGACGGGCACTCGGTCGGCATCACCCACTCGGCCAGCCCCTCGGGCCGCAGCGGCAGCACGGGCCCCACGATCTCAGGGATCACGTCGCCGGCCTTTCGCAGCACCACGGTGTCGCCGGGGCGGACGTCCTTGCGCTTGACCTCGTGGGCGTTGTGGAGGGTCGCCCGCTCGACCGTGGAGCCGGCGACCTTGGTCGGCTCCATCACCCCGAACGGCGTCACCCGGCCGGTGCGACCGGTGTTGACCTCGATCGAGAGCAGCTTCGCGTTGACCTCCTCGGGTGGGTACTTGAACGCGATCGCCCACCGCGGGGCACGCGAGGTCGAGCCGAGCCGACGCTGAAGACTCACCTCGTCGACCTTGACCACCACACCGTCGATCTCGTAGGGGACGATCGTGTGGCGATGCTCCCCGACGTGGGCGATGTAGGCCTGCACCTCGTCGAGCGAGGCCAGCACCTCGACCTGGTCGGAGGTGGGCAGCCCCCAGGCCCGCAGTGCGTCGTAGGCCGACGACTGCGAGACCGGGTCGAAGCCGTCGCGCGCTCCGATGCCGTGGCAGACCATGCCCAGGTCGCGCGAGGCGGTCACCCGTGGGTCCTTCTGGCGCAGGGACCCCGCGGCGGCGTTGCGGGGGTTGGCGAAGACCGGCTTGCCCGCCTCGCCCATCGCGACGTTGAGCCGCTCGAACGCCTCGACCGGCAAGAAGACCTCGCCGCGCACCTCGAGCAGTGCCGGCACGGGCCGGTCGCCGGTGGCGGTCAGCCGGTGGGGCACCGAGGCGATGGTGCGAACGTTGGGCGTGACGTCCTCGCCGGTGCGGCCGTCGCCACGGGTCAGCGCCCGGGTGAGCCGGCCCTTCTCGTAGAGCAGGTTGATCGCCAGGCCGTCCACCTTGAGCTCGCAGAGCAGCGCGGGGTCACTGACGCCGTCGCGGGCCAGCCGGTCGTGCCACGCCTCGAGCTCGGCGGAGGAGAACGCGTTGTCGAGGCTCTCCATGCGCTGGAGGTGGTCCACCGCCGTGAACTCGGTCGAGACCGCACCGCCGACCTTCTGCGTCGGCGAGTCGGGCGTGCGCAGCTCGGGGAACTGCTCCTCGAGCCCTTCGAGCTCCCGCAGCCGGTGGTCGAAGTCGGCGTCGGAGAGCGTCGGCTGGTCGAGGACGTAGTAGCGCCACCGGGCGTCGTCGACCTCCTCGCTGAGCTCGCGATGACGCTCCTTGGCCTCGGGGGTCGCGGTCTTCGGTTCGCCCATGCCGCCTATCCTGCCAAGGACCGCCGACACTCAGCAGCGGCGCGGCCGCCCCATCCGCGGGCGGCCTCGGTTCCGAAACCCTTCCGTGGAGACCCTGGTGCCCGACGAGCGCAGCGACGCCTCCGGCGACCCGGCCCTGTCGTCGTACGACGACGTGGCGAGGCCACGCGCCGTCCTCGTCGTGCTGCATGGCGGCAAGGACCGGTCGCGGGAGCGCGTCACCGGGCGCAGCCTGTCGTGGCAGCGCGGCGCCGCCCTGGCGCGGGTCCTGGCCCACCAGGTGCACGACGACGCGGTCGCTGTCCGTGAGCTGCGCTACCGCACGGTCGGCTGGAACGGCGGTGCCGACAAGATCGCCGACGCCCGGTGGGCGCTGGAGCAGGTGCTCCACCAGCTCGGCGAGCTCCCGATGGTCCTGGTCGGTCACTCGATGGGCGGCCGGACCGCCTGCCGGGTCGCCGACGACCCGCTCGTGCGCGGGGTCGTCGCGCTGGCACCCTGGCTGCCGCCGGGTGAGCCGGTGTCGGCGCTGGCCGGCAAGCAGCTCCACGCCGGTCACGGCCGCCGCGACCGGATCACCCGGGCCTCCGACACCCGCGCGTACGTCGATCGGGCCTCCGCGGTGGCCAGCACCGCGTCGTTCACCGACATGGGCGAGCGGGGCCACTACCTGCTCCGTGGCGTCCACGGCTGGAACACCTTCACCCTCGACCGGGTGCGCCAGGTCCTGGCCTGAACAGGTCCGGCCCGAAGATCTCTGCTTCGTCGGGGAACATCCTCCGGACGGCCTCGGTTCAGCGATGAAACGGAGTTGTTCCATCCCTGGTCGATGGGCTACGGTCGGTTGGAACGAAACCGTTTCGTTTCATCAGACCGAACGACAGGTGACCGATCCGCATGACGCCCGCCGAAGCAGCCGCCGCAGCCCGTCCCCGGGTCGAGGGCGACCGCGAGCAGGAGATCCTCGACGCCGCACTGGAGGTGCTCGGCGAGGTCGGCTACGACCGTCTCACCATGGACGCCGTCGCCCAGCGCGCCAAGGCGTCCAAGGCCACCCTCTACCGCCGATGGAACTCCAAGGCCACGCTCGTGGTGGAGGCCCTGGCCCGCACCAAGGGCATCCCGGAGGTGCCGGACACCGGCAGCCTGCGCGGCGACCTGCTCACCGCCTTCTGCGGCATGGGCGGCCTGACCGACGAGCACACCACCGGCACGTTCGGTGCGGTGATCACCGCCGTCACCACCGACCCCGAGTTCGCGCGGGAGTTCCGCGCACAGGTCGTGGCCCCCAAGGCGCAGGTGTCGCGCACGCTCTTCGAGCGGGCCCGCGCCCGCGGTGAGGTGCGCGACGACCTCGACCTCGACCTGATCGCGCCCGCGCTGGCCGGGATCGTGCTCCACCGCGTGTTCCTGCTCGGTCAGCACCCCGACCCGCCGCTCATCGAGCGCGCCATCGACCAGATCATCCTGCCCGCCTGCCGCCCGCACGACTGACCACCACGACCATTCCCGACCGACCACCAGCCCCGCACAGAAAGAACGACACGCTCATGTCCGAGATCACCGAGCCACAACTGCCCGTCGAGACTCCCGAGGAGTCCACGGTCACCGTGCCCGGCCGCAAGCAGCACCTCGGCTGGGCCCTGGTGCTGATCTGCATCGCCCAGCTGATGGTGGTGCTCGACGCGACCATCGCCAACATCGCCCTGCCCTACATCGGCCGGGACCTCCACATGTCCGGCACCAACCTCACCTGGATCGTGACCGGTTACGCCCTGGCCTTCGGCGGCTTCCTGCTGCTCGGTGGCCGGCTGGGCGACCTCTACGGCCGCCGCCGGACGTTCATGATCGGCCTCTCGATCTTCGCCGTCGCCTCGCTGGCCGGCGGCCTCGCCCAGAGCGAGGCCCTGCTGCTGACCTCCCGAGGCGTCCAGGGTCTCGGTGCCGCGCTGGCCTCGCCGGCGGCGCTGGCCCTGATCACGACGACGTTCCCTGCCGGCCCCGCCCGTAACCGGGCCTTCGCGGTGTACGCCGCGATGTCGGGTGCCGGCGCGGCGGTCGGCCTGATCCTCGGCGGCTGGCTGACCGGCCTGAACATCTCCATGTTCGACCCGCAGGACGGCTGGCGCCTGACCTTCCTGATCAACGTCCCGATCGGCGTGATCGCCGCGCTGCTCGCCCCGCGCTTCCTCAACGAGTCCGAGCGGCACGAGGGCTGGCTGGACGTCCCCGGGGCCATCCTCGGCACCTCGGGCCTGCTCGCCCTCGTCTACGGCCTCACCCGCGCCGGCAACGCGGCGTACGGCTGGAGCGACGGCCTGACCATCGCCAGCCTGATCGGCGGTGTCGTCCTGCTCGGGCTGTTCTTCCTGGTCGAGAGCCGGGTCCGGCACCCGTTGCTGCCGTTCCGCGTCTTCGCCAACCGCTCACGGGCCGCGAGCTTCGTGGCGATGATGCTGCTCCCGGCCGCGATGTTCTCGATGTTCTTCTTCCTCAGCCTGTTCATCCAGAACGTCATGGGCTACAGCCCGCTGCGGGCCGGCTTCGCGTTCCTGCCGTTCAGCCTCTGCATCATCATCGCGGCCACGATCGTGTCCAACCTCATCAACCGGATCGACGCCCGCTACATCGCCGGCGTCGGCACGCTGATGGCGGCGGCCGCGCTCTACGGGTTCTCCCGCCTCACGGTCCCCGACAGCGGCCAGGACGTGCTGAAGGCCTTCGCCCAGGGCCAGCCCCTCGGGTCGGGCGTCAACTACTGGACCCAGATCCTGCCCTTCATCTGCCTGATGGCCCTCGGCATGGGCGCGGTGTTCGTGCCACTGACCCTGACCGCCGTCCACCACCTGCGTCCCGAGGACGCCGGGGTCGGCTCGGGCGTGCTGAACACCATGCAGCAGGTGGGTGGCGCGTTCGGCCTGGCCGCCCTGGCCACGGTCGGCAGCCACTACACCAACGCCCAGATCGCGTCGATCAGCTCCACCATCGGCAGGGGCGTGGCCCAGCTCGACCCGGCCGTGGTCCAGCAGCTGCTGACCAAGCTGCACCTCACGTCGCCGACCGAGCTGGTCGGGGCCCTCTCCTACATCGGGGGCTTCCCGACGGGCGCGACCCACGCGTTCCTGGTGGGCGTCTTCATGATGCTGGCCGGGTCGGCAGTGGTCTGGATCTTCCTCGACGTGAAGCACGAGGAGCTCGCGACCGACCTGCCGGAGGACGTGCCGGTCCACGTCGGCTGACCCACGCGGTCGTCGTACGACGCGATGCCCCCGGAGCCCAGGCTCCGGGGGCGTTCGTCGTTCTCGGCCCGAGCCGGGCCGACCGGGCTCAGCGCTTGCGGGCCAGGCTCACTCCGTCGCGCACCGGCAGCAGGACGACGTCGACGCGGTCGTCGGCGAGCAGGGCGTCGTTGAGGTCGGCGACCGCGCGCCCGTCGTTGTCGTCGGGGTCGAGCACGCCGCCGCTCCACAGCATGTTGTCGAGCACCATCAGGCCGCCCGGCCACAGCCGCGGCAGGATCTCCGCGACGTACGACGCGTAGCCGGTCTTGTCGGCGTCGATGAAGGCGAGGTCGAGGTGAGGCTCCTCCGGCAGGGCACGCAGCGTCTCGACGGCCGGCGCGATCCGGAGCTCGATCCTGTCGGCGACGGCCGCGCGCTCCCAGTAGCGCCGGGCGATCGCGGTGTACTCCTCGCTCACGTCGCAGCACAGCAGCCGGCCGTCGTCGGGCAGACCGCGGGCGATGCAGATCGAGGAGTAGCCGGTGAAGGTCCCGACCTCGACCGCCCGCCGGGCGCCCGTGAGCCGCACCAGCATCGTCAGCAGCTCACCCTCGTCATGGGTGATCTGCATCCCCGCCCGGCCGCCGAGCTCGCGCCGGGTCTCCTCTGCGAGGTCGCGGAGCACCTCGTCGGCGGGCTCGGAGTGGGCGAGCACGTAGTCGTTGACCGCGGGCGTGACGATGTCCATGCGGTCAGTGTGGTGGTCAGGACGGGATCTTTGCCACGTGCCCGCCCGAGCCGTCGTACCAGAGGACGTAGTCGCCGGCACCCCGCGGGTCCTGGAGCGGCCGCGCCCCCGCCTTCGTAGTGAGACTGGACAGCGTTCCGGTGGACAGGTCGTACCGCAGCAGACCGACGTCGGCGGCACGGTTGGCCAGGCTCCCGAACAGCACCGTGTCTCCGGCGAAGGCCAGCTTGAACGATGACGTCCCGGTGACCCGGACCAGCGGGTGGCCAGACAGGTCGAACGCAAGGAGTTCGTCGCGCTGAGATGAGCCGGCGCCGCAGCGCTCGGTGAGAGCGATGGCCGACCGGCCGACTGCGAACGCGTCGGTCGACTGGAACCAGCCTGCCGGCGACACCTGACACCCCCGGCCCAGCGGGACGTCGACGCGCTTCGGTGGACCCGAGGGGTCCTGGACGAACACTCGACCGTCGGTGGTGACCCAGCCGGCGATCCCGTCACCGACACCCAGCGCCGCCACGCCACTGGCCACTTTCGTCGCCTCGCCGGAGAAGGTTCCACGGTAGAGGTCGTAGGTGGTCGTGCCTGTCTTGATGTCGGCGCTCCTGTACGCCGTCATCCACATGGCCCCCTCGGTCACGTCGTCCCACGACGCCCCGATGCCGAGGTTCCCGACCTGGAACGAGGCGTGAACGAACTGATCGTGGCCACCGTTCAGATCGGTCAGATGGAAGCCGTTCTCGGAGCCCTTGACGATCGGGGCCGACGCATGCCAGAGCAGCTGGTCGTGGCCGTAGAACGACGGCAGCCAGTAGATACGTTCGGTTCCGTTGACCCCGGGAGACGGCGGCACCGTCAGAGCGCTCGGCTGCGCTCCGGGAGAGTCGTACAGACGCACCTCGGCGTCGGCCCGACGATGCTGGCCGACAAGCCGGACCACCAGCAGGCGCCCGCGATCGTCCACATCTCGGTAGGTCGGGTTCGGAAACAGACCTGGATCCAGGGTTTGAGCCGACGGGATCGTCCAAGGCTCCAACCGATAGTCCGGCAGGCTGCTCGCCGGCACTACCTGAGACGCGTCGACCGTCTGATCGTGGAGATAGGGCTTCTTCGCCGGCTCGGGTTCGGTCGGGTGGTGCTGGGTCGCACCGATCGTCACGCCGGCCCCGACGGCCACGACGGCGGCCGCACCGGCCGCAACCCACGCCGTACGACGGCGCTGGGCACGCTCGGCGGCCCGGGTGATGTCACCGGCCAGGTACTTCTCGGGAGGAGCCGACGATACCGCCTGCTCCATCAGGCCACTCAGGTCACGAGGCATCGTTCACTCCCTCCCCACTCACGACCAACACGTCGTCGGTCTCGACCGCGTAGGCCGCCTGCAACGTCTCCAGCCCCCGAGCGGTCTGCGACTTCACCGTGCCCTCGGAGATCCCGAGCAGCGCAGCCACCTCCGCGACCGGGAGGTCGTCGTAGTAGCGCAGCACCACGCACGCCCGCTGCCGGGCCGGCACCTGGGCCAGGCACCTCGTCAGCAGGTCGCGGTCGTCGCTGCGACCCGTCGCGTCAGACCCACCGACCCCGTCACGCACCTGCGCCACCGGCAGCTCGGTCGACGACCGGCGCCGCTTGGCGTCGATCACCACACTCACCACCGCCTTGCGCGCATACGACCGCGCCTCCGCCTCACTCCGCAACCGCGGCCAGTGCCGGTACACCCGGATCAACGCGTCCTGCACGAAGTCACTGGCCAACGACCAGTCCCCACACATCAAGAACGCCGTCCGCCGCAACGCCGGCTGGCACCCCAGCACGAAAGCGGTGAACGCCTCCCCGTCACGTCTGGCCATCGCCGTCCTCGGTCGTCCTCGGCCCCCGTCAGGACCCTTCGCCCTACCAACGCAGTGGCGGTGGCCCCAGGTTGCACGCCGGGTCGTGTCTCCTTTGTCACGCCGAAGCGGAGGAGGGGCTGAGGTTGTGGGCGACCTCGCGGCACAACTCGGTCGCCCGGCGCGCCCAGGCCGGCGTCGCGCCGGCCAGGCCACAGGCCGGCGTGATCACCAGGCGTTCGGAGACCGTCTCGAGGTCGAGGCCCAGGAGGTCGAGGAGGCGCAGGACGCGTTCGGTGAGCGCCGTGGCCTCCGGCGGGGTCACGGGCTCGAGCGCGGGGACCAGGCCGAGGGCCACCCGGCCGCCGGAGTCGAGGTGTTCGGCCAGCGCGTCGAGGTCGTCGGCGTCGAGCACCGACACCTCGGCGCTCAGCCCGTGGGCGCCCGCGCCGCGGAGCAGCTCCCACGGCGCTCCCGGAGCGCAGCAGTGCACCCAGGGCTCCTCCCCCGCCGCGGCGAGCACGGTCTCGAGGGCCGCGGAGGCCTCGGGTGGGTGCACCGTGCGGTGACGGCCGAAGCCCGACGCGGTCGGCACCTGACCGGCCAGGACGGCGGGCAGCGCCGGCTCGTCGACCTGGACGACGATCCGCTGGGCCGGCACGCGTCGCCGTACGTCGGCCAGGTGCGCCGCCAGCCCCTCGGCCAGTGCCTGGGCGAGCTCACGCCGCGCGCCGTGGTCGGAGAGCACCTTGTCACCGCGCGGCTTCTCGACGGCGCTCGCCAGCGTCCAGGGCCCGGCGACCTGGATCTTGAACGTGCCGCTGAGGCCCTGTGCCTGCTCCTCGAGCTGGTCGAGGTCGTGGGCCAGCAGCGAGCGGGCACGGCGCAGGTCGATGCCGGGGGCGTCGGTGAGCCGCCAGCCGGCGGGCTGCAGGTCGAACCCGAGGTCGGTGACCGTGGCCAGCGTCCGCCCGATCATCGCCGCCGGAGCGCCACGGCCCGGCACCTCGGGAAGGTAGGGCAGGTCGGAGACCTCGCCGAGCACGACCCGCAGGGCCTCGGCGTAGGACTCCGCATCGTCGCCGGGCCACGACCCGACGCCGGACGCGACGCTCACGCGGGTACGCCGGCGCGCGCGGTGGCGACGATCGTGGCGGAGCCGACGACGCGGGTGCCGTCGTAGAGGACCGCGGCCTGGCCGGGGGCGATCCCCTGCGCCGGGTCGAGCAGCTCGATGGTGACGACGTCGTCGCCGACGGTCACCCGGGCGCGGTGCTCGCTCCCGTGGGCGCGCAGCTGGACGGTGCCCTCCAGCAGCGCGGTGGGCGCCGCGCCGCACCAGCGCGGCCGGTCGGCGGTGATCCGGTCGACGGTGAGCGCCTCACGCGGCCCGACGGTGACGGTGCCGGAGACCGGCTCGATGTCGAGGACATAGCGCGGCTTGCCGTCGGGTGCCGGGATCCCGAGCCGGAGCCCCTTGCGCTGCCCGATGGTGAAGCCGAACGTGCCGTCGTGCCGGCCGAGCTCTGTGCCGGAGGTGCCGTCGACGATCGCTCCGCTGTGGTTGGGGGCGCGTTCACCGAGCTTCTCGCGCAGCCAGCCGGCGTTGTCTCCGTCGGCGACGAAGCAGATGTCGTGGGAGTCCGGCTTGTCGGCGACCAGCAGGTCCCGCGCCGCTGCCTCCGCCCGCACCTGCGGCTTGGCGGTGTCGCCCAGGGGGAACAGCGAGTGGGCCAGCTGCTCCTGGGTCAGCACGCCGAGCACGTAGGACTGGTCCTTGCCGGCGTCGACGGCCCGGTGGAGCTCGGCGGTGCCGTCGGGCGTGGTGCGGATCTGGGCGTAGTGCCCGGTGGCGACGGCGTCGAACCCCAGCGCCAGCGCCCGGTCGAGGACCGCGGCGAACTTGATCTTCTCGTTGCACCGCAGGCAGGGGTTGGGGGTGCGGCCGGCGGCGTACTCGTCCATGAAGTCCTCGACCACGTCGTCGTGGAAGCGGTCGGAGAGGTCCCAGACGTAGAACGGGATGCCGATCACGTCGGCGGCGCGACGGGCGTCGTTGGCGTCCTCGATCGTGCAACACCCGCGCGCCCCCGAGCGGTAGGACGCCGGGTTGCGCGAGAGCGCCAGGTGGATGCCGGTGACGTCGTGGCCGGCCTCGACGGCGCGGGCCGCGGCCACCGCCGAGTCGACGCCGCCGGACATGGCTGCGACGACCTTCACGCGCGCCTCACGCCGGCCTCACCGAGCGACTCGCCGCGCCCGCTGGACTGCCGGACCGATCGCCTCGACGAGGGCGTCGATGTCGTCGGCGCTGGTGGTGCGGCCGAGGGTGAACCGCAACGAGTGTCGCGCGCCCTCCTCGTCGCAGCCCATCGCCAGCAGGACGTGGGAGGGCTGGGGCACCCCGGCCGAGCACGCCGAGCCGGTGGAGCACTCGATGCCGCGGGCGTCGAGGAGCATCAGCAGCGAGTCGCCCTCGCACCCGGGGAAGCCGAGGTGGGCGTTGCCGGGCAGCCGCTCGGCGGGGTCGCCGTGCAGGTGGGCGTCGGGCACGACCTCGATCACCCGTCGTACGAGGTCGTCGCGCAGGGCGGCCACGCGCTCGGCGTATTCGGGCTGGACCTTGACGGCGTGCTCGACGGCCGTGGCGAAGCCGGCGATGGCCGGCATGTCGAGCGTGCCGCTGCGGATGTCGCGCTCCTGGCCGCCACCGTGGAGCAGCGGGGTGAGCGAGAGCTCGCGGCGCAGCACGAGCGCGCCCACGCCGTAAGGGCCGCCGAGCTTGTGGCCGGTCAGGGTGAGCGCGTCGACGCCACTGGCCGCGAAGTCGACCGGCACCGCGCCGACGGCCTGCACGGCGTCGGTGTGCACCGGGATCTCATGGGGCGCGGCGATCGCGACGATCTCCTCCATCGGCTGGATCGTGCCGATCTCGTTGTTGGCCCACATCACCGAGACCAGCGCGACGGAGGCGGGGTCGCGCTCGACCGACGCGCGCAGGGCGTCGAGGTCGAGCCCGCCGCGCGTGTCGACCGGGATCAGCTCGATCTCGGCCTGCTCCTCCTCGGCGAGCCAGTCGAGGGCGTCGAGGACGGCGTGGTGCTCGATCGCGGAGGCCAGGATCCGCACCCGGCGCGGGTCGGCGTCGTGGCGCGACCAGAAGAGGCCCTTGAGCGCGAGGTTGTCGGACTCGGTGCCACCGGAGGTGAACACCACCTCGCCAGGGCGGCAGTTGACCGCCTGGGCGATCGTCTCGCGCGACTCCTCGACGACCCGGCGGGCACGGCGTCCGCTCGCGTGCAGCGACGACGGGTTGCCGACGTCACCGAGGTGTGCGGTCATCGCCTCGACCGCCGCCGGCAGCATCGGCGTGGTCGCTGCGTGGTCGAGGTAGACCGTCGGCCTGGGCTGCGCGGTCTCGGGCGCATCGTGCATGTCGGCCCCAGCGTACGCGCCGGGAGCGACACCACGAATCCCGGACGACCGAACCCGTCAGGGAAGCCGACCGCGCGCCAGGCTGTCCGCCGTCCAGGACACCGAGCGAAACCATGCCGCCGGTCGCGGCGTCGAGCAGCCAGACCTCGACGAACCCCGGGCCCGGGGCGACTCCCGACACGTCGAGGGACACCCGGGTGTCCCTCCGGAGCCGCTCAGCGAGATCGTGCCGCTGGTGCTGTGATCACCGAGGGGACTGAGGGCGCTCGTCGCGGTCGTGGTGCTGTCCGTGCCGCTGCGCTGACCGGGCCCGAGCCTCGAACAGCAGGACCGCCGCCGACGTCGCCACGTTGAGCGAGTCGGCCCGGCCGAGCATCGGGATCGAGACCCGGGTCAGCCCGGTGCGCCACTGCGCGTCCACCCCGTCGCCCTCCGACCCGACCACGACCGCGGTGGGGCCGGACCCGAGCCCCGCCTCGCGGTAGGGCATCGCCCCGCCCGGGTCTGCGACGTACGTCGTGAAGCCGGCGGCCGCCAGGTCGCTGCGGGCCGACCGCACGTCGGCGTACTCCAGGACCGGTGTGGTGAGGACCGTCCCCCGGCTCGCGGTGAAGGCCTTGTGATGGGTCACCCGGGCCACGGCCCTGGTGAGCACGAGCGCGTCGACGGCGCAGGCGTCCGCGGTGCGGACCAGGGTCCCGAGGTTTCCGGCGTACTCGATCCCGTCGGCCACCAGCACCAGCCCTGCCTCGCTGGTGAGGACGTCGGCCGGTGCCCACCGCGGGACGCGGACCAGGCTGAGCAGCCCCGGCGCGGAGGCGTCGGGGTGGAGCCGGGCGAGGGTGCGCTCGGAGACCCGGAGGACGCGGTCGGCGCGGCCGGCGACCTCCCGGGCCACTCCTTCGAGGTCGGGCACGGTCCGCTCCCCCGGGCACCAGAGCATGAGCTCCACTGACCCGCCGGAGCGGAGCACGGCCTCGTGGGCCCAGCGCCCGGCGACGGCCGTGACGAGGTCGGTCCGCGGCAGCACGTTGCGCCGCGCTCGTGAGTAGCGGCGTACGGCGTCGTGGGACGCGCCCACGGGCGGCAGGGCGTCGAGGGACACCGGCTGCGAGGACGGCAGGGACGAGCAAGAGGCGGTCATGGGTGGGCTCCGACGAGCAGGAGTGACGTCCTGACCGCCGGCCCGGCGTCGGGTCGCGCAGGCTGCGGTCGTCAGGCGTCCGGTCGGCGCCCGGCTGAGGTCACTCCTCGCTACCCATGGCGTCGACGGTACGGCGCGCTGGCCGCCGGACGCATCCGGGTTTCGCGCTCAGAGGTCGGCCAGCCAGGCGTGCTCGGGGTCCCAGGTCTCGATGGCCCCGCGCAGCCAGTCCCGCTGAGCGTCGTCCAGCAGCGGCCGCGCCCGGTCGAAGTCGCGGCGGTCCTTGGGACGGCCGTTGGTCGCCTTGAAGAGGAGCACGATCTCGGGGTTGAGCACCCGGACACCGTCGTCGGTCACCCAGGTGGCCTCGTCGAGCGGGACGACGTGGTCGGGCAGGCGCTTGTTCTGCCAGAGACCGTCGACGTCGGGGGTCAGCGGCATGTCCATCACCCACGGGGAGCTCCAGTCACGGCGTACCCAGATCTGGCAGTCGGGCTCGGGGAGGTCCGGCCACCGCTCGGTCATCGGCCGGATCCGCCCGCTGTCATTGGTCCACAGGTCCCACCGGTCACCCACGTGCCCCCGCAGGAGGGGCGCGTCGCAGGCGAGCATCGAGGTGTCGATGTCCTCGTGCTCGCGCCACGGCCCGGTGAACGCCTCGAGCGCGTAGCCGCCGACCAGCCACCACGGCCGGTCTAAGCCCTCGAAGAACGAGCGAGCGCCCTCGACGTCCAGAGGCTCCCAGGGGCCGTAGGTCTCGTAGAACCAGTCGTCCTCGGCCTGCTCCTCCGCGGTGAACTCCAGCGGCTCGCGCACAGCGGGACCCTACTCGTGCCGCACCGTGACGCGCTGGACCTGACCTACGCCGGCCGGCGACGGACGGGGACTCGCCGCCGGCCGGGTAGGGGCTCGTGGTGGCGCGTCAGCGCACGCCGTACAGCTTCTTCATGCCCAACCAGTCGCCGAGACCCAAGGTGCGGGCGTAGGTGGAGCAGGGGCGGAGCAGGTGCTGCATGGTGAGGTTGGCGTGGCCGGAGCCGGTGTGGGCGAGGCCGTAGACGTGCCCCATCTCGTGGGTCACCGCCCCCTCGAAGTCCCAGCGCCGGGTGCAGGCGTCGGGGAGGTGGGTGGCCAGTGCGTCGCCGTTGTCCATCATCACGTCGGCGGCGTCGATGCGGCCGCCGTCGACCCACCAGAAGCAGGTCCACCCCAGCAGATTGCTCGGGAGGTCACCGAAGCCGACGACGTTGGTGGTGTTGTAGGAGCCGCAGCCGACCGTCGTGCTGGTCGTCTTGATGTTCGGCCGGGCCGTCGTGCGGCCCCGGTAGTCGGCTGCGGGGGTGTCGATCCGTGGCCGTCCGCAGGTGTTGGTGCCGGTCCGCAGGTGGAAGTTGGCGGCCCTCACCTGGCTCACCACGGTCTTCGCGCGGTAGCGGGAAGGCATCTTGGTCAGGTTGAGGTGATAGCGGTAGGAGGTGCGCCAGGCGTGGCCCTCCAGCGTGAACGTGCGGTCCTGGCAGGCCGTCGGGCTGGTCACCTCGGCTGCCATCGCTGCACCGCCGGCGCCGACGGAGCGCACCTGTCCGGACGACGTGGTGATGCCGTGGCCGGTGTTGGTGACCCGAAGGCCGGCGACCTCGCCGCGCGCCGAGACACCCTCGCCGACGACGGTGACGCCGGCCGGCGGGACCACCGCGGAGACGCTGCCGCGGTAGACCGTGCGGCCGGCCAGGGAGCAGCCGGCAGCCGTGACCTGGGCGAGCGCGGCGGCCGGGAGCGGCGCCTTCCCCCAGCAACGCTCGTCGACGGTGCGCGCGGAGACCGGGCCGGTGCTGAGGGTGGTCAGCAGCACGGTCGAGACGACCGTGGCGAGCGCGGAGACCAGCCGGGAGAGCAAGGTCATGGGCGCCATCCTGCCCCGTCGTTGCCCGGCCTAACCCTCCGGGTCTCGTCGCAGCAGTGCCAGGTCGTCGCGGTGCACGACCTCGCGCTCGTACGCCGCCCCGAGCTCGCGCCGCAACGTGGCCGACGTCTTGCCCACCAGGCGCGGGATCTCCTCGGCGTCGAAGTTCACCAGGCCCCGGGCGACCGGGATGCCGTCGGGCCCGGCGAGGTCGACCGGGTCGCCGGCCACGAACGTGCCGGAGCAGCCGGTCAGCCCGGCTGCGAGAAGCGACGCGCGCCGGTCGACGACTGCGCGGACCGCTCCCTCGTCGAGGTGGAGTGTCCCCTTCGGCTCGGTGGCATGCGCCAGCCAGAGCTGCCGGGTCGGGCGGCGCCGCGACGCCGCCTGGAACCACGTGCCGGCCGGCTCGCCGCCCAGCGCCTCACCGGCGCGGTCCGCGGAGGTGAGGACGACGGGGATCCCGGCGCCGGTGGCGATCCGGGCCGCGTCGATCTTCGTCCGCATGCCGCCGGTGCCGACACCCGCGGCGCCGGCGTTACCGATGCGGATCGTGGAGAGGTCGTCGTCGAGTGCGACGGCCGGGACGAGGCGGCTCCCTGCCGCGGACGGGTGCCCGTCGTACAACCCGTCGACGTCGCTGAGCAGCACCAGAAGGTCGGCGTGGACGAGATGTGCGACCAGTGCCGCGAGCCGGTCGTTGTCGCCGAAGCGGATCTCGCTGGTCGCCACGGTGTCGTTCTCGTTGACGATCGGCAGCACGCCGAGCTCGAGCAGCTTGGCCAGCGTCTGGTGGGCGTTGCGGTAGTGGCTGCGCCGGGTCATGTCGTCGGCGGTGAGCAGCACCTGCCCCGCGACGAGGCCGTGGCCCGCGAGCTCCTCGGTGTAGCGGTGGACCAGCAGGCCCTGGCCGACCGCCGCGGCGGCCTGCTGCGCGGGCAGCGCCCGCGGACGGCGCTTCAGCCCGAGCGGGGCCAGGCCGGCGGCGATGGCGCCGGACGACACCAGCACGACCTCGGCGCCCCGGCGGCGTACGGCGGCGAGGACGTCGACCAGCCGACCCACGCGCTCGGGGTCGATCCCTCCCTCGGTGGTCGTCAGCGAGGAGGAGCCGACCTTGACCACCACGCGACGTGCGGCCAGCACCCGCTCGCCCCGGTCGGCGGCCGGACTCATGTCTCGTCGTCGCCGGCGGGTGCCGCCGGTGGCGCGTCGGGATCGTCGCCCGACCCGATCTCGTAGCTCATCGGGCCCGGCGGGCGCTGCGCGGAGTCGATCCGGCGGGCCACGTCGGCCCGGGTCTCGGTCTCGCCGCGCTCGGGCATCGCCTCCTGGATGGCGGCTCGGCGACCGGTCGCGGGCCTGGCCTCGCGGAAGCGCTGGTCCTCGCCGCGGCGGCCGAGCATCTCGACCCCCGCGTCGATGCCGGGCCGGAAGTCGAAGACGACGGCGTTGTCGGGGTCGCCGATCAGCACCGTGTCGCCCTCGACCGCGCCGAGTGCGACCAGGCGCGACTCCACGCCCAGCCGGTTGAGCCGGTCGGCGAGGAAACCGACCGCCTCGTCATTGCTGAAGTCGGTCTGCCGCACCCAGCGCTCGGGCTTGGTGCCGGTCACCCGCCACCCGTCGACAGAGTCGCTCACGGTGAAGTCGTCGCCCCCGTCGGCCGACGGCGGCCGCAGCACGATCCGCTCCGGCGTCGCGTCGGGCCGCGCGGCCCGGGCAGCCTGCACGATCTCACCCATCGCGTAGGTCAACGGTCGCAGCCCCTCGCTGGTCGCGGCACTGACCGCGAACACCTGCAGCCCACGCTCCTCGAGCTCGGCACGCACGATGTCGGCCATCTCGCGGCCGTCGGGGACGTCGATCTTGTTGAGGGCGACCAGGCGTGGCCGGTCGTCGAGACCGCCGTAGGACGCCAGCTCGCCCTCGATCACGTCGAGGTCGTCGACCGGATTGCGTCCCCGCTCGATGGTGGCGGTGTCGATCACGTGCACGATGGCCGCGCACCGCTCGACGTGGCGCAGGAACTCGTGGCCCAGGCCGCGGCCCTCGCTGGCGCCCTCGATCAGGCCCGGCACGTCGGCGACGGTGTACGTCGTGTCGCCGGCGGTGACGACGCCCAGGTTGGGCACCAGGGTCGTGAACGGGTAGTCGGCGATCTTGGGCCGGGCCCGCGAGATCGCGGCGATCAGGCTGGACTTGCCGGCGCTGGGGAAGCCCACCAGCCCGACGTCGGCGACCACCTTGAGCTCGAGCACGACCTCGAGCTCCTCCCCCGGCTCGCCGAGCAGGGCGAAGCCGGGCGCCTTCCGCTTGGAGCTGGCCAGCGCGGCGTTGCCGAGCCCGCCGCGGCCACCGGCAGCGACGACCAGCTCGGTGCCGGCACCGACGAGGTCGGCCAGCACCTCGCCACGCGGCGTCGAGACCACCGTGCCGGCGGGGACGGGCAGCACCAGGTCGGAACCGTGCGCGCCGTTCTTGTGGCCGCCGGCGCCGTGGCCGCCCTGGGCCGCCTTGCGCTTGGGGCTGTGGTGGTAGTCGATCAGCGTGGTCACGTCGGGGTCGACCCGCAGGATCACCGAGCCACCGGGGCCGCCGTTGCCGCCGTCGGGTCCCCCGAGCGGCTTGAACTTCTCCCGGTGCACCGAGGCGACGCCGTTGCCGCCCCGCCCCGCGGCGACGTACAACGTCACCCGGTCGACGAACGACGGCACTCCCATGACTGCTCCTGAAATGGTGGAAGGGCGGCCCCGAGGCCGGGGACGCCCTTCGAGTTGTCCGCGGAGGTCTACTCCGACGGGACGATGTTGATGACGCGGCGACCGCGGCGGGTGCCGAACTCGACGTTGCCCGCGATCAGCGCGAACAGGGTGTCGTCGCCACCGCGACCGACGCCCGAGCCCGGGTGGAAGTGGGTGCCACGCTGACGCACGATGATCTCGCCGGCGTTGACCAGCTGACCGCCGTAGCGCTTCACCCCGAGGCGCTGGGAGTTGGAGTCGCGACCGTTCTTGGTCGAGGCCGCGCCCTTCTTGTGTGCCATGAGTTCAGTCCTTCTGGTGTGCAGACGGTGGAGACGGCGAGCCGGCTCAGAGCGTGATGTCGGTGACCTTGACCTGGGTGTACTTCTGGCGGTGGCCCTGGCGCTTCTTGTAGCCGGTCTTGTTCTTGTACTTCTGGATGATGATCTTGGGGCCCTTGGTGGCGCCGAGCACCTCGACGGTCACCCCGGCCTTGTCGAGGCCGGTCGCGGTCACGGTGTCACCGTCGACGGTCATCACGACGGGCAGCGTCAGCGTGTCGCCGACGGCCGCATCGGTCTTGTCGATCTCGATGACGTCGCCCACGGCAACCTTCTGCTGCTTGCTGCCAGCGCGCACGATCGCGTACACCGCGGTCTCCTTCGTAGGTCTTGAGCTTCGGTCCGCCGGCCCGAGCTCGTCGGCCCCCGACTCAGGGGCACGGACGAGGGGCCGGGCAGAAGGGCACGCCGGAGCGCGCCGAGGGTCCATGCTACGCGGTGCGCCGCACGCCCCGCAAAACGGCGGGCGGTGACGGACCAGACGTCCGTCCGGTCGACATCTCCGCAACCTTCCAGCCCCTCGCGCGCGTCCCAGAGGTGACCGGTGACCGATGCCGGCCGACGTCCGACCTCAGGGGCCAGCCATGTCCACCATCGCACCACACCACACTCCCAGCCGCGCCAGCGGCCGCCGCCTCGGTGCGGCCGCCGCCGGCCTCGCTCTCGCCGCAGGAGGGCTGGTCTCGGCCCTCCCCGCCTCCGCCTCGGGCACCCCTCAGTGCACCAACACCGACCTGACGGCGTCGTACCGGATCTCCGGCGCGGCTGCCGGTTCTACGTACGGCCACCTCGTGCTCCGCAACACCTCCGGACACGCCTGCCACACCGGCGGGTACGCCGGTCTGTCCTACGTCGGTCACGGCAACGGCACGCAGATCGGGGCCCCGGCGGTCCGGGTCGACGCGGCGGCCGTCGCCACCTACGTCCTGAAGCCGGGCCAACGGCTCCGTAGCCTGGTCCAGCAGGTCGACCCGTTCAACTTCCCGAAGAAGCGGTGCCGCCCGACTCATGTGGACGGGTTCCGGGTGTACGTCCCCAACTCGACCAAAGCGCAGTACGTACCGCACGCGGGCACCGGCTGCGCCAACCGCCACGTGAGGCTGCTGTTCGTCAAGCCGCTCCGGCGGCCCTGAGCTCAGCGCTTGCGGGCGCCGCCCTTGCGCTTGACCGGCACGTGCAGGGCCGGCGTCCCCTCGTCCGGGGCGGCGGGAGCCTCGGCCGGATCGGTCGAGCTGCCACCGTCGGCTGACACCTCCGACGCCCCAGCTGCTGACGAAGGGGGGCCGGCCGGCCGGCTCGCGGCCCGCCGTCGGGTCCGGGTGGCGACCGTCGGCCGAGCAGGCTCGGCCGGCGGGGCCGGCGCGGGCTCCTCGGCCGGCTGCTCCTCGGGCTCGGCCTCAGCGACCGGCTCCTCGGCCGGCTCCTCGGCAGGCTCTGCAAGCGCTTCTTCGGTCGGCTCCTCGGGCGCCGCCTCGGTCACCGCGGGCGCGGCCTCGGCGGCGTCCGGCTCCGGGGCCGGCTCGCCGGCCTCGCCGGCGTCGTCGGTCAGGTCCAGAATCACGTCGTCGGCCGGGTCCGGCGTCTGGTCGGCCTCGTCGGGCTCTTCGTCGGCGTGGTGCCGGGCCATCGCGGCGATGTCCTTCGGCGAGGGGGCCGACGACCGCGCGGGCGCGGCCTCGGAGGTGCCGTTGGTCTCGGGGCCGCGACCTCGGCCACGGCTACGGCGCGGCCGCCGGGGCTCCTCCTCGGCCTTCTTGGGCTCGACCGGAGCGTCCTCGACCACGACGCCTCGGCCGTGGCAGGTCGGGCAGTCGTGCGAGAAGGACTCGAGCAGCCCGGTGCCGATGCGCTTGCGGGTCATCTGCACGAGGCCGAGCGAGGTGACCTCGGCGACCTGGTGACGGGTGCGGTCGCGGCCCAGGCACTCCACCATCCGGCGGAGCACCAGGTCGCGGTTGGACTCCAGCACCATGTCGATGAAGTCGACGACGATGATGCCACCGATGTCGCGCAGCCGGAGCTGACGCACGATCTCCTCGGCGGCCTCGAGGTTGTTCTTGGTGACCGTCTCCTCGAGGTTGCCGCCCGAGCCGGTGAACTTGCCGGTGTTGACGTCGATGACGGTCATCGCCTCGGTGCGGTCGATGATCAGCGAGCCGCCCGAGGGCAGCCAGACCTTGCGCTCGAGGCCCTTCTTGATCTGCTCGTCGATGCGGTAGGCCGCGAAGACGTCCTGGTCATTCTTCGGCTCGTAGCGCTCGAGCCGCGACTCGAGGTCGGGCGCCACGTGGACGACGTACCCCTGCACGGTGTCCCAGGCCTCGTCGCCCTGGATGACCAGCTTGGCGAAGTCCTCGGTGAACAGGTCACGGACTACCTTGAGGGTCAGGTCGGGCTCGCCGTAGAGGAGTTGGGGGGCACTGCCGCCGGCCTTCTTCTCGATGTCCTCCCAGCGGGCCTTGAGCCGCTCGACGTCGCGGGTCAGCTCGTCCTCGGCCGCGCCCTCGGCAGCGGTCCGGACGATGACGCCGGCGGTCTCGGGGACGATGTCCTTGAGGAGGTTCTTGAGCCGGTTGCGCTCGGTGTCGGGGAGCTTGCGGGAGATGCCGCTCGTGGTGCCGTCGGGCACGTAGACCAGGAACCGTCCGGCCAGGCTGATCTGGCTGGTGAGCCGGGCACCCTTGTGGCCGATCGGGTCCTTGGTGACCTGGACGAGGATGCTCTGCCCGGACGAGAGCACCGACTCGATCTTGCGCGGCTGGCCGTCCTTGTGACCGAGCGCCGACCAGTTGACCTCGCCGGCGTAGAGCACGGCGTTGCGGCCCTTGCCGATGTCGATGAAAGCGGCCTCCATCGAGGGCAGGACGTTCTGGACGCGGCCGAGGTAGACGTTGCCGATCAGCGAGGTCTGCGACTCGCGGGCGACGTAGTGCTCCACGAGGACGTTGTCCTCGAGGACGCCGATCTGGGTGATGTCGTCGTGGTGGCGGATCACCATGACCCGGTTGACCGACTCGCGGCGGGCCAGGAACTCGGCCTCGCTGACGATGGGCGCACGCCGGCGACCGGCCTCGCGACCCTCGCGGCGGCGCTGCTTCTTGGCCTCGAGCCGGGTCGACCCGGAGACGGCGGTGATCTCGTCGGAGGCACTGCGGCCGCTGCGGACGCGGGTGACGGTGTTGGCCGGGTCGTCGCTGCCCTCGCCGTCGTCGTCACCACTGCGCCGGCGACGACGCCGACGACGGGACGAGGCGCTGCCCTCGCTCGGCTCGGCGACTGCCTCGGCGGGAGCGGCCTCATCGGCCGCGGTCTCGTCGTCGCCCTCGCCCTGGTCAGCCCTGCGCGTCACCCTCGCCGCCGGACTTGCGACGTCGGCGTCCGCCCCGGCGCCGGCGGCGACGGGCGGCGGTCGCGCCCTCGTCGTCGCCCTCGCCGGACTCGTCGGAGCCGATGGTCGCTGCCTCGGGCTCCTGCTCGGTCTCGGTCTCGGCCGCTGCTGCGAGCTGGGCGGCCGTCTTGCGCGTACGGCGCGTGGTGGTCGTGACGGTCGGGGCCTGGAAGAGCGGGGCGGCCGAAGGGCGGCCTGACCGGTCCTGGTCCGACTCGCCGGTGGGCTCGGACGCTGCCTCGCCGGTGGGCTCGCCCGGCGTCTCGGCGAACTTCGTGGCGGCGGTCTTCTTGGTCGGGCGCTTCCGCGCCGTCGGCCTTCTTCGCGACCGGAGCGTCGGCGTGCTGGTCGGGCTCGGCGGCAGCCGGAGCGGCGTCCTGGGCCGGCGCCTGGCTGTCCGCCGGCTCGGCGGCCGCCTTCTTGGTGGTGACGCTTGGCGGCGGCCTTCTTCTTCGGCTTCTTGGGCGTGTCGCCGGCCCCGGCGCCCTCGGCGCCGGCTTCCGGCGCCTCGATCGGCTCGGCGGCGGCTTTCTTTGCGGTGCCCGACTTCGTGGTGGTCTTCTTCGGCCGCGCGGCCCGCTTGCGCGGCGCGGCCGGCGCTTCGTCGCCCGGCTGGGCGGCCTCGGGGGTGGTGTCGCTGGTCGCGGAGGTGTCCGCGTTGTCGTCGAGCATGTCGCTCCTCGGCCCGGTGCTGCGTGCTGCCCCGGACGGGTCCGGCGCCGGCGACCCAGGCATGCAGGCCGACGACGCAAAGCCTTCGTGGCGGCGACACCCTCCGCAGGTGCGTCACAGTCGTCCGGAGCCACCAACCGCGGTCGCAGGGCCTGGTGGGGCGAGTCGCTGTCACCAACTCAGCCGGGCCGCGTCGCGGTCAAGTGACGACCTGGACTCAGCGTGCCGGGCCCGACAGGTCGGGATCGGCGAGAACGTCGTCGGGTCGTCCGTAGCGGCACACCGCACGACCGACCACCTCGAGTATCGCACACGAGACCGGCCGACCTGGCACTGTCACGCGGATAACGGGTCGCCGATCGCACCGTCTGCGGGGTCGAGCGGCCCTTGGGCGAGCCGGGTCAGCAGCGGTGCTCCCACCACCTCGAGCCCGCCCACGTGCTGCAGGCCGGAGAGCACGTCGTCGGGGCGGACGGCCGGCTCGGTGTGTCGCAGCACGACCTCGAGCCGCGAGCCCGCGTCGTACGGCGTGACCGTGAGGGCGAGCACGGCCGCGCGGCTGTCGAAGGTGCGCAGACCCTTCTTGGTCATCCGCTGCACCTCGACCGTGTCGGCGGCCAGGAAGGCCTCGGCGGCTCGCGCGGCGCCGTCGAGGGCGACGCCGGCCAGGTCGAGCAGCCAGCGGCTGGCCTCGAGCCGGTCGGCCAGGCTGCCCGGCCCCGCCACGACGACCTCGAGCACGTCGAGGCCGTCGGGAAGTGCTTCGTCGAGCCGGACCGCGAGCGCGGCGGGGTCGACCTGCTCGGCCAACCCGATCTCGAGGTACTCCGCCTCGCTCGCCGCGCCCGTGGGCGACGCCCCGGCGTAGGAGATCCGCGGGTGCGGGTTGAAGCCCGAGGAGTAGGCCATCGGGATCCGCGCCCGCACCAGGGCCCGCTCGAAGGCGCGGCTGAAGTCGCGGTGGCTGGTGAAGCGCAGGCGGCCGCGCTTGGCGTAGCGGACGCGCAGCCGCTGGACCGGCGGCGCCTGCTGCTCGGGCTGGTTGCGCACGGCCGACAGGCTAGTGGCGCCGAGGCGGTCTCCCCGAGCCGGCGACCGGGGTCAGCAGTCGTGGACGTGCTGGTTGCCGTGCCGGTCGATGGACGTGCACGTGGTGTGGAACGTCGACGAGGTCACCCCGCCGAAGGCGAACAGGGCCACGATGAGCAGCCCGGACGCACAGCTGAGGAACGTGCCGACCAGCCCCGTCCAGAAGCCCGCCTGTCCGAGTCCCTCACCGCCGACCGTGCCGCCGGAGGCTCGGACCTCGCGGACCACGCGCCGGCCCATCACCATCGCCGGGATGCCGGTGACGAAGCCACACAACACGATCGAGAGGATGCCCAGCACCAGCGCGGTGACCGCCGAGCGGTGGTGGGGCGGCGGCCCCTGGTAGGCGCCGTAGGGCGGCGGCCCCGGCTGCTGAGGCGGTGTCGGTGCGCCGTACTCGCTCATCCGAGGTCCTTCGTCCGGTCGCGGCGCCCGAGTCCGCGGTCGGCGCACGGTAGCACCGTCGGGGAGCCGGGATCGGGCATTCAGCCGAGGCTCGCGAGGTGCTCCCGAGCCAGCGGGGAAAGGTAGATGGAGCGGACGACGTCGCCGTCGAGCCAGGCGGTGAGCTCGGCAGCCTTGGCGTCGAGCGCCCGGCGGGCGCGGGCGGGCAGGTCCTCGGCGGGTACGACGAGCACCTCACCGTCGTCGCGCTGGCACCAGGCACCGACGATCCGGCCGTTCCACCAGGCGGTGGGGCCGGCGTTGCCGTTGCGGTCGAAGACCCGGTCGGCGTGAGGCCCCAGGTGCCAGCCGCGGTCCTTCCACCCCATCGTGGTCGGATCGAGCGACGGCAGCAGGGCGGCCCAGTCACCCGGGTCGGCGACCGGGTCGAGGTCGTCGGGGAGCACCCAGCCGGTGGCACCGCCGTCGAGCGAGACCTCGACCGCCTCGAGGTCGGCCAGCGCGCGGCGGACTGCTGCCTTGGTGGCGCCCAGCCACCAGACCAGGTCGGCCTCGGTGCCGGGGCCGAAGGAGGCAAGCCAGGCCCCGACCAGCGCGGCATAGGCCGGGGCCTCGGGAAGAGGCTCGGGGTCCTCCCCCAGCCACTGGGCGGTGGTGGTCCAGCGTGGGCGCGAGAGCTTCCAGCCCCCGTCGTTGGCACCTCGGACGATGGCGCCCGTGGCCGCCAGGGTGATGATCACCCGGCCGGAGATCGCGACCTCGGCCTGGTAGGTGCCCTTGCCCCGGGTCACCCGGACGTCGAGCGCCGGGAGCCGCTCGCGGATCTGGGCGGCGGTCAGCGGGCCCTCGTCGGCGAGCAGGCGGCGGAGCAGGTCGAGGTGCTGCTGGGTCCAGGCCGAACCGTCGTCGGCGATGCCGGTGTCGTGCACCTCCTTCGCGAGCTGGCGCACCTGCTGCCCGGCGACCCGGGCGGCCGCACTCCCCCACACCGCCGGCAGCAGCTCGCGCGGGAAGGCGAAGACGGTGCGGCGCATGGCGAGCTGCTTGACCAGCGAGCGGTCGTCGTAGAGCGCAGCGTCGACCTGCTCGAGCGTGGCTCCGGAGCGTGCCCAGGCGGCGAGGTGCACCGACGCGGGCTCGGTCGCGTGGAGGCAGGTGACCGCGCGGGCCGCAGCGACCGGGTCGGCGACCGGCGCCGCGAGCGCGTGGCGCACGCCCAGCCGTGCACGGCGTTCGTCGTCGTTGAGATGCCGCATCCGCTCATCCTGCCCGAGGCCACCGACAGGTGGCCGACCCGCGGCCGACCCGCGGCCGGAGCACGGGCGGGCTCGATGTGGCGCCCCCGCCCACTGGATGAAACGATCCCGCGGTGCCCGCCGCCCGTCGTACCGCTCTCGTGCTGGTCGGGCTCATCCTGCTGTCCTTCAACCTGCGCCCGGCCGCGGTCAGTGTCGGCCCGGTGCTCGAGGAGGTGCGGCACGGCCTCGGGCTGACCGGCCCCGAGACGGGCCTGCTCACCTCGCTGCCGGTCCTGGCGTTCGCGGTCTTCGGCGCCGTGGCACCGATCCTGGCCCTGGTGGTCGGCCTGCACCGCACGCTGGCGCTCTCGCTGGTCGCGGTCGTGCTCGGCCTCGGCGGGCGCGCGCTGGCCCACCACGGGACGGCGTTCCTGGCCCTCTCCGGGCTGGCGCTGGCCGGCACGGCCACCGCCAACGTGCTCATCCCGTCGCTGGTCAAGCTCCACTTCCCCCAGCGGATCGGGCGGGTCACGGCCGTCTACACGACCGCGCTGGCCATCGGCCTCACCTGCGCGTTCGTGCTGACCGTGCCCATCTCGCATGCCTTCGGCAGCTGGCGTGCCGGGCTGGGGGTCTGGGCGCTGACCGCGTTCGTTGCGCTGATCCCCTGGATCGGTCTCGCCGCGCACGACCGACACCTCGAGAACGGCCGGCGCGGCATCTCTTTCCGCGACGTCGCCCGCACCCGGATCGGCTGGGCGATGGCGCTCTGCTTCGGCCTGCAGTCGCTCCAGGCGTACTCGATCTTCGGCTGGTTCGCCCAGCTCTGGCGCGACTCTGGCTACTCCGACGAGCAGGCGGGCGCGCTCGTCGCGATCGTGGCGGCTGTCAGCATCCCGCTCTCACTCTGGCTGCCGGCTGCCGTCGCGCGGCGCGAGGACCAGCGGGCGCTGATCCTCACCGTCACCAGCTGCTACCTGGTCGGCTACGGCCTGCTGCTGGTGAACGCACACACGTTCGCGATCCCGGCCGCCCTGCTGATCGGGGTCGGCTGCTGCGTCTTCCCGATCGTGCTCACCCTGATCGGGCTGCGGGCGCACACCGCCGACGGCACGGCCGCACTCTCCGGGATTCACCCAGTCACTGGGCTACCTGATCGCTGCGATCGGGCCGTTCGCGATCGGTCTGCTGTACGACGCCACCGACGGCTGGACCGCTCCCATCTGGCTGCTTCTCCTGCTCGTGCTCCCGCTGCTGGCCGCCTGTGCCTACGTCGCCCGACCGGCGTACCTCGAGGACCAGCTCGGCCGCGTCCCGGTCAAGGGATGACATGACGGCTCGCCGGCGTTGCAACGGCAGACCTGCCAGGTCGAAGCCGTCGAGGAGGAGCAGGTCGTGACCCGCCGCGCCGCCGTCCTGTTCGTCGCCCTCGGCATCGCGTGGGGCATCCCCTACCTCCTGATCAAGGTCGCCGTCGGAGAGCTGTCGCCGGCCCAGCTGGTGCTGGGGCGCACTGCCATCGCCGCACTGGTCCTGCTGCCGATCGCCGTCGGTCGGGGCGCGTTGCGCCCGCTGCTGCCCTACTGGCGCTGGATCCTGGTCTTCGCTGTTGTCGAGATCGCCGTCCCGTGGGTGTTCCTCGGGAGCGCCGAGACCGAGCTGCCGAGCTCCACGACCGCCCTCCTCATCGCAGCCGTGCCCCTGGTCGGGGTCGTGATCGCGTTCGTGACGGGGCGCGCCGAGCGACTGACCGCGGTCGCCTGGCTCGGGATGGCGCTCGGCATCATCGGCGTCGCGGCGCTGGTCGGACTCGAGGTGGGCGGCTCCGACCTGGGCGCCGTGGCCGAGGTCGGGGTCGTGGTGGTGGGCTACGCCCTCGGACCGGCGATCCTGGCCCGGCCTCTCGCCGGGCTGCCCGGGATCGGGATCATGGCCGCCGCCCTGACCCTCACCGCCGTGGCCTACGTCCCCGTCGTGCTCCTCACCGACGGCCTGCCAGGTGCCCTGCCCTCCGCCCGTGTGACCTGGTCGGTGGTCGCCCTGGGCCTGGTCTGCACCGCCGCTGCCTTCATGCTGCTGTTCGCGCTGGTCAACGAGGTCGGCCCGGTCCGCGCCACCACCATCACCTACCTCAACCCCGCCGTGGCAGTGGTGGCCGGAGCGCTCGTCCTCCACGAGCCGGTCACGATCTGGACCGTCGTCGGCTTCGCCCTGGTCGTCACCGGCTCCTACCTGGTCAACCGGGGCGGCCGCCCCCGCGAGCCGCTCGACCTCGAGATCGCCGACGAGACGGCGAGCAGCACCGCCTAGTCAGGCCTCCAGCAGCGCGTCGTACGTCGCGGCGTCGAGCAGGTCGGCCGCCGTGGTTACCCGAACGACGAACAACCAGCCCTCGCCGAAGGGGTCGCTGTTGACGAGGCTGGGATCGACGTCGACGTCCTCGTTGACAGCGACGACCTCGCCGGTGACCGGCGCGTAGAGGTCGCTGACCGACTTGGTGGACTCGAGCTCGCCGCAGGTGTCTCCCGCGGTGACCGTGCTGCCGACCGCCGGCAGGTCGACGTAGACGATGTCTCCGAGCGCGTCGGCGGCGTAGGCCGTGACCCCGACGCGGGCCTTGTCGCCGTCGAGCGCGACCCACTCGTGGGCGGCGGTGTACTGCAGGTTCGTGGGATTGCTCATCATGCTCCTTCTGCGGTCAGCGGGTGCGGGTGTAGAAGGGCAGGTCGACGACGTCGGCCGTCTCGAGGGTGCGGCGCAGGGAGACGGCGACCCGGGCGCCGGGCGTGGCGAGGTACGGCGGCACGTAGGCCATCGCGATCGGCTTGCCCAGCGTCGGGGACGGCGCGCCGCTGGTGACCTCGCCGACCTCGGCGCCCGTGGCCGGGTCGACGACGGGGTAGCCGGCGCGGGGCGAGCGGCGGCCGGTGGAGACGAGCCCGACCAGCACGCGCGCCGGCCCCGTCTCCTTGCTCCTCGCCAGGGCATCGCGCCCGACGAAGCCGTCGGGCTTGTCGAGGGCGACGACGCGGCCGAGGTTCGCCTCGTAGGGCGTCGTGTCGCGGGTCAGCTCGTGGCCGTAGAGAGGCATGCCCGCCTCGAGGCGGAGCGTGTCGCGGCAGGCGAGCCCGGCAGGGACCAGGCCGCGCGGCTCACCAGCCTGCTGCAGCGCGGCCCAGACAGCGGCCGCATCGGCCGGTCGGCAGTAGACCTCGAAGCCGTCCTCGCCGGTGTAGCCCGTGCGGGCGAGCAGCACCCCGATGCCGGCCAAGGTGCCGGCGTCGATCGCGTAGTACCTCAGCGCGGGTACGTCGAGCTCGGTCAGCTCCGCGACGATCGCGGCCGACTCCGGCCCCTGGACCGCGAGCAGCGCCCAGTCCGCCGACGTGTCGCGGACCGTGACGTCGTATCCCTCGGCCCGTGCGGCGATCTCCGGCGCGACCGCGGCGACATTGCCGGCGTTGGCGACGACGAGGTAGTGCTCGTCGTCGAGCCGGTAGACGACGAGGTCGTCGATGATGCCGCCGTCCTCGGCGCAGATCATCGAGTAGCGGGCGCGGCCGACGCCGATCGCGGACGGCCGGCCGACCAGCGCGTGATCGAGCGCGGAGCCGGCTCCCGGGCCGGTGAGCTCGATCTCGCCCATGTGAGTGAGGTCGAACAGTCCCGCCGCCCCGCGCACGGCGCCGTGCTCGGCGAGCTCGGAGCTGTAGCGGACCGGCATCTGCCAGCCGGCGAAGTCGGTGAAGCTCGCCCCCAGCCCGGTGTGGACCCGGTGCAATGGGGTGGTTCGTGAGGGCACAGCAGTGCTCCTTGGGTGGCGGGGTTCAGTGCTCGACGTCGGCGCTGGGAGGGCAGGGGCAGACCAGAAGTGGGTCGGATCAGGAGCTGGCGGCCGCGGCCCCGGCGGATGCGGCAACCGGTGCGAGCACTGGCGTCTTGCTCATCAGGGTGACCATGTCGAACGCGACCGTGGCCGCGGCGACGCAGGTGATCTCCGCGTGGTCGTAGTCGGGCGCGGTCTCGACGACGTCGGCACCGATGATGTCCAGCCCGTCCAGCCTGCGCAGCACGTGCAGGAGCTCGCGGCTGTTCAGGCCGCCCATCTCCGGCGTGCCCGTGCCCGGCGCGAAGGCGGGGTCGAGCACGTCGATGTCGACCGACACGTAGACGGGTGCGTCACCGACCCGCTGCCGGATCTGCTCCGCCGCCCCCTCGACGCCGAGGAAGTCGAGGTCGCCGGCCCGGATGATCCGGAAGCCGAAGGACGCGTCGTCGATCAGGTCGAGCCGGTCGTAGATCGGGCCGCGGATGCCGACGTGGATCGACCTGTCCTCGGCCAGCAGGCCCTCCTCGAACGCCCGGCGGAACACGGTGCCGTGGGTGGTCGGCGCCTTGAAGTACGTGTCCCACGTGTCGAGGTGGGCGTCGAAGTGCACGAGCGCGATCGGCCCGTGCTGGCGGTGCGCGGCGCGCAGCATCGGCAGTGCGACGGTGTGGTCGCCACCGAGAGCGACGATCCGGCGGCCTTCGGTACCGAGCACGTCGCGGGCCATGTCCTCGATCTGCTGCATGGCCTCCTCGATGTCGAACGGCGTGCACGGCACGTCGCCCGCGTCGACGACCTGGATCTCCTCGAGCGGCGCGGTGTCGAGCTCGACGTGGAACCGCGGCCGCAGGTGCCGCGAGGCCTGGCGGATGCCCATCGGGCCGAACCGTGCGCCCGGCCGGTACGACGTACCGCCGTCGAACGGGACGCCGAGGAGGGCGACGTCGTAGTCGGGCACCGACTCGATCATCGGGATCCGCGCAAAGGTGCCGAGACCGGCGTAACGGGGGACCTTCGTCGCCTCCAGGGCGCCGATCGGCTGGTGCCTGCTCATACGGAGACCTCCGCTTCGGGGGTGAGGACGTGGGTCGGCTGCCGACGCCAGAGCCGGAGCAGGCCGAGGTAGATGAAGGTGGTGGCGATGCTCCCGACGACCCAGGAGGTGTCGACGGCTCCGGTCTGCCTGGCGATCGGCCCGATGTAGAGCGTGGTCGACATGAACGGGATCTGCACGAGGCACCCCAGGACGTAGCTGAGCAGGGCGGGGACGTTGAAGGCGCCGTAGCCGCTCGTCGGGTCGCTGAACGACTCGGGGTCGTAGCTGCCCTTGTGCACCAGGTAGTAGTCGACGAGGTTGATGATGCTCCACGGCACCAGGAGGTAGGCGAGGACCAGGATGAAGTTCGTGTAGTCGGTGACGAAGTTGTCGGAGACGGTCGTGGAGACGACGAACACCGCGATCGCGAGCAGGGCTGCGGTGAGGTGCCGCGCCGAGGCGCGCGGTGCCCAGGACAGCTTGAAGGTCTGGATGCTGGTCAGGACGCAGAGGGACGAGCCGTACATGTTGATGACACCGGCGTCGATCGCGCCGAGGAAGAACATCAGCATCACGAAGACGAACACAGGGTGCGGCATGATGCCGTCGAGGTCACCCAGCCCGCCGTTCTGGCCGAGCCCGGCGACCAGGAAGGCACCGACGGACATCGCTCCGATGACTCCCAGCACGGTGCCGGCGTAGGTGTACCAGAACGCGGCCCGGGTCGAGGTGGCCGAGGGCAGGTAGCGCGAGTAGTCCGAGACGTACGGCGCGTAGGAGAGCTGCCAGACCCCGACCACCGAGGCCATGCCGAGGAACCCCGTCCAGTTGAAGGAGCCGCCCGCGCCGGCGAGGTGCGCCACGCCGCCGTGGGCGGCGTGGATGCCCGTGTAGACGAGGGTGGTCACCAGGGCCAGGCCCGAGAGCCAGACCATCACCCGGTTGAAGCGGAGGATCAGCTGGTAGCCCACCAGGACGGCGAACAGGGTCAGTGCGGTGCTGAGCAACAGCCCGGTCGTGGTGCCCAGGCCGGTCCACACCGCCCCCAGCGTCTGCTGCGCCAACACCATCAGGGCCACGATCCAGCCGACGTAGATCAGGATCACGATCACGGTGATGGGGACCGATCCGAACATCCCGAACTGCGCCCGGGCCTGGATCATCTGCGGCACGCCGAGCTTCGAGCCCTGCGCCGAGTGCAACGCCATGAACACGGCGCCGGCCAGGCTGCCGATGATGATCGCGAGGACTGTGGACTTCACGTCGAGGCCGAAGATGGTCGGCCCGAGGAGGCCGGTGACGACGGCCAGCGGGATGATCTGGACGGTGAACCAGAACGAGAAGAGGTGCTGGACCTTCCCCGTCCGCAGTGACTCCGGCACGGGTTGGATCGTCAGCTCTTCGACGAGGGTGCTTTCCTGCGACATGGCGGTGTTCCTTCGTTGCTGGCTGGTTGCGGGGGTCAGGCGTGGTGCTTGACCATGACGTGCTTGGTGCGGGAGTAGTCGTCGAGCGCGTACGCCGACAGGTCGCGCCCGTAGCCTGAGGCCTTGAAGCCGCCCCAGGGCATCTCGGTCGCGAACGCGAGGTGGTCGTTGACCCAGACCGTCCCGAAATCCAGCCGCCGAGGAAGGGTCGCTGCCCTTCGCACGTTCTCGGTCCACACCGAGGCCGAGAGGCCGTACGGTGTGGCATTGGCCGCGGCGACGGCCGCGTCCTCGTCTGTGAAGGTCTCCACGGTCACGACCGGGCCGAAGATCTCCTCCGTCGTGCAGGCCGCACCGGCCGGGATGTCGATGAGCACCGTCGGCTCGACGAAGTAGCCCGGGCGGTCGGGGACCCGGCCGCCGACAGCGGCGCGGGCACCGTCGGCCTCCGCTCGAGCGAGGGCGGCGACCACGCGGGCGTGGTGCTCGCGGGAGACCAGCGGTCCCATCTCGACGTCCTCGCCGTCAGCGGGGGCGCCGACGACCATGGCCTCGACCCGCTTGACGAGGCGGTCGACCAGGTCGTCGTGCACGGCGACGTCGACGAGCACCCGGCAGGCTGCTCCGCAGTCCTGGCCGGAGTTGCCGAAGCCGGCGAAGACGATGCCGGCGGCGACGGCGTCGAGGTCGGCGTCGGCGAACACGAGGACCGGGGCCTTGCCGCCGAGCTCGAGGTGTACCCGCTTGAGCGTCGTTGCGGCGGCGGCTGCCACCGCCTGCCCGGCGCGCACGCTGCCGGTCACCGCCACCAGGTCGATGTCGGGGTGGGTGGCGAGCGCGGCGCCGACGACGGCGCCGTCACCGGTGACGACGTTGAGGACGCCCGACGGGAGGATGTCGGTCACGAGCTCGGCGAGACGCAGCGTGGTCAGGGGGGTCTGCTCGGACGGCTTGAGCACACAGGTGTTTCCGGCCGCGAGGATCGGTCCGAGCTTCCAGGCCGCCATCAGGAGGGGGTAGTTCCAGGGCGTGATCGCGCCGACCACGCCGACCGGCTCACGCACGACCGTCGAGGTGCTTCCCTCGACGTACTCCCCCGCTGCGACGGCGACCTGCGCCCGGACGGCACCGGCCATGAAGCGGAAGGTGTCGACGGTGGCGGCGACGTCGTCGGCCGCGAGCCCTCTCGGCTTGCCCGCGTTGCGGGACTCGAGCTCGGCGAGCTCGGCCGCGTGCTCCTCGACGACCGTCGCGATTGCGAGGAGTGCGTCGGCCCGGTCCTTGGGCGTCCGCCGGCCCCAGTCGGCTGCGGCGCGCCGTGCGGCGGCGACGGCACGGTCGACGTCGTCGACGGTGCCCCGCCGGGCGCGGGCGATCACCTGCTCGGTCGAGGGGTCGACGATGTCCTGCGTGGCGGGCCCGTCACCCTCCCATGCCTCGCCGTCGATGACGTGCGCCAGTGTGGCGGTCATGACAGGTCCGCCCCGTGGATGTCGAAGCCGCGGTCGACCACGATCTCGAGCAGGTCGACGTAGGAGTCGACGTCGTCGTTGGCCTGTCGCGGAGCCGGGCGGTAGTCGAGGGCCTGCTGCACCTGCGGACTCTGCAGGTAGGCGCCGGAGACCAGGGTGGAGAGGGCCTCGAAGTCGGCGCTGTGGACGGTGCTGAGGAGGTCGAGAGCGGCCTCGGCGTCGAGACCGTCGGCGACATCGAGCGAACGGCCCAGTGCATCGGCCAGGTCGGGCCGGAAGCCGAGGGCGCGGTCGATCAGATCGGTGGGTACGCCGGCGGCCGAGGCCGACGGGAACTCACCCGCACCTGGGATGAGGACGTCGGCAAGGACGGCGAGGCGTTCGCGGGCGGTGGGGTCGAGCATCACGGATGTCCTTTGCGCGCTCATGAGGCGGAGAGCTGGTTGTGCCGGTTGTCGGCAAGGTGACGGGCAGCCCGGAGGGCGATCGCCATGATCGTCGCGGTGGGGTTCACGCCTGTCGACGTCACGAAGTTGCTGCCGTCGAAGACGAAGAGGTTGGGGATGTCGTGCGAGCGGCCCCACTGGTCGACGACCGACTCCGACCGGTCCTCGCCCATCCGGGCGCTGCCCAGCAGGTGCCAGCCGCTGTCGCGGACCACCGGAACGACCTCGGTGCTCAGTGCTCCGGCGGCCTCGTGCGCCTCGACGGCACGCGCGAGGTGGAAGTCGAGCAGCTTCTGGTTGTTCTCGCCGATGGTGTAGTTGAGCTTGGCGGCCGGGATCCCGTCGGAGTCGGTGAGCTCGGGGTCCAGGACGACCTCGTTGTTCTCGTCGGGCAGGTCCTCGGTGGTGATGCCCCACTCCAGGGTGCGACCGAAGGCGCTGCTGAGCCTGTCATGGAAGCGGTTGCCGAAGCTGTCGCGCCAGTCGGTGCTCCGCTCCCAGAGCACCCGGTTGAGCGCGCCGGGCGTCGGCATCAGGTTCCACTTGCCGCCGCGCACGAAGCCCCTGGACTCGTCTGTCTCGTAGAACTCCAACGACTGCAGGGCCTGCCCGGCCGGTCCGAGGTGGCTCTCCAGATCCTCGTCGTAGGTGCCGTAGACCGAGGCGTAGGGGTGGATCATCAGCCGCTTGCCGACCAGGCCCGAGGAGTTGGCGAGGCCCTCGGGGTGGCTGGAGCTCGAGGAGTTGAGCAGGATCCGCGGCGTACCGACACCGTTGGCGGCCAGGATCGTGATGCCCGCTCCTTGGTGGTACCAGCGGCCGTCGCGGTCGACGTACTCGGCGCCGGCGACCAGGCCCTTCTCATCGACGGTCAGCGAGCGCACCCGGGCGCCGGTGATGAGCACCGCACCGGCGGCGATTGCGTCCGGCCAGTAGGTCAGGTCGGCACTGGCCTTGGCGCCGGCCGGGCAGCCGGACTCGCAGGCGCCGTACCGCTGGCAGGCGGGGCGGTTGCGGAAGCCACGCGAGGCGATGGCGTTGGGAGCCGGCCACCAGTGCCAGCCGAGCTTGTCCATGCCGCGCGCCGCTCGCAGGCCGGCCTTGCCGATCGGCAGCGGCGGTAGCGGGAAGGTGTGGGCGTCCGGATAGGACGGGTCGCCCTCCAGGCCCGAGACGCCGATGTGGTGAGTGACCTCGTCGTAGAACGGGCGGAGGTCCTCGTAGGTGAACGGCCAGTCCTCGGCCACCCCGTCGAGGGTCTTGACCCGGAAGTCCGACGGGAGGGCGCGGACCCAGTGCCCGGAGTAGAGGATGCTGCTGCCGCCGACGCCGTTGAACAGCAGCGGCTCGAGCGGGCTGTTCTCGGCGTTGATGGGGTAGTCGGCCTCGTTGCCGCGGGTGTTGGGGCTGGGGTGCCACTGCTTGAGGCGGGCCAGCTCCCACTGCGGCTTGTCGCCCGTGAAGTCGTCGGGGAGGTTCCAGTCGCCCTGCTCGAGGCAGACGACCTTGAAGCCCCTGCGGGCCAGCTCATAGGCCGCCACGGCGCCCGAGGGCCCCGCGCCGACGATCAGGACGTCGGCGCCTTCGACTGTTGCCTGCTCGTTCATGCTGCCTCTCGTCGGATCGGCGGTGATCCCTCCCGGGCGACCAGAGTGCCTCTCCGTTCGGGTCCTCCATGTCTAGCGAGGTCAGCGTGCCGCGCCCAGTGGGCGACCGCTCAAACCGTGACCCGGTGCTTGTGCGATCGCACAATCGAGTTGTGCATCGGCTACGGTAGCGCTGTGCCGATCACGGTGGGTGAGCTGCTGGAGATGCCGCATCTGCGGCTGTCGCTCCACTCCGGTGCGTCGGGCCTCGATCGCACCGTGTCGTGGACCCACACCACGGACCTGCCGGAGCCGTGGCGCTGGGTGGCCGGTGGCGAGCTGCTGATGACCAACGGCATGTCGATGCCGCGCACTGCCGCGGGCCAGGAGGAGCTGGTCCGGCAGCTCATCGACAGCGGTGCCGCCGCACTTGCGATCGGGGACGAGATGTATGCCCCGCCGCTGACGAAGCGGCTGGCGACGGTGAGCGACGAGCTCGATTTCCCCGTGCTCTGGGTCGCGTTCCCAATGCCGTTCGTATCGATCTCGCGGACCGTCGCCGAGGCCACCCTGCTGGAGCAGTCGCAACGTCTGATCCGCACCGAGCGGATCTATCGAGCCCTCCAGCTCATCTCCGCCGACAAGGAGGGCCTGCGGGTCCTGACCGCCGCGTTGTCTCGCGAGCTCGACTGTCCGGTGACCATCTGCGAGCGCGAGTCCGGAGGCCTCTGGACCGGCGACGACGGCCTCGGGTCGACCGTGCGAGCCGCCGTGCGCGAGCAGCGGGGCAGGCCTCGCGCGGGCGTCATGTACAGCCACCTCGACGACGGCCGACGTCTCCTGATGACCACCTTGCCGACACACGCCGATGCCTTGCTGGTCTGTCTGCCACGACGAGATATCGAACCGGACGCGATCCTCCTCCAGCACGCGGCCACGGTGTGTGCGCTCGGCATCTCGCAGGCCCGACTCACGATCGAGCACGAACGCCGCGCCGGCGCCGAGCTGCTCGTTCAGATCCTCGACGGATACCTCGCGCCCGAGACGATCCAGGAGCGACTCGTCGAGCGGAGGATCGACCCGGCCTCGGCCTCGGTGGTCGCCGCACGCGGCGCGGACGAGGACAGTCTCCTCGAGATGCACCTCCAGCTGTGGCGCGACGACATCCCGCACCTCACCGTCCACCGCACCGGACTCGCGCTGTCCATCGTGGGTTCCGACTCGCTCGACAGCTACTTCGACGCAGCCGGGGGCGAGACCCTGATCGGCGTGTCCGAGACGCTCGGGCACGCCGGCCGCATCGCCGAGGCGGAGAAGGAGGCCAGATGGGCTCTCGACACCGCCGGCGATCGATCGGTGTCCCGGGTTCGCTATCAGGAGGCCGCTCCCGAGGTCGGGCCCCGCACCCCGGAGGAGGCCGACTCCTACATCCGTCGAGTGCTCCAGGGCGTGCTCAGCCGCCCCGCCCCGGAGCGCGACGAGCTCCTGGGCACGCTCTCGTCGTTCCTCCACCACGAGCGCTCGTGGCAGCGCACCGCCCACGCCATGCACCTCCACCGGCAGACGGTGCTCTACCGGATCCGGAAGGTGGAGCAGCTCCTCGGCCTCAGAGTCAGCGACACCGGCGACCTGGCCACCTTGTGGATCGCCATGCGCGCCTGGGAGCGTCAGGGCTACTGAGGACTCGTCGACAGTCGCTCCGGACGCGACGCGATACTTCTCGGGCCTGGCCCCGATGGTGGCCCATCGGTGCGTCAGGGGCGAGGTCTGGCTAGACCTCGGCTCGCAGGATGGAGGCTGCGCCCGCCATGGCGCGCATCTTTCCCTCAGCACTGGCACGCGGCAGGTACTTCATCCCGCAGTCGGTGGCGATGGTGATCCGGTCGGGCGAGGTGTGGGCGAAGGCGCGGCGGACGCGGTCGGCGACCAGCTCGGCGGACTCGACCTCCGGGTCGGAAAGATCGATCACGCCCAAGATGATCTGCTTGTCGCTGAGGTCCGCGAGCACGCCGAGGTCGAGGCCGGACTGCGCGGTCTCGATCGAGACCTGATCGGCCGAGCAGTCGGCCAGCTCGGGCAGGAACGAGTAACCCTCAGGCCGCTCGTGGATGATCGCGGCGTACCCGAAGCAGATGTGGACGGCGGTGGCGCCGGTGACGCCGTCGAGCGCGGCGTTCAGCGCGGCCAGGCCGTAGTCGCGAGCGGCCTCCGGTCGAGCCTGCATGTAGGGCTCGTCGATCTGGACGAGGTCGGCGCCGGCGGCGTGCAGGTCCTTGATCTCGGCATTGACCGCGGCCGCGTACGCCATGGCCGCCGAGGCGACGTCGGGGTAGTAGTCGTTCTGCGCCTGCTGCGACATCGTGAAAGGGCCGGGCACGGTCATCTTCACGAAGTGGTCGGTGTGCTTCCGCAGGAACTCGACGTCGCGTACGCCGACGGGTTGGGGCCGGATGATCGGCCCAGCGATCCGCGGCACGGGGTTGGGATGCCCGCTGCGGTCCAGAGCGCTCCCCGGGTTGTCGATGTCGACGCCCTCGAGGGCGGTGGCGAAGTGGTTGCTGTACGACTCGCGCCGCATCTCGCCGTCGGTGATGATGTCGAGTCCGGCCTCCTCCTGGGCGCGGACAGCCAGCACCGTTGCGTCGTCCTGCGCCTCCTCGAGGTACTCCGGCTCGACCCGCCACAGCTCCCTGGCCCGCACCCGAGGTGGGAACCTGCCGGCCAGCCTGGCCCGGTCGATCAACCAGTCCGGCTGGGCGTAGCTCCCCACCAGCGAGGTCGGCAGGATCGGCAGCCGATCGGCTCTCTCGGTCATGCTCGTGACTCTAGGACCCGTGTCGAGACAGCGCCGATCCGACCAGTCGTAGCAGCTGACCGCCGTACATGCGTCCCTTCGCCTCGATGGATGCCGTCGGCTCATCGTCGAGCCACGCAGCAAGGACATTCCGAACATCTCGGAGGCTCTGGCGATTCAGGTGGATCAGGGCCGCGTGAGCCACTGATGGCGGCCGGTAGCGGGTCGACTGGGAACGACTGCCAGCTGCCGTGGTGGGCGATCGCTCGGCTACCGGCCCACGCTTCTCCCTGCATGGGCTGAACCCCGCACAGCCCCTGAGAAAACGCATCCGGTCGGCGCGCAGACTTCCGCTCCACGATTCGCAGAGAGGCGTCTGAACACCTCGACACCGCAACTTTTACTCTGCCGAGTGAGCGGTCAAGGCGCCGTGAGCAGCTAGCCTCGTGGTGACACGAACGCAAGGGGTGCACCAATGCCGCTCGGGCGGGTCTTTGCAGAGATGGTGGCCGACCTTCGCGACCGTGTGGAGGTCTCGTGGCACCACGACAGGTGGCATGTCACGGCGAGTTCGTTCGATGCCGCACTCGACTACGTCGGGGCGCGCTTCGACGATGCCGCTGTCCTGGCGCGTCACGATCACGGTCGCCGGTGGACGCGGGTGACCCTCGAGGTATCCACCGATCCGGCGCTGGCGACGAAGGCTCCGCCGCTGACCGAGCTGGCCCACCCACCTCCGCCGAGCGCAACCCCCCAGGCTGTCTCGCAGCCACCCATGGAACTCAGGGAGGCCGAGCCGGTGGCAGCATCAGACCTGCCGACCGATCTCGAGGCGATCTTCGCCCATCAGGACGCCCTGCGGCGACGCTGACTCGCGGTGCCGGTGACTGGCCGGGAACTGGGTGGCATCACCACAACGGCGTCGAGATCCTCGCCGGTCGGGATTGACCGGTGCATCCGCGACCCGCAGCGTCCGGACTCGGCCGACGTGGCGGTGGCGGTCGTCGACGCGTGGCAGAGCCGCGGCATCGGCACGTTGCTCACGCATGCGTCGGCCCAGCGAGCGGTCGAGGTCGGGGTACGACGTGTCACGTTGACGATGGCGTGGGACAACCGGGCAGCGCGTCGCTTGGCACACCGCGGCACCTACGTCACGCAGCTCGACGTCTCCTCGGGACCGTGGACCTGACCCTGCTGCTGCCCCGCCGTGTGGCGATGCACCTGGTCTGATTCGCGCAGGTTGCGACTCGATACGGTCAGGCGTGGCCCAGGAAGGGAGCGCGCCGGCTGTCCCGGCATGGCGAGATCTGTTCGCCGGCGGTTTGGCGCGGACCACGGTCGGCCTCCTCCTGATGGAGGGCCTGGTCGCGGTGCAGGTGCTGGTCACGATCGCGGTGCTGCCCGCGGTGGTCACCGACCTGGGCGGCGTACGGCTGTTCGGTGCGGCGCTCAGCGCCTCGCAGGTGGCCACCGTCATCGTCCTGCCCTTCACGCCGAGACTGGTGAGGAGTTGGGGCCTGAGGGACGCGTTCTACGCGAGCCTGGGTGCGTTCGTGGCGGGCAGCCTGGTGGCGATCTGCGCTCCGGCCGCCTGGGTGTTCGTCGCGGGCCTCGTCATCCAGGGCGCCGGGGGCGGCGTGCAGTATGCGCTGCTGCTGGCGATCTTCACCCGGCGCTACCCGCTACGTCTGCGACCGCGCATGTACGCCGCGCTGGCGGTCGCGTGGGCCGTCCCCGGCCTGCTCGGCCCGGCGTACGGCGGCTTCGTCGCGTCGACGCTCGGCTGGCGCTGGGCCTTCGCACTCATCCTGCCCCTCGTCGTACCCGCGGTGTGGATGCTGCACCCGTCGCTGACCGAGCCCGACGAGCCGGACGAGGCCACGGACCGGGTCAGCCCCGCGAGCACCTCGGTGCTGGTCGTCTTCGCGGTGAGCATGCTCGCGCTCCTGACCGCACTCACCGTCTCGGGGCGGTGGGGCGGGCTTCTGGTCCTCCCGTTCGCAGTGGCGGCCGTCGTGACGCTGACGCGCATCCTCCCGAGAGGCACCTTCACGGCACGCCGAGGGCTACCCGCCGTGGTCGCGTCCGGGTTCCTCGCCAACGCCGCCTTCTACTCCGTCGACGGGTTCCTGCCGGTCTACCTCACGCGGGTCGCGGGCCTGACCCTCACCGTGGCCGCCCTGGTGGTCACCTGCGGCACCCTGGCCTGGACCGTCGGCACCTGGGCCCAGGCACGACTGGCGAACACCTGGCCGGTCGCCCGGATCGCGACCCTCGGCGAGGCTCTGCTGTTCACCGGGGTCGGCGGTGTCATCGCAGGCGTCGCCGGCAACTCCCCCCTCGTCGTGTACGCCGCGTGGGGGGTGGGTGCGCTGGGGATGGGCATGACGTACCCAGCGATCGGAGTCCTGGCCACCGCGATGGCCTCGGACGGCGACGAGGTCACGACGCTGGCCCAGTACCAGCTGGGTGATGTCCTCGGTTCGGCGTTCGGGCCGGCCGCGGTCGGCATCGCCGTCACCACGGCCACATCGCGCGGGCTCCACCTCCAGGACGGCCTGCTCATCGGTTTCAGCGCGACGTGCGCGATCGTGGTCGCAGCGCTGTTCGCCTCCCTACGTCTGCCGGCCACCTCCAGAACCCACGCCGCGCCACCTCCACGCTCGCTCGGCCACGACACCAGCGCCCTCCGGTGAGGCCGACCTCGACCCGGAGCGGTGTTGGCTGCCGGTGACGAAGTTCTGCAGAGCCGAGACGATGCGCCCATGCGCGAGTGGGTTCCGGCTCGCTGCTGGCCGGTCACGGTGGCAGCGAGTAGCCTCCCTCGGAGGTTGCGACTCGAGGGCGCGCATGAGCACCTGCGAGAGGCCGGCCATGGGTGTACCGCTGGGCGTGGTGTTGCCGATGATGGAGCGACCGTCCGATGGCGTCGCGGCGCGGTGGTCCGAGATTGCGGCGATGGCACGTCGCGCCGAGGAGTTGGGCGCCGAAACCGTGTGGCTGGCGGACGAGATCCTGTGGCGGGAGCAGGAGTGGTCCGGTCCGGTTGGCTGGTGGGACTGCCTCGCGATGGCCGGGGCGGTGGCGGCGAGCACGTCCACGGCCAAGGTGGGGACGTGGGTGATGTCCGCTGTACAGCACCAGCCCGGCATGGTGGTCCGGGCCGCGGAGGCCCTCGACGAGATCTCTGGCGGCCGCTTCGTCCTCGGCCTGGGGGCAGGTCACGCCGGCGGCGCCACGGCCTTCGGGTTCCGCACCGACAAGACCGTGTCGCGCTACCTGGAGGCGTTGGAGATCATCGTCCCTCTGCTGCGTGGGCAGGATGCCGTGACCTTCGAGGGAGAGTTCCACTGCGCTACCGATGCCATGGTCCGGCCGCGCGGGCCCCGCGCCGGACGGGTGCCGCTCATGCTGGGCGGGCACGCTCCGCGGACGATGACCGCAGCGGCCAGGCATGCCGACACCTGGAGTGCGTTTCCGACCTCGAGCAGCTACCCGGAGGCCTTCGGGCCGCTGACCGCCGAGCTCGACCGGATCTGTGAGGGGATCGGGCGCGATCCCGCGTCCATCGGACGGTCCGTGGCGGTGATGGTGGAGCCAGGTCCTGTGAGGACCGCCGAGGAGACCGGTTTCGGCGTACCGATCACAGGTTCGGTCGAGCAGATCACCGACGCCATCGCGGGCTTTGCCGCGGTTGGCGTGACCAGAGTCGAGCTCCATCCTTGGCCCCAGACGATCGAGGTCCTCGAGCAACTGGCCCCGGTCTTCGCGAACTTGAGCTGAGCTGCTGGGTCTGGTTCATGTCGGGCGCCTGGTCACACCCGATGGGTGTCGGGCGATGTCGAGGAACCTAGAAGCCGTGGTGATGAGCCCGCCTCACCAGGTGATGTGAGCCGCGTGGTGATCTGTGATGCCCGGCCACCGTGAACCCCTTGAGAGGCTGGGGGTGGTACCGCGCTGGTAGCCACCGCGCCGGGAGACGCTCAGGGGTGACCGGCGGACGCGTCGTACCAGCGAAGCACCCGTAGCGCCCGCAAGGTGTTCCATCGGCTCGGCGTGCCGTCGGGCTCCTCGAAGCGGAAGTGGACCGCGCCGGGGTGGGTGTTCTCGAGCAACCAACGCCCGTCGGGTCGACGCTTGGCCCGGACGTGCCCGATCGCCTCGGCCAGCCGCGGATCCGGAGTGCCTCCGCGCCGGGCGAAGTACTCCGTGGCCTTGAGCAGGTCGTAGTGCCAGCGTGGCGGGTGGGAGAACAGCTCCCATTGCGGGCTGACCACCTCGCCCGTGCGCAACGACCGGAACAGGTGGCGCCGGAGCAGGTACTCCTCTCCACGCTGCCGGGCCCGGCTGACCTCCTCCAGCCCGCCGGTGCCGCGTTCCCACCTCAGCAGGCCGTCGACCACGTCGAGGGTGCTGGCGAACGATGACGGCGCCGGGCGCGTCCGGGCCCAGCAGTTCCAGCCACCATCGGGCATCTGGTCCGCCAGGAGCCGCTGCACCACCGGCTCGACGTCGACGCCGAGGTAGGTGCCGATCAGGACCGTGCCGGCGTTGATGCAGCAGTCCTCCTCGCCGGCGAAGAACGGCCGCCCGTCGCACTCCCAGCGGCAGTTGCGGGCCACCAGGTGTGCGGTCTCCTGCATCACCGGGCTGTCCGGCGACACTCCCAGGTCGCACAGGTCGAGCAGGACCCGGTACGTCGCGGTCCACGGCTGGCCCGGCTCCGCGCCCGACCCCTCGGTCGACGCCTCGACGGTTCCGGCATCCGTCGAGGGCCAGGGCGGAGGTGGCTCACCGGCAGCCAGGGCTCGTGCGGTGGCCTCCGCGAACGCCGCGGTGTCGGGGAAGCAGGCCCCGTTCTCCCACGTTCCGTCAGGAGCCCGCAGTGCCAGCAGGCGGGCGCCCCAGCCCTCGTGCTCCACCCGCGCTCGTCCGGCCGCCACCTCGCTCTCCGGGGCGTCGAGGAGATCGCGCAGCACCTGCCAGCGAATCGCCGGATCCCCCTGCCGGAGCCACTGCACCACCGGGTCGTCCTCGGCCATGGCCGCCGTTCGTGGCTGGAAAGAACCCGGATCCTGCATCAGCTCCATCCCCGAACCGTAATCCCGGGGTCGAGCACCAGTCCTCCCTGATCAGGTGTCCATTCGCACGCGATCGGCACTGTCACGCGGACAGTCGCGGGCTGTCGAACACGGATGTGGCCCCTCCTTGGTCCGACGCGGCAACCCCGTCCACGGACTCGCCGTACTCGGCTCCCCAGTCGCCGTAGGTGTGCGAGCGACCGTCAGGGCGAGGCACCCAGTCGGCGTCGCACCACCCTTCGGCGCAGAGTGGGCGACGCCTCGATGTCGTAACCGGCGTCGAGGAAGGCCTGGAGGAGCCCGACTGACGCCTCGTCCCAGATCACGGTCTTCCCCGGCGGCGGCTCGGTGGGGTAACCCTCGAGGACTCGTGCGCCGACCTGCCGGCCGTACTCGACGGTGGCAGCGGCGAGCTCGTACATCAGTCCCTGTCCGCGGAAGCCCTTTCGCACGACGAAGCAGGTGACCGACCAGACACCTTCGAGGTCGGGGTCCATCCGCATCCATGCCTTCTGCCGGGCCCAGATCCTCGGGTAGTTCTCACGCGGCTCGACCGCGACCCAACCGGCCGGCTCGCCGTCGAGGTATCCGACAAGACCGGAGGTGGGTCCGCTCGTGCCGCAGCCCGCCTGCTCCACGAGCGCTGCATCGCGCTCCTCCTGGGTTGTGTCGCGCCAGATCCAGCCCGGGACCTTGAGCGCCTGGCAGCGGCACCTGCGCGCGCCGCCGGCGTCGAACACCGCCTCGACGTGCTCGCTCGTCGCTTCGTTGGCCGGTAGCCAGCTGAACTCGGGCACATCTCGAGACTAGCGACGGTCCGACGCCCATTCTGACGCGGCGACAGTTGAGCTACCACCTCACAGATGCGTCACCTCCGGCTCGATGCCGCGTGTGAGATCGGGGGCGGTCATCCCAGTCCATCGATAGTCTCCGCTCGTGGAGCGTGACGTTCGCTACGCCGTCAAGGACGGCGTCCACATCGCTTTCACCGTGGTCGGGAACAGTCCTGTCGACGTGGTGTACACCCCAGGCATCTGGTCGAACCTCGATGTGATGTGGGAGGAGCCCCGATGGGCTCGGTTCCTCACTCGCCTGGCGTCCTTCTCTCGGCTCATCGTCTTCGACATGCGTGGCGTCGGGTTGTCGGATCGTGGGTCCGGCCCGCCCTTCCTCGAGTCCCAGATGGACGACATCTCTGCGGTCATGGAGGCGGCGGGCAGCGAGTCGGCGGTCATCTTCGGTGGTGCGCGAGGTGGCGCGATGTCGATGCTGTTCGCGGCGACCCATCCGGACCGGGTCCGGGCGCTGGTTCTGTACGCCGCCGTGGCGAAGACGGTGCGCAGTGCCGACTTCCCTCATGGCAAGTCAGAGGGCGAGCAGCAGGTGTTCTTCGACCGGTTCGTCGCAGAGATGGGGACGGGGAAGAACCTGGATCTGCAGGGGCCGAGCGGCCTCGCTGACCCGCGCTTCGTGCGCTGGTGGGCCCGCTTCGAGCGGCTCGTTGCGACCCCGAGCGCCTATCGCGAGCTGGCCGGGATCTTCAGGGACCTCGACGTTCGCCCCGTCCTGCCGTCGATCCAGGCACCGACACTGGTGTTGCAGAGGGTCGGAGACCACATCACCCCCGTCTCGCAGGCACGTTTCCTGGCCATGGCGATCCCGGACGCGCGCCTCGTCGAGCTGCCGGGTGTTGACCACATCCCGTTCCTCGGTGACGGCGATGCGATCCTCGACGAGGTCGAGGAGTTCGTCACCGGCACACGATCCGCGCCCGAGTCCGACAGGTTCCTGTCGACCGTGCTGTTCACCGACATCGTCGGCTCGACCGCACGGCAGGCAGCGGTCGGTGACCGCGCCTGGAAGGACATCGTCCTGGCTCATCACACGCTCGTCCGCGACGCCCTCGCCCGTTGGCGCGGCGTGGAGAACGACACGGCCGGTGACGGGTTCTACGCGACGTTCGACGGACCGGCCCGCGCCGTCCGCTGCGCCCTCGAGGTGGCCGACCGCGTCCACGGCCTGGGCATCGAGATCCGGGCCGGAGTGCACACCGGCGAGTGCGAGATCGTGGACGGCAAGTGTGGCGGCATCGCCGTCGCGATCGGCGCCCGGATCGCCGGCCTCGCCGGGCCCTCCCAGATCCTGGTCACCCAGACCGTCAAGGACCTCGTGACCGGTTCGGGGCTAGCCTTCGAGGACTGCGGCGAGCACACGCTCAAGGGAGTGCCCCGGCCCTGGCACCTGTTCGACGCGAGGCAGTAGTCCGGCCACCTTGCGTTGCAGGTGATCGGAGCGGAGATCGCGCCGGGCTCGGCGGGCGCGAGGGGGCGCCAACAGCTACGGCGGATGGTCTTGCGCCTGCTCCAGCAAGGATGACGTCGGCCCGTCCCCGGCCGGTGCGGTTCGAGTCGAGGACTGGATGGACGGCTGCCGGTGTTCGTGCCACCGTGGAGCGAAGCTCTGCTCAGAGGTGATGCCCCATGGAACAGCCCGCACAGCCGATGGTCTGCCCCGACTGCCACGCCTTGACCGACGACCTGGCCGCTCATGAGCGCTGGCACTCGCGCCTGGTCCAAGCCATCGCAGTCGCTGTCGACCAGGAGAACAAACGCCGAGAGGCGGCGATGTCTGGTGAAGCCGGCCGGAGGGACATCGCCGGCGCGTGACACGTGGCGGTGAGAGAGCGTCGAGAGAGCTCTGTCCCGAACCGCAACGGTGGGGAACAAGAGCCCTTGGCCTCTACACCGCGCCATGCAGTGGAACCGAGTCTGGCGGTGAGTCCGTGAGATCGAGACGAGCGTTCGCACGAAGGGGGCTTCGATGAGGATTCGCACGCGCATAGGTGTCGGGCTGGTGGCACTGCTGGCGGTTGCCATGCCTCTGGCCGGGTCGGGATCCGCCCAGGCCAAGGACAAGCGCGAGATCACCGTGATGACCCAGAACCTGTACCTCGGCTCGAGCCTGGACCCGGCGCTCAGCGCCACGACGGGACCTGAGTTCGTCGCAGCCGTCGCACAGATCTACGGGACGACGGTCTTCACGAACTTCCCGGCCCGGGCTCAGGCGATCGCCGACACGATGGCGGCCGAGAAGCCAGACCTGGTGGGACTGCAGGAAGTCTCCGACTGGATCGCCCAGGGCACCGGGACCGCCGATCCGCCGAGCTTCGACTTCCTCCAGATCCTGCAGGACGCGTTGACTGCTCGGGGACTGGACTACCAGGTCGCGTCGGTCTCGCAGAACGCGAACATCGGTCCGGCACCACTCGTGGCCCCCGCGTTCGGCTGCGGCGTCCCGAACCCGACCCCCGCCTGCGTCGTCACCCTCCAGGACCGTGACGTCATCCTCGTGAACGCGGACACCGATGGTCTGAGCTGGTCGAACCCGCAGCACGGCAACTACGTCGCCCAACAGACCTTCCAGCCGCCGGTGGGCCCGGCGGTGTCGTTCGACCGTGGCTGGGCATCGATCGACGGCGTGTTCGAGGGAAAGCGCTTCCACTACGCCAACACCCACCTCGAGGTCGAGAACTCGCCTCTCGTGCAACAGGCCCAGGCCAAGGAGTTCCTCGCAGGGCCAGCGAGAGGTGCGGGTGCGGTCATCGCCACCGGCGACTTCAACTCCGCTGCTGACGGCAGCACCACGACGTCCTACGCCGACCTGACGAAGTCGTGGTTCACCGACTCCTGGTCGGTCAACCCGGGCCAGGCGGGCCTCACGTGCTGCCAGAATGGCACGTTGACCAACCCCGTGCCCACCTACACGAGCAGGATCGACCTCGTGCTCACGCACGGCGCTGTGCGACCCGTCTCCTCCACGGTGGTCGGTGGCACGCCCTTCGAGGCAAACCCGCCGTTCTGGGCCTCAGACCATGCCGGTCTGGTCGCCAGGGTGAGGCTCCACTGACGAGGTCGCCGCTAACGGATCGTTGACCTCAGCGCCTCGATCGCCGTGTGCCGCGGTCTCCATCCGAGCTGGGTTCGTGCCTTGGTCGTATCCATGAGCGCCGGGTGGCTCATGGCCTCGACCCACTGTGTCCCCCCGGGCAGGTAGGGCAGCTTCGCGGCGAGTCGCGCTGCCAGGGCCACCGGCGCGCCCGGGATCCGTAGGGCCCGGAAGCCGAGCTCCCGGGCCACGTCGACGCCAGTGATCACATCGTCAGCGGCGAGGTTGTACGCCCCAGGCGCACCGGCGCCGACGACACAGAGACGCAGTGCTTCGGCTACGTCGTCTTGATGGATGACTTGGAGGGGTAGGTCCGGTGCGAGAACCGGAACGTCTGGCAGGCGCCGTACGACCGCGCCCATGCTGCGCGCCAACGGCAGGAGGATCGAGGGAATGCTGATCTTGGCGCCGACCGCGTCGGGGCCGAGGACGACGGGCGGTCGCAGCAGGTAGAGCCCGGTCTGAGGGTGGTCGCCGGCCTTGCGTTGCAGCAGGTGCTCGAGCTCTGCCTTCTCCTGGGCATAGAAGAGGCGGTCCGCAGGCCGGATGAGCCAGTCCTCCCTCATGCCGATCGGATTGTCGCGATGAAACCCGTATGCCGCCACCGACGAGGCGTACACGAACCTCTTGGCGCCGACCTCGGTTGCCGCACCGAAGGCGTTCAGGGTGCCCTCGATGTTGATCGCCCGCGTGGACTCCCCGTCCCCGCCCAGGATCAGGAAAGCCAGGTGCACCACGACATCGGCCCCTTCGAACGACCCCCGCAGCGCATGGGCGTCGCGAACGTCACCACGGCAGTACTCCATCTTCGTCCACCCGCGCTCCGCCGGGTCGAAGGGGCGCCGGGCGATGCCGATGACGCGATCGACCCGATCGTCGCCCTGAAGCAGGGGCATCAAACCGAGCCCCAGCGTCCCGGTGGGACCGGTCACCGCGACCGTGAGTCCAGCTGCACCCGCCACCGGCTCAACCTAGACCTGCGCGCTGCTGATGGACACGAGCCACGGGAGCACCGGGTGCGGGCCCTCCGGCCCCCGGACCTTCGCCTCTGGTCGGGGCGCATTCTTCGACGCGTACTAGGGCGTGTTGATCAAGTCTGTCTTGATCCAGATCAGGGTGGCGGCGAGCAGGATTCCGGCTCTGTAGTTGCGTGCGGTCTTGTCGGTGCGTGTGGCGATGCCGCGCCAGTTCTTGAGCCGTTGAAGGATCGTTCGACGACGTTGCGGCGCCGGTACAGGTCGGCGTCGAAGCCGGGCGGACGTCCGCCGCCCCGTCCGCGGCGCTTGCGGCCAGCGAGCTGGTCGTCACGGTCGGGGATGTTCGCCTTGATCCCGCGGCCGGCGAGGTAGGCCCGGTTCGCTCGGGAGGGATAGCCCTTGTCGGCCAGCACGACCTCGGGTCTGCTCCGCGGTCGGCCCGGGCCGGGTCGGGCGACGCGGATGCCGCCGATGACCTCGGCCAGCATCGTGGTGTCGTTGATGTTGGCCGGTGTCAGGATCAGGTTCAGCGGCCGCCCTCGGCCGTCGGCGACCGGTGGATCTTGCTGGTCAGACCCCCGCGGGAGCGTCCGATCGCGTGGTCAGCAGGCTCCTGCCGCCGCGGATCCCTGTAGTTCGATATCGCCCCCCGTGAGCCGCGGAAGCGTCGCCCCGTGCTGGTGGACCCGGGTGATCGTGGAGTCGATCGCGGTGACCCAGTCCGGCTTGCCCAACTCATCGGAGTGGGCCTGCGCGGTGGCCAGCAGTCGTTCCCAGGTGCCATCGGCGGCCCAACGGTCGAAGCGCTTGTAGATGCTGTTCCACCTACCGAACCGTTCAGGGACATCGCGCCACGGTGCCCCGGTGCGGAAACGCCACACCATGCCCTCGATGGCCAAGCGGTGATCGGTCCAAGGTCGACTCCGACCCGAAACCGTCGGCATCAACGGCTCCAACACCGCCCACACCTGGTCAGAGATCTCAGCACGAGCCATGTCACCGATTCGACACCACCGGCCACTCAGATCACTTGATCAACACGCCCTAGTGGCGCGGATTTGAAGTTGTTGGACGGTTGGCCTTCTTGAGGATCTGGTCGGCGGTCTTGGTCCACACGAAGGGGTGGGCGCGCTTGTTCCAGCCCTCGATGTAGGTGCGGAGTTTGGCGTTGAGGTCGGGTACGGACGTGAAGACGCCGCGGCGGACGGCTTGGCGCTCGACCAGGCCGAACCAGACCTCGACCAGGTTCATCCACGAGGCGTGGGTCGGGGTGAAGTGGACCTTGAACCGCGGGTGTTTCTCCAGCCAGTCGCGGACGTTCTGGTGCTTGTGGGCGGCGTAGTTGTCCATCACCAGGTGCAGCTCGACCGGGTCGCCGTGCTCGTCGACGGCGTCGCGGTAGGTCCGCTCGATCTGGCGCAGGAAGGCCAGGAACTCCTGGTGGCGGTGCTTGGGCTTGAGCGCGGCGGTCACTTGGCCGGTGGCGATCTCCAGGGCGGCGAACAGGGTCGTGGTGCCGTGTCGGTAGTAGTCGTGTGAGCGGCGCTCGATCAGCCCGGGCTGCATCGGCAGGATCGGCACGGTGCGGTCCAGGGCCTGGATCTGGGACTTCTCGTCGATGCTGAGCACGATCGCGTTCGCCGGGATGTCCTGGTTGGTGCCGAGGTAGAGCCCACAGATGTCGGTGACCTTGCCGACCAGCTCGGGGTCGGTGGAGAACCGGAACGACTCTGCCTTCCAGGGCTTGATCCCATAGGAGCGCCACGCGCGAGCCACGGTGGTGTTGCTGGTCTTCAGCTCGCCGGCGAGCAGTCGAGTGGACCAGTGCGTCACGCCCAGCTTCTTCGGTGGCGGCTTCAGCGTGGCGGTCACGATCGCGGCGTGATCCAACTCCCGGGGGCGCCCAGACCGTTCCTGATCCTCCAGGCCCGCGATCCCGCGCTCTGCGTACCGGGCGCGCCACTGGATCACCGTGGTCGGCGAGGCGCCCACGCGCTCGGCGATCTCCCTGTTCCCGACACCTTCGCCGGCCAGCAGGATCATCCGCGCCCGCTTGGCCAGCCCGGCCCTGACCGACCGCGACCGCAGCCAGCCTTCGAGCTTCTCCCGGTCGCCATCACGCAACACCAATGCCGGGGCAGGACGATTCGCCATGGCCCCATGATTTCAGAAACACAACCGTTCAGGAACTAACGCCCCGCGACACTAGGAGCAGGAGGCGATCCGACATGACGTCCATGGACCGTGCAAGGGCCTCGAGCCCGCTCGACATGGCACTGGATGACTTCAGGATGCCATTGTCCGCCACCACCCGCGCATCCGCGGCCGTGCTGACCATGAACGACCGATGCGACCGCTGCGGTGCTCCGGCATACCGGCGCGTCGAGCTCAGCTCCGGTAGCGAGCTGCTGTTCTGCGGCCACCACGCACGTGAGTACGACCCGGAGCTCCGCAAGCTTGCCGCGGCCGTCTACGACCAGACCGGCGGGCCCGCCCCGTAGGCACCCGCCGCAGCGACCAGGCCGTGGCCCGACTGAGCTCCCTCACCCCTCGGGTGCGAGCACGATGTCGAAGCGGGTGCGAGTCCACGGCTGGGCGCCGAGATCGCGCCCGTCGGGAGTGGGCGTGCCGCCTGCGTGGTCCTCGAACGTCTTGATCAGCGAGTCCCTGACCCCGAACACCGAGTCGCCGCGGTCGAGCTGGTCATCGCCCTCGACGAAGATGTGGGTGACGAGGCGACGGTACCCAGGCGCCGTGACCATGAAGTGCAGGTGGGAGGCGCGCATCGGGGAGCGTCCGACGGCTCGGAGCATCCTCCCGACGGGCCCGTCGTCCGGGATCGGGTACGGCGTGGGCTTCAGGGCCCAGAACCGGTAGCGGCCCGACTCGTCGGCCAACAGATGAGCTCGCGCGGCCACCCGGTCGTCGCCGTACTGCACGTCGTAGAAGCCCTGGTCGTCCGCTTCCCACACCTCGATGCGAGCGCCGGGGACGGGACGCCCCTCGACGTCCGTGACGACGCCTTCGACCCAGCAGGGCATGCCGGTGGCCGCGCCCGTGACGTCGCCGCCCTGCTCGACCTCCGGCGCGTGCTCGGTGTGGAACGGTCCGAGGACGGTGGCCTCGGTGGCATCGCCGAACGCCTGGTTGTTGACGGTGATGGTCTGCATGGACGCGCCCAGGACGTCGGAGAGCAGGATGAGCTCCTGCCGTTCGTTGTCGGTGGCGTGGCCCGCATCGGTGAGGAACTGGATCGCTGAGTACAGCTCGTCCTCCGTCAACCGGACCTCGCGGATGTAGGCGTGCAGATGGCGGATGAGGGCCTGCATCAGCAGCCGCAAGCGGGGGTCCTCGGCAGCGGCGAAGCTGTCGACGACGCGCGAGACGAGCTCGTCCTCCCGCCGCACCTGCTCGAGGGTCGGGTCAGTGTCTGCGGTGATCCTGGGTGTGGACATCGTCATGCTCCGTCGATGCGAGGGGCCGAGAGGGACCAGCACCGGGCGGGCGCCGTCCTGTGCTCGGCTGAGCAGCCCGACGAGGTCGTCGAAACTCACGGGTCGCGGGTTGGAAGGGGGGATCCTCTCCAGGGCGAGTGCCGCCGCACTCTCGACCTGCGCGGCGGGCAGGCCGAGGGCGCCCAGGCTGCGCGGCGCGTCGAGGGCGTCGTACAGGCTGCCGAGTGCGGTGAGTGCGTCGGACCCGTCGCCGTAGCCGGCGGGCTGCAGCGCGGTGGCGATGCGGGTGGCAGCCGCGGGAGCAGCAGGTGCGTTGAACCCGAGCACGTGCGGGAGCAGTACGGCGTGCATGGCGGCGTGCTCCAGGTCGTAGGCGCCACCGAGCACGTGGCAGATCTTGTGGTGCATCCCCGAGCCGGCCGCGGCGAACGCGCTGGCCGCCAGGTAGGTACCGGACTGGCACTGCTCCCGGGCCACGAGGTCGCCACCGTGGCGGACCACGACACCGAGCCCCTCCGCGAGCTGCCGAACCCCTTCGACGGCCAGGGCGGTGCTCACCGGGCTCGCAGTCGGGCCCCACAAGGCGTCCACACAGTGCGCCAAGGCGTTGAGCCCTGAGCTGGTGGTCAGCGACGCGGGCAGCGAGAGCGTCAGCTCCGGGTCGTAGATGACGGTGCGCGGCAGCACGACAGGGTCGGTGCCGTTGGTCTTGCGGCCCTGGTCGGTCAGTCCCCAGACGTCGGTGGCCTCGGACCCGGCGTACGTCGTGGGCACTGCGAGGACGGGCAGTCGCTCGGTGAGCGCGACCGCCTTGGCAACTCCCACCGTCGACCCACCGCCCCACGCGATCACGCTGTCGGCGCCCGAGGAGCGAGCCAGGTCGGTGGCCGCGCGGGCGACCTCGACCGGGACGTGGGGGCGGACGTCGGTGAAGGTGGCCACGACGTCGGTGTCGTGGAGAAGCAGCAGCGCCTCCTCGACCCGGCCGCTCCCCGCCACCAGCATCGCCCGCTCACCGCCGATGCGTGCCAGTTCGGCGCCGACGCGCCGGGCTGCGCCGGCGCCGCTGACGACACGCTGAGCACGGGCCTCGAAGACGGAGACGCGCGGAGCGTAGACGATCTCGAGGTCGTCGTTCATGGCAGGAGCACGCGGCGGGCGCCCGCCGTCCCGGCCACGACGTCCGACCAGGTGGACTCCACGTCTCGCAACGGGCGCTCCTCGAAGTCGATGCGGATGCGGCCCGCTGCTGCGTGCTCGAGCACCGAGGTGAGCGCGTCCCGCCGTTGCTCGGCACTGAGAGCGTTGTTGGTGTAGCCGAGCACCGCGGCCGTCTTGCTGCGCAGCGAGGCCGAGGAGAACTCGGCTTTGTCGCCCGAGGCGCCGCCGAGGTTCACCAGCCGCCCACCGATCGCCAGCTCCCGGGCAGCCGCGGTCGCCGGGACGCCGAAGACCGGGTCGAGGATCACGTCGTAGGGCCCGTGCACCGCCAGGGCGGCCGCCAGCGCATCGACGTCGCTCGCGTCCAGGGGCAGCACGACGTCGGCTCCGGCTGCCTGCGCACGGGACACCGATGACGGGCGAGCCAGGGCGATCACCTCGGCTGCCTCCAGCACCTGCGCGACCCCGATGGCGGCCTGTCCGACCGCGCCACCGCCGCCGAGCACCAGCACGCGCTCCGCCGCTGCGAGCCGGGCCCGCCAGGTCAGCGCCATCCAGGCGGCGACCCCTGAGAGCCCGAGTGCTGCGGCCAGTGGGTCCGGGAGGTCGGCGACGACGGGGACCACGTCGGCGTCCGGGACTGCGCACAGCTCGGCGAGGGAGCCGTCGCCGGGACTCATGCCGGCCGACGCGAAGAACCACACCCGGGTCCCGGGCTCGAAGCTGCCGGACGACTCGACCGTGCCGACGCCCTGCCCACCCGGGACGTACGGCGTCTGCGGCACGCCGAAGTACGACGTACCGCTGGCGCACAGGAGGTCTAGCGGCACCACAGGCGCGGCCGTCACCCGGACGACCGTGATCCCCTCACCGCCCTTCGGCGCCGGGTGGTCGCCGTAGACCGGAGACCGCCCAGGGGTGTGCAGGACCGCGGCCTTCATGTGGCGATGTCCGGGTAGGGAAGGGTGAGGTGCTCCATGGCCTTGCCGTAGGCGATCTGGTACTCCAGCGGCCCGTGGTCGCGCTCGAACATCGCGATGAAGAGCGTCAGGGTGAGGAAGGGGTGGGCGCCCATCTCGAAGAGCGCGACGTGGTCCTGCTCAGCCAGGGCGCGGCGTTCGTCGTCGGTGAACGCGAGCCAGGTCGACTTCTCGCCGGGGTGGCAGTTGAGGATCGTGTTGGCCATCTCGGCCTCCCACCAGGCGACCGTGCCGGCCGGGTCGTCGCGGTAGCGCTCGACGAGGTCGGGGTCGCGGTCGACGGTGTAGAGGAACTTGTCGAGCAGGTACTTGCTCATCGCAGTGCCCCCTCCGGGTACCAGGTGAAGTAGGCCTCCATGGTGTGGAACAGGTCGAGCGAGTCGACGTGGTCGGCCTTCACGCCGTCGCCGGCCACGCCCATCATCAGCATGAAGTCCATGAAGCCGTGGGTGGCGTTGCCGGGCAGGTGCAGGCTCTCGAGGCTGACCTCGCCGCAGCAGCCCTCGATGTCGCCGTTCGCGATCCACTCGACGGCCTTGCGGTCGAAGTCGGGGTCGGGGCCGTGCTCGCCGAACTGACGCGGCCCGCCGAGCTCCAGCGACAGGTGGCCGGTGCCGATGATCGCGACCCGCTTGTCGCTCTCCCACGACTCGACCATCTCGCGGATCGCCTTGCCCAGCTGGACGAACCGCTTCGGCTGCGGCAGCGGCGGCGCGAAGATGTTGGTGTAGATGGGCACGATCGGCAGGTCGGCCTCGGGCCGCAGCGTGATGATCGGGCAGGTGATGCTGTGGTCGATCCGCAGCTCGTTGCTGAACGCGAGGTCGAAGTCGCGGTCGAGCCCGCCGCGCAGGATGTGCGACGAGAGGTCCTCGTCGCCCTCGAGCCGGAACCTCGGCAGCCCGAACTCGCGCTCCTCGTTGTACCAGTTGGCGTCGTAGAAGGGCGCCTTGCCGACGAGGAACTGAGGCATGTTGTCGAGCCACAGCTGGTGGAAGTGGTCGCTGCCCACCATCACCAGCACGTCGGGCTCGGCCCGCGTGAGCGTCTCGCGGAAGGTCTCGATCTTGGCCTGCCACTCGTCGGCGAACGGCGGGCGCTCGGCGCCGGTGCTCGTGCTCGCCTTGAGGTAGAACGGGTGGTGGGTCGAGGCGATGACCGCGGCGACGGTGGCCATGGCTACTCCTGTTCCTGCGTGGGATCGACGTAGACGGCGTTGCGGTCGACGGTGAGGTAGGCGTCCATCCCGATCGGACGGCGTACCTCCTCCGCGAGCTGTCCGAGGAGCCCGGCGGCCCGGGCGAGCAGGGCGAAGCCGCGCAGCAGCTCGACCGGCAGCCCGAGGTCGGCGAGGGCGGCGCCGCACACCCCGGCGCCGTTGAGCGGGAGCCGACGACCGAGCACCTCCTCGTGGGTGCGGCCGATCGCCTCGAACAGCGTCAGGTGCGGGCCCTTGAGCCCCTCCTCCTCGGCGATGGCGATGAGCCGGGGGGTGCGCGGGTCCTGCACCTTGTGGACCGGATGACCGAGTCCGGGGACGAACGCGCCCTGCTCCCGGGTCCGGCGTACGGCGTCGAGCGCGAGCGCGTCCCAGCCGGCGTCGTCGGTGGGCAGGGGGTCCTGGTCGGCGAGCACTGCGTGGAGGTACTGCCCGCAGTCCTCGGTCACGCCGAGGAAGCGCGACCCGCCGCCGAGCAGCCCGGCGGCGAGCGCGCCCTGCAGCGAGTCGGGTGCGGAGAGGTAGGTGAGCCGGGCCGCGATCGCGGTCGGCGTGAAGCCGTGGTCGGCCAGCGCGACCAGCACCGTCTCGAAGACCCGCACCTCCGACGGGGTCGGACGACGCAGGGTCACCAGCCAGAACGCGAGCTCACCGAAGCCGACCTGGCCCATCAGGTCTTCGGCCAGGTCGTGCCCCAGCAGCCGGATCTGGTCGGCTGTGGACGTCCCCAACGAGGTGGGGAAGCTCAGCTCGTCGCTCACGATGTCTCCTCCTCCGCGTGGTTTCGAGACGGTCGCAGAGCGACCTTCTCGACCAGCGGCGCGACCGAGACCACGCCCCCGCCGCTCACGGCGCCTCCCCTTCCAGCCAGGCGCGGATCTCGTCGCCGTGCTCGTCGAGGGCGGGTGGGGGCAGGCGGTAGTCGGGCGGCGTCTCGGAGAACGTGATCGGGTTGCGGATCGACGGCACCATCGCGTCGCCGACCCCCACCTCGACCACCGGGTCGAGCCCGATCTCGGTCGCGAAGCCGACGCCGCCCGCGACGTCGTTGATCGGTCCGCACGGCACGCCCGCCGCGATGATGTCGCGGAACCACTCCGACGTCGTGCGGGTCGAGAGCTTCTCGATCAGCAGCGGGCGCAGCACCTCGCGGTGGGCGTTGCGGTCCCTCATCTGCGCGAAACGCGGGTCGTCGGCCAGCTCGGTGGCGCCGATCACCTCGCACGAGCTTGCGGAACTGCACGTCGTTGCCCGAGGTGATGATCAGCTCGCCGTCCGCGCAGGGGATGGGCTCGTAGGGGTAGAGGCTCGGGTGGGTGTTGCCCATCCGGTGCGGTACGACGCCCGCGGCGACGTAGGCGCTGGTCTGGTTGACCATGCCGGACAGCGCCGAGGAGAGCAGGTTGACCTCGACGTGCTGGCCGCGGCCGGTCTCGATGTCGGGCGTTGAGCGCGGCCAGGATGCCGATCGTCGCGTGCATCCCGGCCATCACGTCGAAGACCGAGATGCCGGAGCGGAACGGCTCGGTGTCGGGCGAGCCGGTCAGGCTCATCAGCCCCGACATGGCCTGCACGATCAGGTCGTAGCCGGGCAGCACCCGGCCCTGGTCCGTCGTACCGAAGCCGCTGATCGAGGCGTAGACGATGCCGGGGTTGGCCGCGGCCACGGCGTCGTAGCCCAGGCCGAAGCGGTCGAGGCCGCCGGGCCTGAAGTTCTCGATCAGCACGTCGGCGCGGCCGGCCAGCTCGCGGGCCAGCTGCACGTCGTGGTCGTCCTTGAGGTCGAGGACGACGGAGCGCTTGTTGCGGTTGACCGCGAGGTAGTACGTCGAGATGCCGTCGCGCACCGGCGGCGTCCAGGCCCGGGTGTCGTCGCCGCCCGGCGACTCGACCTTGACCACCTCGGCGCCGAGGTCGGCCAGCAGCATGGTGGCGTAGGGGCCGGCGAGCACCCGCGAGAAGTCGGCGACCAGGAGCCCCGACAGCGGCCCGGTGGAGCGGTCGGCCACGGCAGTCCTCTCGACTAACGGACGAATGTCCGTCTGAGTCAACAAGCGCAGGCTGAGCGCGTCAACCCCTTGACAGTGAGCGAGCCCAGGTCGAGTCTGACCGCAGAGCGGACAGACGTACGGGAGGACCCTCATGACCGACTCCATCGTGCTGCGCGGCGGCACCGTGCTGACCATGGACGACAGCCACACCATCCACGACGGCGCCGACGTGCTCGTCGTCGGTGACCGGATCGAGGCGGTCGGCCCGTCGCTGGAGGTGCCCGAGGGCACCGAGGAGGTCGACGCGTCCGGCGGCCTCGTGATGCCGGGGATGATCGACACCCACCGGCACATGTGGCAGACCGCGATGCGCGGCTACGGCGCGGACTGGACGCTGACCCAGTACTTCGTCTGGTACTACCTCGAGCACGGCAAGACCTTCCGCCCTCAGGACATCCACGCCGGCAACGTGCTGTCGGCCTGGGAGTCGCTCGAGGCCGGCGTCACCACCACCGTCGACTGGTCACACGGGTTGCAGACCGTCGACCACGCGGACGCGGCCGTGGATGCACTGGCGTCGGTGCCGGGCCGGTTCGTGCTGGCCTACGGCAACATCCAGGCCGGCCCGTGGGAGTGGACCGCCGACCCGGCCGTCCGCGACTTCTTCGAGCGGCGTCGTGCCGGGTCGGACGGCGTGCTCGGCTTCCAGCTGGCCTTCGACGTGACCGGTGACCCGGCGTTCCCCGAGCGGGCGGCGTTCGAGGTGGCCCGCGAGCTCGGCCTCCCGGTGACCACGCATGCGGGTGTGTGGGGAGCGACCAACGACGACGGCATCCGGCTGATCCACGAGAACGGCTTCGCGGCGCCGGAGAACATCTATGTGCACGCCGCGACCCTGAGCACCGACTCCTACCAGCGGATCGCGGCCTCCGGCGGCTCGATCTCGGTGTCGACGGAGTCCGAGCAGAGTGCCGGCCAGGGCTATCCCCCGACCTGGCAGGTGCGGCAGTTCGGCATCCCGGTCTCGCTGTCGATGGACACCAGCGTGTGGTGGAGCGGCGACCTGTTCTCCGCGATGCGGACCACGCTCGGCGCCGACCGGTCGCGCGAGCACCTCGAGGCCCACGTCAAGGGCGACACCGTCAGCGCCCTGTCGCTGCGGGCCGAGCACGTCGTCGACTGGGCCACCCGCGGCGGCGCCCAGGCTCTCGGGCGCGACGACCTCGGCAGCCTCGAGCGGGGCAAGAAGGCCGACGTCGTCCTCATCAAGAACGACGCCTCCCCCGTCTCGTTCCCCCTGCTCAACCCCTACGGCCAGGTCGCCTTCCAGGCGCAGCGCGGCGACGTGCACACCGTGGTCGTGGACGGCCGGGTCGTGAAGCGCGACGGCAGGCTGGTCGGCTTCGACGCTCCCGCCGTACGTCGTGACGTCGACGCCACCGTCGACCACCTCAAGGCCGCGATGGGCGACGACGTCTGGCACGCAGGGATGCACCCTGCCCTGCCGGAGGGCGGCAAGATGCTCGACAACCCCTACCAGTACACCGACTACCAGACCGGGTCCACGCACGGCGCCCGCGGCACCATGTTCGGCAACCCCGACTCCGGCTCCTAGGTCGCAGCCGTGGCAGGACGTGGCTCGGGGCCAGACTTCGTCGAGTCGCTCGCGCGCGGGCTCGACGTGCTGCAGGTCTTCGACGCAGAGCACCGCGCGCTCTCTCTCGCCGACGTGGCGACGGCGACCGGCCTGGCCAGACCGACGGCGCGGCGACTCCTGCTGACGCTCGAGGAGCTCGGCTTCGTGCGCTCGGACGGCGGGGCCTTCGAGCTGACGCCCAAGGTGCTCACGCTCGGCACGGCGTACGTCGCGTCCCTCGGTCTCTGGGAGGTCGCGCGCCCCCACCTCGAGGCGCTGGTCCGCCAGACCGGTGAGTCGTCCTCGATGGCCCAGCTCGACGGGAGCGACATCGTCTACGTCGCGCGAGTCTCGGTGCCCAAGATCATCGCCCTGCGCGTCGACATCGGCACGCTCTTCCCGGCGCAGCAGACGTCACAGGGCAAGGTGCTCCTGGCGGCTCTCGCCCCCGACGAGCTGGACACGGTCCTCGAGATCCCGTCGCGCTCCGGGCTCCCGCCCTACATCGGCCGGACCCGCGCGGAGCTCGACCAGGAGCTCGTCCGGGTTCGCGCCCGAGGCTGGGCGCTCGCCGACGAGGAGCTCGCTCCGGGTGTCCGCTCGGTGGCCGTGCCGGTGCGGGACGGCGCAGGAAGGGTCCGGGCCGCGATGAACGTCACCGTGCACGCGGCCGAGACCTCGACCGAGAGGCTGCTCGACCAGCATCTCCCCCGGCTGCTGCGGGCCGCCGGCGACGTCAGCGTCGACTGGGCCCTGTGGCAGGCCAAGCCGCATGCGTCGGTCTCCCCCGAAGGCGTCGCCCGAGAGACCAGCTGAGCTGCGAGGCGACTACACCACGCTGAGAGGAAGGAGCGGCCGGCCGGTGGGACCGATCTGGATCTCAGTGCCCATGTCGGGACACACGCCGCAGTCGTAGCAGGGCGTCCAACGGCAGTCCTCGACGTCGGGGACCGAGTCGGGGTCGGCGGCGACGGCGAGGGCGTCCTCCCAGTCCGACCAGAGCCAGTCCTTGTCGAGGCCGGAGTCGAGGTGGTCCCACGGGAGCACCTCGTCGTAGTCGCGCTCGCGCACGGTGTACCAGTCGAGGTCGACCCCGGTGCCGGCCAGCGCGCGCTCACAGGCGGCGGCCCAGCGGTCGTAGGAGAAGTGCTCGCTCCACCCGTCGAAGCGGCCGCCGTCGCGCCAGACCTCCTCGATGACCCGGCCGACACGGCGGTCGCCCCGGGAGAGGAGTCCTTCGATGGTGCCGGGCTTGCCGTCGTGGTAGCGGAAGCCGATGGCGCGGCCGTAGCGGCGGTCGGCGCGGACGACGTCGCGCAGCTTCTTCAGCCGCTCGTCGGTGGTGTCGTGGTCGAGCTGGGCCGCCCACTGGAACGGCGTGTGCGGCTTGGGCACGAAGCCGCCGATCGAGACCGTGCAGCGGATGTCGTTGTGGCCGGTGACCTCGCGGCCCTTGGCGATCACCTTGCAGGCCAGCTCGGCGATCTCGAGCACGTCTTCGTCGTTCTCGGTCGGCAGGCCGCACATGAAGTAGAGCTTCACCTGCCGCCAGCCCTGGGAGTACGCCGTGGCGACGGTGCGGATCAGGTCGTCCTCGTCGACGGCCTTGTTGATCACCTTCCGCATCCGCTCGCTGCCGCCTTCGGGGGCGAAGGTCAGGCCCGAACGCCGACCGTTGCGGGAGAACTCGTTGGCCAAGGTGATGTTGAAGGCGTCGACCCGCGTCGACGGCAGCGACAGCGAGACGTTGGAGCCCTCGTAGCGGTCGGCGAGGCCGTGGGCCACCTCCGCGATCTCGGAGTGGTCGGCGCTCGACAGGGAGAGCAGCCCGACCTCCTCGAAGCCGGACTGCCGGATGCCGTTCTCGACCATGGCGCCGATCGTCTCGATCGAGCGCTCCCGGACCGGGCGGGTGATCATGCCGGCCTGGCAGAAGCGGCAGCCGCGGGTGCAGCCACGGAAGATCTCGACGCTGAACCGCTCGTGCACGGTCTCGGCCAGCGGCACCAGCGGCTTGGCCGGGTAGGGCCACTGGTCGAGGTCCATCAGCGTGTGCTTGCGGACCCGGAACGGGATGCCGGGGCGGTTGGGCACGACCGCCTCGATGGTGGCGTCCTCGGCGTAGACCACGTCGTAGAACTTCGGGACGTAGACGTTCTCCGAGACCGCCAGCCGGCGGAGCAGCTCGTCGCGGCCGCCGGGCCGGTCCTCGGCCTTCCACTCGCGGACGACCTCGGAGATCGCCAGCACGACCTCCTCGCCATCGCCGAGCACCGCCGCGTCGACGAAGTCGGAGACGGGCTCCGGGTTGAACGCCGCGTGGCCGCCGGCGATCACGACCGGGTCGTCGTCGCCGCGGTCGACGGCGTGCAACGGGATGCCGGCGAGGTCGAGGGCGTTGAGCAGGTTGGTGTAGCCCAGCTCGGTGGAGAAGCTGATCCCGAAGAGGTCGAAGGCGCGCACCGGCCGGTGGCTGTCGACGGTGAACTGCGGGATGCCGTCCTCCCGCATCACCTGCTCCATGTCGGGCCACACCGAGTAGGTGCGCTCGGCCAGGACCCAGTCGCGCTCGTTGAGCACCTCGTAGAGGATCTGCACGCCCTGGTTGGGCAGCCCGACCTCGTAGGCGTCGGGATACATCAGCGCCCACCGGACGTCGACCGACTCCCAGTCCTTGAGGATCGAGTTGAGCTCACCACCGACGTACTGGATCGGCTTGGACACCGACGGCAGACGCGGCTCGAGCAGGGGGAAGACGCTCGCGGGCACGGGGGCAGACCTCACTCGGCACTGGCTAGGGGCACTGGCTTGGGGGACGAACAACCCAGCGTACGCCGTCGGGCACCGGCCGCCGGAATCCTTCCGCGCTTCCCGGCGCCTAGGGTGCGACCCGTGACCCGCTGGCCGACACTGGTGCCGCCCGCCGCCCTCGCGGCCCTGGCGATCGGCTTGTTCACCCATCCCGAGGGGCCGGTGGGGTGACCCTCGTGGCGGAGCGGTCCAAGCCCCTGCGGGGCGGGCAGCACCTGGTGCCGCTGCCGAGGTTCGTCGTCGTCTCGGTCCAGCCCTGAGTCACGTTCGCCGTTGCCGCACCCCGGGCAGGGCGAGCAGAATCAACGGCCATCGAGTGAGCACGGCGGGAAGGGGACTCCCATGGCCGACGTCAACCAGGGCCGGTGGACCGCGCAGATCGAGGGCGACTTCGTCGTCTTCCTGATCGGGGCGCGGGTCCAGGCAGGCCGTCCCCTCCGGTCGCTGAAGGACCTCAGCGGCCTCAAGCACGGGATGCAGGGGATGCTGAAGTATCTCGGCGAGCATCCGGAGAAGGGTCTCCTCGGCTGGCAGCAGCTCGGCTTCGGCACGGTCAACGTGCAGTACTGGCGGTCGTTCGAGGACCTCGAGAGGTTCGCCAAGGACGACGACGACCCGCACCTGGCCGCGTGGCGCGCGTACTGGAAGCGGGTCGGCCGCAGCGACCGCACCGGCATCTGGCACGAGACCTACCTCGTCCGGTCCGGCGAGTACGAGGCGATCTACGGGAACATGCCGCCGTTCGGGCTCGGCAAGGCCACCGAGCTCACCCGGCTCGGCTCCGACTCCAGCGCGCGCGGACGACTCCGGCGGCTCGCCGGCTGAGACCTACGCCGTGGGTGCGGCGTCCTCGGCGGTCTCGGCGAGCTCCTCGAGCGCCGTGCGGGCCACGGACAGGGCCTCCTGGGCGTAGACGATCATCTGCTCGAGCCCGAGGACGCCGAACCTGTCCCCCACCCCGTCGACCGCACCGGCGATCGCCGGGTCGATGTCGGTGGCCGCGATGGGCTCCGGGTGGGGCGGGAGGTCGGTGGGGGCGTCGATCGAGTCCGAGGTGCTCATGGCGCCATCCAAACACGACCCGCTGAGCCGGGCGAGGGCCCGGGGGCGGTGTTGCGCGCGCGGCTTGGCCGAGGTCAGGCCACGTCCATGAACGCGAGGACCCGCGCCACGGCCTCGGTCCGGCTCTGCACACCGAGGCGGAGGAAGACGTTCTCGAGGTGCTTGCGCACCGTGGCCTCGGACAACCCGAGAGCCTTGGCGATCGCGGTGTTACTGGCGCCCGTGGCCACGCGCCGTAGGACCTCCCACTGCCGGGGCGTCAGATTCGGCTCCCCCCGAAGCTCCCGGTCGCGCTGGGCGTGGAGCTCGGCCAGGTGCGGACGCGCCAGCGCCAGCATGGCCTTCTCCCGTTCGGAGAAGTTGGCACTGCCTGTCTCGCGGAACAGCAGCAGGCGCCGATCGGAGCCTCCCAACGGCGTCATCGGCACGAGGATCTCGTCCTTCACCCCCAACCTCACGAACTGAGATCCCATCGGGGTGTTGGCGTAGTCCCGCAAGCTCCATTCGTCTGAGAAGTGGATCAGGCTGGAGTAGTCGCCGGTCACCAAGGGGCCGGCACAGCCGTCCTCCTCCCAGAACTCCTGCCAGAACAACTGCATGAACTCGTCCTCTGCGCCGACGACCTCCTCGCGGAACACTCCGTCCTCCGTCACGACGAGTGACCTGACCCGCTGCTCGGCGACCTCCATCAGCTGGAAGGAGATGTCGTCGCACGGGATGAGCTCGCGCAGCCCGCTGAGCACCTCGGCGTAGAAGATGTCGTCGGTCGCCGCGGGCTCGCACGCTCCGAAGACGCCCAACAGATCGCCGACGTCAGTCTCGGTCATGACCCATTTCCCTGCCACTGCGTACCTCCGGACTCAGGCGGTCCTGCCAGGTTAGGGCGCGCGTGCCTCGACGGACATACGCGCTAAGGCGTACGCCGTTCGTCCAGCGTCGAACGTCGAATTCCATCGACCCGGCCGGCCCTCCATCGTCGAGACAACGATCGATCCAAGGAGGGATCACATGAGCACCACATCCATCACCCACCGTCCGACCTCGTACGTCGCAGCCGCTGCAGGTGTGGCCGTGATCGCGGTCGGCTCGCTGTTCCTGGTCGTCTCGCAGGGCGGCGGCCAGCCGAGCGCTCCCGCCGACCAGGCGAAGACCTCGGTCCAGCACACCACGTCGCAGGACTTCCGACCGACCACCAGCGGTGGTCGGGTCATGGTCGGTGAGTGAGCCCGCCCCCGAGGGCCAGCGTGCGGGCTCGGGAGTCAGCCCTTGACGTAGGAGAGCTTCTCGCAGACCAGACCGTCGCGGAACCGGAGGACGTCGGCGCCGCGGACGTGGCCCGGGGAGCCGTCGTCGTCCACCCATGAGAAGCGCCAGCGAAGCACCCCGCGGTCGCCGGCGACGAACGTCTCCTCCTCGGAGAAGGCCGGCTCACGGGTGCCGCCGAACAGCTGCTCCCACTGCCCGCGTACGACGCTCGCCCCCTCGTGGCGGGCACCGTCCGGGGCGGGGCCGGTGGCCTCGAAGACGCAGTCGTCGGTCATCAGCGCCATGATCGCCTCGGCGTCGCCGCGCCCGAAGGCGGCCGAGAACGCCGCCAGGCACGCATGGTCCGGCCCCCACGCGGAGTCGCGGCCGAACGCCGCGAGCAGGTCGGCTTGCGCACCGCCGTGCGAGATCGCCCGCGGCCCGATCGCGCCACCTCCGCGGTAGAGCGGCTCGCGATCGGCGAACCACGCGGCCACCTCGCTGACCAGGTGGGGATCCAGCCGTGGGTCGGTGCCGGTGGCGACGGCGAGGTCCCAGGCGTGGATCAGGTGGTCAGCCGCGATCTGGTGGACGTACTCCTCCATCTGCTCCTCGCCGTAGGACAGGTGCACGGTGCCGCCGCCGGGCAGCACCTCCGACACCGCGGTGGTGGCCTCCATCGCGGCGTCGAGCGCGCTGCGCACGGGGTCGTCGCCGAGCAGGTCGCCGTCAAGGCTGTCACCGACGTCGGCGATGGTGCGGCCCCGCATCAGCGGGTCGGTCCAGCGGTCCTCGCCGACGACGTGGTTGACCAGGTCACGCACCCGCCACTCGCGGCACGGTGTCGGCGCGTCCCAGCCGTCGGGCGGCACGCCGTTGACCCGGTCGGCCCAGCACTCGACGGTGCGGTGGTAGAGCGTGTGGAGGTCCATGAGCGTCTCCCGCCGTGAGGCGGCCCCGCCCAACGGACCCGAGACGGATCGGGGCCCGGTCCATGCTCGCACCGCCGAGCCGCCGACGGAACAGCCGCCGGGATGAGACGCGCTCAGACCTCCTCGGCCAGCGGTGCCGTCGGCGCGGCCTCGGACCGTACGGCGGCACTCGCCGAGGTGGCGCGCAGCTCCACCTTGGGCATCAGCAGCAGGACCAGGAACGCCAGGATCGCGACACAGCCGGCCAGCAGGAACACGGTGTCCATCGACTCCGCGAACCCGGCCTTGAACGGGTGGGCGAGCGCGGGCGGCATCTGCTGGATGATCGAGGAGTCGTTCTGCACCTGAGCCAGGACGCCCCCACCCGGCGTCGGGTGGAGGAACGCCTCGGCGACCTGGCGGTCGAGCGGGTTCGCACTCTGGGACGCCGTCTGGACGGCCTGCTGGAACGCGGGGGTCTGGGCCTCGTCGATGATCGAGCTCTTGATGTTGGCGCCCACGCTGCCGAACAGCACGGACAGGAAGATCGCCACACCGAGGGTGCCGCCGATCTGCCGGAAGAACGTCGCCGAGGACGTCGCAACGCCGATGTCGCGCGGAGGCACGGCCGACTGGAGGATCAGCAGGAGGGGCTGCATGCAGTTGCCGAGGCCGTAGCCGAGCCCGAACATCACTGCCATCACCAGCAGCAGGTCGGTGTCGGCGGTGATCAGCGACAGCAGGAAGAGGGTCACGCAGATCAGGACCGAGCCGATCAGGGGGAAGGCCCGGATCCGGCCGGTGCGGGAGATGATCTGGCCGGAGATGATCGAGGCGCTCATCATCCCGACCACCATCGGCAGCATCAGGAAGCCGGACTCCATCGGCGAGGCGCCATGGACGATCTGCATGTAGAGCGGGATCACCATGATGCCGCCGAACATCGCCGCGCCGACCACGACGCTGGCCACGATCCCGACGGTCACGGCGCGGCTGCGGAACATCCGGAGCGGGATCAGCGCGTTGTCGCCCATCCGCTTCTCGACGTAGACGAAGGCGCCGAGGCTGGCCGCGCCGAGGAGGTAGCAGAACATCGCGCGGGCCGACGTCCATCCCCAGTCACGCCCCTGCTCGGCGATGGTGAGCAGCGGGACCAGGCCGATCATCAGCGTGGCCGCACCCCACCAGTCGATGCGCGCGTCGCGGCGGTGGTGGCTCAGGTGCAGGGTCCGGTAGACCACGAAAAGGGCCGCGACCCCGATCGGCACGTTGACCAGGAACACCCAGCGCCACCCGGTCACCCCGAGGATGACCGCGTGGCTGGCGAAGAAGCCGCCGATCACCGGGCCGAGGACGCTCGACGTACCGAAGACGGCCATGAAGTAGCCGGTGTAGCGAGCCCGCTCACGCGGCGAGACGATGTCGCCGATGATCGCGAGCACCAGCGTGAAGAGGCCGCCGGCGCCGATCCCCTGCACGGCCCGGAAGGCCGCCAGCATGTACATCGACGTGGCGAACGAGCACAGGGCCGAGCCGATGATGAACACCGAGATCGCGAACATGAACAGCTTCTTGCGGCCGTAGAGGTCGCCGAGCTTGCCGTAGATCGGGGTCGCGACCGTCGAGGTGATCAGGTAGGCCGTGGTGACCCACGCCTGCACCGACAGCCCGTTCAGGTCGTCGGCGATGGTCCGGATCGACGTGCTGACGATCGTCTGGTCGAGGGCGCCGAGGAACATGCCCATCATCAGCCCGACCAGGATGGTCAGGATCTGGGCGTGGGTGTACTCGCCGGTCTCGCTGGGTGCGGGGGGTGCGGTGGGCAGGTTGCCCGAGGACTGAGTGCTCATCGAGAGCCGAGTCTATCGTTGCCCCGGTCAACCGTTGCCGGCGATGGGTCAGCGGGTGACGAGGTGGCGCAGCGGGCGGGCGTAGCGGGTGGGCAGGGAGGACGTGGCCCGCAGGTGGATGTTCTGCAGGAGGCCGATCGCGAGCAGACCGGCGAACATCGACGACCCGCCGTAGGACACGAAGGGCAGCGGTACGCCGGTCACCGGCATGATGCCCAGGCACATCCCGATGTTCTGGAACGCCTGGAAGCCGAACCAGCAGGCGATGCCGGCGGCGGCGACGCGGCCGAACATGTCGGTCGACATCGCCGAGATCGCGAGCGCGCGCCAGATCACCACCCCGAGCAGGGCGATCAGCACGCCGGCGCCGACCAGGCCGAGCTCCTCGCCGGCGACGGTGAAGATGAAGTCGGTGTGCTGCTCGGGCACGAACCCGGCCCGGGTCTGCGAGCCGTGGAAGAGGCCCTGCCCGAACAGGCCGCCGTTGCCGACCGCGATCCGGGCCTGCTCGGTGTTGTAGCCGGCTCCGCGCGGGTCGAGGTCGGGGTTGGTGAACGCCAGGAACCGGTCGACCTGGTAGGGCTTGAGCAGGTGGCCGGCGAAGACCGCCACCGCGGCGGCCGCGCCACCGGCGAGAAGGAACGCCAGCCAGCGGCGAGGGGCCCCGGCCACGGCCAGGACGCCGAAGACGGTCGCCGAGAGCACGAGCAGGGTGCCGAGGTCGGGCTGCAGCAGGATCAGCGCCGACGGGAGGGCCGCGATCACGAGCATGCCGACGACCTCGGTCGCGCCCACCCGGGTACGACGTCCCTCGTTGCGCTCGGCGACCAGCAGCGCCATCCCGATCACCACGGCGAGCTTGGCGAACTCCGACGGCTGGATCGACATCCCTCCGACGTCGATCCACGACCGCGAGCCGTTGATCGTCGACCCCATCGTCAGCACCAGCACCAGCCCGGCGATCGACGCGAGGTAGACCAGCGGCGCCACGATCCGCACCCACCGGTGGTCCGTCGCCATCACCACGACCATCAGCACCAGCCCGAGCGCGACGTTGACCAGCTGCTTCTTCAGGTAAGCCGTGGGGTCGCCGCCGGTGAGGTCGGCACGGTGGGAGGTGGCCGACCAGACCAGCACGGTGCCGAGCGCGAGCAGCCCGAGGACGGCCAGCAGCAGGATCCGGTCGACGCCGGGCGTCTTCAACCGACCGTTCACGGCAGCCTCTTTCCCATCGAGCGTGGCCGGGGCGGCAGGATCGAGCCGTCGGGCTGGAAGGACGGCAGAGCGTCGGGGGCGACCACGCCGGGCACCAATGCGTGGCGGGTGTCCACCGAGCTGCCGTGCACGCCGTACAGGGACTCCCAGATCTTGCGGACGTAGGGGCCGGAGGTGCCGGAGCCGGTGCCGCCCTGGGTAACCATCATCAGCACGACGTAGTTGTGGTCGTAGGACGCCACCCACGACGTCGACTGCTTGCCGTAGACCTCGGCCGATCCCGTCTTGGACCGGATGTGGACCTTGTCGAGCGGGAAGCCGATCATCTTCCACGCCATGGTGCCGACCTTGGCCGTGCCCAGCAGGGCGTTGCTGATGTAGCGGATCGCGTGCGCCGGGTCGTGGACGTGGCCCTGGACCTTGGGCGGGAGCCGGCGCACGACCGTGCCGTCGGGGCTGACGATCGCCTTCGCGATCCGGGGCTCGAAGAGCGTGCCCCCGTTGGACAGGGCGGCGTAGGCCCGGGCGAGCTGGAGTGGGGTGACGAGGGTGTCGCCCTGGCCGATGGCGAAGTTCACGGCGTCACCCGCGCGGTAGTAGCTGCCCTCGAGGCAGAACTCGTGGGCGAAGAGCTTCAGGTAGCCGCTGGTGCCGGCCGGTGGGTGCTGGTCGATGCCGCAGTAGTAGCCCTTCATCGACTTCCAGTACGCGAGCTTCCAGGTACGGTCGGCGATGCGGCCGGCGGACTCCCCCGGCACGTCGATCCCGGTGGGGCGGCCGAAGCCGAAGGCCTTCGCCTCGCGGACCAGCGGGTCGCGAGCGTGGACGTCGGTGGGGTCCTGGCCGAACTTCTGCCAGTAGTGGTAGCCGACGCGGTAGAAGAACGTGTCGCAGGAGTACTGCAGCGCCTTGGCGAAGTCGATGTAGCCGAGCGACTCGGACTCGTAGTTGTGGAACAGCCGGTTGCCGACCAGGAAGCCCGAGGAGCAGTCCAGCCGGGTCGACGGCCCGAACCCGTGGTTGAAGGCGCCGACGGTCATGATCGGCTTCCACGTCGAGCCGGGGGCGAACTCGCCCTGGTAGGCACGCGCCAGCAGGGGGTCGCCGGCCTTGGCGGAGTAGAGCCGCGCCAGCTGCTTGGTGGTGATGCCGCCGACCCACTGGCCGGGGTCGTACGTCGGCTGGCTGGCCATCGCGACGACCCGGCCGGTGCGCGCCTGCAGCACGATCACGGCGCCGGAGTCGGCGCGGTAGTTGCGGTGGGTGACCGGGTCGTAGGTCGCGCGGGCCGTGGTGATCGCGTGGTGCAGGGCCCGCTCGGCGACGCCCTGCACGCGGGCGTCGATCGAGGTGACGAGGGTGTCACCCGGCCGGCTGCGCACCCGCCCGCTGTTGCCGAGCACCCGGCCCATCGAGTCGACCGAGACCTTCTGGTAGCCCGGCCGGCCGCGCAGGAAGCGGTCGTACTCCTGCTCCACCCCCGCGCGCCCGACCGTGCTCGCGCCGTTGAGCGAGGTGTCGCGGTCCTTCTGCGCCTGCTTCAGCTCGCCGGCCGTGATCGGGCTCAGGTAGCCGACGACGTCGGCGAGGTTCACGCCGTAGGGGTGGGGGTAGGCGCGCATGCTCTGCTGCTGGGCGAGGACGCCGGGGTAGTCCTCGGGCTGCTCGAGGATGCGCAGCGCCACCGACTGGCGGACGTCCTCGGCGACCGGCACCGGCTGGTAGGGGGAGCCGTTCCAGCACCGGCCGCGCACGCTGCCGGGGTCACCGCAGGTGACCAGCGCCTGCTGGACGCGCTTGACCGGCATGCCCACGGCGTCGGCCACCCGGTGGAGCAGCACCGAGCGGTCACGGGCGGGAAGCTTGCCGAGCAGCGTGCGGTCGACCGAGACCACCCACGCCATCCGGTTGGTGACCAGGGGTCGGCCCTGGTCATCGACGATCAGCCCGCGCGAGGGCTGCATGACGACATCGCGCAGGGACTGCGAGGCGGCGGCCGCGTGGTAGGCGTCGCCAGAGACCACCTGGAGGTAGTAGAGCCGTGCGAAGAGGGTGGCGAAAAGCGAGAACACCAGGACGCGGACCACGACCAGCCTGAGCCGCGACCGCTCCGTGGCGGGCTGCGTGGGAGCGGGTGAGGTCATCGCGCGCCCGCGGGCTCCAGGCGCGTGAACAGCCGCATCAGGACGGGGACCACGAACGGCGCCAGCAGGACGTCCCACAGCAGCGCGACCAGGATCACCCGGGCCACGTCGCCGGCACCGGCGACCGCATCGCCCAGGACGAGCCCGGTCAGGGCGTAGACCGAGGTGCCGACGAACGACGAAGCGGCCACGGTGGCCACGATCGTGCCCACGGTCGGACGGGTGTCCTGCCGCATCAGCCCGGCGACGTAGCCCACGAGCACGAGGGCGAGCGCCCAGCGTCCGGCGACGTGGTCGGCCGGCGGTGCGAGGTCGAGGAGCAGTCCGGCGAAGAAGCCGAGGGTGGCGGCGAAGGCCGGGCCGCGCACCAGGGCGGCGGCGACGACCACCAGCAGGCAGAAGTCGGGGACGATCCCCTCCCATGCGAGATGGGGGAAGACCGCGACCTGGAGGACCAGGGCGACCACGACGAGGCCACCCGCGACCAGCACGCGCCCGGACCTCATTGCAGGCTCCCGTCGGCCTCGATGACGGCCCGGTCGCTCGGCGTGCCGGACGGCACGACGACGCCGACCAGGTCGAGCGCGCCGAAGTCGACGTAGGGCCGGATCACCGCGCGCTGGGACGACTCCCGGAGGCTGGCGTAGACCGCGGTGACCTGCCCGACCGGCACCCCGGCGACGTAGGGCGCGCCGTCGCGGCTGCCCCAGGTGACGATGGAGTCGCCCTTGGCCGGCGCCTGGGTGCGGTCGACCAGCTCGAGGTCGAGAGCGCCGTGGTCACCGAGGCCGCCCTCGCCCTTGAGGAAGCCCACCTGCATGCTCGCGCCGACCCGGCCCCCGACGACCGAGCCGGTGTCGACGATCAGCAGCACGGTGGCGGTGGTCGAGGTGACCCGCAGGACCCGACCGACCAGGCCGTCGTCGTTGAGCACGGTCTGGTCGGGACGTACGCCGGCATCGGAGCCGGCGTCGATCGTGACCGTGCGGGAGAACGACTGGGCCGGCCCGTAGGCGACCACGTGGGCCGGCACCAGCGTACGGCCGAGCGTGCTGGCGGCGGAGGTGAGCCCTTGGTACTCGGCCAGCTGGTTGCGTTGGTACGACGAGGTGGCCTGCTGGGCGCGGAGCGCGGAGTTCTGGGCCTCGAGGCGAGCGATGTCGTGCTGCATCGAGCTCCGCGAGCGGAACCAGCCGCCCACCGAGGTCACCGGTCGCACGACCGCCGACGTGGTGGACTCGACCGGGCCGAAGACCGAGCCCATCGCCTGCCGGGCCGGCTCGAGTGGCGAGCCGCTGCCGGGGTGGTGGTCGAGGACCATCAGGGTCAGGCAGGCAAGCACCAGCGCGAACATCCGCGCGCGGAGCCGCGAGCGGTCGGCACGCTGGTCGAAGCGGTCGGGGCCCGGTCGCAGCGGACGGTAGCCGCGGAGCAGGCGCGGCACGTGGGGACGTGAGCCGCGGCCCGGTGCGGGCTTCGGTGAGGGCCTCAGGGCGGGCTTGAGAGAGGGCATCAGTATCGCCGGCGCTCCGAGACCAGGACCTGCTGGAGGCCCTCGAACTCCTCCACGCACTTGCCGGCGCCCAGGCACACGCTGGACAGCGGGTCCTCGGCGACGTGGACGGGCATGCCGGTGTCGTGCCGGAGCCGCTCGTCGAGCCCGCGGAGGAGGGCACCGCCTCCGGTGAGCACGATGCCGCGGTCCATGATGTCGCCGGCCAGCTCGGGCGGGGTCTGGTCGAGCGTGGAGCGGACCGCGTCGATGATCGCGTGCACGGGCTCCTCGAGCGCCTTGCGCACCTCGGCGGCGCTGACCCGCACCGACTGCGGCAGACCGCTGACCAGGTCGCGGCCGCGGATCTCCGCCTCGGGCTCCTCGTGGGTCGGGAACGCCGAGCCGAGGGTCATCTTGACCTCCTCGGCCGTGCGGTCGCCGAGGAGCAGGCCGTGCTCCTTCTTCATCCAGGTCACGATCGCCGCGTCGAGGTCGTCGCCGGCGGTGCGGATGGAGAGGCTGGTGACGACGCCGCCGAGCGAGATCACGGCGACCTCGGTGGTGCCGCCCCCGACATCGACGACCATGTTGCCCGCAGCCTGGTGGACCGGGAGGCCGGCACCGATCGCGGCGGCCATCGGCTCCTCGATGATGTAGACCCGCCGGGCGCCGGCCTGGTAGCCGGCCTCCTTGACCGCGCGCTGCTCGACCGCGGTGATGCCGCTGGGCACGCAGATCACCATCCGCGGCTTGGCGAGGTAGCGCCGACGGTGGACCTGCTGGATGAAGAACCGCAGCATCTGCTCGGTCGCCTCGAAGTCGGCGATCACGCCGTCCTTCATGGGCCGCAGCGCGGTGATGTTGTCGGGGGTCCGGCCGAGCATCCGCTTGGCCTCGTGGCCGACGGCGAGCACCTCGCCGGTCGTGTCGTTGAGCGCGACCACGCTCGGCTCGTCGAGAAGGATGCCCCGGCCCCGGACGTAGACGAGCGTGTTGGCGGTCCCGAGGTCGACCGCCATGTCACGGCCGATGATGCTGTTCGCCATGCGCCATGCCTCGCAGGTGTCGCGTCGTACCGGGGAAGGAAGGGGCCACGCGCGCACCCCGTCGGGCCGACGCGCCCGACGGCAGCGCAGCACGACGACCCGCCAGCAGGCTAGGAGGGGAACGTCGTCAGACCCGGCAGGCACGCCGGGTGACCTGCGGGTTTGTGCGGGCTACGGACCGCCCGGGACGGTCCGGCCCGCGGCCGCCATCAGCCGCTGCGTCGCGGTGGCGTCCGCCGGTGGGACGTTCGGCGGCTTCACCAGCCCGAGCTCCACCGTGTGCTCGGTGCAGGTCAGCTCCACGACGCCGGTCAGCCGCGGGATCCACTCGGGTGGGAACTCCAGCGGGCGGCCGACACTGGTCGACAGGTCCCACGCGTGGGCGGCCGCGTCGACGAGAGCGAAGTTGACGACCACGGCACCGGGCAGCTCGCCGAACGGGGTCACGTGGACCGCCTCGAGCACCCCCTCGGTGTGCCAGAGCTCCACGACCTGAGCGGTCACCGCCGCGGCGATCGGTGCGAGCGCGCCGGCGTAGGGCACCGCGGCCATCGCCTCGTCCTGCGCCATCAGGTCATGACCGGTGACCAGGCCCGCCCAGAACAGCTGGTTCTTCAGGGCGTGGCCGGCCAGCTGGCGCACGGTCCAGGGCGGGCAGTTGGTGCCGAGGTCCAGCTCGCTGTCGTCGAGCCCGGCGACGACGCGGTGCAGCTCGTGCTCCGTGCCGGACAGCAACGTCAGGTCGTCCATCTCGCCCCCTGTGGACGCCGACACTAGCGCTCCGGGACCCGCGGGCGGCGTCGCTGCCACACTGAGCGGATGGACCGGAGGGCGGGGCACGGCAACCTGCCGCGGTCCGCCACGGCCCTGATCGGACGCGAGCGCGAGCTGTCCTCGGTCGCCGCCCGGCTGCGCACCCACCAGGTGGTGACCCTCAGCGGCGTCGGTGGGGTGGGCAAGACCCGGCTCGCCCTGGCCGTTGCAGCGCAGAGCGCCGAGCGGTTCCCCGACGGGGTGTGGCTGGTCGAGCTCGCCCCCGTCGGCACGCCCGACGCCGTCCCCGACGCCCTCGCCCAGGCGCTCGGGATCACGCCGCAGGGCGAGACGCCACTCCTCGACACGGTCGCGGAGGCCCTGGCCGGACGGCACCTGCTCGTCGTCGTCGACAACTGCGAGCACCTCGTCGCGGCAGCTGCGGCCGCGGTCGCGAAGGTCGTCGGCCGCTCCGAGACGCCCCGGATCCTGGTCACCTCCCGCGAACCGCTGCGGGTCGCCGGCGAGGAGACCGTGCCGGTCTCGCCTCTGGGCGTCGAGGGGGGCGCGACCTCCGACGCCGTGAGCCTGTTCGTGGAGCGGGCCGCCGCCGTACGTCCCGGCTTCGGCATCTTCGACGAGGCCACCGCGTCGGCGGTGGTCGAGATCTGCGAGACGCTCGACGGGCTGCCCCTGGGCATCGAGCTGGGCGCTGCCCGGATGGCGGCGATGAGTGCGGCCGAGGTGCGCGACCGGCTCGGCGACCGGTTCCGGCTGCTCACCGGTCCGGAGTACGGACCCGACCGCCAGCTGACGCTGGAGAACGCGGTGGCGTGGTCCTACGACCTGCTCGAGGACGCCGAGGGCACAGCCCTGCGCACCGCCTCCGTCTTCGCGGGCGGCTTCGACCTCCCGGCCCTCTGCGCCGTCGCCGGGAGCAGCGACGACGTGGAGGTCCTGCGCCTCCTCGACTCGCTGGTGCGCAAGTCGCTGGTCGTCGCCCACCACGGGTCCGACCGGACCCGCTACAGCCTGTTCGAGACCATCCGTGGGTTCGCCGAGGGACGGCTCCCCGGCGCCGAGCAGGAGGCCCTGCGCGACCGGCATGCGGCCCACTTCGGCAGCGAGGCCGCCGGCCGGTGGGAGCAGTGGAACAGCCCCTCGTGGCGCAGCCAGGTCGACTGGGTGCGGGCCGAGCTGGCCAACCTGCGGTCGGCGTACCGGTGGAGTGTCGGTCGCGGGCAGGTGGAGGTGGCGACCGACGTCGCGGCCCATGCCGCGCTGATGGGCTTCTCCGTGGAGCTGTTCGAGACGATCAGCTGGGCGGAGGCGCTGCTCGACGAGGCGGCCCGGGCCGACGTACGACGGCTGCCGCGGCTCTACGCGGCGGCCGGCTATGCCTGCTTCGTCGGTCGGGCCACCTCCGCGACGGCGAACGCCCATCGGGCCACGGAGCTGGAGTCACAGCCGGGGTACGAGTCGTGCGAGCCCGGCTACGCGAGGTTCATCGAGGCGCTCGGGCAGGTCTACTGCGGCAACCTCGAGCGCTACGTCGAGCTGACCCGCGAGGTCGCCGCCCTTCCCGGCACCAGCCGGGCGTTCGGGGTGGCGGCCTACGTCGACGGGCTCCAGTCGTCGAGCCGGATCGAGGAGGCGCTGGAGCTGACCGGCCCGGCGCTGGCGGCCGCCCGCGAGCTCGGCAACCCCTACTGGGTCGCCTACACGCTGTGGATCGTCGGCCTGGCCCTGTCGAAGGTCGACCCGCAGCGCGCCCTGGAGACCTGGGACGAGGGCGTGGCCTACGTCGGTGACCACGACGTGCGGTTCTTCGAGGGGTTCCTGGCCCGCGACGCGGCGCTCCTGCACACCTCGGACGGTCAGCTGGAGACCGCCCTGACCCTGTTCGAGGCCGCGATCGGGACCTTCCTGCGGGCCGGCGCCGTCGCCCAGCTCACGATCACCCTGGCCACCCTGCCGGCGCTCTTCGAGCGGCTCGGGCGCCCCGCGGTGGCGGGCACCCTGCTCGGCGCCATGGCGCGGCACCCCGCCAGCTTCCACCACGTGCCGTCGCTGCCCGACCTGGAGCAGCGGGTCCGCGACGACCTCGGCGACGAGCGAGCCGACCGGTGTGCCGCCAGCGGGGCGGCCATGGACCTGGCAGAGGCCGCAGCGTACGCCCTCCACCAGGTCGGCGAGGCCTCGCGCGCCCTGGCGCTCGCCGGACAGCGCGGCGGCCCGGCCGGCCTGACCGCCCGCGAGGCGCAGGTGCTGCGGCTCATCGCCGAGGGCTCGACCACCCGGGACGTCTCCGAGCGGCTGTTCATCTCGGCGAAGACCGCCGACAACCACATCCAGCACATCTACACCAAGCTCGGCGTGACCAACCGCGCGGCGGCCACGCGGTGGGCGCTGGACCACGGGTTCGTCGAAACCGCCACCGGCTGACCGGACGCCTGGCCCCGAGATGTGGGCGCGGAAATGGGGACCCGGAATGAGGAGATCTCCTCATGTGCCCCCACCCCTGCTCGGAACAGGATTCCCTCGATCCGGCCACCAGGGCCGGGAAGCGAAGGAGACGCAGATGATCTTGGCAACCACGCAGGTCAAGGACCTCGACCAGTTCCTCACCGTGTTCGGCGCGGAGGGCGCCGACAAACGCGGCGCCCACGGCTCCAAGGGCGCGACCGTCTACCGCGACCCGATGGAGGAGAACCGGGTCTGGGTGCTCTTCGACTGGGACAACGAGGGCTGGACGGCGTTCGCCACCGACCCCGAGACCCCCGGCATCCTGCAGCAGGCCGGCCACCTCGGGAAGCCGTCCCTGGGGCAGTACGTCGCGACGTACGACGCCTGAGGCAGGGCCCCAGGCACCGTCACCGGGTTTCGAGACGCGTCGCTCAGTCCCTCGTTCCTCGGGTCTGAGCCGACGCTCCTCAACCTCCCGCCCCGATCACGGAGTTCGCGAGCTCACTCCGTGGGGGCGTGAAACCAGATGGCGATCTCGCGCTCGGCGGACTCGACGGCGTCGGAGCCGTGGACGATGTTCTGCTGGGCCGGGGTGCCCCAGTCGCGACCGAGGTCGCCACGGATGGTGCCCGGGGCGGCCTTGGTCGGGTCGGTGGCGCCGGCCAGCGAGCGGAACGACTCCACGACGTGCTGGCCCTCGACGACCATCGCCACGACCGGGCCCGAGCTCATGAACTCCACCAGCGGCTCGTAGAACGGCTTGCCCTCGTGCTCGGCATAGTGCTCGGCGAGGAGCTCGCGGGTAGCGGTGCGGAGCTCGACCCGGGCCAGGGTGTAGCCCTTGTCCTCGATGCGCCGGATCACCTCTCCGACGAGACCACGGCGGACGCCGTCGGGCTTGACCAGGACGAGGGTGCGCTCCATGGTCCGCACCCTACCGAGACCTCTCCGGGCCCTCAGCCCGGGCTCGGGGCACCCCAGTCGGCCAGGCGGCGCCGTACGTCGTCGGGGACCGGCAGGTCGTCGGCCGGCTCCACGGCCGAGGCGCGCAGCCCGAGCGGGACGACCCCGGCCCAGACGCCGGCCGCGACGTCCTCGGGCTCGTCGACGGGACCGCCGGAGCGGACCTTCACCGACGCCTCGGCAAGCGGTACGGCGAGCACGACGGTCGCGGCGAGCTCCTTGCGGGTGAACGGGCGCAGGGTGGCCGACCGGCCCGGGACGACGTGGTCGACCATCAGCCACAGCGCGCGGTCGCGCTCGGCGTCGTCCTCCACGCTGCCGGGCGCTGCCGAGGACGACGGCCGAGCGGTAGTTCAGCGAGTGGCTGAAGCCGGACCGGGCGAGGACCGCCCCGTCGACGAGGGTGAACGTCGCGCACACGGTCTGGCCGGGCGCCTCCCTCAGCCAGGGCGCGGCCACCGACCCGTGCAGGTAGAGGGTGCCGCCCTCGTCGGGGCCCTCGGGGTCGACGGCGTAGATCGTCGGCAGGACCACCGGCACACCGTCGCGCACCAGGCCGAGGTGGCAGACCAGAGCCTCCCCGAGCACGGCGAACAGGTCGGCCGGGTCGGTCCTCGCCCGCTCGCGGTGGCGGGTGATCGTCGTACGGTCGGTGGACGAGAGCGTCATGCGTCTAGTCTGAGTGCGAAGTGGCCTGTCGACACGGGCCACTTGTCGCACACTCCGACAGGACACTTCGACAGGACACTTCGATGGCTCGTCCGCTTGCTCTCGCGCTCGTGCTCGACCGCGCCGCCGCTCCCCCGCTGAGCAGCCAGGTCGCCGGCCAGATCAGGGAGGGCGTCCTCGCCGGGACGCTCCCGGTCGGTGCGCGGCTGCCGAGCACCCGGGCCCTGGCCCGCGATCTGGAGGTGTCGCGGGCGGTGACCGAGCAGGCCTTCGACCAGCTCGCCGCCGAGGGCTGGATCGAGGGACGGCACGGGTCCGGCACGTTCGTCTCCGCCGGCGCGATGGCCCGCCCGCGGCACCGGCCGCCCCGCGTCCCCGCTCCCCAGCCCGCTCTCGTGCGGCTCGACACCGGCACGCCGTGGATCGACCCGCGCCACCGCGCGGCGTGGCGGCGCGCCTGGCGCGACGTCTCCGCGGCGCCCGCTCCCCCGTCGTACGACGATCCCGCGGGGCTGCGCGACCTCCGGGTCGAGCTCGCCACCCACCTCGCCCGCACGCGCGGGCTGCGCTGCGAGCCCGACGAGATCCTGGTGACGACCGGCACGATCGGGGGCCTGAACCAGGTGCTGGCCGCGCTCCCGCCCGGCGACGTGGCGCACGAGGACCCCGGCTACCGAGCAGCGGCCGAGGCGATCCGGGCCTCTGGTCGCGCGATCCGCGACCTCGCGGCCACCGAGCCCGTCACCGACCTCACCGGCACGGTCGCCGCCTACGTGACGCCCGCCCACCAGCACCCGCTCGGGCCGGTGATGCCCGGCTCGTCGCGGCTGTCGCTGATCGAGGCGGCGGCGCGGGCCGGGGCGGTGGTGATCGAGGACGACTACGACTCGGAGTTCCGCTACGACGTGGCCCCGGTCCCGGCCCTCGCGGCGCTCGACCGCGAGCGCGTCGCCTACCTCGGAACCACCAGCAAGACCGTCGCGCCGAGCATGCGGCTCGGCTGGCTGGTCGCCCCGTCCGCCCTGCACCGGGCGATCCTGGCGCGCAGGGCGGTCACCCACGACGTCGCCGCGTGGCCGGTGCAGCGCGCGTTCCTCTCCCTGCTCCGCGACGGCTACGTCGACCAGGTCGTGCGGTCGGCCCGTCGGACGTATGCCGCCCGGGCGGCCAGGGTCACCGAGGCGCTGCGTCCCCATGCCGAGCCGATCCTGCCCGTGGCCGGGATGTACGCCACCGTCCCGCTCTCCGCGTCGCGCGCCCTGCGTGCTCATGCGTCCGCGCGCGCGGCAGGGTTCGACGTACCGCTGCTCGGCGACTACTGCCGCACGGCGCGCCTGACCGGTCTGATCATCGGCTTCGGCGGCTGCACCGACGACGAGCTCACCCGCGCGCTGGCCGCCGTCGTCGCCGGCCTGTCCTGACCGGCTACTGCTCGGGGGACTGCCGCTCGCGCTCGGCCCGGAAGACGGCGTAGGCCGCGGCGCGTTCGCGCTCGATCTTCCGGCCGAGGAAGTAGGCCGTGCCCCACAAGAGCGCGAAGATCACGCCCAGCACGAACATCAGCGGGATCACGAAGCCGAGCGCGAGCGCGGCTACCTGGATCACCCAGCCGGCGACGTACGCCGCCTCGGAGCGCAGCAGGCCGGCCACCACCAGGCAGGCGACGCACAGCCCGAGCCCGATCGCGCAGGCGGTCTGCCACGCGACGTCGGAGAGGTTGATCATCACCGGCGTGGTCAGGCCGAGCACGACCGCTTCGAGCGACAGGATCGCGGCGCACATGCCGCGCTTGGGCGAGCGCTGCTCCTCGACCAGGGGCGGGGCGGTGTCGCTCACGACCCGCTCCCCCGCCGGCGGAGCATCGACCGCGCCTCGCCGACGGTGATCACCGAGCCGGTCACGAGCACGGCACCCGAGCCGATGGAGGTGTCCACCGCCTCTCCCGCCTCGGCCAGCGCCGTCGCCTGGTCGATCGCGTCGTCCAGCCGGGGCGCGATGCTGACCCGGTCGGCACCGAAGATCTCACGGGCGATCTCGGCCAGGTCGCGGACCGGCATGGCGCGCGCCGTGGAGTTCTGGGTGCAGACGACGTGGGCCAGGTGGGGCTCGAGCACCGCGAGCAGCCCGTCGGCGTCCTTGTCGCTCATCACGCCGATCACGCCGATCACCGGGGAGAAGGTGAAGGAGTCCTCGAGCGCCTCGACCATCGCCTCGGCGCCATGGGGGTTGTGCGCGGCGTCGAGGATGATCATCGGGCTGCGGCGGATGATCTCGAGCCGGCCGGGCGAGGTGGCGCGACCGAACGCCTCGTTCACCACCTCGGCGTCCAAGGGGCCCTCGCCGACGAAGGCCTCGACCGCCGCGAGCGCGGTCGCCGCGTTCTGCGCCTGGTGCGCGCCGTAGAGCGGCAGGAACACCTCGTCGTAGCGCGCACGTAGGCCCTGCAGCGAGACCAGCTGGCCGCCGACGGCGGGCACCCGCGCGGCGACGCCGAAGTCGAGTCCCTCGCGCGCCGGCGTGACCCCGACCTCGGCGCAGCGGCGGAGCAGCACCTCGGCGACCCCGGGCAGCTGCTCGGCGAGCACCGCGGCCGAACCCGGCTTGATGATCCCGGCCTTCTCGACTGCGATGACCTCGGGGGTGTCACCGAGGTAGGAGGCGTGGTCGACGCCGACCGGAGTCACCACGGCGACCGCCGCGTCGGCGACGTTGGTGGCATCCCAGACGCCGCCCATGCCGACTTCGACCACTGCGACGTCGACCGGTGCGTCGGCGAACGCGGCGTAGGCCATGGCGACGATCGTCTCGAAGAAGCTCAGCGGGTGGGGCTGCGAGGCGTCGACGAGGTGGGTGTACGGCGCCACGTCGTTGAAGGCGCGGACGAACTCCTCATCGGTCAGCGGCTCGCCGTCGACGCAGATCCGCTCGTTCATCCGCTCGAGGTGGGGGCTGGTGAACCTGCCGGTGCGCAGGTCGAGCGCGCGCAGGAGCGTGTCGATCATCCGGCTGGTGGAGGTCTTGCCGTTGGTGCCGGTCAGCTGGATGACGGGGTAGCTGCGCTGGGGGTCGCCGAGCAGGTCGACGAACGCGCGGATCCGGTCGAGCGACGGCTCGAGCCTGGTCTCGGGCCAGCGCGAGAGGAGGGCGTCCTCCACCTCGGCGAAGGTGGTGGCGAGGCGGGCCTGCGGAGCATCGGTCATGACACGGCCGAGTCTAGGGACGCCTCACTCGACGCGCAGATTCGCCATGTCGACGACCCGCTGGTAGCCGATCGCCTCGTAGATCTTGTTCGACGTAGGGTTCGCCTGGTCGGTGAACAGGCACGGGTGCTCGCCGCTGTCGCGCAGGAGCCGGGACACCTCGTAGACCGCCCGGCTGGCGATGCCCTTCCCCCGGTGCTCCTTGGGTGTGAAGACCGGCCCGATCCGCGAGACGCCGTATGCCGGCATGGTCGCGGCCGTCACGTGGACCGGCACGTCGCCCTGGTCGGCCCAGACGAAGATCCGGCCGCCCTCGATCCGGCGCCGCAGCTCCTCCGGTGCGACGGCCTCGTGCGGTGACACCCCGGGTGCGCGTCCCGCCTGCTCGTCGGCGTCGAGCATGAACGCGTCGTACCAGCCGGCGACGAGGTCCTGCTCGTCGACGACGGCCGGCCGCAGCCTGCCCTCGACCGCGGGCGGCTCGGTGAGCTCGCCGAGCTCGAAGAGCCGCGTGTGCTGAGCGACCTCGGCCTCCTTCCCCACGGCCTTCGCCATCAGCTCGCAGAAGACCTGGACCGCCGGGAGGGCGCCGTTGGCCCCCAGCACGATCTCGTCGCGCTCGACCAGGCCCTCGACCAGCGCTCCCACGGCATCGTCGGGCATCGGCAGGAGGTACGCCGGGTGGTCGCCGAACGTGGCCGTCCGCATCGCCGTACCGAGTACGTCGCCCATCTCGTCGACCACCACTGCGAACCAGCAGGGCACCCCCTCCGGCCACGGCACGCCCGCGTCGAGCTGGGCGCGGATCCGGTCGGCGACCCCCGCCATCACCGTGCTCAGCACCGGTTGCTCGGCGAACCGGGCCCCCGCCACGTCGAGGAAGTCGGCCGGGTGGTCGAAGAAGCGCAGCTCCATGCGGCGACGCTAGCGAACGCGGCGTCCGAGGGTGACGACCCGCCCGGGTCACTCGATGCGGGGTCGATATCGGATCCATTTCCGTGGTCGTCCGTGTCGGGGTGGTGGGGAGAACTCGGGTTTTCGGTTTCGGTCTTTGGGGTTGATCCGGATCTGCCACGGGGTGTGGTGGATGACGCGGTGGTGGTGGCCGCAGAGGAGGAGGAGGTTGTCGAGCTCGGTCTCGCCGTGGTCGGCCCAGTGTCGGAGGTGGTGGGCGTGGCACATCACCGGGGGCCGGTGGCAGCCGGGGAAGGCGCAGTGCCGGTCGCGGACCACCAGGGCGTTCCAGATCGGGACGGTCACGGCCCGGGTGGCGCGGCCGACGTCGGAGAACCTCGCCGTGGGCGCCGAGGAGGACGGGGATGACCTCGGCGTCACACGCCAGCCGGCGGACCACGCCGGGTGGGAGGTCGAGCCCGTCGCCGGTGACCGGAAGAGTCTGCGCCGCTGCGAGGACGCCGGCGATCAAGGTGTCGTGGTCGATGGTGACCACGACCCGGGTGCGGGTGCCGTGGGAGTCGGGGATCGCGTCGGTGTCCAGGGCGTGCTGGCCGAGCTGGACCATCGCGTCCCACGTCCGGGCGCCCCCGTCGCGGGGGTCGTACACCGGGCCGGCCTTCCGCCCACCTCTCTCGTCCACCGCAGGGTGGGGACAGGTCAGCGGCAGCAGGCCGGCTTCAGCACTGCGCCGTCCTCGACCGAGCCTCTGCCCTTGAGGCGGATCCCGCCGGCGCCGTCGTCGGTGACCGCGAGGTACCGGTCGGCGTGCGCGGCCCGGTCCTCCCGGTCCTCGCGGTCCAGCTGGGCCTCGAGCTGGGAGTCGATGCTGTCGGGGTCGACCACCGCCAGCAGGTGGCGGCCGGTGCGGGCGAGGTCGGTGGCGTCGAACCTGGCCGCGTAGCGGACCAGGGTCTTCTCCGCCCGCCTGCGTAGATGCGCCGCCACCCGGGGAGGTCGGCCACCGCCCGGACGATCACGTCGGCCTGCTCCGCCGACACGGTCCCGGCGACCATCCGGGCCCGGGTCCGCCCCAAGGGCCCGGTCACCGCGACCGCCCGCCGGACCAGCCGTGTGCCCTCGCCCCGGCGGAGCCCGCCGAGGTGGGTCAACCAGTCCCCGGTCGACCCGTAATGCAGGACCTTCTTCGCGAGGTCTCTGGCGTCGGCTTCGGCGACCGCGTCGGCCTCGACCGCCGCGAGCGCGGCCTTGGCCCGCTGGACCTGTCCGACCACGTCGACGACCTCGCCGTCGGGCTGGGCAGCCCACAGCGTCTGGGCCAGCTCCGCGACCCGGGCCCGCACCTGCGCCAGGACCGCGGCAGGCCCTTCGTTGTGGTGGTGCCCCGAGATCGGCATAGGACAAAGCCCATCAGGGCCCACCGACAGCCGAGGCGATATCCACAGCCCTTATCCCACCATCCGAGATCATCCACAGAAGAATATTTCCGGGGCCCTTTTCGGTCTTTCCGTGCCGCCGGTCGAGGGAGGCGTTCTACGCCTACGCCGCGGGTTGAGGAGGGCGTCCTGACGCCCGTCTCGAAACCAGCGGCCCCGACCTGTTTGTTCCTCGGTTTCGAGACGGTCGCTAACTGTGACCTCCTCAACCAGCGGAACACGCCCCCACCTCAACCAGCGAGACCTCCTCGACCAGCGGACTCGCCGTTCTCGGGCGGTGGGGCAAACCGGTTTTCGGCGGGTGCGTCCGGCTCCATAGACTTCGGCCCATGACCGACACCCCGCCGCACCTGTCCACGACGACGCCGCAGCAGCCGGCCGTCGTCGTACCGGACAAGCCTGCGCTGGAGGGTCTGGAGGACAAGTGGTCGCAGCGGTGGGACGAGGACGGCACCTACCTCTTCGACCGGACCAAGACCCGCGCCGAGATCTACGCGATCGACACCCCGCCGCCGACGGTGAGCGGGTCGCTGCACGTCGGGCACGTCTACTCCTACAGCCACACCGACCTGGTCGCGCGCTACCAGCGCATGCGCGGCAAGGAGGTGTTCTACCCGATGGGCTGGGACGACAACGGCCTGCCCACCGAGCGCCGCGTGCAGAACTACTTCGGCGTCCGCTGCGACCCGTCGCTCCCCCACGACCCCGACTTCACGCCGCCGGAGAACCCCGACCCGAAGCGTCAGGTGCCGATCGACCGGCCCAACTTCATCGCGCTCTGCGAGCAGCTGGTGAAGGAGGACGAGAAGGTCTTCGAGAAGCTCTGGCACACCCTCGGGCTCTCGGTGGACTGGACGCAGACCTACACGACCGTCGGCCGCGACTCCCAGCACGTCAGCCAGCTGGCCTTCCTGCGCAACTTCGCGCGCGGCGAGGCCTACCTCGCCGACGCACCGGCGCTGTGGGACGTCACCTTCCAGACCGCCGTCGCCCAGGCCGAGCTCGAGGCGCGCGACTACCCCGGCCACTACCACCGGGTCGCCTTCCACCGGACCTCGACGGGCTCGCCCGACGGGAGCGAGCCGGTCTACATCGAGACCACCCGTCCCGAGCTCATCCCGGCCGTGGTCGCGCTGATCGCCCACCCCGACGACGAGCGCTACCAGCCGCTGTTCGGTACGACGGTCACCAGCCCGGTCTTCGGCGTCGAGATCCCGGTGCTCGCCCACCAGGCGGCCGAGCCCGACAAGGGTGCGGGCATCGCGATGTGCTGCACGTTCGGTGACCTGACCGACGTGCAGTGGTGGCGCGAGCTCCAGCTCCCGATCCGCACGGTGATCGGCCGCGACGGGCGCCTGCACGCCGACGCGCCGGAGTGGATCTCCGGAGACGCCGCCACCACGGCGTACGGCGAGCTCGGCGGCAAGACGACCTTCTCCGCCCGCGAGGCGATGGTCGCGCTGCTGCGCGAGTCCGGCGACCTGGTCGGCGACCCGACGCCGACCACCCGGATGGCGAACTTCTACGAGAAGGGCGACAAGCCGCTCGAGATCATCTCGACCCGGCAGTGGTACATCCGCAACGGCGGCCGCGACGCCCACATCCGCGCGGAGATGGTCGCCCGCGGCGACGAGATCGAGTGGATCCCGGCGCACATGAAGCACCGCTACGACAACTGGGTCAACGGCCTCAACGGCGACTGGCTGATCTCGCGGCAGCGGTTCTTCGGCATCCCGTTCCCGGTCTGGTACCCCCTCGACAGCGACGGCGAGCCCGACTACGACCACCCGCTGCTGCCGAGCGCCGCCGAGCTGCCGGTCGACCCGTCGACGCAGGCGCCGCAGGGGTACGACGAGGACCAGCGCGGCAAGCCCGACGGGTTCATCGGCGACCCCGACGTGATGGACACCTGGGCGACGTCGTCGCTCAGCCCCCACATCGCGGGCGGCTGGGAGCGGGACGACGACCTCTGGCAGCGGGTCTTCCCCTACGACCTGTGCACCCACGCCCACGACATCATCCGCACCTGGCTGTTCAGCCGCGTGGTCCGCGCCCACTACGAGAACCACACGGTCCCGTGGCGCCACGCCCTGATCTCCGGGTTCATCGTCGACCCCGACCGCAAGAAGATGTCGAAGTCCAAGGGCAACGTCGTCGTCCCGACCGACATCCTCGAGCGGTACGGCGCCGACGCCGTCCGCTGGCGGGCCGCCATCGGCCGCCCCGGTCTCGACTCGCCGTTCGACGAGACGCAGATGAAGGTCGGCCGCCGGCTGGCGATGAAGGTGCTCAACGCCTCGAAGTTCGTGCTCGGCAACGTCGGTGCGACCGACCCCGACCCGGCTGCGGTGACCGAGCCGGTCGACCGTGCACTGCGTCGCGCGGCTGGCGAACGTCGTCGAGCGGGCCACCGCCGGCTTCGACGCCTACGACTACACGACGGCGCTCGAGGCGACCGAGAAGTTCTTCTGGGAGTTCTGCGACGACTACCTCGAGCTGGTCAAGGAGCGGGCCTACCACGAGGGCGGCGGCGCCGACACCGCGTCGGCCCAGGCGACCCTGGCGCTGGCCCTTCACGTCCAGCTCACGGCTGCTCGCCCCGATCCTGCCCTACGTCACCGAGGAGGTCTGGTCGTGGTGGCAGCCGGGCTCGATCCACCGGTCGGCGTGGCCCGAGGTCTCCGACCTCGGCGGCGTCGAGGGTGACCCGACCATGCTCGACGCCGTGGCCGCCGCGCTGATCGGCATCCGCGGGGCCAAGTCGCAGGCCAAGGTCTCGATGCGCCACGAGCTGTCGGCCGTGGAGTTTCGTGGGCCGCAGGCGATCCTCGACGCGGTCCGGCCTCGCCGAGAGCGACCTGATGCGCGCGGGGCGCGTGACGGCCGCGCCGACCTACGTCGTCACCGACGACGCGGAGCTGAGCGTCACCGCGACGGTCGCGCCGGAGGCGTGAGCCCCGCGGTCAGCGGTGAGTGTCGGCCGGCCGGGACCAGGCGATGTGCTGGCCGTGCTCTTCCGCGGCCTGGCTGCGGACCGCGGTCACCAGCACGATGGCGGCGATGATCGCGACGACGATGAACGCCGCCAATGGACCCCTGCGATCGGCCCCCACGGACGTGCCCCCCTCAAGGACCCAGTGACGGTGAGCGGTCAGTGTGGCGGGCCCATGCACGGCACGGCGAGCCCGACCGCCCGATCGCCGATGAAATGACCCGGAAATGATCAGTTGGGACTAGCCCCGATGATCGGGGCGGGACCCCGGGGCCGGGGTCAGGCGGACTTCTTCTTCTTCGCCTCGGACTCGCGCGGCACCAGGGTGGGCGCCACGTCGTCGACGACGACCTCCTCGGTGACGATGACCTTGCCGATGTCGTCGCGCGACGGCACGTCGTACATCACGTGGAGGAGCACCTCCTCGAGGATCGCGCGGGCGCCACGGGCGCCGGTGCCACGCTCGAGCGCGCGTACGGCGACGGCGCGGATGGCCTCGGGGGTGAACTCGAGCTCGACGTCGTCGATCTCGAAGAGCTTCTGGTACTGCTTGACGAACGCGTTGCGCGGGACCGTGAGGATCTCCATCAGCGCCTCGACGTCGAGCTTGTTGACCGTGGCGATCATCGGGAGCCGGCCGATGAACTCGGGGATCAGGCCGAACTTGGTGAGGTCCTCGGGTCGCACCTGCGCGAACAGGTCGTCGGCGTCGCGCTCCTCGACCCCCTTGACCTCGGCGGTGAAGCCGAGCGTCTTCTTGCCGACGCGCTGCTCGATGATGTGCTCGAGCCCGGCGAAGGCGCCGCCCACGACGAACAGGATGTTGGTCGTGTCGATCTGGATGAACTCCTGGTGGGGGTGCTTGCGGCCGCCCTGAGGGGGCACCGAGGCGGTGGTGCCCTCGATGATCTTCGAGCAGCGCCTGCTGGACGCCCTCACCGGAGACGTCACGCGTGATCGAGGGGTTCTCCGCCTTGCGGGCGACCTTGTCGATCTCGTCGATGTAGATGATGCCGGTCTCGGCCTTCTTGACGTCGTAGTCGGCGGCCTGGATCAGCTTGAGCAGGATGTTCTCGACGTCCTCGCCGACGTAGCCAGCCTCGGTCAGGGCCGTGGCGTCGGCGATCGCGAACGGGACGTTGAGCATCCGGGCCAGGGTCTGGGCGAGGTAGGTCTTGCCGCAGCCGGTCGGGCCGATCACGAGGATGTTGGACTTGGCGACCTCGACCGACTCCTCCTTGGAGTGCTTGGCCGAGGTCGGGCGGAGCCCCGCCTGGACGCGCTTGTAGTGGTTGTAGACCGCGACCGCGAGGGTCTTCTTGGCCCGCTCCTGGCCGATCACGTAGGAGTTGAGGAACTCGAAGATCTCGCGGGGCTTGGGCAGCTCCTCGAGGCTGACCTCACTGCCCTCGCTGAGCTCTTCCTCGATGATCTCGTTGCAGAGGTCGATGCACTCGTCACAGATGTAGACGCCGGGACCGGCGATGAGCTTCTTGACCTGCTTCTGGCTCTTCCCGCAGAACGAGCACTTCAGCAGGTCGCCTCCGTCACCGATACGTGCCACGGGCGGTCATCCTCCGGTTCAGACCGGCCGAGGTGGGCCGGTGCACTGCTGGGGGGAGAGCTTCTTTCGACGGTACCTGTTCTGGACCGCTTTGGGAGCATCCCACCATGGATCTTTGCCTGAGTGGCCACCCGTTCCCCGGCAGACGCGCCGGGTCGGGGCGGACCGCTCAGACCAGGGCTGGGGCTCCCGAGCGGGAGTTGAGCACCGCGTCGATGAGGCCGTACTCGACGGCCTGCTCGGCGGTGAGGATCTTGTCGCGCTCGATGTCGCGGGAGACCTCGTCCGGGTCCTTGCCGCTGGCGTCGGCGAGCATCCGCTCGAGGAGCCCTCGCATCCGGATGATCTCGTTGGCCTGGATCTCGAGGTCGGAGATCTGGCCACCGGTGCCCTCGGTGTAGGGCTGGTGGATCAGGATCCGGCTGTTGGGGAGGGCGAGCCGCTTGCCCGGCGTGCCGGCCGCGAGGAGGACGGCGGCCGCGGAGGCGGCCTGGCCCAGGCAGACGGTCTGGATCTCGGGCTTGATGAACTTCATCGTGTCGTAGATCGCGGTCAGCGCCGTGAACGAGCCACCGGGGCTGTTGATGTAGATCTGCACGTCCTGGTCGGGGTTCATCGACTCCAGGCAGAGCAGCTGGGCCATCACCGCGTTGGCGACGTCGTCGGAGATCGGCGTGCCGAGGAAGATGATGCGGTCCTCGAAGAGCTTGCCGTAGGGATCGATCCTGCGGAAGCCGTAGGACGTCCGCTCCTCCCACTGAGGGATGTAGTAGTTCATGGGTGCGTCCTCACTATCGGGCCGGGCGGCCCTCGTCGGCAGCCTCGCTGGCGCTGGTGATCACGTGGTCGATGAAGCCGTACTCGAGCGCTTGCTGGGGGGTGAACCAGCGGTCGCGGTCGGAGTCGAGCTCGATCTGCTCCACGCTCTGACCGGTGTGCACCGCCTGCAGCTCGGTGAGCTGCTTCTTCAGCAGGAGGCTCTGCTCGGCCTGGATCTTGATGTCGGAGGCCGAGCCGCCGATGCCGCCGCTGGGCTGGTGCATCATGATCCGCGCGTGGGGCAGGGCGTAGCGCTTGCCCTTGGCGCCGGCGCAGAGCAGGAACTGCCCCATCGAGGCAGCCAGGCCCATGCCGACCGTGGCGACGTCGCAGGGGATGTAGTTCATCGTGTCGTAGATCGCCATGCCGGCGTCGACGGAGCCACCGGGGCTGTTGATGTGGAGGAAGATGTCGGTCTTCGGGTCCTCCGCGGACAGCAGCAGGAGCTGGGCGCAGATCGCGTTGGCGTTCTGGTCGCGGACCTCGGAGCCCAGGAAGATGATCCGCTCCTTGAGCAGCCGCTGGTAGATGTGGTCGTCGAGGCCGTAGCCGGCTCCTCCCCCGTTCAGCTGCGGGGACTGCGGTGTGGGCGAGTAGTCGTTCACGTCTGCGACCCTAGCCGTAACGACCGACGCTTCCACGCCGAAGGGGCCCCTGTTCGCCGACAGCAGATTCGTGCCCGCAGGGCGGTCAGCCGAGCCAGGTGCGCAGCGCCGTGTGCACCTGGGGATGGTTCAGCAGGTCGAGGTGCCCGGTGGCGGGCAGGTGCAGCTCGTCGGCACCGGGGAACAGCCCCGGCTGCCTCCTCGAACGGCCGTAGGCCGACGGCTGCCGCACCAGCAGGTCGCCGAGGAACCGGCTCACGGGGTGGTGCGGCGAGCGGGCCAGCGTCGCCGAGACCGGGTGGTAGCGCGTGTGCGGCAGCGGCGGCACCTCCTCGCCGAGCCCGCGCACCAGGTCGAGTACCACGCCGTTCTCGCGCACGCCGAGCCCGGTGTTGGCGCGCAGCAGCACCGGGGTCCAGCCCAGGGCGGCCAGGGTCTCGGCGTACGTCGCACCGACCTCGTCGCGCCGGCGGTCGAACGCCGACTCATTCTCCGACAGCCCGTGCAGGAGCACCGCGACCCGTCCGGTGGCGGAGGGGAACGCGGCGGCCAGCGCGTCCGGGTCGGCGGGCACGTCCCGCCCGCCCCGTCGTACGGCGAGGGGGACGGCCAGGCGCGGCCGCTCGCGCGCGAGCCGGTCGCCGATGATCCCGTCGACCGCGGAGGTGAGGAACCGCCCGCGGGGCGTGTCCTCGAGCGCCGGACCGACTCCGCGGTCGGTGAGGGCACCGAGCCCCGCGGCGGCGCCCCGGCAGCCCGCACCCAGCCCGCCGTACACCCCGGCGGCGACGCCGCGGTGGACGACCTCCCTCAGGGGTGCCACCCCACCGGGATCGACGGCGCGGCGCCGCAGGATGCCGTGGACCCGGTCGAGCCAGGCCACGTGGGTGTCGCGCACGGTGCGGACGACGACCTCGTCGGCGATCTCCCAGAGCAGCGCGGCCGCGTCGAGCACGCGGGGTACCGAGCCGGCCGTCATGACCCGATGGTCACGGACCTACCGAGGGTAGGTCAACGACCGACGGGCCGACGGGGCGTCAGGACTCCTCGGTCGCAGCCTCGTCGGTCGCGGTCCCCTCGGTCGCCGACTCGACGGCCTCGGCCTCGGCCTCGGTCGGGTCACCGATGGTGCCGTCCGGGCGGAGGTTCTTCAGGTCGACGGGGTGACCCGAGGCGTCGGTGACGGTCGCGCTCTCCACGATCTCCGCGAGCGCCTTCCCGCGCCGGATCTCGGCGACCAGGTCAGGGATGTGGTTGTGCTCGAACATGTGGTTGGCGAACTCCTGCGGGTCCTGACCGGACTGCTGCGCCCGGCGGACCATGTGCTGGGTCAGCTCGTTCTGGTCGACCCCGAGCTCGAGCTCGTTCGCCACCGCGTCGAGGACGAACTGGGCCGCGAGGGCGTCGTGCACGCGCCGCTCGAGGTCGGCCTCGAACTCCTCCTGGGTCTGGCCCTCGTCCTCGAGGTACTTCTCCAGGGTGATCCCGGCATACATCAGCTGCTGCTCGACGCTGCCCCGGCGCTCGTTGAGCTCGTCGGCGACCAGCGAGTCGGGCAGCGGCACCTCGACGAGGGCGAGGAGCTTCTCGAGGACGGCGTCACGCGCGGCCGCGGCCTGCTCGAGGCGCTTGCCGTTGCCGAGCCGGCTGCGTACGTCGTCGGTGAGCTCGTCGGCGGTGTCGAACTCGGAGGCGAGCTGGGCGAACTCGTCGTCGAGCTCGGGCAGCTGCTGCTCCTGGACCTGGGAGACCTTGACCTGCACCTGGACGTCCTCGCCCACCAGGTCGCCGCCGACCAGCTGGGAGCCGAAGAGCTTCTCCTCGCCCCCGGTCATGCCGGCCAGGGCCTCGTCGAGGCCGTCGATCATGCCGCCCCGGCCGACCCGGTAGGACATCCCGGAGACCTCGGCGCCCTCGACGGGCTCGCCGCCCTGGGTGGCGACCAGGTCGATCACCACGAAGTCGCCGTCCTGGGCCGGGCGGTCGACGTCGGTGAGGGTGCCGAAGCGCTCACGCAGGGCGTCGACCTGCTCGGTCACGTCGTCGTCACTGACCTCGACGTCCTCGACCTCGGCGACCAGGCCGTGCCAGTCGGGCACCTCGATCTCGGGCCGGACGTCGACCTCGGCGGTGAACTCGATCGCCTCGTTGTCCTCCATCCGGGTGACCTCGATGTCGGGCTGCGCCAGCGGCTGGAGGTCGTGGGTCTGCAGCGCCTCGACGTACTTCTGCGGCACGACCTCGTTGATCGCCTGCTCCAGCACGGCGCCGCGCCCGACCTGGCGGTCGATCACCATCGGCGGGACCTTGCCGCGGCGGAAGCCGGGCACGTTGATCTGCTCGGCGATCGTCTTGTACGCCTTGTCGAGGCTCGGCTTGAGCTCCTCGAAGGGGACCTCGACGGTGAGCTTGGCTCGGGTCGGGCCCAAGGTCTCGACGGCGCTCTTCACTGCTGTTCTCCTCTATTCACCGAGCATGCGGGACGGGGTACGGCGGCAGGCGCGGACCGGCTCGGCGGGACCGGGGGGCACGGCGCAAGGAGCCGCTCGTACGGCGTTGCCCAGCGTAGGGCACCTCCGAAGGGCAGTCCTAACTGCCGCCGAGCACCTCTCGGAGCCGACCCGAGACAGACACCGCAGAGTCTGACTGCTGGTCGGGGCGACAGGACTCGAACCTGCGATCTCCTGCTCCCAAAGCAGGCGCGCTAGCCACTACGCTACGCCCCGCGCGGCACCTCCCGACCTCCCCTGAAAGTCAGCGGGGAGGGGCCGGAAACCACCTGCGAGCGGACGACGGGAATCGAACCCGCGTCATCAGTTTGGAAGACTGAGGCTCTACCATTGAGCTACGTCCGCGCACGGCCGGCGAGCCGAGCCCTGACGTGATCTCGAGCCCTCCCCGCATGACGCGCGTGGTCATGGTGCCACACCCGAGGGTAGGTCCTCCAAACGGTCTGCGGGCCCGGCTCAGTCGCGCCAGACGACCAGGAGCGCCCGGTCGTCGGCACGGGAACCGGCGCTGTCGACGAGCATCGCCGCACCGCCGGAGAAGTTGCTGCGCAGCCGCCGGTCGGCCTGTCCGATCAGGCGGTCGATGCCGATGCCGATGTCTTCCCTGCGGCTCTCGACCATGCCGTCGGTGTAGAGCATGAGCGCGTCGCCGGGCCGGAGCGTGCCGGTCGCGCCGCGGAACTCACCCTCCTCCATCAGGCCGAGCATCGGCCCCTCGGAGTCGACCGGCGCCCAGCGGCCCGCGCCGGCCCGCCAGTGGAGCGCCGGAGGATGGCCGGCCGTCCAGACCCGGAAGTCACCACCGGCCAGGTCGACGCTGAGATGGATGGCGGTGGCGAAGCCGTCCTGCCAGGGGTGGTTGATCAGGTAGGCGTTGGTGGCGGGCAGGAAGTCGGCCGGGTCGACCGCGGTCACGAGGCCGCCCATGGCCCCGGCCAGCAGCAGCGCGCGGGTGCCGGCCCGGTCGCCCTTACCCGACACGTCGACGACCGACACGTCGAGCCGTCCGGTCGCCACGTCACCGACGACGAAGAAGTCACCGGAGAAGCGGGTGCCGCCCGCAGAGCGGATCTCGGACTCGGCGTGCCAGGGCCGCGGCAGGTCGGGCAGCACTCCCTGCCCCTGGATCCGGTCGCTGAGCTCGGTCAGCATCGACTCCCCCATCGTCCCGGCGATGCCGAGGCGGGACCGGCGGAACGAGGTCAGCATGATCACGAACGCGAGCAGGAACAGGACCAGGACGGTGAAGATCGTGCGGTTGTTGAAGTTGGGCACCCGCGGCAGGGCGAGGGTGAGCAGCACGACGTTGTAGACGACGTACCAGGGCAGCTCACGCGGACCGAGGAACAGGCTGCCGATCACCAGGGGCAGGACGATGGTGGTGATGGAGACGTAGTCGGGGAAGGCCAGCATCGCGAGCCCGACGAGCGTGGCGAACAGGAAGAAGAAGGCGAACGACAGCCGCTCCGGCTCGGGGCCGGCGTCGAACCACGGCTTGCGGCGACGGCGCGCACGACCGGGGGCGGGCTCCGGCCCGGATCCGGTCGTCCCTGAGGTCACAGTGGTCATGGTCAGCGTCCCGTCCCGCGGTGTCCGGTGGACACTGTAGAGCCACGCGAGCGGAACCGCCGCTGACAGCGCGGGCACCAGAAGATGTTGCGCCCGACCAGCACGTCGGTGCGCACCAGGCTGCCGCACACCAGGCACGGCTGTCCGGTACGGCGGTAGACGTAGACCTCTCCCCCGTGGTCGTCGCGACGCGGTGGCCGCCCCATCGCCTCGGGGGTGTGCTCGGGGCGGACGGTGTCGATGCGGCCGGTGCGGACGCCTTCGGCCATCAGCTCGACCAGGTCGTCCCAGATCGCGCGCCACTGGCCGACCCGCAGCGTGTTGCCGGGCCGCAGCGGGTGGATCTTGTGGCGGAACAGGACCTCGGCCCGGTAGACGTTGCCCACGCCGCCGAGGACGCCCTGGTCCATCAACAGGTCACCGATCGTGCGGGGGCTCCGCGAGATGCGGGCCCAGGCCCGCGTCGGGTCGGCGTCGGCACGCAGGGGGTCGGGGCCGAGCTTGGCGACCACCTCGTCACGCCGGGACCCGGTGACCAGCGCGCACTGGGTGGCGCCGCGCAGGTCGGCGTACGACGGGTGGTCGGGGAAGCGGGCCCCGCCGACCAGGCGCAGCCGGACCTGCCCGACCGGCGCCGGCACCTCGCCGGCGTCACGATGGACGTCGAAGCCGCCGATCAGCCCGAGGTGGATGTGGACGACCCGGTCGGCGTCGAAGTCGAGGAAGAGGTGCTTCCCGGCGCTCTCGGCCGCGAGCAGGATCGTGCCGTCGAGCTGGGCCGCCTCCGCGCCGAACCTCCCCTGTGGACTGCTGACCCGGACCGGGTGTCCGGCGAACGCGTCGGTGAGCGCGGTGGCGAGGCGGTGGAGGGTGTGGCCCTCAGGCATGGACCTGGGAGTCGGGCATCGGCGGGAGGTCGCCGGTCTGCTCGTAGTCGGTGAGCATCGCGATCCGGCGCTCGTGCCGCTCCTCGGCCGAGAACGGGGTGTCGAGGAAGAGCTCGACGAACCGGGTCATCTCGTCGAGGGTGTGCATCCGGCCACCCACCGAGATCACGTTGGCGTCGTTGTGCTGGCGGGCCAGCAGTGCGGTCTCCTCGCTCCACACGAGCGCGGCCCGTACCCCTTTGACCTTGTTGGCCGCCATCTGCTCGCCGTTGCCGGACCCGCCGATCACCACGCCGAGGCTGCCGGGGTCGGCGACGACCCCTGCGCCCGCACGGAGGCAGAAGACGGGGTAGTCGTCGACGGCGTCGTAGACGAACGCCCCGTGGTCGACAGGCTCGTGGCCGTGGTCGGTGAGCCACTGGACGAGGTGTTGCTTGAGGTCGAGGCCGGCATGGTCGGTGCCGAGGTGGACGCGCATGGGGTCAGTGTTCCAGCACCCCCCGACACCGGGCAGCCCGAAGGGGCCAAAGTGGATGGACACGCGCCCTCGCCGACGGGTTTCCTGGTGGCCATGTCTGACACGCAGCGCGCCGACTACCGAGTGGACCGCGCGACCGACCCCGAGCGGTTCCTGGCCTCCGACAAGCTGGTCTGGTTCGACACGCTGAGCCAGGACCCCGTCGACCTCCAGCTGATCGGCGTCCCCGAGGACCAGCGCTTCGCCGCCGAGGTGGTCAGTGACGACGAGGGCGACCCCGGGACGTACCCCGGCATCTACGGCGTGCGGCCGATGCAGGTGTCGGTGCCCGACGGCGCCGGCGCCGGCCGCGCCCTCGAGATGGCCGGCCTGACCTGGGTCGGCGTCCACCCCGACCACCGTCGGCGCGGGATCCTCACCGCGATGATGCGGCACCACTTCGAGCAGGCCCACCGCGAGGGAGTGGTCGTCTCCGGCCTCCACGCCAGCGAGCCGGGGATCTACGGCCGCCACGGCTACGGCCTCGCCTCCCTCGAGCTGAGCATCGAGCTCGGTCGAGGCACCACGCTGACCGCGCCGCACCTCGACGCCGAGGCCGAGGCCATCACCACGCGGTTCGCGACGGTCGACGACGACGGCGTGTCGCAGCGACGCCGCCAGGTCGACCTCGACCTGCTGGCGACCAACGTCGGCACGGTGGTCGGCGACGACGGGTTCTACGCCGAGCTCAGCCGGATCTCGTCCGAGGAGCGGCTGCGGGAGGGTGAGCCGGCCCGCGTGCTCTTCGCGGTCCGCGACGGACGCGACGTCGGCTACGTCGTGTTCACCCGCACCCACAGGTGGCCCAACTCCCGGCCGGCCGCCGAGGTCGAGACGCGGGGCCTCTTCGGGGCGCCGGCCGCACGACTGGCGCTGGTTCGCCGACTGGTCGACCTCGACCTGTCCGGGACGATCAAGGTCCACGGCATCGGCGAGGACGACCCGCTGCTGTCGTGGGTGGCCGGCCCGCGCGGGCTGGGCGACGTCCGGCCCTACGACAGCGTCTGGATCCGGCTCGTCGACCTCGCACCCGCCCTCGCGTCCCGCGGCTACGAGGCCGAGTGCGACGTCGTGGTCGACGTCGACGACGACGCCGCCCCGTGGAACGCCGGTCGGTGGCGGATCCGGGTCAAGGACGGCGCCGCCGACGTGACCCGCACCGACGACGTGGCGGAGCTGTCGCTCCCGGTCGCGGCGCTGGGAGCGGCCTTCCTCGGCGGTGCCAACCTCCTGGCCCAGGCTCGAGCCGGCGTCGTCGCCGAGCACCGGCCCGGGGCGGCACGTGACCTGTGGCGGGCCTTCCGCACCGACGTCCGCCCCTACGCCGGCCGAGGCTTCTGAGCAGCGTGGTCGGGTTCGCGTGGGCGGTGCTGGCGCTCGTCTTCCTCGACGAGCTGCTCGCGATGGCGGCGTTCGGGGTGTGGGGCTGGCAGGTCGGGACGCCACGACTGCTCCTCGTGGTCGCACTCCCCCTGCTCGCCATGGCGGTGTGGTGGATGTTCGCGTCGCCGAAGGCGCCCTACGGCTCCCACGGCCGTCGCGAGGTCGTCAAGGTGCTGGTCTTCTGCCTGGCCACCCTCGCGCTCTGGGACGCCGGGCACCACGGCTGGGCGGTCGCGTTCCTGGTCTTCTCGATCGTGGTCAACGGGCTCGCCCTGCTCCCGTCGGTGTACGCCGTCGCGCGCGAGGGTTGAGCCACTTTCGCGAGTTGCGCACGGGGTGTCCAAGCATCTGGACCCCATGCCTGGAAAGTGCGCCTGATCATCGTGACGGCCGTCGTGACCACACGCGACACGGCGGCCCTCCGACCCGAGCTACTACTACGGCTGCTGAGCGTCCCCTGCGTCAGGCTTCGAGCCGGGCCAGCTCGTCGTCGACCACCGACGGGTCGAGCTTGGTGAACACCGGCGTCGGCTTGTCGACCTTCTGCCCGACCACGACCGGACGCGACTCCCAGTGCGGCGTCGCGGAGTAGTCGCCGGTGATGATCGGGTAGACGTGGAGGCCTGCTCCGTCGCCGGGGTCGAGGTCCTCGACGTGCTCGGTGTGCGGCATCGGCATGAACTCGCCCTCGCCCCCGAAGACCTGCCACACGGCGTTCGCGGAGAACGGCAGGAACGGCGCCAGGATCGTGTTGCAGTCGAGCACGCACTGGGCGGCGACGTGGAGCACGGTGCCGAGGCGCTCGCGCTGCGACTCGTCCTTCATCTTGTAGGGCTCGGTGGCGGTGAGGTACTTGTTCACCTCGCCCACGACCCGCATCGCCTCGGCGATGCCGGAGCGCAGCCGCTGCCGGCCGACCAGGTCGCCGACGGTGTCGAACCCCGCGCGTACGGCGGCCAGCACGGCCTCGTCGACCGGCTCGAGCGGCCCGGCGGCCGGGATCTCGCCGAAGCTCTTGGCGATCATCGTGGCCGTGCGGTTGACCAGGTTGCCCCAGCCGGCGACCAGCTCGGAGTTGGTGCGCAGGACGAAGTCGGCCCACGTGAAGTCGGCGTCGGAGGTCTCCGGCCCGGCCGCGCAGATGAAGTAGCGCAGCGCGTCCGGCTGGTAGCGAGCCAGCATGTCGCCGACCAGGATCACGTGGCCACGGCTGGTGGAGAGCTGCTTGCTCTCCATGGTCATGAACTCGCTGGAGACGATCTCCGTCGGCAGCTGGAGGTCGCCGAACGGCCCCGGGCTCGCCGCCCAGCGCGCCCTTGCCGTCGTACGCCAGCAGCTCGGCCGGCCAGATGACCGAGTGGAAGACGATGTTGTCCTTGCCCATGAAGTAGTAGGACAAGCGCCTCCGGGTCGTTCCACCACTCGCGCCAGCGCTCGGGGTCGCCGCGAGCCGGCGAGCCCACTCGATGGAGGCCGAGAGGTAGCCGATCACGGCGTCGAACCAGACGTAGAGCCGCTTGTTCGGGTTGTCCCGCCAGCCGTCGACCGGCACCGGGATGCCCCAGTCGATGTCGCGGGTCATCGCGCGCGGCTTGAGGTCCTCGATCAGGTTGAGGGAGAACTTGATGACGTTGGGCCGCCAGGTGCCACCGGCCTCGCGCCCTTTCACGTACGCCGTCAGCGCGTCGGCGAGTGCCGGGCAGGTCGAGGAAGAAGTGCTCGGTCTCGACGAACTCCGGGGTCTCACCGTTGATCTTGCTGCGGGGGTTGATCAGGTCGGTGGGGTCGAGCTGGTTGCCGCAGTTGTCGCACTGGTCGCCGCGCGCCTCGTGGTAGCCGCAGATCGGGCAGGTGCCCTCGATGTAGCGGTCGGGCAGGGTGCGTCCGGTCGAGGGGCTGACCGCGCCCCGGGTGGTGCGCTCGACCATGTAGCCGTTGCGGTGGACGGTCGTGAACAGCTCCTGGACCACGCGGTAGTGGTTGCCGGTCGTGGTCCGGGTGAAGAGGTCGTAGGACAGGCCGAGGTCGACGAGGTCCTGCACGATCACGCCGTTGTTCTTGTCGGCGAGGTCCTTCGCGCTCACCCCGGCGGCGTCGGCGGCCACCAGGATCGGCGTGCCGTGCTCGTCGGTGCCGGAGACCATGAGCACGTCGTGGCCGGCCATCCGCATGTACCTGCTGAAGACGTCGGACGGCACGCCGAAACCGGCCACGTGGCCGATGTGGCGAGGGCCGTTGGCATAGGGCCAGGCGACGGCGGACAGGACATGACTCATGGGTGGAAGCCTAGTGAGGCGACGCCACGGGTTTTCCGGCCGGGGCGGATCGGGCCGGAGTCGGCGGCCAGCCCTGGCTCCCCGGCTTCAGGAGAGGTCGAGCTCGCCGGTGCGGGTGCGCTTGATCTCGAAGAAGTAGTCGAAGTCCGCCAGCACGATCGTGCCGTCCCAGATCCGGCCGGCGTCCTCGCCGCGCGGGATCCTGCTCAGCACCGGCCCGAAGAACGCCGAGCCGTTGAAGGCGATCGTCGGCGTGCCCACGTCGTCGCCCACCCGGTCGATCGCCTCCTGGTGCGAGGCGCAGCAGCGCGTCGTCGTAGGACGCGTCGTCCATCGCCTCGACCAGCTCTGCGGGCAGTCCGGCGGCCGCGAGCGACGACTCCACCAGCGTCACGGCCGAGCTCCCCCTTGTCGTGGTGGATCCGCTCGCCGAGCGCGGTGTAGAGGGGGTCCAGCGCCTCCGCGCCGAGCTTCTGCTCGGTCGCGATCAGCACCCGGCCGACGGCAGCCCGCGGGAGACCTTCGCCTGGTACTCCGGGTCGAGGTCGCGGTCCTTGTTGAGGAAGTACGAGACTCATCGCGTGCCAGCGCACCTGGATGTCGCGCACCTGCTGGACCTCGAGGATCCACCGCGAGGTGATCCAGGCGAACGGGCACAGGGGGTCGAACCAGAAGTCGGCGACGTCCTCTGCGGTGGCCACCGGCGTCCTGGTCGAGATCTTCCGAGAGCAGGGTCATGTCAGGTCCCAACCCGTGGCCGACGATGACCATTCCCGCGGGGGCCGACACCCGACACCGATTCGTGATCGGCCACGGGACGTTACGACCGTCACGCCGAGTGGCAGGATCACGCCATGCCTGGAACCAACCTCACTCGGGAAGAGGCCGCCAACCGTGCCGCCCTCCTCGACGTCACGTCGTACTCCATCGACCTGGACCTCACGACGGGCGACAAGACCTTCGCCTCCACCACCACCGTGCGCTTCACCTGCTCCGAGCCCGGAGCCGAGACGTTCGCGGACCTGGTCGGCGCGATCATCCACGAGATCACCCTGAACGGCGAGCGGGTCGACGAGGCCTCGTCGTACCAGGACAGCCGGATCCGGCTGACCGGCCTGCAGGCCGACAACGAGCTGGTCGTGCGCGCCGACTGCGCCTACTCCCACTCTGGCGAGGGTCTCCACCGCTTCGTGGACCCCGTCGACGGCCGGGTCTACCTCTACACGCAGTTCGAGGTGCCCGACGCCCGGCGGGTGTACACCACCTTCGAGCAGCCCGACCTCAAGTCCGTCTTCACCTGGACCGTGGTCGCCCCCAGCGACTGGAAGGTCGTCTCCAACGCCCCGACGCCGGAGCCGGAGGAGCTCGACGGGGGCAGGGCCCGCTGGAGCTTCCCCGAGTCCAAGCGGATGTCGACCTACATCACGGCCTGATCGCCGGCGAGTACCACGAGCACCAGGACTCCTACGAGGGCCCGCACGGCACGATCCCGCTCGGCCACTACTGCCGGCAGTCGGTGGTCGACCACCTCGACGTCGACGAGCTGCTGACGGTCACCAAGCAGGGCTTCGAGTTCTTCGAGGACGCCTTCGCCTTCCCCTACCCGTTCGTGAAGTACGACCAGCTCTACGTCCCGGAGTACAACGCCGGCGCCATGGAGAACGCCGGCGCGGTGACGATCCGCGACGAGTACCTCCCGCGCAGCCGCCAGGACGGCGCGTTCTACGAGTTCCGCGCCTCGTGCATCCTGCACGAGATGGCCCACATGTGGTTCGGCGACCTGGTCACCATGAAGTGGTGGGACGACCTGTGGCTCAACGAGTCGTTCGCGGAGTGGGCGTGCTACCACGCGGCCGTGGAGAACACGGAGTTCGCCGAGGCCTGGACCGGCTTCACCAACGCCCGGAAGAACTGGGCGCTGCGCCAGGACCAGCTGCCCTCGACCCACCCGATCGCGGCCGACAACTACGACCTGCACGCGGTCGAGACCAACTTCGACGGCATCACCTACGCCAAGGGCGCCTCGGTGCTCAAGCAGCTGGTGGCCTGGGTCGGCATCGAGCCGTTCCTGGTCGGCCTGCGGCAGTACTTCCAGGACCACGCCTTCGCGAACTCCGAGTTCGTCGACCTGCTGACCGCGCTGGAGAAGTCCTCCGGCCGTGAGCTCGACTCGTGGGCCAAGGAGTGGCTGCAGACGTCGGGCGTGAACACGCTCAGCCCGCAGTTCGAGCTGGCTGACGACGGCAGCTACGCGTCGTTCGCCGTCCAGCAGACGGCGGCCGACGACCACCCGCAGCTGCGCCGCCACCGCCTCGGCATCGGGCTGTACGACGAGCAGGCAGGCCGGCTCGTGCTGCGCCGCTCGGTCGAGGTCGACGTCGAGGGCGAGCTGACCCGGATCCCCGAGCTGGTCGGGCAGCGACAGCCCGACCTGCTGCTGCTCAACGACCGCGACCTCACCTACGCCAAGATCCGGCTCGACGAGCGCTCGCTGACCACCGCCGTGGCCGACCTGCGCCTGCTCGATGACTCGCTGGCCCGGGCCCTGTGCTGGGGTGCGGCGTGGGACATGGCCCGGGACGCCGAGCTGGCCGCCTCCGACTACGTCCGGCTGGTGCTGCGCAACATCGGCAGCGAGACCGACTCGTTCGGCATCCGGGCCATCCCGGCCTATGCCTCGCTGGCGGTCAACTTCTACTCCGACCCGGCGCGGCGTGACGCCCTGCGCCTCGAGTGGGAGGGCGGGCTCCGCGACCTGCTGCACGCCGCCGAGCCCGGCAGCAACGCGCAGCTGATCTTCGCGCGCGCCTACGGCGCCTCGGTCGTCTCCGACGAGGGGGCGGCCGAGGTGCGTGGCCTGCTCGACGGCTCGGCCGCGATCGACGGCCTCGTCATCGACACCGACCTGCGCTGGGCGCTGGTCACCGGTCTGGCCAAGGCCGGCGCCGCCGACGACGCCTCGATCGAGGCCGAGCTCGAGCGGGACGCGACCATCGCGGGCCAGGAGCACGCCGCGGCCGCCCGCGCCTCGCGACCCGACGCAGCCGCCAAGGCCGTGGCCTGGAGCGACCTGGTCGACAACCCCGAGATCCCCAACGGGACCTACAGCGCGATCGCGCTCGCCTTCATGCGGCACGGCCAGGAGGACCTCCTCGAGCCCTACCTCGAGCAGTACCTTGCGGCCGCTGACGACGTCTGGGAGCGGCTCGGCACGCACATGGCCTCCGACTTCCTGGAGGGTGCGTTCCCGGCTCCGCTCTGCAGCCAGGAGACGGTCGCCCGGCTGGACCAGTGGCTCGAGGAGTCGCCGGCCAACCCCGCGGCCAAGCGCTACGTGCGGGAGGGTCGAGCCGACCTGGTGCGCGCCCTCGCTTCCCAGGCCAAGGACGCCCAGGGGTAGCCCGGCTGCCGGTCAGGTGGCGGCGTGCAGCGTGCGCGGGGCGCGCGCGGCCAGGGCGAGCATGCTCAACCCGCGCTTGATGCCGACGGCCAGGTCGCCGTTGGCGAACTCGCCGCGCATCTGGAGCACGGCCAGGCCGGCCTCGTGGTCGGTGAGGTGACGGCGTACCTCGCTGCCGGTGACGACCTCGACCAGCCGTGCGACGGGGTCGACCATCACCAGCACGGTGCGCTCAGGGGTGGCCAGCGACGCGTGCAGGTGCTCGGCGAAGGCGCGTGGCTCGCCCTCGACGGCGCCGACGAAGACGGAGAACTCGAAGCGGGAGACCTGCTCGGCCGCCCGGATGGCCTGGTCGAGGGCGACCCGCTGAGTGTTGCTGAACTCGCGCACCGTCGTCACCAGGTGCCACCGGCGCCGCCGGTGTCGCGGTCGGCGTCGGCGTCGGCGTCGGATGAGGCATGGCCCGCGGGCTCCAGCTCGGCGGTCTTGCGACGCCCACCGAACCACTGGTCGTCGGCACGCGCACCGGCCGGGGCCACCGACTCGCCCCGGATCACCGGGGGCAGGTAGAGGAACGCCAGGATCACCAGCGTGATCAGGAGCGGGATGCCGAGGAAGATCGTGATCTCGCGCAGCGCGTTGACGGGCGGTGGGTGGCTCCAGCCCACGGGGATGTCGGCGGAGGCGGGCCCGGCGTAGGCCAGGAGCAGGATCGTGGCGCAGCCCACGACGAGCGCGGCTCGGCGCGGGGCCTGGGACTTCGTGGTCACGGGGTGAGGATACTGGTCCGCATGCTCGATGCCTTCATGGGAATCGACCAGGAGAACTGGTCCGCCCTCGGCCTCTTCACCGCCAAGAGGGCGGCGGCCATCGCGACCATCCTCGTCATCGCCCTGGTGACGCGCTGGCTCGTCGACCGGCTCATCGACCGGTTGGTGAAGAAGGCCGAGGTGGGCGTCCTTCCCGACCGGCTGACCAACGGCAAGCTCGGCCGCAGCACCACCGAGCCACCGCCGGGGTCGACGCGGCGCGTGCAGCGGGCCAAGACGATGGGCACCCTCCTGAAGAGCATCGCCGCGGGAGTGATCTTCGCCATCGCGATCACGATGATCCTGGCCGAGCTGGGCCTGGACATCGGGCCGATCGTCGCCAGCGCCGGCATCATCGGCGTCGCCCTCGGCTTCGGCTCCCAGACGCTGGTCAAGGACTTCCTGTCCGGGGTGTTCATGATCTTCGAGGACCAGTACGGCGTGGGAGACGTCGTCGACCTCGGTGGCGGGCTCACCGGCACGGTCGAGGCGGTCAGCCTGCGGGTGACCCGGCTCCGCGACACCAACGGCACCGTCTGGTACGCCCGCAACGGCGAGCTGCTCCGGGTCGGCAACATGAGCCAGAACTGGGCCCGCACCGTCCTCGACATCCAGGTCAGCGCCCGGGAGGACCTGCCGCGGGTCAAGAGCGTGCTCGGCGACGTGCTGCGCGACCTGTGGCAGGACGACGACTTCGACGGCGTGATCATCGAGGAGCCCGAGATCTGGGGCATCGAGGCGGTGACCCAGGACGCGATCACCCTGCGGGTGACGCTCAAGACCGCGCCGATGGAGCAGTGGCGGGTCGCTCGGGTGGTGCGGGAGCGGATCAAGAGCCGCTTCGACCACGAGGGCATCCAGGCGCCCTTCCCCACGTCGTACGTCATGAACCGGACGCCGGGCGACGGCGACGAGCCCGTGACTGCCGACGCAGGTGCCCCGACCGACGCCTGACCGGACCCACCGGCGAGAATGAGGCCGTGAGCAGCACCTTCTACGACGAGATCGGCGGCGAGGAGACGATCACCCGCGTCGTCGCCGCCTTCTACCGGGGCGTGGCCGACGACGAGGTGCTGCGGCCGCTGTACCCCGAGGAGGACCTCGGGCCGGCCGAGGAGAGGTTCCGGCTGTTCCTCATGCAGTACTGGGGCGGGCCCACGACGTACTCCGACCAGCGCGGCCACCCGCGGCTCCGGATGCGGCACGCGCCGTTCGCCGTGACCCCCGTCGCCAAGGACCACTGGCTGGCCTGCTTCCGCGCCGCCCTCGACGAGGTGGCGCTGCCGCCCGAACAGGACGCCCAGTTCTGGGACTACGTCACGCACGCTGCGCAGTTCATGGTCAACAGCTTCGAGTGAACCCCCGCGACCTGCCTTTTCGGGCAGGTTCTGGAACGGCATGTAACGCAGCACCCTCCTCGTGACAGGTGCAGGTCGTCAGGACCGAGCACCCATCCCCCCGAGGAGTGTCATGACCAGCGTCCACCTCCGCCGCGCGATCGCGATCGGCGGGTCCCTCGCCGTGATCGCCGTGGGCGGCAGCTACGCCGCGGGCGCGTTCGCCAAGGGTGGCCACGCGGCCGCACCCACGGTGCGCGTCGTCACGCACAGCAGCCAGGGCCATCAGCACGCGACCGCCCACGCGCTGCACCACGCCCAGCACCACGCCGCGGCTGCCGCGGCCCCGGCGAGCGACCCCAGCGAAGACCCGACCGAGGACCCGACCGAGGGCCCGACCGACGTCCCGACCGACAACCCGAGCGACACCCCGTCCGAGGACCCCAGCGACGAACCGACCGACAGCCCCACCCAGGACTCCAGCGACGAGCCGTCCGAGGACCCCACTGAGGACCAGGGCGACGGCCAGGGCGACGGGCAAGGTGACGGACAGGGTGACGGACAGGGTGACGAGCAGGGTGACGGCCAGGGCCAGAGTGACGGCCCGGGCGACGACCAGGGCTCGGGTGACGGCTCGGGTGACAGCTCGGGCGACTGACGCCCTCTGATCTCGGAGCCCTCGCCCACACTCCCCCGGGTGGGTGAGGGCTCCGGCCCGGATGCGGCCCGGATGCGGTAGGAAAGGACCCCATGACCCAGACGCTCCTGCGGGAGATCCCGACGCTCGAGCCCGACGACGACTTCGTCCGACGGCTGGCCGAGCTCGCGGCTGCATCGGAGCCGACGGGCGGCATCGTCCTACCGGCCGCGCTCAGCGGCCCCGCTGTGCGAGCGACCGCGATCGCCGCCGCGGTCGCGGCGATCACTGCCGGTGCCGCAGCCGCAGCCACCCAGCTGTCCCACACCCACCCGGAGCCACTGCCGCCGGTGACGTCGGTCGGCACCCCGGCCCCGAGCGACGACGACACGCGAGGGTCCGACGACCCCACCCGGACCACCCAGCACCCGAACCGCATCCCGAGCGGGGCAACCACCGTCGCCGCAGCCCCGCAGATCGCCACCCCGCCCGACCAGAGCACCGGACCCGTGCCGGACCCGGGACCGACGGACGCACCGAGCCGCCACGCGAGCACGGATGGCGACCACGGCGACGGCGGCGACGACGGCGACGGCGACTCCACCGGCCCGGGCGAGCCGGGCGACGATCCCAGCGGCAGCCCCAGCGACGACGCCAGCGACGGCCCGAGCGACAGTCCGAGCGACAGTCCCAGTGACAGTCCGAGCGACAGTCCCAGCGACAGTCCCAGCGACGCTCAGTCCACCTCAGGGGACGGCGCAGCGCTCCCATGAGCACGATCGTCGCGGCCGACGACGAGACGATCGCGCGGGCCAAGGAAGGCGATCCCGGCGCTTGGCGCGCCCTCTACACCGCCCACGCCGGGCGACTCCTGGTCTGGCTGCGCTCACTGCCCACCGGCGACCCCGGCGTCTCGGCGGACGACCTGGCGGCCGAGACCTGGCTGACGGCGGCCTCCCGGATCGCCGACTTCCGCGGCTCGGAGAGCGACTTCGCGGGCTGGCTGTTCGGCATCGGCCGCCATCAGGCCCGCAACGTCGAACGACGCAGCCGTCGCCGGATGACGTCACCGGCGTCCACGGAGACCCTCGACTGCTCCGCGGCCGCGACTCCGTCGGCCGCCCAGCAGCCGGAGTCCGACGGCTGGGTGACCTGGGTGCTGTCCCACCTGCCCGTGCGCGAGCGCCAAGTGGTGGCCTGTCTCGACGTCGTCGGACTGGACGTGGCGTCCACGGCGGCTGCCCTGGGGATGAGCGCGACGGCGGTACGGGTGGCCCACCACCGGGCCCTCAAGCGGCTCCGGGGGTTGGGAGTCGCGGTCGGCTGAGGGTCAGCCGTCCGCGCCGTCGCGCAGGCGTCCCTCGAACAGCTCGCGGTGCTGGGGGTGCCACACCACGGGGTGCTCGTCCTCGTCGATGTTCACCTCGACCATCCGGCTGCGCGCCATGACCCGCTCGCCGTCCCGGACCTCCTGCTCGAAGGTCACCGACGTGTCACCGATCCCCACGACCCGGCTTCGCACGGCGTACGGCTCGGGGCGCAGGTTCATCTGGCCGACGTAGTCGATCTCGCTGCGGGCGATGACGGTCGTCACCGAGCCGTTGATGCGGGCCTCCTGCAGGACGCCGACGAGGAGGTCGACCTGGGCGATCTGGGCGTACTCGAGGTACTGCAGGTTGTTCACGTGCCCGAGCAGGTCGATGTCGGAGAACCGCACGTGCACGGGGCGCTCGACCACCGCCTGCCCCCAGATGGGGCTGCCGCCGGCGAGCGTCCGGTCGGAGACCGGCGACGGCTCGAGGGCGGGGATGAGCCGGTCGCGCTCCTCGGCGCTCATCCGGCGCGGGCGTCCGGAGGTGAAGACGTAGGGCGTGAGCACCGTCGTGGCGTGCCCGTGCACGACCCGGTCGTCGTCCCGGCCGGTGAACAGCTCGTAGCCCAAGGTGAACGACGCCGCCCGGACCGCGGTGGGCCAGACGGCGACGAAGAGCGGCGCCTGTGAGAGGCGGAGCGGGGCAACGTACTCCACGACCGTGTTCACCACGACGAGTCCCTCGCCGGGGTTGGGTGCGGGAGACGTGTGGTGGTGGCGCAGGAGGTCGAGCCGCGCCTCCTGCAGGTAGTCCACGAAGGCGACGTTGCTGACGGTGTCGCCATGCTGGTCGGCCCGACGCATCTGGCACTCGTAGACGTGGCGCACGGCTCGATCCTGCCAGCCGTGCGTCAGCGGCAGGGTCAGCGGTGCAGCGCGAGCCGCGGGGCGTAGTAGGCCCGCGGCGACTCGTGCCGGGTCAGCCGGACGCGGCGGCTGCGCACGACGACATCGGCGGCCGTGCCGAGTGCGGCCATGCTGGCGACCAGGGCGACCGCGAGGAAGACGGTGAGGTAGACGGCGAGCAGGGTGCTGTAGGGGGTCATGGTCGAGTCCTTTCTACTTCTGTAGAATCTCTACGTATGTAGAAGATACGCCGCTCTCCCTGCCCGATCAAATCGGCGGGTAGTCTCGCGCGTCACACCGTCCCGAGTCGGAGGCCGTCCCCGTGACCGAGTCGCCCGCGCGCTCCCCGCGCATGGAGCTGCTGCTCGGCGCCGCGCTGCGCGTCGTCGCCGAGCAGGGCCTCAAGGGGCTCACCCACCGAGCCGTCGACCGCGCGGCCGGGCTCCCCGAGGGCAGCTGCTCGGCCTACCTCCGCACGCGCCAGGCCCTCGTCGCGGCGCTCACGTCGTACGTCGCGGAGGGTGTCACCGGCGACTGCGAGAACCTCGCCCGCGACCTGGCCACCTGCCAGCTCGAGGACGACCAGGCGATCGAGTCCGTGACCAGCTTCTTCATGCGACGGCTCGACGAGCGCGAGCGCCTGCTGACCTGGATGGAGCTGTCGCTGGCCTCGGCGCGTGACCCCGAGCTCGCCGAGATCCTCGCCGACAACGAGCTGCGGCTCATCGAGCTGGTGGCGTCGATCCTGGAGGCGCGCGGGAAGGACCACAGCGAGGCCCGGGCGGCCACGCTGGTCGCGTCGTTCGACGGCGTCCTGCTCCGGGCGCTGCCGCTGGCGGAAGGGTCGCGCCGGCCGTTCGTCCGCCAGTCGATCGGGGTCCTGATGGGCGGACTAGGCTGAGCACGCCCCCACATCCCGACCTCGATCGGAGCTCCACGTGCCCGAAGCCGTCATCGTCGCCACCGCCCGGTCCCCGATCGGTCGGGCCGGCAAGGGCTCGCTGAAGGACGTCCGGCCCGACGACCTCGCCGCGCAGATGATCGCCACGGCGCTCGACGCGGTCCCCGCGCTCGACCGGCACGCCGTCGACGACGTCTACCTCGGCTGTGGGCTCCCAGGGGGCGAGAGCGGCTTCAACATGGCCCGGATCGTCAACGTCATCAACGGGATGGACGACGTGCCCGGAGCGACCATCACCCGCTACTGCGCGTCGTCGGTGCAGACCTCGCGGATGGCGTTCCACGCCATCAAGGCCGGCGAGGGCGACGTGTTCGTCTCGGCCGGGGTCGAGACGGTCTCCCGCTACGCCAAGGGCAGCTCCGACTCCTGGCCCGACACCCGCAACCCGCTCTTCGGCGACGCCCAGGACCGCACCCAGGACCGCGCCCAGCACGGCTCGGGCGGCGAGACGTGGCACGACCCACGCGCGGACGGCGGGCTCCCCGACGCCTACATCGCGATGGGCCAGACCGCGGAGAACGTCGCGACCCTGCGCGGCCTGACCCGCCTCGAGCTCGACGAGTTCGGCGTGCGGTCGCAGAACCTCGCCGAGAAGGCCAACGCCGACGGCTTCTGGGCTCGCGAGATCACCCCCGTCACCACGCCCGACGGCACGGTCGTGAGCGCCGACGACGGTCCGCGCGCCGGGGTCACCCTCGAGGGCGTCTCCGGGCTGAAGCCGGTCTTCCGCCCCGACGGCGTGGTCACCGCCGGCAACTGCTGCCCGCTCAACGACGGGGCGGCCGCGGTCATCGTCATGAGCGACACCAAGGCAGCCGAGCTCGGGATCACTCCCCTGGCCCGGATCGTCGCCACCGGCGTCAGCGGCCTGTCGCCGGAGATCATGGGCCTCGGCCCGGTCGAGGCCACGCGGCGCGCGCTCGCCCACGCGGGCATGACCATCGACGACATCGACCTCGTGGAGATCAACGAGGCGTTCGCCGCGCAGGTGGTGCCGTCCTATCAGGACCTCGGCATCGACCTCGACCGGCTCAACGTCAACGGCGGGGCGATCGCGGTCGGGCACCCGTTCGGGATGACCGGGGCACGGCTCCAGGCCACGATGCTGAACTCCCTGGACTGGCACGACAAGTCCACAGGCCTGATCACGATGTGCGTCGGCGGCGGCCAGGGGATGGCGCTGATCGTGGAGCGGCTTGCCTGAGCGACGCGCCGCGTCCCCGCTTCACCCGCCTCCCTCGCTACCCTTCCGGTATGGGCGAGGGACGGGGCACCCGATGGCTCGACGCCGAGCAGCAGGCGTCGTGGCGTGCACTCGTGCTCGGCGTGACGCTGCTGTTCGATCGGCTCGACGAAGACCTCCAGCGGGCGTTCGACCTGTCGCTGGGTGAGTACGAGATCCTGGTGCGCCTCTCCGAGCGACCCGGACGCCAGATGCGGATGGCCCAGCTGGCCGACGCCCTGGCCCACAGCCGGAGCCGGGTGACGCACACGGTGGCCCGCATGCAGAACGCCGGGCTGGTCGTTCGTGCGTCCTCCCCCGAGGACGGCCGGGGGATCATCTGCAGCCTGACCGACCACGGGTACTCGGTCCTGGAGGCCGCCGCCCATGTGCACGTGCAGGGCGTGCGGGAGCACATCGTCGACCTGGCCGCCCCGGACGACTTCCTGGCCCTGGGCCGGGTCATGAACGCCGTCAGCGACAACCTGATCGCCTGTCACCCCGAGGCGGACATCCGCGCCCAGGACCGACCTAGTCGCGCGTGAGTCGCCGGTGGGTGACCCGGTGGGGCCGGGCCGCCTCGATGCCGAGCCGCTCGACCTTGTTCTCCTCGTAGGCCGCGAAGTTGCCCTCGAACCAGAACCACTTCGCATCGTCGTCGTCGTCGCCCTCCCACGCCAGGATGTGGGTGGCGATGCGGTCGAGGAACCAGCGGTCGTGGGAGGTGACCACCGCGCAGCCCGGGAACTCCAGCAGCGCGTCCTCCAGCGACTGCAGGGTCTCCACGTCGAGGTCGTTGGTCGGCTCGTCGAGCATCAGGAGGTTGCCGCCCATCTTCAGGGTCAGCGCCAGGTTGAGCCGGTTGCGCTCGCCGCCGGACAGGACGCCCGCCCGCTTCTGCTGGTCGGCGCCCTTGAACCCGAACGACGCCACGTAGGCCCGTGACGGCATCTCGAAGTTGGCGACCTTGATGAAGTCGAGGCCGTCGGAGACGACCTCCCATACGTTCTTCTGCGGGTCGAGGCCGCCGCGGCTCTGGTCGACGTAGGAGATCTTGACGGTCTTGCCGACGACCAGGTCGCCGTCGTCGGGCTTCTCCTCGCCGATGATCATCTTGAACAGCGTCGTCTTGCCGACGCCGTTGGGACCGATCACGCCGACGATGCCGGCACGGGGCAGGGTGAAGGACAGGTCGTGCATCAGGGTGCGACCGTCGAAGCCCTTGGCCAGGCCCTTCGCCTCGAGCACGATGTCGCCGAGCCGCGGCCCGGCCGGGATGTTGATCTCGGCGGTGTCGATCTTGCGGTTGCGGTCGGCCTCAGCGGCCATCTCCTCGTAGCGGGACAGGCGTGCCTTGCTCTTGGCCTGGCGCGCCTTGGGGTTGGACCGCACCCACTCCAGCTCGCGCTCCAGCATCTTGGCGCGCTTGGCGTCCTTGGCCCCCTCGATCTTGAGCCGCTCCTGCTTGGTCTCGAGGTAGGTGGAGTAGTTGCCCTCGTAGGGGTGGGCCTTGCCGCGGTCGAGCTCGAGGATCCACTGCGCGACGTTGTCGAGGAAGTAGCGGTCGTGGGTCACAGCCAGCACGCAGCCGGGGTAAGAGGCGAGGTGGCCCTCGAGCCACTGCACGGACTCGGCGTCGAGGTGGTTGGTGGGCTCGTCGAGGAGCAGGAGGTCGGGCTGCTGGAGCAGGAGCTTGCACAGCGCGACGCGGCGTCGCTCGCCACCGGACAGATTGTCGACCAACACGTCCGGCGGCGGGCAGCGCAGGGCGTCCATCGCCTGGTCGAGCCGGCTGTCGAGATCCCACACGTTCGCCGCGTCGAGCTCGCTCTGGAGATCGCCGGCCTCGGTGGCCACCTTGTCCTGGTCGGCGTCGGGGTCGCCCATCATCAGGTAGAGCTCGTCGAGGCGGGCCATCTTGGCGTGCGTCTCGGCCACGGCCTCCTCGACGTTCTCCAGGACGGTCTTGCCCTCGGTCAGCGGCGGCTCCTGCTGGAGCATCCCGACGGTGGCTTCGGGGTCGATGATCGCGTCACCGTTGTTGGCGTGCTCGAGCCCGGCCATGATCTTCAGCAGCGTCGACTTGCCCGTGCCGTTGGGCCCGACGACGCCGATCTTGGCGCCGTGCAGGAACGACAGGGTGACGTTGTCGAGGACCACCTTGTCGCCGTGTGCTTTGCGCACGTTGCGCAGGGTGAAGACGTAGTCGGCCATGGACCGAAACCCTACGGGTCCCGGGCTCGAAACCCCCGATCGGGGCGAGGGGTCAGGCGGCCTCCGGCTCGGTCGGCTCGGCCGTCTCGACCGCCTTCTTCCGACGGTGGAACTCCGTGGTGCCGCGGTTGAGGTCGTGTCCGACGAAGGCCGCCTCCACCTCGAACGTGGTCACCTCGAGGCCGGCCTTGTTGGTCCAGGTGTGAGCGCTCAGCTTGCCGTGCACCACCACCGGGTCGCCTCGGCGCAGCGAGGCCGCGCAGTTGTCGCCGAGGGCGCGCCAGGCGTTCACGGAGTACCACTGGGTGTCGCCGTCCTCCCAGGTCTCGGTGCGGCGCTGGTAGCGGCGGGGGGTGCTGGCGACGCGGAACGACGCGACCGGGACGCCGCCGGCGTCGCGCAGGTCGACGTTGCCGCCCAGCCAGCCGGACAGGGTCACATAGGTCTCGTGCATGGGTCTCTCCTCTGTTCGTCACGGTGTCGTGGGTGTGGGAGAGAGCCTGCGGAGGCGCACCGACGACGAGCGGCCGGTGGGCGGTAGGCCTGTGGGCGAGGGGGGCGGGAGCGCTTCCTGTGGACGGTGAGCGGGCCGACGCCGCCCAGCCACGGGCCGGCGGCTAGGTCGTAGGTGTGATGTCAGGTTTTGGACGGGCGGTGGCGATGCCGTTGGCGCGGCTCTGCTGACGGGTGAGGAACCTGTGGCCACCGCCATCAGGGATGTTGCCGAACTTGGTGACATCGACGTGGATCAGCGACCCGGGGTACGGGTGCTCGTAACGACGCAGGGGTTCACCGGTGACGCGGTCGATGTGCGACAGCCTGTTGATCCGGCACCGCACCAGCACCGCGTGCACGGTCGAGGCCTGCAGACCGAGCCGGCCACCGATCTGAACCGGTCCCAGCCGGTGACGCCATCGCAGCCGCACGATCCGGCGGACCAGCTCCGGGCTGGTCCTAGTGGGGCTGGTCTTAGGTCGCGAGCTGCGATCAGCCATGCCCGCGGGACCTTCGCTGCGGTAGCGATCGGCCCACTTCTTCGCAGTCCGCGGGGCCACCATGAACATCTTGGCTGCCGCGGCATAGGTCCAGCCGCTGTCGACGATCAGTTGGGCGAGCCGCAGACGGGCTCGAGGGGTCAGAGCAGCATTAGCGTGGGACACGAGGGCCTCCGGTCGGTGAAGCGGTGAACTAGACAGCTCCACTTCACAACCGGAGGCCTTCACCTGTCAGGCAGGCTCACCGACGCCCATCGGTACAACCTCCCTGGACATCACAGCTAGGTCAGCGCGCGGGCCAGCCCGGCCCGGACCGCGTCGTAGGCCGTGAGCTCGGCCCGGACCGGTGTCACCACGAGCTCGTCGGCCACCTCGGCGATCGCCGACCGGAGCCGGCGGTCTGCGGCGCGGGCTCGCGACCGGGCGGTGGCGCGGACCAGCAGCCGGCACAGGAGCGAGAGCAGCAACGCCGCCACGATGCCGCCCACGAGGAGGATCACGGGCACCGGGAACCCTGCGACGTCAGGGGTGGACGGCCGGTCGACACCCAGCCACGGGTCGGCCACCAGCACCGCCGACCACACGAGCCCGGCCAGGGTGACGATCAGCAGCAGCCACTGCAGGATCCGCATCAGCCCGGTCCAGGCGGGCAGGCGCTGGACGCCGAGGGGCGTCACGGTGAGCGCCACGTCGAGACGGTCGTTGAGGTCGGGAAGCCGTGACACCGACGCTCGTCGTACGGCGTCGGCCCACGGCCGCGCCAGAGGCGCCGACACCTCGTCGGCCACCGCTCGCACCTCGCCGTCGACCTGTGCGCGCTGCACCGGGGTCGCCTCCGGCATGGAGGTCCGGCCGCGGCCGGTGAGGCTCTTGGCGGCGGACCCGAGGTCGAGGTGGAGTCGCTTGAGCGGGTCGGGCCGCAACCGCGAGAGCCAGGCGGTCGCCGGCCAACCCGTGGCGCGGTTGGCGCGCACGCGGATCGCCGCGTCGACCGCGTCGACCAGGACCGGCACGCCGGCGGCGTCGGCGAAGGCCTCCACGAGCCGGTCGACGCGCTCCCCCGAGAGGTCGCGCGGGGTGCCGGTGCCGCTGGCCGCCTGGAGCCGCGTTGCGGCGTCGCGGACGTCGGCCTCGAGGCGCGCCCGGGTCACCTCCTTGGCTCGCACCCGGCGCGCGATCTCGTCACGCAGTGCGTCGATGCCCTCGCCGGTGCGGGCGCTGGTCGCCAGCACCGGCACCCCGTGCAGCCCGTCGGCGTCGACGAGCCGGCGGACGTCGGCCATCATCGAGTCGCGCCGGTCGACCGGCACCTCGTCGATGTGGTTGAGCACCACGAGCATGACCTCGCGGTGGGAGGCCATCGGCGCGAGGTAGCGGTCGTGGACGGCGGCGTCGGCGTACTTCTGCGGGTCGAGCACCCACACCATCAGGTCGGTCAGCTCGATCAGCCGGTCGACCTCGAGGTGGTGGGAGACCTCGGTGGAGTCGTGGTCGGGCAGGTCGAGCAGGACGACGCCCTGCAGCGCCTTGTCCTCCTTGCCCAGGTCGAGCAGCGAGTCACGCATGATCTGGTGGCGGGGCGCGATGCCGAGGTAGTCCATCAGCTCAGGGGCGCCCTCCTGCCCCCACACGCAGGCGGTGGCCCACGACGTGGTCGGACGGCGTACGCCGACGGAGGCGAGGTCGACCCCGGCCAGCGCGTTGAAGGTCGACGACTTCCCGGACCCGGTGGCGCCCGCGAGGGCGACAACGGTGTGCTGGGAGACCAGGGCGAGCCGGTCGGAGACCCGCTGCACGGCGGCCTCGGCCTCGGCGACCACGCGGTCGTCGAGCCGCCCGCGAGCTGCCGCACCGGCCGCCTGCAGTCCCTCGATCCGCGTCCCGAGATCGGTGCCCCGGGACAGCAGTCGCCGGGCCCCGTCCACCAAGGAGGTCATCGTCTCCCTTTGTCACCACGAGTGAAGAAGTTTCGGCCGAGCCTAGTAGTCGGTCAGTGCGCTCGACGTGCGACCCGGCCGGTGTCGGCGTATCTCAGGTCGTCGACCGCCCGGGCCGCGTTGCGCACCCGGTCGGCCGTCCCGGGCTCGATGCCGAGGCTGGCGAGCAGGTCGAGGTAGCGGTTGCGCTCCTCGTCGAGGAGCTCGCGCACGCGGACCTCGAGCTTGCGCCGGGCCTGCTCGGCCAGGCTGCGGACGGCCTGGTCACCGAAGACGGCCTCGAGCAGCTTCTGCCCGAGCAGTGCGCCGCCACCGGCGATGCCGAGCTCGGCGCCGGTCACGCCGGCGGTCGAGGCGAACACCACGATCATCAGCGAGACGCTGAGCCCGTTGACGCCGTAGGCCAGGAAACGCGCGGTCGTGCGCTTGTCCTGACCCTCGGAGCGGACCATCTCGAGCACCTCGAGCTGCCAGTCGCGGACCGCCCGCTCGGCCTTGCGGCGGAGCCCCTTGGAAGCCCGGCCGAGGTCTTCCCCGACGTCGGAGAGCAGGCCCTGACCAGGGGCCAGGCTCTGCCACGACGCCTCGGCGCGCTCGGCGGCCGCCTCGGCGTGCTCGAAGATCAGCGTCTCCAGGCTCGACTCGACCGCGACCTGGACCCGCTCGGCCTGCTGGGGCTTGCCCTTGACGGCGTTGACCATCCGGTCGCGGAGCCAGCCGACCCTGGCCTCGAGCGACTTCAGCAGCTCGCCGGTGCCGACGAACTCCTGCCAGCGCACGAGCACCTCGCCCCGCAGCAGCGTGCCGTCTGCAGTCGCCTCCAGCAGCGTGCGGAGCTCGTCGTCGTACGCCGCGTTCGCGCTGTCGCGGAGCCGCTCAGCCGCGCCGGACTGCTCGAGACAGGCGTCGGCGACCGTGTGCGCGCGCCGGGTCAGGGTGCGGACGGCGCCCTCGAGGGTCTGCTGCACCATCTGCTGCCGGGCGTCGACGTCGGCGCCGAGCTCGGAGAGCCAGCGCCGGATCTCGGCGACCTGCCCGGGCGGGAGCATGCCCTGCTCGTCGAGCTCCACCTCGTCGATGGTGAACAGCGGTGAGTCCTTGAGGCCGCGTGCGGCCAGCATCCGGGCCAGGTGGGACGCCACGGTGGCCACGGCGTCCTGCGGGGTGCGGTCGAGCACGATCGCGACGGCGGCCGAGCGCTCGGCGGCCTGGTGCAGGAAGTCCCACGGCACCTGGTCGGCGTAGCGCGCAGCCGAGGTGACGAACAGCCAGAGGTCGGCGGCCGCCAGCAGCTGGGCGGCCAGCAGGCGGTTGCTCTCCTCGACCGAGTCGATGTCGGGCGCGTCGAGGATCGCCAGCCCCTGCGGGACGACGTCCATGATCACGACCTGCAGGGCGCGGGGGTCGTGGGTCGGCCGGGTGACCCGCTCGAGCTCGGGGAGCAGGCGGTCGGCGTGGAACCAGTCGACGTCGGCGGGGTTGCAGACCAGCACGGGTGACCGCGTCGTCGGCCGGAGCACCCCCGACTCGGTCACCACGGCGCCGACCAGGGAGTTGACCAAGGTCGACTTGCCGGCACCGGTGGACCCACCGACGACCGTGAGCAGCGGCGCCTCGAGGGTGACGATCCGCGGGATGACGTAGTCCTCCAGCTGGGAGACCATCTCGTCGCGGGCGGCGCGGCTCTCGTCGACGCCCGGCAGGCCCAGCGGCATGGTGGCCCCCTGCAGCGCCGCGCGCAGCCGCACGAGGGAGGTGACCATCTGGGCACCGGTGACGGTGCCGGTCAGCGGGCCGGACATGGGGCCTGTCAGCGGGCCGGTCATCGGATGGGTACCACCTGTCCGGGGAATGCGATCGTGGGTCGGAGCCGGCTGATCAGTGCGACGTAGCGCTGTCCGCGCTCGGCGTAGTCGGGCGGTGGTACGCCGCGCAGGTAGCGGCTGTGCAGGAAGCCCAGCTCGATCACGGCCTGCTGATACTCGCGCATCGCGTGCTCCCCCTGCGTCCCGGCGGTACGACGAGCGTAGGCGCGGCTGTTGCGGCGAGCCTCGAGGTCGACCACCCAGGCGATGTCGGTGGCCGGGAGGAGCCCGCGGCGGGCGGCGTCGGCCAGGGAACCGGCCAGCATCCGGCGCTCGGAGTGGCGCGCCCACAGCGCGAGCCCGACGCCGAGCAGGAAGACCGGCGCCATCAGGGTCAGGTAGACCAGGACGAAGTTGTCCGGCCAGAAGACCGTCGCCGAGTTCCAGATCGCGTGTGCCACCACAGCGCAGGCGTACCCGAGCAGGGGCGCAAGGATGCGGGTGGAGCGCTTGCGGGAGCTGACCGCGATCCCGACGCCGATGCCGGTGCAGGCCGTGAAGAGCGGGTGGGCGAAGGGGCTGACCAGGCACCGGAGCACGAAGGTGCCGGTCAGCGCATGCACGCCGCCCGGGCCGACGCCGCCGGAGCCGTCGTAGGCACTGGCGAGGTAGAGGATGTTCTCGGTGAACGCGAAGCCGACGCCCACCATGCCCGCGTACACGATCCCGTCGAGCACCCCGTCGAGCTCGGAGCGCCGCCACCACAGGAGGAGCAGCAGGAAGAGGCCCTTGCTGGCCTCCTCCGCCATCGGCGCCCCGACCACCAGCATCGTCTTGTCGGACAGGCCGGCGACGAAGCCGCCGACACCCTCGAGCAGCAGCGCGACCGCGGTCGCGACGAAGACACCCCAGAGCAGGCCGCCGACCAGGAGATGCCGCGGCTCGGGCTCGTAGCGGTCGAGCCAGAGGAAGCAGGCGACGAGCGGTCCCACGGGCACGGCTGCCAGCAGTGCCGCCAGCACGGTGATGCGAGGAGCGCTGGACATCCCCACGATCAACGTCATCGGCACCGCGCACAAGAGCACGGACACCGTCACCACGGCTGTGAAGGCAACAGTGCCGCGGGGGGCAGCGGCCATGCCGGAAGCCTATCGAAGCGGCCCCTTCTCCTTCGCTACCACGCGCTGGGGGCGGCGTAGGCTGCGACGCGTGAGCGACCAGACCTCCCAGACGTCCCAGCCCGAGGCCGAGCTGCACACCGAGTCGCACGACCCGCCGGTGCCGGCCGCCTACTCCGCCTTCATGCGCCAGGGCTGGGGTGACCGCGAGCTCGACCTGCCCGCCCACCCGATCACGCCGCTGGGCGGCCGAGCGCCGCCAGACGGCTCGCGGAGGCGTTCCCGGGCGAGCGGCTGGTGCTCCCGGCCGGCACCTACAAGGTGCGTTCCTACGACACCGACTACCGGTTCCGCCCCGACACCGCCCACACCTACTTCTGCGGCAACCAGACCAGCGACGCCGTGCTCGTCGTCGAGGACGGCGAGTCCGTCCTCTACGCCCGCCCCCGCTCCGAGCGAGACACCGACGAGTTCTTCCGCGACCGGCAGTACGGCGAGCTGTGGGCCGGTCGCCGCCCGTCGCTGCAAGGAGATCTCCGACTCCCTCGGGCTCGAGGTGCGCCACATCGACGACCTCGAGCGCGACCTCGGTCGCAGCGGCAAGACCCGGGTCCACCGCGGCGTCTCCGAGACGGTCGACCGGCTGGTCGCCGCCGACCAGACCCTCGACAAGGACTTCGCCCGGGTCGTCTCCGAGATGCGCCTGGTCAAGGACGAGTGGGAGGTCGCCGAGCTGCAGACCGCCTGCGACATCACCACGCTCGGGTTCACCGACTCGGTCGCCGAGTGGGACCGCGTCATCGAGCACGGCGAGCGCTGGCTGGAGGGCACCTTCTTCCGCCGGGCCCGCACCATGGGCAACGACATCGGCTACGACTCGATCGTCGCCGGCGGCGCCCACGCCACGACGCTGCACTGGATCGACAACACCGGCCCGATCACGCCGGGCGAGCTGGTCCTGCTCGACATGGGCGTCGAGGGCCACAACCTCTACACCGCCGACGTCACCCGCACCCTCCCGGTCGACGGGACGTTCACGTCGTTGCAGCGCGAGCTCTACGACCTCGTGTACGCCGCCCAGCAGGCCGGCATCGACGCCGTACGCCCTGGTGCGGCGTTCACCGACCCGCACAACGCCGCGATGGTGGTGCTGGCCCACGGCCTGGAGTCGCTGAAGCTGCTGCCGGTCTCCGCCGAGGAGGCGCTCGACCCGGAGTCGAAGGTCTACGCCCGCTGGACGCTGCACGGCGTCAGCCACATGCTCGGCATGGACGTGCACGACTGCGGCCAGGCGGCTCCCGAGGCCTACAACAAGGGCGACCCTCGCCGAGGGCATGGTGCTGACCGTCGAGCCGGGTCTCTACTTCCAGGCCGACGACCTGCTCGTGCCCGAGGAGATGCGCGGCATCGGCATCCGGATCGAGGACGACATCCTGGTCACCGCCGACGGCTCCCGAAACCTCTCCGCAGGCCCTCCCCCGCACCTCCTCCGACGTCGAGGAGTGGATGGCTGCGACCCGGGTCTGACGCTCAGCCGCGCAGGGCGGGGAGCAGCTCCTTCTCGGCGACGCCGAGGAAGTCGCGCTGCGACTCGTCGCCGATCTGGACCAGGGCCACGTCGGTGAAGCCGGCGGCCTCGAACTCGCGCACGGCGTGCACGATCGCGTCGAGGTCGGGACCGCAGGGGATCGAGTCGGCGACGTCGTCGCGTGGTGACGAACTGGGACGCGCCGTCGAAGCCGGCCGGGCCGGGCAGCTCGGCGTTGACCTTCCAGCCGCCGCCGAACCAGCGGAACAGCTCGTGGGCGCGGTCGATGCACGGCGTCGCGGTCGGTGCCCCAGCAGATCGGCAGCTGGCCGATCTTGCGGGAGTGGGGCTTGGGGGACGCCTGGCTCCCACATCTGGACCAGCTCCGCCTTCGGCTCGACCGCGACCAGGTGGTCGGCCAGCGGTGCGAAGGTCTTGACCGACTGCTCGCCGGAGACCGCGACCGCGATCGGGATCGGCTGCGTCGGGAGGTCCCAGACCTTGGCGGAGTCGACCCGGAAGTGCTGGCCGGCGAAGTCGACGTACCCACCGTCGAGCAGCGCCCGGATGATCGTGACGGCTTCCTCGAGCATCTCGTGGCGCACGTTGGCCGGCGGCCAGCCACGTCCGACGACGTGCTCGTTGAGGTTCTCCCCGGCGCCGAGACCGAGGGTGAAGCGACCGTCGCTGAGCAGGTCGACGGTGGCGGTCTTCTGTGCGACGACGGCGGGGTGGTAGCGCATCGGTCGGGCAGGTCACGTAGGTCATCAGCTCGACCCGCGTCGGTCACCTGGGTGATCGCACCCAGCACGCTCCAGGCGTACGGCGAGTGGCCCATCGCGTCGAGCCAGGGGAAGTAGTGGTCACTCATCACCTCGAAGTCGAACCCCGCGTGCTCGGCCGCGGCGGCATGGCCGACGAGCTCTCGAGGCCCGGACTGCTCGGTCATCAAGGTGTAGCCGTAGGTCATGCCGGGGCAGTACCCACCGGGGTGGCGTCGATGCTTGCCGGCAGCTCCAGCGCCACCACCGAGCCACCTTCGGGGCGGTTGCGTGCCGTCGCCGTACCGCCGTGCGCCTGGGCGATGGCAGAGACGATGGCCAGCCCCAGGCCGGCGCCGCCGTCACGCCTGGCGCGACTGGAGTCGGGCCGCGCGAAGCGCTCGAAGGCGTGCGGCAGGAAGTCCAGCGGGAACCCGGGTCCGGAGTCGGCGACCTCGATCAGCAGGTCGGGCCCGTCCGCCCGGGCCGAGATGACGACCGACGTCCCCGGCGGGGCGAACCGCAGGGCGTTGTCGACCAGGTTGTCGACGGCCTCGCCGATGCGGTCGGGGTCGAGGGCCGCCACGAGGTCGTCGGGCGCATCCACCTCGCACCGGACTCCGGCCGCGTCGGCTCGGGTGGCGGCATGCTCGGCGCTCCGGACGAGCAGCGGTCGGAGGTCGGTCCGCTCGCGTCGAGGAGGGATCCGGTCCTCGTCGCTCCTGGCCAGGAAGAGCAGCTGGTCGGTGAGCCGGGCCAGGCGCGCGGTCTCCTCGCCGGCGCGCGCCACGGCGAGGGCCAGCTCCTCACGGCTTCGCCCCGGGCGGCCGGCGAGCTCGAGCTCGCCGCTGAGCACCGCGAAGGGGGTGCGGAGCTCGTGACTGGCGTCGGCCACGAGCGCACGCTGGCGCGCGAGCGCACCGCGCAGCCTGCCCAGCAGCTGGTTCATGGTGACGGCGAGGGTGGCGATCTCGTCGTGCGTGCCCGGCACGCGCACCCCGGGTGCGTCCTCTCGCTCGGAGAGCTCGGCGACCTCACGCCGTAGCCGCTCGACCGGGGACAGGGCGGCGCGGGCCAGCCCGTAGGCACCGAGCCCCGCCACGAGCACCAGGAGCGCCCCGGCGACGAGCAGCTCGCGGGTGACGTGGGCCACCGTGGCGTCGAGCGTCTCGAGCGAGACGCCGGCCACGGCGACCCAGCCCGGGCGGGCCCTGCAGCGGGGCCGCCAGCACCCGCTCGCGCTCGCCTTCCTGCGGACACGGTGAGCAGCAGGCGGCCATGCTGCGCCTGCTGCAGCTCGGTGCGGGCTCAGCATCGGCGCCGCGGCAGCGTCCGCGCTCCGCGCCCCGTACCTCTCCGGAGGCGTCGATGACCTGCACGACGTACTCACCGGGAGCCGGGGCTCCAGCGCTGGGGGTCGACGCACCCGACGTCGGGCAGGTAGCGAGCCGCCTGGGCCAGCCGGACACCCAGCTGGGAGTCGATCGAGCCCCGCAGCGACGCCGACAGCTCGGTCACGAACAGCCAGCTGCCGACGGTGAACACCACCGCCGCGGCGACCGCGAACACGGCGGCCAGCCTCAGTCGGATCGACATCGCTAGCGACCCTTCGGCGTCGCGCAGCCGGTAGCCCATCCCCCGGACCGTCTGGAGGTCGTGGTGGCCGAAGGGTGCGTCGATCTTGCGGCGCAGGTAGTTGACGTACTGGTCCACGACGTTCGAGGTGCCGTCGTAGGCGAAGTCCCAGACCGCTTCGATGATCTGGGTGCGCGTCAGCACGGTGCCGGGATGACGGAGGAAGAGCTCGAGCAGGGCGAACTCCTTGGGCGAGAGCTCGAGCTCGACGGTGTCGCGCCAGGCCCGCTTGGTCGCGGGGTCCAGCCTCAGGTCACCGACCGACAGGACGGCGGGGCGACCCCGGTCGTCGCGCCTGGTGAGAGCCCGCAGCCTCGCCGCGAGCTCGAGCAGGCTGAACGGCTTGACCAGGTAGTCGTCGGCACCCGACGTCCAGGCCACGCACGCGGTCGCCGACCTCGTCACGCGCCGTGAGCATCAGGACCGGCACCCAGATCTCCGCCTCTCGAAGCCGGCGGCACAGGTCGAAGCCGTCGAACCCCGGAAGCATCACGTCCAGCACGACTGCGGCGTAGGGGTTCTCGGTCGCCATCCACAACCCCTCGGGGCCGTCGCCGGACACGTCGACGGCGTACCCCTCCTCCTCCAGCGCGCGCTTGACCAGCTGCGCCATGCGCACCTCGTCCTCGACCACGAGCACTCGCACGGCGATCACGCTACGCAGGTCCGACCGTCGGAGTGATGGGGACAAAGACCCGCCTGACCGGATATGAGAACACTCTCATCGATCTCTCACGACGGGCACATCGGGCCCGGCGCACAGTGGTCTTCACCGGGCGGGACCCGGACAGGAGCACAAGCGGATCGAGGAAGGAACCACCATGAACGACGACCGCGACTCCTACGACGCCCGGGTTACGCATCCGGGATCGGCCGAGCGCCCCGTCGGCGCCTGGGTCCCGCTTCCGGAGCCCACCCCGGCCGGCTCGGAGCGGCCGGCGCGGGACGGACGGCGAAAGCTACCGTCGGGCGCGCCGGAGGTCGCGGATGACCGCCGCCGCGCTGATCGTCGGGAGCGGCGCCAGCGCCGTGACCCTCGCCTACCACCTGCTCCCCGCGGCGGTCCCCGCCGCCGGCGGCGCGGTCTCGAGCACCGGGCGGCGTGGGGACGACGAAGGTCACCCAGACCGGGCACGGACCGGTGGTCACCCGCACCATCGCCACGACCAGCGCGTCCGGCGTCACGACGTACAAGACCGTGCAGGTGGTCAACGGGAAGACCGTGGTCACCCACGTCCACAAGGCGACGTCGGCCACCTTCCACGACGACTGAGGGAGCGACTGCGATGACCGAGCTCACGCTCACGGCGCCATGGCGGCCCGTCGACACCGGCGACGACCACCGTCGCCGTCGCCGAACGCGACGCCCTGGGTACGACGGCCCGCGTCGCCGTGTGGCCACCGGACCAACCTCGGCCGGGCGCTCGAGGCCGTGGACGCCGTCGTGACGGCGCTGGACCGGCAGGCGAGCCGGTTCCGGGAGGACTCGGAGATCTCCAGGATCCACCGCAAGGACGGCGGCCTGTTCATGCTGAGCGACGGGTTGGCCGAGGCGGTGGGCGTGGCCCTGGCCGCCGCCCGGTGGACCCGCGGGATGACCGATCCCACCGTGGGCGAGGCCCTGGTCTCGCTCGGCTACGACCGTGACTTCGCCGCGGTCGAGGCCGACGACTGCCGGCACTGCTGCACCCTCGACCCGGGTGCCGGGCTGGCGGTCGGTGACGCTCGACGGCCCGGTGCTCCGGCTGCCGAGCGGCGTCCGGCTCGACCTGGGTGCCACGGCCAAGGGTCTGGGGTCCGACCGCGCGGTCCGGGCCGCCATGTCGGCGAACCGGCAGGAGGGCGGCGTCCTGGTCAGTCTGGGAGGGGACATCGCGGTCGACGGACAGCCTCCCTGTGACGGGTGGCCGATCCTCGTCGCCGACGAGCCGGATCCCTCCGGCCACGCCTCCACCCAAGCGGTCCGCCTGGTCGCCGGAGCGGTGGCCACCTCGTCGATCACCTGCCGGCAGTGGCGGCGAGGTGGACGGGAGATGCACCACATCGTGGACCCTCGGACGGGCCTTCCCGCCGCCGCGCCCTGGCGAACCGTCAGCGTCGCCGCCGCGACATGCGCCGATGCCAACGCCGCGTCCACGGCAGCCGTGGTCGCAGGTGACCGGGCGGAGGCCTGGCTCGCCGAGGCGCGCCTGCCGGCACGCCTGGTCTCCCGGGACGGCGAGGTGCGTCACCTCGGCGGTTGGCCGGAGTCCGACGACCGAGCCTTGGTGATCTCCTCCCCTGGTCACGTGTACGGCGGGTGCGGGGCCGAGGTGGTGAGAGCCTCAGGCGGCCCGGCCCAACGCGCGCGTGCCGGTGTGGTCGACGAGGTAGAGGGCGCCGTAGGGGTCGCGCCAGAGGTAGACGCCCGCGAAGGGTTGGCGCACCGTCCAGCGGCCGAAGGTCTTGAGCCGGTGGTGGGAGTGTGGACAGCGGCCCGTAGTTGCCCACCCTCGACTGACCGGCCCCGACCGCGTCCGGGCCGTGGCGGTAGGGCTCGGTGTGGTCGACCTGGGACGGGTCGAGACTGGAGGAGAACGGGAAGGTGTCGGCCGGCGTCATGAGATGCACGGCCCGTCTATGTCGCTCGGGGATCTCGTAGGAGTCGACCGGCGCCTGACCGGCTACGTCGAGCACGGGTCGGATCGTGAAGCGGGCCTGCGGAGCCGAGGTGGTCACGGATCCCCGCCTCCGTCACCGCTCCCCCGCCCTCGACGCTGGTGACGCCCTCGCCGTCGAGCCCGCCGTAGCAGTGGACGAAGACGGTGACGGTGGGCAACATCCGCGACCAGTCGACTTCGGGCCGTGGCCCGGTGCGCTCGAGGCTGCTGGGAGCAGGCTCGGGCGGTCGGAGCGGCTCGGGGGATGTCGGGGTCGGCGGGTCGGTCGCGCCAGGCCTGGTAGGCAGCGACCAGGTCGGCGGCGACGTCGGGACGGGCGAGCACCAGCAGCGCCTTCACCCGGCGCAGGTCGAGCGTGTCGGTGTCGCCGAGGTCGGCGAGGATCTGCGCGATGCGGGCGAGGGCGGCGTCGAACACGGCGATCGTCGCGAAGGGAGCCCGGATGAAGAAGCCGCGCATGCCGTCTTCGTCGGAGCGCATCGGCATCGCGACCTGCCGCTGGGCGGCAGCTCGCTCCCGGGCGGCGGCGGTCTCGGGGTCGGCCGCCTTGACCAGGGCCTCGACCAGCGCCTGGAAACGGGTCCAGGTCAGCCGACCGTCGGCGTAGAGCGCCACCCGGCCGTCGACGTAGCGCGCCTGCTCGGCGGTGAGGTCGCGTGTCCGGCGGGCCACGAGGCGCGCGAGGTAGACCCGCACCTCCAGCTTCTCCACCCGCGCCCAGAGCTGAGGGAGCCGGTGGGCGATGTCGAGCGCATCGGCCATCAGGTCGCGCGCGGCAACGGAGGAGATGCCGATGCGAGAGCCGAGCTCGGCAGCCGCGAACTCCGTCACGTGAGGAGTGCCGTCTCCTCCCAGTCGCCGCGCGCGCTCGCGGCCCGGCTGGTCGGCCGCGGCTGGGTCGAGGGTCTCGGGCGCGTGGAGGTAGGCGTGCTGGGCGGCCGCCCGCAGGATCTCGACCTCGCACCGATGCTGCGTGGTCGCGAGCTCGGCGGCATGGTCGAGGAGCTGGCTCCCCGACATCTCGTCGATCGCGACCGCCTGTCTGCATGACTCCACTCAAGCAGGCCCCACCGACAGCCCAGACCGCTCAGAAGCCCTTGTCCACAAGGGCTTTCAGTCACGATCAGGTCACGATCGACAGCCGCAGTACGCCGTCCCTTTCGAGCTCGGTCGTCGGCCGCTCCCCGTGTTCCGACTCGGTCCGGGCCCGCGCCGTACGACACAATGGTCGCCGGCCGGAGTCCCGGCCACGGCCCCCGTAGCTCAGCTGGATAGAGCAAGAGCCTTCTAATCTCTGGGTCGCAGGTTCGAGTCCTGCCGGGGGCGCGCGTCAGATCGGCTCGGTTGCCGCCTCGAGTGCGCCGTCCTCGATCGCGGCGAGCAGGGCCGCGTGGTCGAGCTCGGTGATGTCGGCGTACTTCTCGGCGAACGTCGCCAGCGCCTCGGCAGCGACGTCGTCGTCTCCGAGGTACGACGCGATCGCGATGGGGTCCCCGGTGCGGGCGTGGGCGCGGGCGAGGGCCACAGCGCAGAGCTCGCCGTAGGTCTTCATCGTCGAGGACGACTGGGTCTCGACCTCGGCCGAGCCCTTCATGTCGCGCAGCTGGCGGGCGTAGAAGTCCCGCGGCACACCGTCGAGCCCCTCGGCCCGGAGCCAGCCCAGGAAGATGTCGCCGGCGGCCTGCATGAGACGCTGCCCGGCGACCACGCGTTCGCCCTGGTTGCCGACAGGGAAGTCGCCCACCATGTCCTCGGGCACGAACGGCGCCAGCACGGACTCCTGCGCCTCCTTGACCTGCAGGAACAGCGGGTCCTCGGGGTCGCGGCCCTCGAGCAGCACGATCCAGCACCGGGTGCCCACGCTGCCGACCCCGACCACCTTGCGCGCGATGTCGCGGAACTCGAAGCGGTCCACGAGCACGTCACGGTCGAGGCTGAGGCTGTCGCGGTACTGCCGCAGCCACTGGCGGACCCACGCATCGAGCGTGGCCCGCTCCACTCCAGGCGCGAGGTCGCGGGCCGGCACGACCAGAGGCGGGTCACTGATGATGCGGGCCTGGCCGTCGACGGTCTCGGCCAGCTTGGCGAACGCCTTGAGACTGGTCCGCGACCGGGCCTTGGCGACCCCGGCATCGAGCTTCTTGTCCAGCTTGGCGCTCAGCTTGTCCTTGAGGAGAGCCCGCACCTCGTCGACGTCGATGTGGGCATACCAGACGTCCAGCGTGCTCCTGCCGGCGAAGTCGGTCATCGCGTCGCGGTATCGCCGTACGGTCGCGCGGACGATCTTGCGCCGCTTGTCGGCGGGGAACCCGTTGCTGCGGCCCGCGACGGCCAGGCTCGCCACCAGGCGCTTGAGGTCCCACTCCCACGGTCCCGGATAGGTCTCGTCGAAGTCGTTGAGGTCGAAGAGCAGGCGTCGTTCGGCCGAGGCGAAGACCCCGAAGTTCGACAGGTGGGCGTCACCGCACAGCTGGACGCGAAGCCCGCTGTGCGGGGAGGCCGCGATGTCGTGCGCCATCGACCTGGCCGCACCTCGGAAGAAGGTGAAGGGCGACACGGCCATGCGCGCGTGCCGGATCGGGATCAGCTCCTGGAGCCGGCTGGCCGCCTGGGCCTCCATCACCTCGACCACGCTCGGCCGGTCAGGGGTGATCACGAGCTCACCGAGCTGCTCGCGCGGCAACCGCTCCCGAGCTGCCAGACCTACGGCTGCTCGTTCCTCGACGGTCGGGTGGGGGATGACGTCTGAGTCGCTCACCGGCCCGACGCTGCCCTACTGGTCACGGCTCGGCATCACCCTCGATGGGTGAGTGCGGTCCACGAGCTCGGCCGACACGCCGGGCCGGGTCCGACGAAGGGGAGGCGCCGCAGGGTCCAATGGTCACGGCCCGGCGACGTATGAGATCGCCGGGCCTGATGCTTTTTCCGGGCCCGTTCAGGGGTGGGCGTAGGCGTCGATCTCGGCGAGCATCGAGACCTTGAGGTCGTCAGGTGCGAACGACGAGCGGACCGCGGCGCGAGCCAGGTCGGCCACTCCCCCCGCTGTCGAGGTCGAGCAGCCCGGCGGCGATCTCGTACTCCCGGTTGAGCGTGGTGCCGAACATCGACGGGTCGTCGGAGTTGACCGTGATCGTGACGCCGGCGTCGCGGAACGCCGTGATCGGGTGCTCGTCGAGCGTCGCCACCGCCCGGGTGGCGATGTTGGACGAGGGACACACCTCGAGCGGGATCTTGTGCCGGGCGAGGTAGGCGAGGAGCTCCGGGTCCTGGGCCGCGGACGTGCCGTGCCCGATCCGCTCGGCGCCGAGCACCCGCAGGGCGTCCCAGACCGTCTCCGGCCCGGTCGTCTCGCCGGCGTGCGGCAGGCTGTGCAGCCCGACCCCGCGGGCGGCATCGAAGTGAGGCTTGAACTGCGGCCGCGACACCCCGATCTCGGGGCCGCCGAGCCCGAAACCGATCAGCGCGTCGAGCCGGTGGTTGAGCGCGAAGGACAGGGTCGCGTCGGCCGCCGGCATCCCGCTCTCGCCGGGGATGTCGTAGATCCAGCGCAGCACGATCCCGAAGTCACGCTCGGCCGGCGATCCGCGCGTCCTCGATCGCCTCGGTGTAGGCCTCGATCGGGATACCGTTCTCCGGGTCGTGCGGCAGCACCGAGGTGTACGGCGTGCAGGTCATCTCGGCGTACCGGACGTCTGCCCGGTCGCGAGCTCGCGCGCGACCTCGTAGGTCAGGTAGCGCACGTCCTCGCCTGTGCGGATGAGCGCGACGACGGCGAGGTAGACCTCGACGAAGTGGGCGAAGTCGCGGAACTCGAAGAACTCGCCGCAGCTCCTCCGTGTCGACCGGTACGACGCCCGGGTGCCGCATGGCGAGCTGGGAGACGATCTCGGGCGACGCCGACCCCACATGGTGGACGTGCAGCTCGGCCTTGGGCAGGCCGGCGACGAACGAGGAGAGACTCACGCGGGCGAGTCTGTCACCGGGTGAGGGCGTAGTACGAACCCACAGCCACGGCGGGCAGCAGGCCGAGCAGCAGCCAGGGCGTCAGGATGCGTTTCAGGTTGATCGCCCGCATGCCCGCCATCGCCATCAGCCCGACCACGCCGGAGATGATCAGCAGGCCGGGCTTGGCGCCCGCCCGGTCGACCGTCCCGGACAGGATCGCCATCCCGGTCGCGAACAAGGTGGCAACGGTCAGCACCAGTGCCGACGCCACCCACCGCTGGACGCGCTCTACCTCCACGACTCTCCTCGTCGCCTCGTGGCCGCTCGGCCCCTCCAGGACTCGGTCCTACTGGAGCAGAGTCTGGAGGTTCTGGATCGCGATGCCCGGGTTGGCCCCCTGGTTCTTGCCGTCGATGAAGACCGTCGGCGTGCCGTTCACGCCGTCCTGCGACATCTGGTCCGTCGCATTGACGACCCACTGGTGGTAGACGTTGCCGTCGATCAGCGGCTTGACCTCGGACTCCTTCGCGCCCGACTGCACGGCCCACTGCACGAGGGTCGCGTCGGACGGTCCGGCGGTGCCCTCCTGGGGCTGGTTGGCGTAGGCGATCTCGTGGAACTTCAAGAAGGCCTGAGGCCCCGCTGTGCTCAGGACTGCCATGGCCGCGTTGAGAGCGCGGCTGGAGTAGGCGTTCAGCGAGTGCGTGTCGAGGAAGCCCACCATGTGGTAGTCCACCTTCACCGTGCCGTCAGCGATGCCGGCCCGGATCTTGCTCCCGATCGCCTTCTCGAACTCGGCGCAGATCGGGCACTGGAAGTCCTCGTAGAGCTTGATCGTGTGCGGCGCTGAGTCCTTCCCGATCGTGACGTTGTACTGACCGGTCAGATTCTGCGGAGTGCCGTTGGCGCCCACCGCCTGCCCGGTCGTGTCCTTGCCCGCCGAGATGAAGTACATGACGCCGCCGATGAGCGCGACCGCCACCACGACGGCACCGATGACCATCCAGTTACGCATCCGCTCCTTGCGCTGCTGCTCTCGCATCAGCGCCTGGGCGCGCTCAGACTTCGACTGTTGACGGGTCTTGTTCGCCATCGGCGAGCCTTTCGTGGGACGGGAACAGCAGGTTGTCGAGGGCGAAGCGGGTGCGTGGCCAGACGACGAGCCACACCGAGAGCAGCAGCAGGCCGATGTCGCGGACGATGTCGATCGCGTACTGGCGCTGCGGGTGGGCCGGCACGCCGCCGTTGCCGAAGCAGCCGCAGTTGATCTCCAGGCCGCGCGCCCACGCCGACGAGATCGCGATGATGAAGGCGAGGAAGAACAAGGCCGTGACCAGCGCGGCGTAGCGGGTGAACAGACCCAGCAGGAGCAGGAACCCCAGCATCAGCTCGACAGTCGGCAGGGCGTGGCCGACGGTCGGGACCACGGCCTCCGGCAGGAGCCGGTAGGCGCGGACCGCGCGCACGTTGCCGGCCGGATCGGGGAACTTCAGGTAGCCGGCGATGATCAGGAACGCGGCCACGATCAGGCGCGCGAGGAGACCGACCCACTGCTTCACAGCAACCCAGGGTACGGAACAGTCCTGAACGCTCGCTGAGCGACTGGCACGGTGTGGCGCATGCCTCACCTCCCGGCGGCTCGTCGTACGTCGGTAGGGTGCTCCCTTGTGAACGAGCGCCTCGTCTGGATCGACTGCGAGATGACGGGCCTCGACTACGTCGCGGACGCTCTCATCGAGATCGCCGTGGTCGTGACCGACTACGACCTCAACGTCCTCGGCGACGGCATCGACCTGGTGATCAAGCCTCCCTCCGAGGCGCTGGACCAGATGGTCGACTTCGTGCGGTCCATGCACGAGTCGTCGGGGCTGCTGACCGAGCTCGACGAGGGGATCAGTCTCGAGGAGGCCGAGCAGCGCGTCCTGGCCTACGTCCGCGAGCACTGCGCCGAGGGCTCGCGGCCGCCGCTGGCCGGCAACACGGTCGGCACCGACCGCGCGTTCATCTCCCGCGACATGAAAGAGCTCGACGCGTTCCTGCACTACCGCATCGTCGACGTGTCCTCCATCAAGGAGCTGGCCCGTCGGTGGTACCCGCGGGCCTACTTCGGGGCCCCGGCCAAGCGCGGCAACCACCGGGCGCTCGCCGACATTCTCGAGAGCATCGAGGAGCTGCGCTACTACCGGGCCGCGGTCTTCGTGCCGTCGCCCGGGCCCCGACAGCGCCGAGTCGAAGGCGCTGGCGGTCGAGCACGGCGGGTCGCTGACCGGCCTCGGAGAGGGCCGCCCCGATGGGAGTTCCGGGGCCTGAGTGCCCTACACTCTCTGCCTGGCGCAGGCTGGTCCGGCGTCCATGGTGGGTGTAGCTCAGCTGGTAGAGCGCCGCGTTGTGGTCGCGGATGTCGCGGGTTCAAGTCCCGTCACTCACCCCACTCCTGCGAAGGAGCCCGAGCCCCTGACCTGCAGCGCTGCGGTCGGGGGCTCGCTGCGTCCGGCGAGTAGGGTTGGGCACGACTCGTCGGGAGCACGAAGGGACCGGGTGAGATGGAGCAAGTGCTGATCGCCGTGGGCGTCGTGAGCAGCGCCGTGGTCGTCACGACCTGCGTGCTCGTCGTGATGGCGGTGCGCGCCGTACGACGCGGCGTCCGCTCGGCGCGCGACCGCGTGCGGAGCATCCGAGTGACGCCCGCGCCGCTCACCGCCGCCGCGGTCACCTCGCCGGGCTGGTGGACCGCCCAGAACCGTCGCCACCGGATGTGGCGGGCGGTCACGGCTGCCGAGCACGCCGTCGACGTGGCCCGCCGGTCCGACGTCCCGGTCGGCGACCTTCCTTCCTTGACCCTGCAGCTGCACTCCGCCGCCGTCGGCGTCGACGCCGTACTGCGGGCGAGCGCCCACGGCGACGCGCTGCGTACCCAGGACCGGGCGGCCTGCGACCAGGTCGAGACGGCCGCGGCCGACATCCACCGCGCGGCCCTGTCGTCGTTGCGGTCCAGCTCGCAGGCTGACACCGGACCCCTGCTCTCGGCTGTGCAGATCGAGGTGGCCGCCCTGGCCGCCGGCGTCCGCGCCGCGACCCGCTAGGGCGAGGTCTCGTCGACCAGCTCTCCGTGGCGAGCCAGGCTGACGGCTCCGCCGACGGCGAGTGCGAACCCGAGCGCTGCCACCACCTCCCAGCCGTGGCGGGGCCGGTCGCCGAGCACGAGCAGACCCACCAGCGCCGGCGCCACGGTCTCGCCGACTACGAGCGGGGCCGTCGCCGCGGTCACGCTGCCACGCTGGAGGGCGGTCGAGTAGGCCAGCAGAGCGACAGCGCCCGCGACCACCAACGCGTAGGCGGGCGGGCTGTCAAGGAGGGCGACCGAGTCCGGAAGCATCCGGGCCGCGACGGACGTCGCTCCGAAGGCCAGCCCTGCGACGGCCCCCAGGGCGGCGGCGCCGCGGGTGCCGGTCCACCGGCCGAGCGGGACCGCGAGCAGGCCGAGCGCGGCGGCGGCGGCGAGCACCCACCATCCGTCGGCCGGGGTGACCGACACGGCGCCCTCGCCGGAGGCCGACAACGCGACCAGGGCGAGGCCGAGCACGGTCACGCCCAGACCGATCCAGTCCCGACGGCTCAGCGGCATCTGGAGGAAGAGGGCGCCGAGCACGGCGGTCACCGCCAGGAAGCTCGCCACCGTCGCCTGCACCACGAAGAGCGGCAGGCTCTGCACGGCGACCAGGGTCAACAGGAAGCCGAGCCCGTCGAGCCCCAGCCCCACGACGTAGCGCCACGAGCGGAGCAGCCGCAGGAGCAGCCCCGGGTCCAGCCCCTCCGCGAGGGGCGCCTGGCGGGCCGCCACGGCCTGGAGCACGGACCCGACGCCGTAGCCGAGGGCGGCCCCGAGAGCGCACACGAACCCGAGGATCATCGGCGCGGCTCCGGATAGGTGCTCAGTAGGACACGCCGGGGTGGTAGGCGCAGGCGTTCTTGTCGGTCTGGGTCGGCCGGGGCGCGTGCGGGTGCTTGGAGTGGGCCACGAGAGACTGGGCGACGACCTGGTGCATGTAGGCGAAGTCCGGGTTCCCGGGGTTGAACTGGTCGCTCAGTCGGAACAGCACCGACTTCGCCTTGTGGTCCTTGGACTTCAACGCCAGCTCGACGAACGCCGGCAGGAGCTCCCGGGGGATGTCGGTGGAGACGACCTTCTGACCGGCCGCGGCCAGCGACTGGTAGCGGCGCAGCAGGTTGGCGGGGTTGGCCTGGTCGATGATCGCGTTGACCACGCACCGCTGGCGCGCCATCCGCTGGTAGTCGTCGGCGCCGTAGCGGCCGCGGGCGTACCAGAGGGCGTGGAAGCCGTCGAGGTGCTGGTCAGGACCGGGCTGGATGTAGCCGGTCGGCGGGATGCCAGCGTCGGTCTGGCCGTTGATCGCCACCGGCACGTTGACGTTGACCGTGACGCCACCCATGGCGTCGACCAGGGACTTGAAGCCGGTGAAGTCGACGAGCACGTAGTAGTCGACCGGGAGCCCGGTCACGCCCTCGACGGCCTGCTTGATCGCATCGGCGCCCTCGTTGGCGGACTTGCCGAGGACGTGGGGATGGAGGATCGGCACCTCGCGGTAGATCGCGTTGAGCATCCAGCTGCCGGGGTCGCCCGCGCCTCGGAACCCGTCGGGGTAGAGCGCGTGCAGCGGGCTGCTGTCCGGGAACGGCGCGTTCATCAGGTTGCGCGGGAGGCTGAAGGTGACGGTGCGGCCGGTGCGGGTGTCGAGGGACGCCAGCATCATCGTGTCGGTGCGCGTGCCCTCACGGTTGGGTCCCGAGTCGCCTCCGAGCAGCAGGACGTTGACCCGGCTACGGCCGCCCCAGGGGTCGGCCTTGGTCACGTCGGGCCGGGTCGCCGTCGCGTTGTGGGTGAAGACCGCCTTCACCGCCCCGGCCTGCGCGAACGCGTCCCGCACCACGAGGCCGAAGGGCGCCACCACCGCCAGGCAGACCACACCGACGAACGCGCTTCCGCCCCACAGGTGGGTGCGCGGTGCCGGCTGGGGTCGCAGCACCACGAAGGTGCCGACCACGACCGCGACCCAGAGCGCCACGCACACCGACGTCAGGACCGCGGCCCGGGTCAGCCGCGAGGGGTCGAAGGCCAGGTCGAGCGCCGAGCGGAGGCTGTGGGGCGACGCCAGCGCCAGCCACAGCAGTCCGCCGAAGGAGATCACGAGCACCACGACGCCGAGTCGCTGGCGGCGGTTGTGCAGGAAGCCCGCGCCGGGGACGACCCCGGAGAGCAGCGTCCACCCCAAGGCGTGCAGCACGGTGTCGCAGCGGTGCGGCGGTTTCTTGCGCCGGCCCGGCTTCACGCCGTACGGCGGCATGGACATGCGGACTCCTCACAACGGGGCCCCGAGACGGTCGAGCGACCGCCATTGTGGCCTATCGACCCTGGAAACCGGCGAAACGCCGTCGTTCGGTCAGTCGCCGCCTCGTCCGGACCGGCGCTGCTCTCGCCTCGTCCGTGCCCGCGATCCAGCTCGCCTCGGCCGTGCCGGCGTTCGCCGCCTCCGGCTGCTGCCACATCTCGGTCTCCGGCACCGGCCACTGGCGTGCCGACGGGCTCAACTACGTCGACCTTCGGTGCCCGGAAACGGCTCGCTGAAGGCACAGCTGACGGTGAAGTCGATGGCTCACACCGGCTCCGGCAACCACCGCCCGGCCGCCACGGTCACCGCGATGGTCTCCACCGCCGGGTGCGCCGCGCCGGCCCAGGTCATCGGGGTGCCCAAGGTCGGCTGACGACCTCGGTCGCCCGGGCCTCAGCCCGGGATGTGACCGAAGCTCCCCTTCTGGAAGTCCTCGTAGGCCTGCAGCACCTCGGCCTTGGTGTTCATCACGAAGGGTCCCGCCCAGGCGATCGCCTGGCCGATCGGCTTGCCGCCGACCACGATCACGTCGAGCTTCGGCGAACGGCTCTCCTGGCTGCCGTCGGCGGTGATCGTCAGGTAGTCGCCCGAGCCGAGCACCGCGGCCTGACCGCTGTGGATCGGGCGGGCGTCGGTGCCGATCGTGCCGCGCCCGTTGAGGACGTAGACCAGCGCGTTGAACTCCTGGTCCCACGGCAGGTCGAGCCGGGCTCCGGGCTCGACGGTCGCGTGCACCAGGCTCATCGGGGTGTGCGTGGAGCCCGGGCCCGCCTGCGACTCGAGCTTCCCGGCGATGACGCGCACGAGTGCCCCCGCGTCGTACGACGTGAGGAGGGCGACCTCGCCGGAGCGGATGTCCTGGTAGCGCGGGGCGGCCATCTTGTCGTCGCGCGGGAGGTTCACCCACAGCTGGATGCCGTGGAAGAGGCCGCCGGCCTGCACCAGCCACTCCGGCGGGGACTCGATGTGGAGGATGCCGGAGCCGGCGGTCATCCACTGGGTGTCGCCGTTGGTGATCGATCCGCCGCCGCCGTGGGAGTCCTGGTGGTCGAACACACCGTCGATGATGTAGGTGACGGTCTCGAAGCCGCGGTGGGGGTGCCAGGGCGTGCCCTTGGCCTCGCCGGGTGCGTAGTCCACCTCGCCCATCTGGTCCATCATGATGAACGGGTCGAGCAGAGCCAGGTCGATGCCGGCGAACGCGCGCCGTACCGGGAAGCCCTCCCCCTCGTAGCCGCTCGGAGCCGTGGTCACCTGCCACACCGGACGCGGCTGGTCGCCGAGGCCCGGCCGGGACAGCCGGTCGAGGGTGGTCAGGTCGTCGACGGTCACTGCGGGCATGGCGCCCACCTCCTGCTCTGCGCGTGGTCTGCGCGGTCGCCGTCCCAAACGGTAGTTGAATCTTGAATATTCCGCGCCGGACGGACCATCCCGATTGGGAGCGCATCGGGCCCGCTGCTAATCTTGGACCCGCTTCAAGGCCTGCGCCATTAGCTCAATTGGTAGAGCAGCTGACTCTTAATCAGCGGGTTGGGGGTTCAAGTCCCTCATGGCGTACCCAGCACTGACCTGGGGTTTCTCCCCAGCAGGGGGATCCCCTCCACCTCTCCCGAGGCCGCTTGCTAGGGCCAGGCTAGGGGCATGCGCCCAACGGCTGCTCAGACGGCCCTCAGGTGCGACTTCGCTTTCCGGGGCACGAGGGCCGCTGACCTGATGCCCAGTGAGGAGCCGCCTGGTCAGGCCGATGCCTGAGCCCTGACAGCGGCGTGAGAGTGCGTCGCGCGGCACACTGTCCCCATGGCGATGGCTCCACCTGGACATCGAGGTCGAGGACCACGTGCCGCAGTTTCCTGTCCGCGCTCGCCGTGGTGCGTGGGTGTGAGGTCGAAGACCTCTTCCATACGGCGCTGACCCACCTGCGGGTCACCCAGACCGAGCGGCAGAGGGTCGCGTTCTACCGCTACGTCTAGTGGCCCGGATTAGAAGTCTTCATCCGGTTGGCCTTCTTGAGGATAGAGGCGACCTTCTTCCTCTCACCCACGAGGCGGGCAAACATGCAGCCCCTCCGCGAGGCCCAACGAGCGCCAGTGACTACGTCGCGCCGTCCTCCGGGTCGCCGAAGTCGGTGGCTGGGATGTTCGACAGGGACACATGTGACGCGATGCCGCCCCAGCAACTCACTATGGCCACCGAGGTCATTGCTCAGGCGGATTTCATGGCGACTCCTCGGTGAACCGCAGCCGCGATCTGGCCACCGTGACTCGGAATCGGCTGCACACTGGAGAGCATGAGCGACCCCACCCAGTCCCCGCAGGAGTCAGAAGCCCCAACTCCCGGCGCCGGTTCACAGACAGGCGGGGCGAGCCCGGCCTACCCAGCTCAAGCCCCATGGGCAGCCCCGGCGACCTACCCAACTGGACAACCCGCGCCGGTGGCCCGAACCACCGTCGCCCTCATGGTCGCCGGAGCGCTTCTGCTCGGCGGCTTCCTCGGCGGCCTCGCTGGCCTGGGCATCGGGTTCGTCGCCGGCCACCACAGTCATCTTGTGATCGAGCGTCACAGCGACATGATGACTCGCCCGGGCTTCTTCCGGAGCTACCAGCGGCAGCATGGCTGGTCGCAACAATCGCGGCCGGGTCCCCTCGGCGGATGGCCGTCAGAGACCCCCAGCCGTGGAGGCCTTCCGAGCCCGAGCGCCGCGCCGAGCAAGGCGGGTTGAGTGGGCCGGCTCGCTCTCCAGCCATCCTTGAGGGTCCTCGCCGCAACATGAGTGCCAAGGCATAGGTCGAGGTCTGTTCCCCGTTATCGCAGTACCTGAAGGGGAGGCTCGTCCTCCCGAGGAGGGGAGCGCGAACGCCGCCGCAGGGCCGTACCCGGCGATGTTCCGCTGGACCCAGCGTTGAGAGCACGCCATCGCAGGACACGGTCGTGCCGCTCTTGTCGCCAACGACGTCGAAGACGTCAAGAGCGATGGTCGTGAGGTCGGGGCTGAGAGGGAGGCCCCCGCCGAGGGTGATCAGCATCTCGCCGACTGCGGCTGTCTCGGCTCAGCCGGGGCCGTGGGTTCCTCAAGCAGCTCAGCAGGTCGCATGACCTCCGCGCCTTGCGGCTGCCCCTCCCGCGTGCGGACGTCTCAAGTGCGAGGCAGGATGCTGTCCCGATCGCTCTTGACTGTGGCCGGGTATCGGCTCGCCGGCCGCAATCCCCTGCCGGGCTACCAACCGCTCGCCATACTGAGCGCGTGGCCAAGCAGAACCGCCGGCGCACGACCGCGGGCACAAAGACCACGACCGCCAAATCCGGGAGTGCGAAATCGGCTCGTCGAGAGGCGGCGTTGATCGAGTACCGGCAGATGCAAGAACGTCAGCGTCGGAACCGGATGCTGTGGACCTCGGGGTTGATCGTCGGCGTCGTGCTGCTGATCGGAGCCCTGGTCGTGGTCGGGCTGGAGTGGGAGAAGGGTTCGGGAGCCGAGACCACCGCCGCCAGCCCTGCGCTGATGCACGCCTTGTCCACGATCCCTACCTCCACCTATGACGTGGTCGGTGCCGGCGAGATGTCCAACACTCTGAAGACACTCACCAACTCATCCGCGATGAGTTCAGGCGGCAAACCTCGGGTGTTGTACGTCGGCGCGGAGTACTGCCCTTACTGTGGCGCAGAGCGGTGGGCGGTCGTCACCGCACTGTCCCGCTTCGGCAGGTTCACCCATCTCGGCCAGACGACGTCGTCGCACGCCGATGTCTACCCCGACACCCCGACCCTGTCGTTCCACGGCGCGTCGTACATGAGCAAGTACCTGACGTTCGACGGGTACGAGACGTTGAGCAACCAGATCAAGGGCACCAGCTACGCCCCGCTCGACACGCTGCCCGCTCCCGACCAGAAGCTCATGGACACCTACGATCGGCCGCCCTACCTGCCCACCAACGGGAGCATCCCCTTCATCGACTTCGGCGGCAGCTACCTCTCCCAAGGCGCCAGCTACAGCCCGCAGCTGCTTCACGGGTTGACCCACCAACAGGTCGCCAACCAGATCCGCCAACCCACCACGGCGCTGTCCAAGTCTGTGCTCGGAACCGCGAACACCTTCACCGCGGCGATGTGCCGGCTCACCCACGGTCAGCCGAGCAGCGTGTGCCAGTCGCCGGGTGTCACTGCAGCGGCCGCGAGACTCACCCCGTGACCACCCGGCCCACCGGCCGAGACGTGCCGCGCACCTCGATCATCCTCGGCCTCGTGCTCTGCGGAGCCGGCCTGGCCGTTGCGATCTATCTGACCATCGAGCACTTCAGCACCACGATGACGCTGGCCTGCCCCGAGTCCGCTCGGATCAACTGCCAGCGGGTGACCACGAGCCAGTACTCCCACCTGGCCGGGATTCCCGTCGCAGTCCTGGGCCTTCTGTACTTCGTCGTCGCCGTCCTCCTGCTCACCCCCCAGGCGTGGAGGTCCTCGTCCGCCACGGTGCGCTGGGCTCGGATCGGCTGGGTCACCCTCGGACTCGTGACCGTGATCTACCTGGTGTGGGCGGAGTTCTTCGGCGTGAACGCGATCTGCCTGTGGTGTACCAGCGTCCACCTGATCACCTTCGCGCTGTTCGTCCTCGTCGCCCTCACCGAGGCTTGGGTGCTGCCGACGGACCCGGCGGCCAGACCCTGATCCGACTGCTGCGCCGACGGTCGGCCAGTGGTCGAACGTCTCGCGCGACTTTCGCGACCAGCTGCTCCGCCTCTGCCCCGGTGCAGGCGGCGCGAGACTCCCGGTCAGCGGCGCGGAGCTCCGTGCGGTGTCGCCGTCCAGGGCGGGGCGCATGAGGACGACTCTCAACCATGTCGGGCACCGCACCAGGGAGAGGCCGGCCGGCAGCTTCTCGGGATCAGGAGTGGTGGAGGCGGAACGGGCACCGACCTGGTTGCGACCGTTCACAGACCGAGCGCAGCAGGATCTCAGGGAAGACTTCTACCGTGGCTGGGTGCTCTCCTTCTGGCCCTCCGACCTGGTCCTGATCTCCACCCAGGCCGCGTTGGTGCTCGGGCCCCGGCCACCGGCACCTGCCTTCCTCCATCGGCTGCGGTCCGGCGCCTGGGCGTGGGTGCTCCCGATCTCGCTGGGTGGCACCGTCGCTCTGGTCGCCGCTTTCCCCGGCCTCGCCCCCTCGTTGACGTACCTGTCGCTGGTCGCCCTCCCGATCCTGGCGATCCCGGCGCTCGCGACCTGGCGTGGACCAGCAGTCGGGGTGGCTGCGGCAGCCACGCTGTTCGCCCTCAGCTGGGTGGCCCAGGGGTCGCTCATCGGGCAGGGCGCCGCGGTCGCCATCACCGCACTCAGCTGCGCCACCCTCGCGTCGTACCTGTGCGCGGTCGCACCACCCCGGTTGGTCAAGGTGGCGATCGTGGTCATGGCCGCTCTCGACGCCTACCTGGTGTTCGGACAGCTCCTCGAGGCTCCCAACAACGCGATCAACGCAGCGTCGCCGGGATCCGGTCTGCCGCAGCTGCAGATGGCGGCGTTCGGCTCGGCGCTGGTCGGCTACGGCGACCTGTTGATCGCCGCGACCCTCGGCGGCGTCCTGGTCTCGCGAACGATGCGCCGTCGGGGTGCCCTGCTGGTGTTGGGATGCTCGGTCGTGTTCGATCTGCTGTTCCTGGTCGTCGGCACGCTTCCGGCGACCGTCCCGGTGGCGGCCGCCCTGGTGATCCTCGAGGTCCGTGCTCGCCGGGTGAGGTCGGGCGCTCGGACGGTCACCCGCGAAGCGCCGGTCTGAGTGAGGGTTCGGTGGCGATCATGGCGGCCTCGTCAACCCCTCCGCCGGCCGTGGTCCTCGCAGAGTCTTTCGCCGCCGGGAAACAGCGCGGCAGCACGACGTGGCCACTGGCCCGTTGTCGCGGACACCCACGGCGGTGCCCGAAGGTGGTCAGTCGCGGCGGGCATCGGCGCTCAGGCGGCGCAACATGTCGTTGTAGGCCTCGAGGGCGGCGTCGTCGTCGATCGTGCCCTCGCGGTCAACGCCGCCCGCCGGCAGGGTGGCTCCCGCGCGGCCGACGTGCTCGAGAAAGGCGTTGGTGCGGGCTGACTCGAGCCACGGTCCGAGAAGCCGGTCGCGCGTGCGCCCAGAGATCAGGCTGACCACGATGCCGACCGAGAGCACCATCATGAGTCCGTCCCCGACCGCCCACATCAGCGAGCCGCCGATCTCGAGATCGCGGAGCGCTGGTGTGGCCCAGTCCGGTCGCATCTGCATGTACACGGGGAACGGCGACCTGGGGGTCTGCAACAGGACGATGCCGACAAGAGTGTCGGGGATCATTGCCAAGACCAGGATGACCAGACGCATCAGGTACGACGTCTCCCAGCGGACCGGTTCCTCGCCGATGACCGCCACCAGCAGCAGCCAGCCGGCCACCAGGTAGGCGACCTGTTCGACCACCATCAGCCAGGGGTGGTCAGCCATCTGGTCCATGAACGGCGTGAGGTGGGTGTAGAAGATGACGGCGCCGTAGACCATCAGCCCCACCAGGGGGATCGTCAGCAGGGCGACCGGGCCGTGCCGGACGCCGCGGTCGAACCGCGCCTGCCACTGCTCGCGGCCCGCCGCCCGCACAACGGTGAGCGGGTGGCCGAGGACGAGAAGGGCGGGCACGACCGTGATCAGGGTCAGGTGCTCGATCATGTGCACCCAGAACAGCGACATGGCGTAGACGTCGATCGCCGAGCACATGCACCAGGCGAGCACGACGAGGCCGGTCAGGAACGACGCGACCCGCACCGGGTGCACTGGCATGCCGCTGCGTCTGCCGGCGCTGCGGAGCGCGAACAGGTAGCCGGCTGCAGCGAGGAGGCAGACCACGAGCCAACCCGTGTTCAGCTGCCAGGTGTGGAAGAAGGCGTGCCAGCCCAGAGGTGGCAGGTCCGGCATCATCGGCATTGCAGCCTCCTAGACCGGGGATCGTCACCGTGCAGGGTGGAAGAAGAGTCGAGGTCGACGCTCAGCCGCGTCGCGACCGCCGGGGGGCAGAACCGGTGGCCTCCTGAGCGCGGATCAGGTCGGCCCGCGCTCGCCCGACCCGCGATCGGATGGTGCCGATCGCGCAGTCGCAGACCTCCGCGGCCTCCTGGTAGGTCAGGCCGAACACTTGGGTGAGCACGAACGCCGCTCGCCGCTCCTGCGGGAGCCTGGCCACGAGGTCCCACAGGGCCCTCTCGCCCGCGGGGTCGGCCGGCGTCGTTGCGTGTGCGGCCTCTCGTGCGGCCAGTGCGGTCAGCAGACGGTCGCGGCGCTGCCGCTGCACGTGGTCGGCGCACACGCGCCGGGCGATGGCGAGCACCCAGGTACGGGGGGAGGACTCCCCGCGGAAACCGGGCAGCGCCTTGAAGACGCGGAGGAAGGTCTCTTGGGTCAGGTCCTCGGCGGACGCCTGATCGCCGAGGTGACGGCACAACAACCACACGTCCGGGGTGAACAGCTCGACGAGCTCCTCGAAACTCGGGATGCTCTGCCTGGGACGATCGCCACGCATACCGGGACTCTAGGGTGCGGCGCTGCTGCACCCACGCAGCGGGGGCTGTCCTCATGCGGATCGCCCCGCCTGCCAGGGTCCTCGTCGGGCGGTCCGCTGTGGCCGTCCGGCTTGGACGGCCATCACCGGAGCCGTCGTCCCGGTGGCCGTGCCGTCTGTCTCGTCCAGGACCGAACTGCCGGCGCTCGGGCCGTCGTCCTGCGAGGGCATGGTCCGCAGTGCCGCCCAGCCCACCAGCCACAGCAGGTGCGGGGCCTCGTCCGCCCAGGTCGTTCGGCTGCCGTGGATCAGGTCGAGGGCGGCGGTGGCGAGCAGGAGCACCGCCACCACGCCGAAGAGCGGCGCGAACCGGCGGCCCCATCGCGGGCGGAACGCGGCCACCAGCAGGCAGATCGCCAGTGCCGCCCCGAACGAGCCCAGCTCGTGGGCAGGGTGGACCCCCACGTCCGGGTCACGGCCGAACAACAGCAGTGGCGCCTGGAACCACAACAGCGCCAGGGCGACGGCCGCGGCGACGTAGCGGGACAGTAGGTCGGTGGCGCGCGTCGCGTGCGGTCTGCGGGAGGGATCGGCGTCGCCGACGGCGGCCAGGATCGAGCCGGTCAGCTCGGGCATGGCCGGCAACGGCTGCAGCCGGGTACGGCGTCGGAGCTCGCGGGCCGCGGCGTACCACTCGCGGCACCCGGCGCAGGAGACCAGGTGTTCGGTGAGCCAGTCCGCCCCGAGACCAGGCTCCTCATGGTCTACCAGCGCTGAGAGGGCTTCGCGGGCTGCCGCACACTCCGGCGGAGCGTCGTCGTTGGTCATGGAGCACCTCACATCCCGGGCATCGAGCCCATGTCGGAGGGGTCTTCGGACGCACCGGCGATCGGGGTGACGGGAATGGTCACCGTCAGGTGGCCGGCTCCTGCGAAGCGCAGGTCGAGCCGGACGTGGTCGCCGACCGCGAGGTGGCGGGTCAGGTGTTGCAGCATCAGGTGGAGGCCGCCAGGCTGCAGCTCGACCGACCCATGTGGCGGCACCGTGAGCGACTGGACGCCGACCATCGTCATGCTGCCTCCCTTCTCCACGTCCTTCATCGCGATCACCGACCTGGCCTCGGGGCTGGAGGCGGAGACCAGGTGGTCCGAGGTGTCGGAGTCGTTGGTGAGGCGGAAGTAGGCCACCCCCACGTCGGGCGACGCGGGCATCGGGACCCTGGCGGCCGAGAGGGTGAGCGAACCCGCGTGCACCGAGACCCCCGGGTCGGCGGCCGCAGGGTTCGAACCGCGCGAGCCGCATCCAGCGACCACGAGCGCCAAGAGCGCGACAGCCGCGACATCCCGGACCGGGCGCGCGGACCGCAACCGCGGTCGAACCAAAGGCGGACGGATCACGGAAGTCTCCTCGTGGCTGGGAACGCTTCATCGACCTAGTCCGCACGAACCTTGTGAAAGTTCCCGCAGATCTGCGGGAACCGAACCGGCTTGCCGACGGACTGTGTAGTCGTGCATCGATCTCGCCGTGTCCGGTCCCCGCATCCGTTCCAGGGGCTGGTTCTCGTCCTGCTGCTGGCGGCCGCCTCGGTCCTCACCGGCTGCGCATCGTCGCCGTCGACGCCCGCGAACGCCGGCCACGGGGCCTTTCACGGGGTCGACATGCGGCAGCGGTCGCTCAGCCTGACCAGCGGTGACCTGTCGGTGCCCTTCCGCTCGACATCGGGGGGACCGACCACCCTCGCACGCCTGCAGTCCGGGAAACTCATGCTCCTGTACTTCGGCTACACCCACTGCCCGGACGTGTGCCCGACCACCATGGCAGACCTCGGTGGGGCGCTCCGCCACCTGTCCCCAGCCCAACAGCAACGAGTCCAGGTCGTCTTCGTGACCTCCGATCCCGAGCGCGACACCGTTCCGGTGATGCGGGCCTGGCTGGCCAACTTCGACGGCGGGCTGGCACGGCGGTTCGTCGGGCTCACCGCGACCGCACGGCAGATCGACGGCGTGGCCGGCACCCTGCACATCCTGATCGCGCCGCCGGTGCGGCACAAGAACGGCACGGTCACCGTCGAGCACGGCGCGGAGACGATCGTCTTCGTCGACCACCGCGCCCAGGTGCTGTGGAGCTCCGGCACCTCCGCTGGCCAGTATGCCGCGGACCTGAACCGGCTGCTCGCCTCGTGAGACCCGCCGCACTGCCGGCGACGCTCGCCCTGGCCGGCCTCCTCGCCTCGTGCGGTCACACCCACGAGCCGTCCAGCGCGGGCGACCCGTTGCTGGACCGATCCCCGGCACCGACCGTGCAGCAGCTCGCCGTCAGGCAGGTGACCGGACTCGGCCCGGTGCTCACCGACGGGGCTGGGCGCGCCCTGTACATGTTCCCGCCTGACGCTCGCGCCGCCGTCCGCTGCACCGGACCCTGTGCCGGCACCTGGCCGACGTTCGTGGTGAGTGACCGCGGGAGGGTGGACGCCCGCCCAGGGGTGCGACGCAGCCTGATCGGCACCATGGCGGACCCCACCTCCGGCGCTCGGGTCGTCACCTACGACGGGCAACCGCTCTACTACTACGCCGGCGATCTTCGGCGGGGCCAGGTGCACGGCCAGGGGCTGTTCGCCGACGGCGGCCCGTGGTACCTCGTGAACCCCGAGGGCCTACCGGTCACCGCTGACACCCCGCCGTCGAGGAGCATCAGGTGACCGAGCCGGCCGGTCGTCGCAGCCTGCTGACCGGTGGCGTGGGGCTGCTCGTCGGGGCCGGCGCCGGCGCGGCGGTGGGGAGGGCCACGGCTCAAACGTCGCCGCTCGACGGCCTCCCACGCTTCCCGTCTCCAGGCGAGGAACTGATGACCGAGCACGGCGTGCTCAAGCGCGTCCTCCTGGCCTACCGTGCCATCTCCACGCGACTCGGGAAGGCCGAGAGGGTGCCGCGGGAGGCGCTGGTCGACGCCGCCCAGATCGTGGCCGACTACGTCGAGAGCTTCCACGAAGGGCTCGAGGAGGCGTACGTCTTCCCGCGTGTCGCCGCCCACGCGGCGTACACGGGAGTGGTCGAGACACTGCTCGCGCAGCACGACCGCGGGAGGCACCTGACCTCGGAGATCCTGGTGCTGGCCGCGAGCGACTCGTCGCGGCCGTCGGCGCGGGAGCCGCTGCGAGCCAGGCTCGACGCGTTCGTCACGATGTACGAGCCCCATGAGGCCTGGGAGGACACGGTCATCTACCCGGCTCTGCGCGCGTTGACCCCGTCCCGGACCTTGGACGAGCTGGCGGCGCGGTTCGCGGACCTGGAGGCGGGCCGCTACTCCGACCTGGCGCTGGCTCGGATCCTCGAACGGGTGGAAGGGGTCGAGCAGCAGCTCGGGATCGGCGACCTGGCCTCGTTCACGGCGCCGTCGTCGCTCACCCTCCCGCTCTCGGGGCACTCGCAGACGTGACCGTGCCACACACGACCATCCGGCCCCCTGGGCTCGAGCAGAAGGGAACCCCACATGACCGAGACGAAGCTCCACCGCAGACGCTGGACCGCGCGGCTCGCGGCCCTGGCTGCGGTGACGGTGGGGGTGATCGGTGCGACGGCTGCGGCAGCCATCGCCCACATCTCGGTGACCCCGTCGACGGCCCAGACCGGCAGCACCACCGAGCTCACGTTCCGAGTGCCCAACGAGGAGGCCCACGCCTCCACCACCCGGGTGACGGTGCAGATCCCGACCGAGCACCCGATCGCGCAGCTGCTGGCAAGGCCGGTGCCGGGATGGACGGTCAGCGTCAAGACCAGCCGGCTGGCCACCCCGCTGGTCACCGACGACGGCACCTTCCACTCGGTGGTCTCCCAGGTGACCTGGCAGGGCGGGAGGATCGAACCGGGGCAGTACCAGGACTTCTCGCTCTCGGCCGACCCGCTGCCTGACCAGCCGACGACCCTGGTCTTCAAGGCGCTGCAGGGCTACAGCGACGGCACCGTGGTCCGCTGGATCGACGTTTCCCAGCCGGGACAGCCGGAACCGGAGCATCCAGCGCCCGTGCTCGAAGTGACTTCCCCGGCGACGTCCGCCGTGACGGACAAGGGCGCCCCGACGAGCTCGGAGAGCTCCGGCGGCAAGGGGGTGGCCTGGATTGCACTGGTCGTCGCGGTGCTCGCGGCCGCCCTCGGTGGCGCGTCCCTGGTGGTGTCCCGTCGGCGTCGCTGACGCTGTCCACGCCGAGCGCGGTCGCCGGCTGCGTTATGCCGCTCTGGCGGTCTTGCTGCTGACGCTCGGGGCAATCCTGCTCGGGTCTCCCTCGGCGTCGGCTCACGCCACCCTCGTCTCCACCGACCCTGCTGACGGAGCGGTTGTGCACGGCCCGGTGCCCGCAGTGACCGCGACGTTCGACGAACCGGTCGGGATCAGCCTTGACAGCCTCCGGGTCTTCGCGCCGGACGGCGAGCGCGTGGACACCGGGGGTACCCACGAGGGCACGACGGCCACGTCGATCCAGGTGACACTGGCGGCGGGCCTCGCGCAGGGGACCTACACCGTCGCCTGGCACGTCGTCTCGGCCGACAGCCACCCGGTGCAGGGCGCGTTCACCTTTTCGATCGGGCACCGCAGCCGCCACCTTACGAGCGCTTCGCTGGTCGGCAACCCGAGCGGTCTACTGTCCGTCCTGTACGCGGTGGACCGCGCCGCCGGTTATCTCGGGTTCGTGATCGCCGCCGGCGGAGCGGTGTTCCTGGCTGTGTGCTGGCCCGACGGCGCCCGTCATCGTCGTGCCCAGCGTCTCCTGGTCTCCGCGTGGCTTCTCGTGGTCCTGGCGACTCTGGTCCAGCTACCGCTTCAGGGGGCGCTCACGTCGGGGGGTGGTGCCCGCGCGGCGCTGGAGCCGCACGTCCTCTCCGGGGCGTTCAACGGCAGGGTCGGTCTCGCCGTCGTGGTGCGGATCCTCGCCCTCGCGTACTTCGCCGCGCTCTGGCTGGTCCTGGGCCTGGCGCCGGAGGACCTCGAGCGGCCCTCACGGTGGCGGTTCGGGGGGCTGTTCGTGCTGGTAACCGCCTTCGCGGCGCTGACCTGGTCCGTCCCCGGGCACTCGGGGGTCGGCTCCGACTGGGTCTTGGCCGCGACCGCCGACGTCCTCCACGTGACTTCTGCGGCGATCTGGCTCGGGGGACTCGCGCTCCTGGTCGGGGTCGTGCTCCAGCACGGGGTCGTCGACGCCGAGACTGCCGGCACCGCCGTCCACCGGTTCTCACCGCTCGCAGCATGGTGCGTCCTGGTGATCGCGGCCAGCGGCGCCTACCAGGCGTGGCGCAACACGCGGTCCTGGGCCGCTCTGGTGGACACCAGGTACGGCCAGCTCCTCTGCGTGAAGATCGCCCTCCTCGTCCTGCTCGTGCTCCTGGGGCTGCAGGCTCGACGGGTGCTTGGCGGCTTTCCCTTCCGTCGCGACGTCACGTCGACCGTGGATCTGAGGCGCCTTCGTCGTGGCGTCGTCCTGGAGTCGGTCGCCGCAGTCGTCGTGCTGGGGGTGACCGCGGTGCTCGTGCAGTCCCCGACCGCGCGAGAGTCCTACCACCCGGTCGCTTCGGCACTCAGGACCTTCGACACCGGCCAGGTGCACGGCTCAGTGCACGCGGAGCTCACGCCTGCCCGGCTCGGTCCGAACCGGGTCACCCTGCGACTTCTCACCGCGTCCGGAACGCCGTACACAGCCCGCCAGCTGACGGCCACGATGAGCCAGAGCGGCGCCCACGTCGGGCCGCTCCCCCTTCGTCTGCACAACGTCGGGCCGGGCCGCTACGTGAGCGCCCCGGTGCCACTCGGTTTCCGCGGCACGTGGATCCTCGCGGTTGTGGTCCGGAGTGGCCCGTTCGACGAGACCACGGTCACCGCATCGCTTCCGGTCACCTGATCCTCAGGGCGACCTGGAAGGCCCCGGTTGCGGATGCGCGGCCGCGGGACGGCCATGATCAGGTCACCTTCTCGGGTCAGCCGGTGACACGGTCGACTCCACCCCCGCCACAACCCGTACCCGGGCACCGGGCGTCACCACATGCCCGAGGACGCGGCAGCCGACGTAGATCAGGAAGGAGATGGTCGTGACGTAGGGGCTGATCGGGACGCTGCTGCCAAGGGCGAGCAGGATGCCGCCGAGCACCGACACCAGCCCGAAGGCCATGCTCAGGAGCGGGACCTTCCTGGGCGACGCGGTGACCCTCATCGCAGCCGCAGCGGGGGTGCAGATCACGCTGAGAACGAGCAGGGCCCCGATGATCTGGATCGAGATGGCCACGGCCAGACCGAGCAGCAGCATGAATACGGTGGACAGCATCCTGACCGGCACCCCGCGGGCAGCTGCGAGCTCGGGGTCCGTGCTGGCGAAGACCAGAGGACGCCAGATCGCGAGCAGCCCGACCACGACCAGGCTCGCGGTGACCATCAGCCAGTTCAGCTGTGGATTGTCGATCGCGACGATCTGGCCGGTGAGCAGCCCGAACTTGTTCGCTGCGCGGCCCTGGTACAGCGACAAGAAGAGGACGCCCAGGCCCAGCCCGAACGGCATCAGCACCCCGATGATCGAGTTCCGGTCCCGCGCCCGGCTGCCGAGGGCCCCGATCAGCAGGGCGGCCACGATCGATCCGGACAGGGCGCCGAGAACCACACTGGCGCCCAGGAGCAGCGCCGCGGAGGCCCCGGCAAAGGAGAGCTCGCTGACCCCGTGCACCGCGAACGGGAGGTCGCGCATCATCACGAACGTGCTCACCAGGCCACCGACCAGCCCGAGGACCGCGCCCGCGACCAGGGAGTTGTGCACCAGGCCGAGCAGCTCGCCGTAGTGGTCGAAGTTGAACATCCGGTGCCAGAGCTCTGGTCCTGCTCCGGTGGCCAGGAGGTGGACCATCACGGAAGTCATCGGTCCCGTCCCCTGTCACCCGGATGGTGGCTGCTCTCCGGGTCGTCGGGGACGCCGGCGACCAGGATGCGTCCGCCGGCTCGGATCACCTCCACCGGTGCCCGGTACAGGTCGCTCAGGGTGGCCGAGGTGAGCACCTCGTCAGGGGTTCCGACCCGGAAACTGCCACCGGCCAGGTACAGGACGCGGTCTACGTAGGGAAGGACCGGGTTGATCTCGTGGGTCACGAAGACCACCGCGGTGCGTCGTTCCCGGCGGCGTCGGTCGATAAGGGCGGTGAGGATCCGCTGGCTGTTCAGGTCCAGCGAGAGCAGGGGCTCGTCGCACAGGAGCAGCCTCGGGTCCGAGATGAGGGCCTGCGCCATCCGGACCCGTTGCTGCTCGCCGCCGGACAGGACACCGATCGGCACGTCGGCGTATGCGCTCGCATCTACTTCGGACAGTGCCTGCTCGACCTGGCGTCTGGTGTCCGATCCGGGTAGCCCGACCCCCCACCGGTTCCCGTCCAGCCCCAGCCGCACCAGGTCCCGGGCCCGCATGGGGGTCAACGGGTCCAGGCGGCACTGCTGCGGGACGTAGCCGATCTCGCGGCTGCCCCGCCGAGCAGGTCGACCGGCAACCAGGAGCGATCCCGAGCTCAGCGGTTGGAGACCGAGGGCGGTCTTCAACAAGGTGGTCTTGCCCGAGCCGTTCGCTCCGAGCACGGCCAGGAAGTCCCCGGGAGGGAGCTCGAGCGTGAGGTCGGACCACAGCTGTCTGGGTCCGAACCGGAGCGAGGCCTTGGTCCATTCCAGCACCGGCTCCACGGCCGGCTCTGCACCGCCACACGGGTCGTTGTGGCGCCGGGGGGTGGGAGCTGAGGTGAAGCGTGCCACGGTGATCAGCCCAGAGCCGCACGGACAGCTGCCAGGTTGCCGCGCATCCAGGAGAGGTAGTCCTGACCGCTGGGGAGCGTTTCGGTGACCGGGACCACGGGGACGTGGTTGGCTCGGGCGGCCGTGAGGACCGCCTGAGTCTGCGGGCCAGAGGTCTGTTCGTTGTAGGCCAACAGCCTGACTCGATGCATGGTGAACAGGTCCTCGGTCTGCTTCAGAAGGACCGGTGAGACGTCGGTTCCCTCCTCGACGCCGGCGCTGAACTCCGGCGGCGTCCGGTTGACCAGTCCGCACGCCTGGAGCATGTACAGCGGCACCGGTTCCGTGATCGCCACCCCCTCACCATTGTGGTCCCGCTTGATGGTGGCCTCGGCGTCCTCCAAGCTCGCGAGCTTGCGGTCGAACCGGGCCGCGTTGCGTGCGTAGGTCGCTCGATCGCGAGGGTCGGCGCTCGACAGCGCCGCAGCGAGCCGGTCCGCCACCCTCTGCACGGTCGGGAAGTCGTACCAGACGTGTTCGTTGAGCTTCCCAGCAGAGCGCGACGCCTGCCCGGAGATCGCCACCGCATTCAGCACCGTTGCCGAGGAGTTGCGTGCCGACCTCAGCATCGTGTCGACGAAGTCGTCGTACCCGCCGCCGTTCTCGACCACCACGTCGGCCTTCGACAGGGTCAGCAGATTCTGAGTGTTCGCCTCGTAGGAGTGCGGGTCGGCGGCCGGGTCGGTGATGAACGAGGTGATCTGCACCGTGCGGCCAGCCAGGGTCCCAGCGACCTGCTTGGCCACATCGCCCCACACGTCGGTGGAGGCCACGATCGACACCGCCGCGGCGCTTGACGCCCCGCCGCCCACCCCGGAACCAACCGCGCCCGATGCACCGCCTGCCGTGGAGCCGTCGCTGGCGCCGCACCCCGAGAGCAACGCGGCGGCCATGGCGCCACCGGCCAGTAACGGCAACGTCGGCCTGCGGCCGGCAAGGGTGAACATCAGGGTCTCCCACCTGTCCAGTATTGATAACGGATCTCATTCCCGATGCGAGCACGGTATACCAGGAATGACAATCGTTCCCAACAACTCCACCGACGCCCACATCTCTTGAGACCGTTAGTGATAACGGTTACCGATAGAGTGGAGGGGTGAGTGAAGTCCGGCGTCCGCGAGAGCGGTCCACGGTGCAGGGCGCTGCCGTGCGGCAGGCGTTGGTCGAGCAGCCGGGCTTTCGCAGTGCGCAGGACATCTACGCCGGCCTTCGTACGGAGGGTCACAAGATCGGCCTGTCCACGGTCTACCGGCACCTGCAGGCTCTGACCGAGCAGGGCGCTGCCGATGCCATCCACCATCCCGACGGGGAGACCACCTACCGGATCTGCGGTGACGACCAGATCGGGCACCATCATCACCTGGTGTGCCGCAGCTGCGGGCGCGCCGAGGAGGTCGAAGGGCGTGCGGTCGAGCGCTGGACGAGCGAGGTCGCCGAGAAGCACGGGTATCTCGACGTGGACCACACCGTGGAGGTCTTCGGAACCTGCCCGACCTGCGCAGGGCGGTAGCGCCAGTCCCACGCGGGCCGTCCTCGTTGGCGCTGGCTGCGCCGGAAGTGCTGGTCACCGGTGGCGGGTCTTCCTCGTCGTGCCCCGCCGCACAGCGAGAATTGGCAGGCGCACGCGACGATCGCGTACCGGAACCGAGGAGCGGCATGGGCAGGCACTCTCACCTCGCTGATGACGAGTACGACGTCGTGGTGGGACGGGTCCCCCGACTCGCACTGCTGTCGCTGCTCGGGGTGGCTGCGGTCGCGACGGTCCTCGGGGTCTGGAGCCTGTGGCCGGACCCCGCGCAGAAACCCACTATCCCGGCCGCTGCCGCCTATGGCGCACCCGGGGTGACCTTTCCGGATGCCCGTGTGGACCAGGTGCAACCGGCCTGCCCGATCAGCAGGACGGTCGACGGCGGTGTCGGTCAGGCTCCCGACAGCGGCTACCGTCCCTCCCCCAGGTGCGGCAACATCACTGTGCGCGTGGAGGGGTCAGCCGGGGCCGGGGCCGGAAGGTCGGTCACGGTTCAGGTACCTCCCGAGGTCAGTCACTCCGGCCTGCGGGTCGGCGACACCGTGCAGCTGGTGCGCGCCCCTGCGGGCCAGGGCCAACCGGCGAGCTACACGTATCTGACCACCGCCCGCAATGTCTCCCTCTTCTGGTTCGCAGCCGTCTTCGCGTTCGTCGTCATCGTGGTGGCTCGGTGGAGGGGCTTGATGGCGCTGGTCACGCTCGGGTTCGGGGCGCTGGTCATCACCAAGTTCATGTTGCCCGCCCTGCTCGCCGGCGAACCCGGCCTCTGGGTCGCCATGGCGGGCTCGTCCGCGATCATGTTCGTCGTCCTCTACGCCACTCACGGCCCCAGCCTGCGCACCAGCGCCGCTCTGGCCGGGACACTGCTGGGGATCGCGGTCACCGCCGCGGTGGGCGCCTACGCCATCCATGCCGGCCGGCTCACCGGGATCGCCGACGAGAGCGGCGGCACCCTGTCCAGTTTCGTCCCCGGGCTCAACTTCTCCGGGCTGCTGACCTGCGGCCTGATCGTGGCCGGCCTCGGGGTGCTCAACGACGTCACCATCACCCAGACCTCGTCGGTCTGGGAGCTCCGCTCCGCGGCACCTCAGATGCCGCGACGCCAGATCTTCACCAGTGCCATGCGCATCGGCCGAGACCACATCGCCTCGACCATCTACACCATCGTCTTCGCCTATGCCGGCGCCTCACTGATCGTCCTGCTCCTGCTGTCGATCTATGACCGGCCCCTGCTCGACCTCCTCTCCAACGAGGCCATCGCGGAGGAGATCGTGCGTACCCTGGCCAGCGCCCTCGGCCTGGTCCTAGCGGTCCCCATCACCACCGCGATCGCCGCCGCCGCGGCCTCCCCGACGTCGCCCCGCAGACCTCGGAGTTGGGACGCAGAGCATGACGAGGGCGACCTGTTCACGCGGTTCTGGAAGCCGGGCCGCCACTGACATCCCCGGTGACCTCGCGGGTTGATCGTCGGTCTTTCTCTGCACGCACCAGGATCGCGGGTCAGCTGGCTTGCTGACGGAGGTAGGTGAGCGCCTTCTCGACGTCGCTGGCGGTCCAGGAGTCCAGTTCCGGTGAGTGCAGGTTCTTGACTCCGCCCTCACTGAGGAAGGCCCTCATGGCCGGCGGCAGCGGGCCAGCCTTTCGTGCGTCAGGCTGCGCCAGACGGATCCAGCGGATGGTGCCCGAGGGGTCGAGGATGTAGACCAGGTCTTGGTGTCGCACGTCGTAGGGGTGGGGCAGGGTCTTGCCGGTCATCCAGTCCGTGACCTTGTCGTCCCCGTACACCTTCTTCATCGAGACGCCGAGCTTCTCCCACAGCTGCTTCACGACCCGCGGCGTCCCGGTGAGCAGAGACCAGTCGGGCAGCGCGCCGAACAGGCGCTCGTAGGCATGCAGCCGCGCCGTGGTGTCCCGCCACGGGTCGACGGTCATCTCCACGAACACCACGTCGCGATCAGTGCCGGAACGGACTTCATCGAGAGCAGCCCGGTGCATGTTCGCGCTGGTCATCGGACAGGTCTCCTGACACAGCGTCAACTCCGGAGCGAGGACGACGAACTTGCCCTCCAGGTCCTGAAGGCTCACCTCGTGTCCATCCTGGTCACGCAGCGGAAGGTCAGCGATGCGGGCGGGCACGTGCTCGCGCATGATCGGCCCACCACCAACCGAGGTGAGTGAGCTCTGAACCCCAGCCCCCTGACCCTGAGGAGACTGTGCGGTACAACCGCTGGCGCACAGGAGCATGCCCAGCGCCACAACAGCGCCGAGAAGACTCGAGACCGGCGGCCGCCTTGCGATCACCCGCCGGACACTACGTGGCCTGCCGCCCTGGTGCCAGCGTCATGACCAGCACGTCAGCGGCAGGAGCATTCCGCGAACGCCGGAGCGGGCGTACCGTGCAGCGACGTGACCGAAACCCTGCAGCTGTTCCGGAGCTGGGAGCCCGCGCCGGTGCCATGGCTGGCGCTGATCGCGACAGGAACGTGGTATGTCATCGCCGCATCCCGAGTCAGCCGGCGTACGCCGGAGCACCGGTGGCCGGTGGCCCGGATGGGCTGCTTCTGCTCCGGGCTGGCGGTGACGGCGTTCGCCGTGGTCGGACCACCCGGGGCCTACGACGACGTCTTCTTCTACGCCCACATGACCCAGCACATCCTGCTCACCATGCTGGCCGCGCCGCTCCTCGTTCTCGGAGACCCAGTGCTGCTCGTGTTGCGCGCCAGCAGCCAGGCGACCCGGCGACGCGTGTGGGTGCCGGTGCTGCGCAGCCGCGCCGTGCACGTGCTCACGAATCCGGTCTTCGGCTGGGTCTTCTTCGTCGCAGTCATGGGCGTGAGCCACATCCCCGCGGTCTACGACGGCTTCCTGACCCACCCTGTGCTGCACGACTATGTCGAGCATCCGCTCTATCTCGTCAGCGCGATGATCTACTTCCAGCCCCTCCTGGTCCCCTCCACCGGCACCCGCCGCGTGCCGCACGGGATCCGTATGGTCTCGCTGTTCACGATGATGGTGCCGATGTCGATGCTGGGGTTCTTCATCTTCGCGGTGCCGCACCTCGCCTACCCCTACTACGCGCACGTCGACCGTCCTTTCGGGCCCGGCGCGCTGACCGACCAGCACCTCGCCGGCATCCTCATGTGGTCGACGTCGATGGTGCTGGGGGTGGCCTGGCTCGTGGTCGCGGGATACCACTGGCTCGAAGACGAGGAGCGACGTACCCGTCGTAGCGAACGCGTCCCCCCGAGACTGACCCCAGAGGCCAGTGCCTGAGCCCTTCGCCATGGGTGGCGGTGGTTGCCCTGGACCACGAGTTCCACCATGTCGTGCCCAGGAGCTCGCCGGTGTGACGGGTGGGCTGTCCAGGCGTGACCGTCGCGACAGGGCCATCGGTGTCGGTACCCGTTCGGTGCCCGCTTAGTGCCCGAAAACAGTCGCCTACGGTCATCGAAGAAGAGTGACGCCAAACGCCGAGACGCCGGTGGTTGAGCCAGATTCTCGACAGATCAACCACGTCAAAGGCGGCTGTGAGCAATCAGCGGGTTGGGGGTTCAAGTCCCTCATGGCGTACCACCCCTCCTACGGCGCCCGCGAAGGCGCCGTCCAGCGCGACTCATGACCGACTCGCCACCGAGGACTCGCCCACAGCTGCGGCGGGACTACGCGGCCGAGCTGCGATGGACGTTCTCACACCGCCGGAGCTGGCTGCTCGGCTTCGTCCTGAACCTCTGCCTTGCAGCCGCCTTCGTGGGCTACACCCACTACAGCCCGCGGACCGGCGGGCTGCGTCTGGCCGGGGTCGCAGCCGAGCTGGCGGCGTGGGTGATCGCCAGCACGCTCGCGACGAACCAGCTCGGTGACGACTACGCCTACGTGCTCTCCCGCATCGAGCAGCACGACAGCGTTGTGCGCGTCCTGCTGTCGAAGAACCTCGTGCTCGCCTCGCTGCTGGTACCGATCAGGGTGGCAGTCTCGGTCGCCGCCCAGCTGGACATCACGCGCCCGCATCAGCTCTTCCCCTCGGTCACCGAGGATCTTCTCGACCTTTTCGTCGTCCTGCTGTGGTTGGGCATCGGCGGGCTGACCTCGGTGGTGCTCCCCTCTCGTCCGCTCCCACCGCCAGCCCGTTGGCGAGCCCGGAACACCTGGCCCCGCTGGTTGGCCCGCCAGGCAATGCCCTACCTCTTGTTCTTCAGCGTGATCCCGTTGCTGACCCTTCCGCCCTACGAGATGGCCCGGCACCTGTTCGGCGGCCGCCACACCAACCTGACGGAGTACTCGGCCACGTTCGTGCTCTGGGGTCTGGTCGTCTGGACCACCGGACTGGCGCTGGCCGCGTGGTACGTCCGGCGCGCGCCGGACCGGTTCCTGGCCGACCTGAGGCGCCCCTCCTGACCGCGGTCAGGCCGACCGACCGACCTGGGCCTCGACGGCGCGGTGCACGTTTCCGTGGAGATGGTCGGCTCCGAGCCGGTCGACCGTGCCCTCGCGGTCCAGCACTGCCCGGACGTCGGGCTTGACCCGTGCGAGCCGGAGCTCGACCCCGGCCTGGTCGCACAGGACGAGGATGTCGTCGAGGGTGGCCGATCCCTGCGAGTCGAGGAAGTTGATGCCCTCGCAGTCGAGGACGACCCCGTGGGCGTCGGGCTCGTCCTGGATCAGCGTGCGGATCCGGTCCTCGAGGGCGTCGGCGGTGGCGAAGAACAAGCCGCCGTCCAGCCTGACCACGACGACGCCGGGCACCGTCTCGTCGTCGGGGTTGTCGAGGACGTCCCGGAACACCTGGGTGCCCGGCTCGCGGCCCAGGGTCGGCATCTGCGGCTGCGTCGCGACGCCGACCAGCCAGAGCAGCGACAGGCCGATCCCGATGACGACTCCGGCCAGCACGCCGAAGGCCAGCGTGCCGGTGATCGCTGCCACCGCGATCCAGAAGTCGAAGCGCTTGACGCGGTACATGCGCCGCATCTCGGGCAGGTTCATCATGCCCATGACGACGGCCTCGATGATGAGGGCACCCAGCACCGGCTTCGGCAGCTCGGAGAAGAGCGGCGCCAGCACCAGGAGGGTGAGCAGCACCGTCACCCCCGACGTGATCGAGGCGAGGCCGGTCCTGGCCCCCGAGTGGTCGTTGAGCGAGCTGGCCGACAGGCTGGTGGAGACCGGCATCCCCTGGAACACACCGGCACCGATATTCGCCGCGGACTGCGCGAGTGACTCCTGGTCGACATCGATCTGGTAGCGGTGCTTGGCGGCGAAGGCACGGGCGTCGCCCGCGGTCTGGGAGAACCCGATCAGCATCAGTGCCACCGCTGCGATCGCGACCGTCGTGGCGTGGTCGGCCATCACGGACAGATCCGGGACCGCGAACGACGGGAGGCCGCGCGGCACGTCCCCCACGAGGGAGACACCATGGTCACCGAGGTCGAAGACATAGGAGGCCAGCAGCCCCCCGACGACCAGCACCAGCGCACCAGGGACGTTCGGCGCCACCGCCCGCAGGCCGAAGACGACCGCCAGCGAGATGACGCCCACCACCACCGTCGCCGTCTGGGCATCGCCCAGCGAGCCGAGCCAGGACCGCAACTCCTGGAACGAGTTCGAGCCGCTGACGTCGGTGCCGGTGAGCTTCGGAAGCTCACCGATCACGACATCGATGGCAGCACCGAACAGGAACCCGGTCACGACCGCGCGCGAGAGGAACTGCGCCACCCATCCCATCTTCAACACGGCGAGGAGCAGGAAGAGGATCCCCGAGGCCAGGGTCAGCCCTGCCACGAACGAGGCGACGTCGCCTTGGCTGGTCAGCCCGGCCGTCGCCACCGCGCTGGCGGCCACGGCAGCCAGGCCCGAGCTCGGTCCCATCGAGATCTGCCGGCAGGTGCCGAAGACCGCATAGAGGATCGCGCCGGCCCCAGCCGCGTACAGCCCGTTCTGCAGGGGGATGCCCGCGATGCCGGCGTACCCGAGGTTCTTCGGGACGATGAGTGCCGCCACGGTCACTCCGGCGATCAGGTCTCCGCGTAGCCAGCTCCGGTCATAGGTGCGCAGCCAGCCGACGATCGGCAGCAGCCGAGCCAGGCTGTTCGAAGAACCGGTCGTCGAGGTCGCACTCGTCAATGGAGAAGCACCCGGCTACTGCGCCAGGACCTTCGCCTTCTGCGCCGCGAACTCCTCCTCGGTCAGCACCCCGGCCGCCCTCAGCTCACCGAGCTTCTGCAGCTGGTCCAGCATGTCCGGCTGCTCCGCAGCGGGCGGGGCGACCGGCTGTTGGTAGACCGGCTGTTGAGGAGCCGGCTCGGAGTACGCCGGCTGCTGGGCGTACTGCTGCTGCTCCTGCCCGGCCCACCGGTTCGCCTGCCTGCGCGACACCCGGTTCGACACCGCCGTCGCGGTGCCGGCGACCACGGCCGTGCGTGCCATCCCTCCGATCAGTCCCATGTCTGCTCCTCGTCGTACGGTCGGACGTGGCCCCACGCTAGTGCCCGTCTGGCTCGGGGTGATGGATCCCCCGACCTAGGGCCGACACGGCGGAGGTGAATCTCAGCTGGTGAGCGGAGCGATGGCCTTGGAGATCAGGTCGACGCCGAAGACCAGGAAGAGCACGGCCATCACCGCGGCGTTGTGCAGGGCGAGCCAGCCCTTGAGCTCGTCGAGCCGGCTCTTGGCACGGTCACCACCGAGCAGGTAGTAGAGGACGGGGACGGCGATCGTGAGGCTTGCCACGACGACGAACGCGATGAGCGAGACCACGGCGTCGCTTGTCGAGAGACCGAGCTGCGCGAGGCTCGATGCTGCGGCCACGGCCAAGATCAGGTTCTTCGGGTTCACGCCGGCGAGCAGCACCCCGAACGCCAGCGCCTTGCCCGGCCCGAGTGCGTCGATGCCGGCCATCCACTTCGGCAGCTCGGGCTCGCCGCCCGGAGACGGCCTGGCTCTCCACTGCCGAGCAGCCAAGAGGAGGAACAGGATGCCGAGTGCGAGCTTTCCCCAGGCGATCGTGTCGGAGGTGGAGCTGCTGGTCGCGGCGTCGCTCTGGTCGGCGACCACGTAGACGACACCGCTGACCACTGCCAGGGCGGCCACCCACCCGAGCAGGAAGACGGGCCCGTTCACGCGGGCGCGCGCCGAGAACAGCATCAAGATCACCGCGATGATCGGCACCGGGCTGATCGCCACGCCCACGGCAAAGGTCAGAACCGCGCTGAACCCCTGGCCCACGGCTACCAGCTGTGCTCCGTGAGGGTCCCCTGGGAGATCGTCTCAGCGATCGCCCAGAGGTTGCGGCGGTCGAGGTCGGCTCCCGGGAGCCGCGCATGGAGGCTGTCGACCAGCTCGACGTACACCTGCCCCGGGTCATGCCCGCGGAGCGCGGCGTTGACTCGACGGATGACCTCGTGCTCGAACTGGGCCAGCGCGCTGTCGAACGTGGCGTACCGCGGACGTTCGTGAAGCACGGATACGTCGAACTGCATGGCGCAACCTCCCGGCGACCAGGCCCGACGACGCGAACGCCGACTGAGGAAAGGACCTCGCCGACCTTCGAGAACTGTAGGAGGCGGGCTCAGGGACGCCAAGGGACCTTGGACCTGCGTTCACGAAGCCCGCGCAGCCGACCACCCAGGAGATCGCCCGCCCCGTGGCTCACGGAGCGGGCGAACAAGCTCGGTCAGACGTCAGGTCCGGGCCAGGCGTGAGAACAGCTCGACGTACTGGTCGAGGTGGCGGTCGGGCAGGAAGTCGGTCCGCGCGCGCGCACGTCCGGCCGCACCCAGCCGCTCGGCCTCGGCGCGGTCGCCGAGCAGCCCACCGAGCACGCCGGCGAACGACGCCAGGTCGGCCGGGTCGTCGACCAGCAGCCCGTCCCGGCCGTCGACGATCTGGTCCTGGATGCCACCCACGCGGCTGGCGACCACGGGGGCCCCCTTCCACATCGCCTCGGTCACCGTCAGCCCGAACCCTTCGACCAGGCTCTTCTGCACGACCACGTCGGCATGCCGCTGGACCGCGTTGACAATGACCGCGTTCTCGTCGGGGTCGTCCATCGGGACCGAGGCGAGGTGGACCCGACGGCGTACGGCGTCCGGAAGCGCCTGCCAGTCGCGGCGGCACTCCTCGAGGACCTCGGCTCCCTCGGGGTCGTCGGTCACCCCCGACACCGCCGGGCCCACCAGCATCAGGTGGGTGTCGTCGAGCGAGGTGTCGTCGGCCAGAAGAGCGAACCCGGCCATGACCCCGGGCATGTCCTTGAGGCGGTCCCAGCGACTGACCTGCACCACCAGCGGGGCGTCGTACGGCGGGGGCGGGCCGTCGACCACCAGCCCGTCGGACTGCGTGTGGTCGCGCACCGAGCCCGGCGAGCCGTCGCGGCGGGCGTAGCGCACCGGGCCGTCGACGTCGCCACCGGAGACGAGGCCGGCGCGGGCCATCACCGTCGCCACCTCGGCGGCGTCCAGGAGGGCGTTCTTGGCCGAGAACGGGTCGATGGAGGGCGGGATCACCACCAGCTGGTCGGGGTCCACCCAGGCCGGCGCGTAGACCCGGCGGGAGAACACGTAGGCGTCCGCGCCCTCGACGTAGGCGCGCAGGAACGCCCAGGCCTCGTCGGTGAGGTCGTTCGAGGTGTCGCGGCCGACGTGGCAGCGCCAGGTCACCTTGACCCCACGGTCGCGGAGCCCCTCGCGCAGTCCGGCGGTCTGCGGGTCGTGCAGCATCACCAGGTCGCGCGGAGCCACTCGGGACCGGAGCTCGGCGAGGTTGTCGGCCAGGACCGCCTGGTAGTGGGCGTGCTCCCGCTCGCCCAGCGGGCCGCCGTCACCGGCGGCGCCGTGCAGCCTGTTGTGCAGGCGCTTGGTGATCGTGAAGAACTCGGCGTCGCCGTCGATGACGAGCCAGCGGTTCTCGACCCCCGCGCCGTTGCCGTAGGCGAGCAGCGTCTGCAGCATCTCCGCGACGCCGCCACCCTGGGCCGTCGCGTTCACGTGCCAGATGACGCGGTCACCGAAGTCGGCCCGGGCCCGGACGGCGCTCTCCTCGAGCCTCGTGAGCCGCCCTCCGGGCAGAACGGTCCCGAGCCGGCTCAACGGGATGGATCCGACGTGCACCTCTTGCATCTCTGCATCTTCGCGCATCCGGCCTTCGCGGTCCGCTGAGCACAAGTGCCCGGGCCCATCGGGCCCGGCGACCCTGACGGTCAGCGCGCGACGAGACGACCGTCGAAGGTGGGCGCCAGACCGGTGCCCGTGCAGCAAGGAGGATGGACCATGGTCTACACACCACCGGGCCGACCGGGCAGTGTGGTGACGGTCGAGGACCGCTACGAGAACTTCATCGGCGGCAAGTGGATGCCGCCCGCGCACGGCCAGTACATGACGAACCTCTGCCCGGCGACGGCAGAGCCCATCTGCGAGGTGGCGAAGTCCACCGGCGAAGACGTCGAGGCGGCCCTCGACGCCGCCCACACCGCCGCCAACGACTGGAACCACGTCTCCCAGGCGACCCGGACCGCTGTCCTGGAGAAGGTCGCGGACGCGATCGAGGCCAACGCCGAGATGCTGGCCGTCACCGAGAGCTGGGAGAACGGCAAGCCCGTGCGGGAGACGCTGGCAGCGGACATCCCGCTCGCCGCCGACCACTTCCGCTACTTCGCGGCGGCGGCGCGCGGCATGGAGGGACGGCTGACGGTCCTCGACGAGAAGACCACGGCGTATCACTTCCACGAGCCGCTCGGCGTGGTCGGCCAGATCATCCCGTTCAACTTCCCGTTGCTGATGGCTGCGTGGAAGATCGCCCCGGCCCTGGCCGCGGGCAACTGCACGGTGCTCAAGCCGGCGTCGCCGACGCCGTGGTCGATCCTCAAGCTCATGGAGGTCATCGAGGACGTCGTACCGCCCGGTGTGATCAACGTGGTGACCGGGCCGGGAGCTGAGGTCGGCAAGGCCCTCGCGACCAGCCCGCGGATCGCCAAGATCGGGTTCACCGGTGAGACGGTCACCGGGCGGCTGATGATGCAGTACGCCGCGGAGAACCTGATCCCGGTGACCCTCGAGCTCGGCGGCAAGTCGCCCAACGTCTTCTTCGAGGACGTGATGGCGCACAACGACGACTTCTTCGACAAGGCCATCGAGGGTCTGGTGCTCTACGCCTTCAACAAGGGCGAGGTCTGCACCTGCCCGTCGCGGGCGCTGATCCAGGAGTCGATCTACGACGAGTTCATCGCTCGGTGCCTGGACCGCATCGCCGCGATCAAGCAGGGCAACCCGCTCGACGAGTCGACGATGCTCGGCCCGCAGGTCTCGGCGCAGCAGCTGACCAAGATCAGCGGGTACGTCGACATCGGGCGCGAGGAGGGCGCCGAGGTGCTGATCGGCGGACACAAGGCCGAGCTGGCCGGGGAGTTCGCGAACGGCTACTTCTACGAGCCGACCGTCCTCAAGGGCCACAACCGGATGCGGATCTTCCAGGAGGAGATCTTCGGACCGGTGCTCGCGGTCACGACCTTCCGCGACGAGGCGGAGGCGCTGTCGATCGCCAACGACACGATGTACGGGCTCGGCGCGGGCGTCTGGACCCGTGACATGAACCGGTTGTGGCGGATGAGCCACGGCATCAAGGCCGGTCGGGTCTGGGCCAACTGCTACCACCTCTACCCCGCCGGTGCGGCGTTCGGTGGCTACAAGATCTCCGGCATCGGCCGGGAGAACCACCAGATGATGCTGGAGCACTACAGCCAGACCAAGAACGTGCTCGTCAGCACCGACGAGAAGAAGCTCGGCTTCTTCTGAGCATCACGATGACCTCGGACAGCAGCGTGCGGGAGCTCGGGCTCCCGCGCCTGCGCGCGACGACGGCGGCCGAGGAGTCGCTGGCCCGCGTCGTCCACGAGCACGGGCCGGTCATGCTCGTGCTGTCCGCCGGCTGCTGCGGAGGCAGTGCGCCGATGTGCTTCCCCGAGGGCGAGTTCCGGGTCGGCTCCCAGGACGTCCTGCTCGGGACGGTGGCCGACTGCAGGGTCTACATCGACCGCCGGCAGCTCGAGGCGTGGCCCCACGCCGAGGTGCTCATCGACGTGGAGCCCGGCTCACCCGAGGGTTTCTCGCTCGGGGCCGGCGACGGCCGCCACTTCGTGAGCTGGTCGTCGAGCAAGCCCCTCGCGCGAGGTGGCGCCGACGGCTAAGGCGCGGGCGTCGAGGCGGATCTCCAGGTCACCCGGGTGAGCACGGGATGGGTGGTGTCCACGTCCAGGCTGCCGCCGTCATCGCGGACCAACGTGGACATCCGACCGAACTCCGACTGAGCGACCACCGGCCAGTCCTCGCCGTCAGCCGTGACGACCGCACAGCCGTCCATGGCCGCGATGTTGATCCGGAACGGGCCCGTCTCGTGCCGGGCCGCGGTGGCCAGGATCTGGGAGAGGGCGGTGAGCAGGTGGCGGGTGGTCGCAGCGCCCAGGTCGTCGACGTCGTCCTCGATCACCACGGCCGGGAGGTACCCGGTGCGCTCCGCCCACCCGGCGACGAGCTGGCGGATCACGCCGACCGCCGACGACGCCTCGCCGCCCAGCAGCACCTTGGTGATCGACCCGCGGAGCTGGTCGACCGTCTCCTGCAGTGACGCCAGCACCGGTGCGGCCTGGCCCTCGAGCTGCTCGGGGTGACGGGACAGCCGGTCCAGGTGGAGGCCGATGGCGTAGAGCTGCTGGAGGACGTCGTCCGACGCCTGCGCGGCCTCGGCGTTGCGCTGCTCGAGCTCGGCGCTCCGGACCGACTCGTGCTCGTGCTCGCGCTCGGCCAGGATCCGGGCCGTGACATCGGTGAGCATCGTGATGAACCCGTCCGGGTGCCCGTCCCGCAGCACCGGCAGGTACTCGGTCAGCGCGTAGATCACCTTGCCGGTCTCACTCGGCATCGCCCGGAGGAACTCCTGACGTTCGCCGCGCAGCGCCGCCTCGAACTGTGCCTGCACGGCGACGTACCCCTCCTCGGTCAGCAGGTCACGTGCGTGGGAGCCCACGATGGACTCCTGCGGGCGCCGTAGCCAGCGCGTGGCCGCGGCGTTGGCGTAGCGATTGATGCCATGGCGGTCGACGTAGGCGACCAGGGACGGCAGAGCATCCAGTACCTCGGCCAGGTCCTCAGCCCGCGATGGGTCGAAGCTCCTTGTCGCGTCGAGGTCGAACGAGCTCATGAGGCATCCGAGCAGGAGCCGGCGAGCGGCAGGGACATCGGGAGCTGCTTTCCGTGGCAGTGGCGGTCGGCCGGGACCGACTCCGACCATGCTTGCCCACCCCCAGCGGCGCCGACAGGGCCACTGGTCCGGCCCGATCTCGGACCTAGTGCCTACCGGTCCGGGCTCCGCTCGGCACTCTCCCGCTTGGCGGCGAAGAGGGCGGCCTGGGTCCGGCTGCCCATGTCGAGCTTGCCGAGCATCGAGGACACGTAGTTCTTCACCGTCTTCTCGGCCAAGGAGAGCGTGTTCGCGATCTGCCGGTTGGTCATGCCCTCCCCGATCAGCTCGAGGATGCGTCGTTCCTGAGGAGTCAGCCGGGCCAGGCGCGGGTCGGTGGTCCCGCCCGAGCGCAGGCGTTCCAGGACCGCCGCGGTGACACCGGGGTCCAGGGTCGACTGGCCGTCGGCCACCCGACGCACCGTCTCCACGAGGTCGTTGCCGGCCACCTGCTTGAGCACGTAGCCGGAGGCGCCGGCCATGATCGCGCCGAACAGCGCCTCGTCGTCGTCGTACGACGTGAGGATCAGGACCCGGATGGACGGGTCGACCGAGCGGACCGCGCGGCACACCTCGATGCCGGAGCCGTCCGGGAGCCGCCCGTCGAGGACCGCCACGTCGGGCCGAAGCGCCGGGATCCGGCGCTCGGCCTCCTGGGCGAGTGCTGACTCACCGACCACCTCGAGGTCGGGCTCGGCCTCGAGCAGCTGACGGATCCCGCGCCGCACGATCTCATGGTCGTCCAGCAGGTAGACCGCGATCTTGCGAGGCTGCCCCTGGCCATTCTTCTCGGCCATGCGGCTCACGCTAGCCAGCCGGGATACCGGGCACCGGAGGCCGTGGTAGGCGGTGCAACGGACCTTGGTCCCTTACGGCCGGCCTGGAACTGCGCTGGTCAGCGACCGCTGCCGGGCCCGCCCTTGCGCAGCCAGCGGCGGAAGGCCCGCGGGTGGCTGGCCTCGACCTCGTCGAGCAGCAGCTCGCGGAGGCGGACGAGCTGGGTCGCGCCCTGAGGAGTGGAGATGGCCATCAGGCGGGTGGTCGCCCGCCAGGCGATCCCGAGCTGCTCGAGGGTCATCGTCTCGATCGCAGCGACCAGCGTCTCGCGGTCGGCGCAGGGGTCCAGGACGATCTCGCGACGTACTCCCTGTCGGGATGTTGCGTCGTCGCCCTCGGACGGGAAGGGCATCCAGGAGAAGTACATGTTGCTCACCGGTCCCACCTCCTCGGCTCGGTCGCTGTCGCGGTCGTGACCTTTCTCCATCACCTCCAGACTCGTCGCTGCACGCCGATACCCCAAGGGACCTTGTGCCCGCTGCCTGGGGACGGCGGACCCGTGTTCACCCACCGGCGAGCACGGGAGGCTGAGGGTGACCGACGACGAGGAGCGAGTGATGAGCGAGGGGTCGACGGCACGCGCACTGGTGGCCTACGAGTCCATGTTTGGGAACACCGAGCGTGTCGCCCATGCAGTGGCCACCGGACTGCGGCTGGAAGGATTCGACGCGACGGTGGTCGACGTGTCGAAGAACCCGTCCGTCGACCTTGACGCCATCGACCTCCTCGTCGTCGGCGCACCTACCCACGCGTTCTCCCTGAGCCGGGCCTCCACGCGTGCCGATGCCGTGAAGCAGGGCGGACGCACCGAGTCGGCCTCGACCGGGATGCGCGAGTGGCTCCAGTCGCTGCCGGCCGACGGGCACGCCCGGCTGGCCGCGGCGTTCGACACCCGGGTCACCAAGGTGCGCTACCTGCCCGCCTCGGCGTCACGCCGGGCGGCGCGCCTGCTGGTCGAGCACGGATGCACGCTGCTGTCCGCACCGACCGGGTTCCTCGTGCACGACGTACCGGGTCCGCTGGAGTCGCGCGAGATCGACCGGGCCATCGGCTGGTCCCGCCGGGTTGCCACGGAGGCCCAGAACCGCATGGCGGCGGCGGTTCTCTGAGAAGAGGCTCCCTCATGGAGTCAGGACGGATCCCCCACGGGTGCATCGTCGTCGGCATCGACGCCGTGCGCGCCACCGACCGGGCGGTCGATTGGGCCTCCGACCAGGCGGCGCTCGAGGGGCGCCACCTCCACCTGGTGCACGCCACCGAGACGCCCCTGTCTCTGGGCAGCGCCTCGACGATGACCGGGACGCCCGACCCGCTGGGGCTGGCCGCCGAGGTGGAGACGACCGGCCACGCGATCCTGGCTCGGGCCACCACGCGCGCAGTGTCCCGCCATCCCGAGCTGGTCGTGCACCAGACCTTGCGCATCGCCGACCCCGGCCGTCTGCTGGTCGACCTCTCGCTCGACGCCTCGCTCGTGGTCGTCGGCTCGCGCGGTCGCGGGCACCTGCTGCGGCTGGCGCTGGGCTCGGTCAGCGAGGACGTCGCCGGGCGGGCGTCCTGCCCGGTCGTGGTGCTACGTCCCCGGCACGACGACTCGCCCCACGAAGGGGTGCTGGTCGCGGTCGACGGCACCGCCGACTCCGTGGGCCCGGTGCGGTTCGCGCTGCGACACGCCGCCGTACGGCGCCAGCCGCTGATGCTGCTGCTCACCGGCTCGGAGGAAGGGGCGGCCGAGGCGCCCCCCTGCGTCGTACCGGCGGAGGGACCGGGGCTGGCGCTCGAGCGGGAGGCCCTGGGTGACGTCCTGGCCGCCGCGTCGGACCCGGGGATCGCGGTCCCGACGACCCTGCTCGTGGGCCACGGCACCCCGGCCGAGTGCATCCTGATGCTGGCCGGTGACATGGACCTGGTCGTCGTCGGCCACCACCCCCGCCACGGTGTCGGCCGGGCGTCCCACGCGTCGGTCGCGGTCGACGTGCTCGACAACGCGCCCGCTACTGTCGCGATCGTCCCGCTGGAGTCGGACACCGCGCCGTAGCCGCCGGCTCGTCGACCATCGGGCCGAAATCTCTTGTTGCAACTCACTTGCAACAAGGTCTGTCTTGCGTTTGAATCGACCCATGGCGCAGACCACCGTCGAGGACCCCTCGCAGTCCCGGAGCGCGGCCACGGCCGAGAGCCCGCTGCGGCGGTGGCGTCGTAGCCTGAACCGCGCCGACCGGCGGTCGCTGTGGACGATGGGGTCGTTCATCGTCCTGCTGCACGTGGTCGGCTTCGGGGTGCTCTTCGGCCTGGTGACGCCGCAGCACTTCCGGCTCGGAGGCGACCACCCCGTGTTCACCGTCGGCGTCGGGATCCTGGCCTACACCTTCGGCCTCCGGCACGCCTTCGACGCCGACCACATCGCCGCGGTCGACAACACGACGCGCAAGCTCCTCGCCGAGCGGCACGACCGGCAGCCGCTGTCCGTGGGCTTCTGGTTCTCCCTGGGCCACTCCACGATCGTCTTCGCCCTCGCGCTGCTGCTGTCCTTCGGCGTCAAGGCACTGGTCGGGCCGGTCGCCAACGACAGCTCCACCCTCCACTCCGTCACCGGGGTGGTGGGGGCCTCGGTCTCCGGCGTGTTCCTGTGGATCCTGGGGTTGCTCAACCTCGCGGTGCTGCTCGGGATCCTCCGTGTCTTCCGCGAGATGCGGAGCGGTCGCTACGACGAGAGCGAGCTCGAGGCCCAGCTCGACAAGCGGGGCTTCATGAACCGCCTGCTCGGTGGACTGACCAAGAGCGTGCGCAAGCCCTGGCAGATCTACCCGGTCGGCGTGCTGTTCGGCCTCGGCTTCGACACCGCGACCGAGGTCGGGCTGCTCGTGATGGCCGGTGGTGCCGCGGCCTTCAACCTGCCCTTCTACGCGATCCTGGTCCTGCCGGTGCTGTTCGCGTCCGGCATGTGCCTGGCCGACACCGTCGACGGGGTGATGATGAACGTCGCCTACGGCTGGGCCTTCGCCCGCCCGGTGCGCAAGATCTTCTACAACATCACCATCACCAGCATCTCGGTGGCCGTGGCGCTGATCATCGGCACCATCGAGCTGCTCGGCGTCCTGGCCGAGGAGGCCCACATCACCAGCGGGCCGATCGCGGCAATCGCGGGGATCCCCCTCGACTACGCCGGCTACGCGATCGTCGGGCTCTTCATCGGCGCCTGGGCGATCGCCCTCCTGGTCTGGCGCGTGGGCCGGATCGAGGAGCGCTGGAGCTCCGAGCTCAGCGGCTGATCAGGCTCCGGCGCTGGCCAGCGGCAGCCGGGCCAGCCGGGTGCCCGTCGCCTCCGCCTCGCGCAGCAGCAGCCGCTTCTGTCGTACGGTCACCGGCCGCGGGCTGGTCACGGTCAGCACGTCGACGACGTCACCTCGCTGCTGGGCGACCAGCAGCACGTGGGTCGGCGCTCCCTTCCGCGCGAGGGTGAAGGTCACCGCGTAGGACGGGACGACCGGCAGCGTGGTCGGCACCGTGACCACCCGCGGCGCCGCGCTCGCGCAGGCGGCGGCCACGCGCCGTACCTGGTCGAAGGCGGGGCGGGCCGAGGCCACGGAGTCGTAGACAGCGGTCCGGTCGGTGTAGACGACGTGGGAGTGCGGGACGGACGCGATGACCGTACGGCGCGCCACGCGGTGCCGGTCGCCCGCCGTGGCGGCGGCACAGAACGTGAGGGTCGGTCCGGTGGCGCTGCGGCCTGCTGCGGGCCACCGCACGCGCTGCGCCGAAGGGATCTCGCCCGACCGCAGGCCGACCCGGGCCACCTCCTGGGCGGGCGTGAGCGGCAGGGGCGCCTGCACCGCGGTCAGCGGGGTGGGCCGTTGCGGGGCACGCCCCGGGGAGTGCAGCACGTGGTCGGTGACGGCCGGCGCGGAGGAGCTCCCGCAGCCGGTCACCACCAGCGCGAGCAGCACGGCGTTCACCGCCCCTACGGCCGAGCCTCTCCTCATCGACACCCCCGTGCCCCGTCGGGCATGGCCTCATTCCAGCACTGGACGGGCGTCGTGACGAGGGGGTGGGACAGATCTGGCGAGAGGTGCCTGCGGGGCCAGAGGTCTCCGTGATCTGCGTGATCTCAGAGATCTCCGTGGTCTCAGAGGTAGAGGCCGGTGCTCTCGTCGCCGAGCCGGTCGGAGGCGACGGCGTGGACATCGCGCTCGCGCATCACGACGTAGGTCTCGCCCTGCACCTCGACCTCGGCCTTGTCCTCGGGGTCGAACAGCACGCGGTCGTCGACCTGCACCGCGCGGGCGTGGGGGCCGGAGGCCACGACCCGCGACCAGACCAGCCGATGGGCGCCCAGGGCCGCGGTCGCGGGGATCACGATGCCGCCCGAGGAGCGTCGTTCGCCGCTCTCCCGGTCGACCTCGACGAGGAGCCGGTCGTGCAGCATCTTGATGGGGAGCTTGTCCGACACGGTCAGTCCGAGGCGACCTTGCGGACGATCGCGAACAGGACGACGACCCCGACCACGCTGCCGACCGCCTTGAGGATGTTGCCCGTGCGGGGCTGACCGGTGCCGAGGTCGACGAAGTAGCCCTTCACCGAGGTGATCTCGCGGCGCACGATGGTCTTGGGGCTCGCGCGGTAGACCAGCTGGTCGATGGTTTGCGCCAGTCGCTCGCGAGTGGCTTCCATCTCGGCGGCGAGCGCAGCGGGTTCCGGGCTCACGCCGGAGGGTTCCAGGGTCACGCCGGAAGGCTACCAACGCCCAGAGCTCGGGCCTGGACTAGGTTCTGCCTCATGACCCGACTCGCTCCCGGGGACCCCGCTCCCGACTTCACGCTCGACACCGACGACGGCGGCACGGACTCCCTCGCCGACCACCGCGGCCGCAAGGTGATCGTCTACTTCTACCCCGCGGCGATGACGCCCGGCTGCACCAAGCAGGCCTGCGACTTCACCGAGTCCCTGGCCTCGTTGCAGGCCCACGGCTACGACGTCCTCGGCATCTCGCCCGACCTCCCCGCCAAGCTGGCGAAGTTCCGCGCCCGCGACGCGCTCGGCTTCCCGCTCCTCTCCGACGCCGACCGGAGCGTGATGAAGGCCTACGGGGCGTTCGGGGAGAAGAAGCTCTACGGCAAGACTGTCGAGGGTGTGCTGCGCTCGACGTTCGTCGTCGACGAGTCGGGCACCATCGAGCTGGCCCAGTACAACGTGAAGGCGACAGGCCACGTCGCCAAGCTGCGCCGCGACCTCGGGCTCGACTGACCCAAGGTCGGGCCTGCTCCATAGACTTGGAGCCCCGCGCTCGTAGCCCAATCGGTAGAGGCCTCAGGTTTAGGTCCTGACCAGTGAGAGTTCGAATCTCTCCGAGCGCACGCACTCGGTCAGGGTTCTCTCCTGTCCGACTCCTGATCGGCTTCCTCGCCCGTCTGCTCGCCCGTCTGCTCGCCGGCCTCCTGCCAGCGCCGTCCGAAGCGTTGCTGCGCGGCCTGGCGGGACAGACCCACGATGGTGCCGATCGTCAGCCCGGAGTTGCCCGACTCGCAGGCCGCCCACACCGCCTCCCGCAGCCCCTGCTCCGCGTCGTAGAGGGCATCGCGAGCGCTGATGACCCGCACCGTGGCGTCCCTGGAGATGCTCATGCCCGCCTCAGATGCTCATGCCCGCCTCGTCGGGAAGGAGGTCCAGCAGCTCGTGGTAGGTGTTGGGCAACAGGCGTTCCGGCGGCGGACTCATCCTGCGACCGTAGGCGGAGGGCTGCATCCGGCGGAGGCTCTCCACAGACCCGTCCTGCGCCGCCCTCCGCGCCGGGAGGCCCACCGAGCACTGCGCAACTGTCAACGAGCGGTTGACACCCGCGAAGTACTCACCGGAGCACGTCGGCGATCTGGGGCGCGATGACGCGCAGCGCCCGGCCACGGTGGGAGATCGCGTCCTTGGTGGCCGGGTCGAGCTCGGCGGTGGTGCGGCCGGGCTGGTCGTCGGCCTCGAACACGACGTCGTAGCCGAAGCCGCCGGTGCCGCGGGTCTCGTGGATCACCCGACCGCGCATCTGCCCCTCGACCACCAACGGGCCGTGGTCGGGAGCACAGAAGGCGACGGCGCAGGTGAAGTGAGCACCCCGCCGCTCGTCGGGGACGTCGGCGAGCTGGTCGAGCAGCAGCGCGTTGTTGCGGTCGTCGCTCTTGGGCTGACCCGACCACCGGGCCGACAGCACCCCCGGCATCCCGTTGAGGGCGTCGACGCAGAGACCGGAGTCGTCGGCGATCGACGGCAGGCCGGTGGCGGCCAGGCCGGCGCGGGCCTTGAGCAACGCGTTGCCCTCGAACGTCGGCTGGTCCTCGACCGGCTCGTCGTACGGCGCGACGTCGTCGAGGCCGATCACCTCGACGCCGGGGAGGTGGGGCTCGAGGATCCGGCGCATCTCCGCGAGCTTCTTGGCGTTGCGCGAGGCGAGGAAGACCTTCACCGGGCCCTCATGACGTCAGGGACTGCTCCTGCAGCCGGGTGAGCTCCGCGCAGCCCTTGCCGGCGAGCTCGAGCAGCGTGTCGAGCTCGGTGCGGTCGAACGGCGCGCCCTCGGCGGTGCCCTGCACCTCGACGAACCGGCCGTCGCCGGTCATCACGACGTTCATGTCGGTCTCGGCGCGGACGTCGTCGTCGTAGTGGAGGTCGAGACGCGGCACGCCGTCGATGATCCCGACGCTGACCGCGGCGACCGAGCCGGTCAGCGGCTCGCCGGCCAGCGCGCCCTGGGAGCGCAGGTGGGCGACGGCGTCGGCGAGCGCGACGTAGGCACCGGTGATCGCGGCGGTGCGGGTGCCACCGTCGGCCTGGAGGACGTCGCAGTCGAGCACGATCGTGTTCTCCCCGAGCGCCTTGTAGTCGATGACCGCACGCAGCGACCGACCGATCAGGCGGGAGATCTCGTGGGTGCGGCCGCCGATCCTGCCGCGCACGGACTCGCGGTCGGAGCGGGTGTTGGTGGACGCCGGGGAGCATGGCGTACTCGGCGGTGACCCAGCCGAGGCCGCTGCCCTTGCGCCACCGGGGCACTCCCTCGGAGGCCGAGGCGGCGCACAGCACGCGGGTCCGGCCGAACTCGACGAGCACGGACCCGGCGGCGTGGTCGAGCCAGTGCCGGGTGATGGTCACGTGCCGCAGGGCGTCGTCGGCGCGGCCGTCGCTGCGGGGCGGGGCGGATCGGGGGGCGTCCATGCCCCAGACCCTAGTGAGTGGCACCCACGCCAGTTACTTCACCTCGGCGCGCCGGATCCGCCAGAGCCCGATCACGAGCGGTAGGACGAGCCAGATGAACCCGCTCACCGCGAGGTGCGCCCACTGGGCGCCGGTCAGCGGCATGTCGTAGAGCTCGGCCGAGGCGGACTGGAAGTCGATCCACGGCGCGACGTGGGAGAACCACACCATCAGCGCCGAGCCGATCGCCAGCAGCGTCGGCAGGACGTAGCGGTAGGCGAAGAACGCGACGATCGCGGCCGGGGTGTTGAGCAGCAGACACGCCAGGGCGAACCCGCCGAGCATGGCGAAGGTCTGGTTGATGATGAACCCGAGGAAGCCGGACCAGCCGAAGGTCCAGTCCGCACCGGCGTCGCGCATCAGTCCGAGCAGCACGTTGCAGATCACGCCCACCACCAGGGCGAAAACGATGACGAACGCCGTCAGCGCGACGCCGGCGAGCATCTTCGCGAGCACGATCCGCATCCGCCGCGGTTCGAGCGTGAAGGTCGTCATCGCCGTGCGCTGGCTCCACTCGCTGGTGACCAGCATGATGCCCAGCACCGGCAGCAGGACCGACGAGACGAACGCCGACACCGCGACGAAGTCGCCGAACGACGCCTCGTCGTGGGGGTGCGTCGCCGCCACGATCAAGAAGATCACGTTGGCCACGAGGGCCAGACCGGCGGTGATCCCGATCAGCCACCGGCCGGCACGGGTGTCGGCACTCTTGCGCAGCTCGATGACGAACAGAGCGCCCGAACGGGATGCCCGGGGTGCTCGAGACGTCGAAGGTGAGCCTCGGGGCGCTCACCGGGATGCTCACTTGACCTCCGTCCGGCCGATCCGCCAGATCCCGATCGCCAGGGGCAGCCCCAGCCAGATCAGGCCCGAGGTCAGCAGGTGGGCCCATTCGCTCCCGTGGATGGTCCCGTCGCCGAGCGGCGTCTGGGCGAAGTTGAAGTCGACCCACGGCCGCAGGTCGCCGAACCAGCCCATCAGGGCGGCCCCGATCGCGAACGGGACCGGCAGCACGAACTGGTAGACGAAGTAGACGACGATGCCGGCGGGCGAGTTGAGGAACAGGGCGCCGAGCGCGAACCCGCTGCCGAGGGCGAGCAGGAAGAGCACGAAGTAGGTGAGGACCAGCTTGCCCACGCTCCCCCACACCACCGTGTTGCCCGAGAACGCGCCGTAGAGGACGTTGGTCAGGGCGCCGAGCGCCAGGCCGACCACCAGTGCCACCACTGACACCACGAACAGGCTCACCAGCTTGGCGAGCACCACCCGCATCCGGGACGGCTCCAGGGTGAAGGTCACCATGGCGGTGCGCTGGCTCCACTCGCTGGTGATCGAGAGGACGCCGAGCACCGGCAGCAGGATGCCCATCGGCGTGTTGGCGCCCTGCAGGAAGTCGACGTACTTCGGGTGGAGGTCGTTGCCCAGCACGACCGCCATCTGGATCACCAGCACGAGCAGGGTCAGCGCGACGATGGAGATCAGCAGCCAGCGCCCGGCCCGGGTGTCGGCCAGCTTGCGGAGCTCGACGCGGACCAGCCGCCCGAAGGGCACCCGGTGGGTCGAGGCGACGTCGAAGGTGAGAGCGGTCGCCGTCATGCAGGGGCCCCCGGTAGCGGCGGGCTGGCTGACGTCGTCGCGCGCGTCGTCGGAGGTGAGCTCGAGGAAGAGGTCCTCCAGGCCACCCTCGGTGCCGACCCGGAGGTCGGTCAGGACGATCTGGAGCTCCGCAGCCACGCGGCCGACGTCGACCGGCTCGGCGGTGACCCGCAGTCCGCCGCCGGCCGGGTGCACCTGGAGGCCCTTCTGGGCCAGCGCCTCGGCCAGCCGGGTGTTGTCCAGCGAGGTGACCAGTGCGGTCGTCTGGCCGCCCGACGCGTGCCGCAGGAGCTCGTCGCGGGTGCCGCGGGCGACGATCCGGCCGCGGCCGATCAGGATCATCTCGTCGGCGATCTGCTCAACCTCGTGCAGCAGGTGGCTGGACAGAAGGACGGTGCCGCCACGGTCGGCGTAGCCCTTGAGCAGGCCGCGCATCCACCTGATGCCGGCCGGGTCGAGGCCGTTGGCCGGCTCGTCGAGGATCAGCACGCTCGGGTCACCGAGGAGGGCGTGGGCGATGCCGAGCCGCTGCCGCATGCCGAGCGAGTAGTTGCGCACGCGGCGCTTGGCCTCCTTGGCGTCGAGCGCGACGAGGTCGAGCATCTCGTCGATGCGGGCGCTCGGCAGCCCCATGGTGCGCGCACCGATCTCCAGCACCTCGCGGCCGGTCCGGCCCGCGTGCTGGGCCGAGGCGTCGAGGAGGACCCCGACGTGCCGGCCGGGGTTGGGGATCTGCGAGTAGTGCAGGCCACCGATGGTGACCTCGCCGTGCGTCGCCGGAGTCAGCCCGACCATGACCCGCATGGTCGTGGTCTTGCCGGCGCCGTTGGGCCCGAGGAAGCCAGTGACGGTCCCCGGTCGGCACTCGAAGCTGATGTCGTCGACTGCGATGAAGTCCCCGTAGGCCCGCGTGAGCCGTTTCACGTCGATCATGGGCACAGCCTGCCCTATCGGCTCCACCCCTTCCGCGTCAGGGATGCCACTGATTCCGCATGACATTTGTCAGGGCTGCTTCACACGTCGTACGTCGCACCGGGCGCGGCCGCGGACAGCTCCCCGGCGAACACCCCCGCCGCTTCGACGAGCATGTCGGCGACGTCGTACCAGGGTGGGACGTGGGTGAGCACGAGCCGACGCAGGTCGTTGCGAGCGGCCACCTCGCCCGCTTCGCGGCCGGTGAGGTGGAGGTCGTCCGGGTTGTCCTCGCCGTGACGGAACGACGCCTCGGCGAGCAGCAGGTCGGCACCGGCCGCCAGCCGGTCGAGGGCTTCGCAGGGGCCGGTGTCACCGGTGTAGGCCAGGGTCCGGCCCTGTGCGGTGACCCGGAGCCCGAACGCCGGCACCGGATGGGCGACCCGCACCGGCTCGATCCGGAGAGGTCCGACCTCGACCGGACCGGCGTACTCGTGGAACTCGAACTCCAGGGCCATGCCGGGGTCCTTGGGCAGGTCGTAGGCCTTCGCCATCCGGCGGGCCACCCCGGCCGGCCCCCAGACCGGGATCGGCGGAAGGGCGCCACCGGGGTGGTACTTGCGGAGCACGTAGTAACCGCACAGGTCGAGGCAGTGGTCGGCATGGAGGTGGGTGAAGAAGACCGCGTCGATCCCGGCCGGGTCGGCGAGCCGCTGGAGCGGACCGAGTGCGCCGCTGCCGAGGTCGAGCAGGACCCGCCAGGTGCGGCCGTCGTCGTCGGTCGCCTCGACCAGGTAGCAGCTGGCCGCGGCGTCGGGCCCGGCGAACGAGCCGGAGCAGCCGATGACCGTGAGCCTCATGCGAGGCCGCCGGCGAACTGAGCCGCCATCGCGAGCTCGGGACCGAGGAAGCGCCGGCCGATGTGCTCGAACTCGTCGGGAGCGCCGGTGGTGAGGAACCGGTAGGACGGCTCGCCCTCGGGACGGGCCAGGTCGCGGCTGACCAGGAGCTTGTAGACGTCCTTGGCGCACTCCTCGGCGCTGCTGACGAGGGTGACCCCGTCGCCCATCACGTAGGAGATGACGCCGGTGAGCAGGGGGTAGTGGGTACAGCCCAGGATCAAGGTGTCGACGTCGGCTGCCACCAGCGGATCGAGGTAGTCGTGGGCGGCGGCGAGCAGGTCGTCGCCCCCGGTCACGCCCGACTCGACGAAGCCGACGAAGCGAGGGCAGGCCTGGGTGGTGAGGGTGACCTGCGGTGCGGCGGCGAACGCGTCGTCGTAGGCCAGCGACTCGGCGGTGGCGCGGGTGCAGATGACCCCGATGCGCCCGCTGCGGGTCGCAGCCACGGCACGCCGGGTCGCCGGGAGGATCACCTCGACGACGGGTACGTCGTAGCGCTCGCGGGCGTCGCGGAGCATCGCCGCGCTGGCGGAGTTGCAGGCGATCACCAGGGCCTTGACGCCCTGGGTGACCAGGTGGTCGAGGCACTCCAGGGCGTACTCGCGGACCTCGCCGATCGGCTTGGAACCGTAGGGCTGACGCGCGGTGTCGCCGAGGTAGAGCACCGACTCGTGGGGCAGCTGGTCGATCACCGACCGGGCCACGGTCAGGCCGCCGAACCCCGAGTCGAAGATGCCGATCGGCGCTTCGAGGTCAGGACGGGGCATAGCGCCACAGGCTAGGTGGTCGCGCCCTCCGCGCGCGACGTGACGCGCATCCCACCGTCACTCCGTCCGTCCGTCGAGGAGGGCGGCGCAGATCCCCTGGCGCCGTCGGTCGAGGAGGGCGCTGTGCGCCCGTCTCGAAACCACGGCCCTACTCGAACAGCTTGGCCTGGGGTGGTGCGAACTGCGGGTCGACGCCGTCGAAGAGGCTGCTGACCGACTCACCCGCGTGGCAGCGGGCGATGGCCTCGGCGAACAGCCCGGCCACGCTGCGGACCTGGAGCTCGGGCCAGTAGGACGGCGCGGGCACGGTGTCGGTGGTGACCACCTCGGTGATCATCGGGTGCTCGCGCAGCCGGTCGACGGCCTTGCCCACGAACAACCCGTGGGTGCACGCCACCGCCGCACCCGTGCAGCCCTGGTCGGCGAGCCGGTCGAGGAGCTCCACGATCGACCCGCCGGTGGCGATCTCGTCGTCGAGCACGATGGCCCGCTTGCCCTGGACGTCACCCACGATGGAGTCGATCACGACCCGGTCGTCGGCGAGCCGGCGCTTGCTGCCGGCTGCGACGCCGACCCCGAGGAGCCGGGAGAGCTGGGTGGCGGTCTTGGCGTTGCCGAAGTCGGGCGAGACCACGATCGCATCGGTGAGGTCCTGGGCCAGGAAGTGGTCGGCGAGGATGCCCAGCGCAGTGAGCTGGTCGACCGGCACCGAGAAGAAGCCGTGCACCTGGGGCGCGTGGAGGGTCATCGTGATGACCCGGTGGACGCCGGCGGTCTTCAGCATGTCGGCCACCAGACGGCCGCCGATGGAGATGCGGGAGGCGTCCTTCTTGTCCGAGCGCGCGTAGGAGAAGAACGGGATGACGGCGGTGATCGAGGCAGCACTGGCGCCGCGGGCCGCGTCGATCATCAGGAGCAGCTCCATGAGGTGCTCCTGGGTCGGCGGCACCAGTGGCTGCACGATGTAGACGTCGCGCTGGCGGCAGTTGGCCTGGAGCTGCGCCTGGAGGCAGTCGTTGCTGAAGCGCGTCATCTCCACCGACGACAAGGGGACGCCGAGGTCGACGCAGATGTCCTGGGCCAGGGGGCGATGGGCGGAACCGCTGAAGACGACGACATCGCGCTTGGGCACGGGGGCACTCCAGGGGGGCTGGGCGGCGGTCGGGGCCAGAGTAACTCGCTCCTGGGCAGGGAGACAGACCCGATCAGACCCCGGAATCCAGGGCCGAGGAGACGCAGGTATCAGGGCTCGGGCACCACGCTCCTGGGAACACATGCGACTCCACATGCTCCTTGCCACCGGCGCTGCCGCTGCCGCGTCCGTCGTCCTCGTCACCGCTCCCGCGCTGGCCCAGCAGATCGACGGCACCAGCGCCGCCGACCACCTCGTCGGGACCTCGGTCCGCGACACGATCAGGGGTCATGCCGGCGCCGACGTGATCGAGGGCCGGGGCGGTCCGGACCGACTCCTCGGCCAGGCCGGAAACGACCAGATCTTCGGCGGCGCGGGCCGCGACCTGCTCGAGGGCGGCCCGGGCGCCGACCGACTCGTCGGCGGGCCTGGCGGCGACTTCTTCCACGGCGGGCTGGGCCACGACGTCATCCGGGCCGGCGGTGGCGCCGACCAGCTCGAGACCATCCAGGGCACCGACCGCATCTTCATGGGCCCGGGCAACGACTCGCTCAGCTTCCTCACCGACGACGGCGTACGGGCCGTGATCGACTGCGGCAGCGGCCACGACGTCGTCAACTACCTCGGGCCGATCGACACCGCCGACGTGATCCGCGGCAACTGCGAAGAGGTCAACGCCAACACGTCCGACTGACGGGAGAGAAGCCGCCTTGCGAGCGAGCTCGCGGCGGCGTTCGCTCCGGTGCGCCGCTCGGACTCCGTCCGTTCGGCGCGCCTCCGCTCACGCCCAGAGCTGGCCCTCGAGCGCCTCCTCGGCGTCGTCGATGGTGCCCTCGTAGGCACCGGTAGAGAGGTACTTCCAGCCGCCGTCGCAGACCACGAACGCGATGTCGGCGCGCTCGCCGGCCTTGACCGACTTGGCCGCCTGGGCCAGCGCTGCATGCAAGATGGCGCCGGTCGAGACGCCGGCGAAGATCCCCTCCGCCTCGAGCAGCTCGCGGACACGTCGTACGGCGTCACGCGGCCCGACCGAGAAGCGCGCGTCGATCAGGGACTCGTCGTAGAGCTCGGGGACGAACCCCTCGTCGAGGTTGCGCAGGCCGTAGACCAGCTCGCCGTAGCGCGGCTCGGCGGCGACGATCCGCACCTCGGGCTTGTGCTCGCGGAAGTAGCGCCCGGTCCCCATCAGGGTGCCGGTGGTGCCGAGGCCGGCCACGAAGTGGGTGACCTCCGGCAGGTCCGCGAGGATCTCGGGTCCGGTGCCCTCGTAGTGCGCCAGCGCGTTGGCGGGGTTGCCGTACTGGTAGAGCATCACCCAGTCGGGGTGCTCGCGGGCCATCTCCTTGGCCACCCGGACCGCCTCGTTGGAGCCGCCGGCCGCGGGCGAGGAGACGATCTCGGTGCCCCACATCTCCAACAGCTGCCGGCGCTCGGCCGAGGTGTTCTCGGGCAGCACGCACACGAGGCGGTAGCCACGCAGCTTCGCCGCCATCGCCAGCGAGATGCCGGTGTTGCCGCTGGTGGGCTCGAGGATGGTGCAGCCCGGACGCAGGAGCCCGTCCTTCTCGCCGTGCTCGATCATGGCCAGCGCGGCGCGGTCCTTGATGGAGCCGGTGGGGTTGCGGTCCTCGAGCTTGGCCCACAACCGGACGTCGGGGCTCGGCGAGAGCCGGGGCAGGCCCACGAGGGGGGTGTTGCCGACCGAGGCCAGCAGGTCGTCGTAACGCATGGCGGCAGGTGCCTCCGGGTCGGTCAGCGCAGGAAGCGCTCGGGGTCGAAGTCGTCGAGGGAGATGATCCGCACGCGCGGCAGCACCGTGTTGAACGCGGCCACGTCGTCCTCGAGGTCGTAGAGCGGGATGTCGAGGGCGGTGAGCTGGCTGCTGATGTACTCGCGCAGCGCGAGCAGCCCGAGCCGGCGCCCGTCCTGGAGCGACTGGAGCTGGGGCACGAAGTCGCTGTCGTGGCTGCAGAGCATCACGTCGGCGTCGTCGTGACCACGGAGCGCCTCGAGGGTGCGCTGGATGCCGAGGTCGACGACCTTCTCGTCGGGGCCGCCGGCCAGCGGGATGGGGCGGTAGCCCATCGCGAGCAGGGCCTGGACGAAGGGCAGCGGCATCTGGCCGTTGGTGGCGTTGAGGAAGAACAGCCCGACGGCGGGCTGCCCCCACGTGGTCTCGGCGAACTGCGTCAGCCGCTCCCAGCGGGGTCGCTCCTCGGGCTGTGGCCGGCGCTGGAAGAGCGCGGTGCCGAGGGTCGCGTCGATGTTCTCGCCGTCGACGAGCAGGAACGTACGACGCTTGGCCACCGGGCTCAGCCGCCCGCGACGGCCGGGAGGACGACGACCTGGTCGCCGTCGGCGACCGGAGCGTCGAGGCCGCCGAGGAAGCGGACGTCCTCGTCGTTGACGTAGACGTTGACGAAACGGCGCAGGTCGCCGTTCTCGATCAGGCGGTCCTTGATGCCGGGGTGGTTGGCCTCGAGGTCGTCGATGAGGGCGCTCAGGCTCGCGCCGCGCGCCTCGACAGCCTTCTGGTCATCGGTGTAGGTGCGCAGGATCGTGGGGATCCGGACCTCAACGGGCATCTGGGTCTCCTGGGTTCTGAGGGGGGTTGGCGGGAAGGGTGTCGACCACGGCGACCTCTTCCTCGGTCACCTCGCCGTCGACGATCCGATACGACCTGAACTCCACCGAGCCCGCGTTATTCCCGTGCTCACGTGTGCTGACCAGCACGTAGTGGGCTCCGGGCTCGTTGGCGAGGCCGATGTCGGTGCGGCTCGGGTAGGCCTCGGTGGCGGTGTGCGAGTGGTAGACGACCACCGGCTCCTCGTCGCGCGCCCACATCTCCTTGTAGAGGGCGAGCAGCTCGGTGGAGTCGAACTCGTAGAACGTCGGGCTGCCCGCAGCGTTGACCATCTCGACGAGCCGCTCGGCCCGGTCGCTGCCCTCGGGGCCGGCCACGATGCCGCAGGCCTCGTCGGGGTGGTCACGCTTCGCGTGCGCGACGATGCCGTCGTACGTCGCGCGGTCGAGGGTGAGCACGGGCCCCAGGGTAGAGGGGGCTCAGGGCTCGCTGCGGCGCCGGACCATCTCCGTGGGCACTCCCCCGAGGCCCAGCCGGTAGCGGGTGTGGTCGGCGTAGTCGCGGAGCTTGTCCCACAATGCGCGGTGGGCTGCCCAGGGCAGCGGGTCGGACCCGGAGTACCAGCTCTCGCCGAACGAGATCCACACCGCGGCCCACTCGGCGGCGCAGTCCCAGTCCCCGCGTCGTGCCTCGACCAGCCGACGCCTCACCTGGAACGCCATCCGCGGGCCGTCGGGGCAGTTGGGCGTCGTCGCGATCGGCCACACCCACAGGTCGATCGCGGCCAGGTCGAGCTCGAGGTCACGCAGCACCGCCGGGTCGACCAGGACAGTCGCGACGTTGATGTGCGGACGGCGCATGCCCCGAAACGCTACCCGCGCAGGGCGCCTGGTTTCGAGACGGTCGTCGAACGACCTCCTCAACCAACGCCGCGCGGCCGCGGGTGGCCCGCTGGTTGACGAGGCGCGCCAGCGCGGGTGGCCCGCTGGTTGAGGAGGCGCGCCAGCGCCGTCTCGAAACCGAGGGCACTCAGACCTGGTTTCGACACGGTCGGAGGACGACTCCCGGTGAGGCTCCAGCGCAGGACGTCAGCGCATGGCGTCGACGAGCGTCTCCTGGAGCGCCCCGATCCACTGGTAGATGTCGTGCGCCTGCGCGCGCGGGTCGTCGTCGGGGAGCGACTCCCAGTAGTCGTCGTCGTCCTGCTCGACCTCGAGCCGGGTGGCCAGCGCCAGGCGCAGGTCGGTGAAGGTCTTGAGCCAGATCACCGCCATCGCGGGGTCGAGCTCGACGTCGATGACGAGCTTCTGGTCGTGCATCGGCTCGGCCGGGAGCCCGGCCTCCTCGAGGGCGTCGATGACCGCAGCCGCACCGGCCGCCTTGCTGTCGCGCAGGGCGCCCTCGGTGAAGCGACGGAACTCGGCCGCGGCCTCGTCGTCCTCGAGGTACGCCGTGGGGAACAGGCGGGCGAGCACCGGGTCGTCGGGCTCGGTGGTCGGCCCGTCGAAGCTCAGCATCGCCTCGAGGGGGTCGGTGCTGTCGCGCGGGATCGCTGCCTCGTTGCGCAGCAGCTCGACCAGCTGGGAGGCCAGCGAGCGCAGCAGGTCGGCCTCGAGCCCGGAGAAGGTGGCGAAGATCCGGCCGCTGCGGCGGTGGCGGGAGAAGCCGCTCACTGTTTCTCCAGGGTGGCCCACAGGCCGTACTCGTGCATCGCCTGCACGTCACGCTCCATCTCCTCGCGGGACCCGTGGGAGACCGCGGACTTGCCGTCGTGGTGCACCTCGAGCATCAGCTTCTCGGCCACCTTCTTGTCGTAGCCGAAGTAGGTGCGGAACACGTAGGTCACGTAGCTCATCAGGTTGACCGGGTCGTTCCAGACGATGGTGACCCACGGCTTGGCGGTGAGGGTGATCTCGTCGGGGGTGAGGTCCGGCTCGACCTCGACCGGGCTCGTGGTCGCCATCCACACATCGTGGCACAGCCCGTCCCAGGATCGGTGCCGCGGCGTCCGGCCTACGCTGGCCCCCGTGCGCACGTCGACGGCCCTGCTCACCGACCACTACGAGCTGACCATGCTTCAGGCCGCCCTCGCGGGCGGCACGGCGCAGCGCCGGGCGGTCTTCGAGCTGTTCCCGCGCCGGCTTCCCGAGGGCCGCCGCTACGGCGTGGTGGCCGGGGTGGGCCGGGCCCTCGACGCGCTCGAGGACTTCCGGTTCGACGAGGCCGCCCTCGACGCGCTCGCCGAGGTCGTGGACGAGCCCACCCGCGACTGGCTGGCGTCGTACCGGTTCTCCGGCGACATCTGGGGCTACGCCGAGGGCGAGGTCTACTTCCCCTACTCGCCGCTGCTGGTGGTCGAGGGCACATTCGCCGAGGCGGTGCTGCTCGAGACCTTGCTGCTGTCGGTCTACAACCACGACTCGGCGATCGCGTCGGCTGCGTCGCGGATGACGAGCGTCGCCGGTGACCGGCCGTGCATCGAGATGGGCTCGCGCCGGACCCATGAGGAGGCGGCGGTCGCCGCGGCCCGCGCGGCGTACGTCGCAGGGTTCGCGACCAGCTCCAACCTCGCCGCCGGGCAGCGCTACGGCGTCCCGACGGCCGGCACCAGCGCCCACAGCTTCACCCTGCTGCACGACACCGAGGCCGACGCGTTCCGGGCTCAGGTCACCTCCCTCGGCGCCGGCACCACCCTGCTCGTCGACACCTACGACGTCCGCGAGGCCGTGCGCCTCGGAGTCGAGGTGGCCGGCACCGGGCTCGGCGCCGTCCGCCTCGACTCGGGCGACCTCGGCGCCCTGGCCCGCGAGGTGCGCGCCCAGCTCGACGCGCTCGGGGCCACCGGCACCCGGATCGTGGTCACCAGCGACCTCGACGAGTACGCGATCGCGGCGCTGGCCTCGGCTCCGGTCGACGCCTACGGCGTCGGCACCGAGCTGGTAACCGGCTCGGGGCACCCGACCTGCGGGTTCGTCTACAAGCTGGTCTCGCGCGAGGGCGTCGACGGGCGAGATGGTCTCGGTGGCCAAGCGGAGCACCGACAAGGCCTCCATCGGGGGCCGGAAGTTCGCGCTCCGCCGTCGCTCGGCGCGCGGGGTGGCCGAGGCCGAGGTGGTCGGCATCGGCGAGCCGCCCGTGGACGACGGGGACGACCGGCCGCTGCTCGTCCCGCTCGTGCGCGCGGGCGAGGTGGTCGGGCGCGAGCCGCTCGACGACGCCCGCGAGCGCCATACCGCCGCCCGGGCCGAGCTCCCCCAAGCCGCCCAGCAGATGTCTCGCGGTGAGCCGGTGATCCCGACCCTGCACGTGTGAGAGTGGTGCCGTGGCTCTCCTGACGTGTGACTTCTTCTCCGACGCTCTCCAGCTCGGGACCTCGATGGCCGTCGTCCTGCCTCAGCAGACCGAGGAGCAGATCGGGGTCGAGGGTGGCGGCTCGGACGGACCACCGCCGCTGCTCTACCTGCTGCACGGCCTCTCGGACGACCACACCGCCTGGAACCGCTACACCGCGGTCGCCCGCCACGCCGAGCAGGCCGGGCTGGCGGTCGTGATGCCCGCGGTGGCCCGCAGCTTCTACACCAACGAGGCGCACGGGCACCGCTACTGGGACTTCGTCTCCGAGGAGCTGCCCGCGGTGGTGCACGAGTTCTTCCGGGTCACCGACGACCCGGCGCAGACCTTCGTGGCGGGGCTCTCGATGGGTGGGTACGGCGCCCTCAAGCTCGCCTTCACCCATCCCGAGCGCTTCGCCGCCGCCGCGTCGCTGTCGGGTGGCCTCGACCTGCGCAGCCTCCTGGTCCCTCCTGACCCGCGCGGCCTCCTCGACCGGGTCTTCGGAGGCTCGGTCGGCGACGAGAGCGACCTCTTCCACCTCCTGGCGCAGGCGTCCGGCGTACCGCCCCTCTATCTGGGCTGTGGCACCGAGGACCCCTGCTGCCCGGCACCCAGCGGATGGTGGACGCCGCGACCGCGGCCGGGGTCGACGTCACCGTCGACCTGCGCCCCGGTACGCACGAGTGGTCGCTGTGGGACGCCGCGATCGCCGACGTCATCGACTGGCTCCCGGTCGGGAGGGACTAGGCGTGCGGCTGAGGAAAACGCGGAAGAAATCCCGTTTCCACAGGGTCAGCCGGGGATCTCTTCCGCGTTTTCCGGGGGCAGTCGCCATCTGGCCGCCGCGCCGCGCCCGCCCCTGTGGCGTGAACAGGGACGCCCGCAGAAGGTCGTGCCAGGCTGCGATCCGTCGCGCTTCGTGCGGGCGGCCCAGCGCGCGGTCGGCGTCGCGCAGGATGGTCACGCCGGAGTGCAGCACGTCCTCCTGGGTGTAGCCACGACGTTCGAACCCGGCGTCTGCGATCCGTCCGGTACGACGCAGGTCATGGCGCTGCTGCGCCCGAAGGAGGTGGGTGGCACCGTCGTACTCCGCGAAGCGGGCGGTGCCGACCAGCCACAGGTCGGCGCGAGCGACGAAAATGCCATGCTCGTCGACGAGGTCGTACTGAGGTTGGACGGCTACTCCGCACACTCGGTGGAGCACTCGGAGCAGACCTTCGTAGATGGACTCGGCCCGGGGGTCCATCATCGGAATTGCCCGGCGCATCAAGGGAGAGCCCCGACGACGCTTCCGGGAGACGGCTCGCAGCTGGTCGATCGTCACGTCGCCGCAATGCAAGGCAGCGTCGCCGATGACGACGACGTCCAGGAGCGACAAGTCGCGGGCGAGCGCGAGAATCGTCTCCGCCGGTGTCGTCACGCGAACCCCGCTCACCCGGTCGGCCTCGGGCACCGTGTCGTGCCCGACACTCCCGTAGCTCGGGACGTCGGATGCGATCGGACCGCCCGGCAGCCACGAACAGTGGGAGCCCGGGCGGAAGCGGCGGGAGCCACCACCCGCGCAACGCGGCTGCCGTCAGCCCGGTGAAGGACGACCAGTAGGGCAGGACCAGCTGCCATGCCTGGAGCCGGGCGCTCAGGTCGTCGGACGCGTCGCCGAGCACCTGCACGCCGTACCCCAACGATGTCCAGCCCTGGCGCGGCTTGGGCCCGGCTCCGATCCGATCCACCATGCCCATATTGGCCCGCTCGCCCGAGCCCGAAGCGCCGCCAGACGAGAGGCTGTGGAGAACCGCTGGTGAGAGCCTGCCCGAGCCACCTCGTCGGCGGGAGCCGCCGGCCATGAGGTAGGTGCCGGGAAAACGCGGAACACCTGACACGACTCGCCCGGTGACTCGCTCATTTGTTCCGCGTTTTCCCGCCGCCCGGGGCCGCCTGGCAGGGGTGGGGTGGCGCCCGGATAGCGTGGACCCATGACGCGAGCGCTGGTCGTGGTCGATGTGCAGAACGACTTCTGCGAGGGCGGGTCGCTGCCGGTGGAGGGGGGCGCGCGGGTGGCCAGCGACATCGGCGAGCTGCTCCACCACTGGACCCGCCAGGACGACCAGGCGCCGTCGTACGACGTCGTGGTCGCGACCAAGGACCACCACCTCGACCCCGGGCCGCACTGGGCGCGCGAGCCCGACTTCGTCGACACCTGGCCGGTGCACTGCAGGGTCGGGACCGACGGGGAGGCGTTCCACCCCAACCTCGACCCCCAACCGTTCGACGCGATCTTCCTCAAGGGCGAGCATGCGGCGGCGTACTCCGGCTTCGAGGGACGGGCGGCCGACGGCCGCGGGCTCGCGGACTGGCTCCAGGAGCACCACGTCGACACGGTCGACATCTGCGGCCTCGCCACCGACCACTGCGTCCGGGCGACCGCGCTCGACGCCGTTGCCGGCGGGGTTCGCGACCCGGGTCTTGCTCGACCTTTGCGCGGGCGTGGCCCCAGAGACCACCGGTACGGCGCTCGAGGAGATGCGCGCCGCCGGGGTCATCCTCGGCTGAGCGCCTCCAGCGGACTGCTGATCCGCGGGGCCATCGCCTCGGCGAGCGCCACCAGTCCGCTCAACGGGCGCACCATCACCTGGAACTCGGTGACCAGGCCGTCGTCGCCGACGCTGATGATGTCAACACCCTCGACCGACTTGCCGCCGACCGTCGCGGCGAACAACATCACGCTCTCCGCCACCCGCGTCGTCGGTGAACGTGCGCGTCGTAGTGGAAGTCCTCGAAGACCTCCATCGCCGCGCGGAGGAAGACCATGGTGGCCTCGCGTCCGACGTACGGCTTGAACATCGCCGGGCTGCTGAACACGCAGTCCGGCGCCAGCAGCGCCTCGACGGCGTCGGCGTCGAGCGCCTCGATGGCGCGCTTCAGCGGCTCCACTACTCCCCCTCGAAGGTCGGTGTGCGTCGTTCGGCGAAGGCGGACATGCCCTCCGCCGCATCGTGGCTGCGCAGCAGGATCGTCTGACCGGTCCGCTCGCGCTCGAGCGCGTCGTCGAGACCGGCGAGCGCAGCGGCGTTGACCGCATGCTTGGTCGCGGCCTGGCCCAACGGCGCACCGACGGCCAGCCGGCCGACCACGTCTGCCAGCACCGTCTCGAAGGCGTCGTCGTCCGCGAGATGACTGACCAGCCCCGCCTCGTGGGCCTCCCGACCGGTCAGCGGCTCACCCAGCAGCGCCATCCGCATCGCCCGCGCGCGCCCGATCGACGCGGCCACGGTGGCGGTCGAGCCGCCGTCGGGCATCAGCCCGATCCGGGCGAAGGCCAGCAGGAAGGACGCCGACTCCGAGGCGACGCACAGGTCGGCGGCCAGCGCGATCGAGCAGCCCACCCCCGCCGCCGGCCCCTGCACCGCGGCGACGACCGGCTTGTCCAGCTGGATGACGGCGCGGACGATCCGGTTGGCGCGGTCGAGGGCGCGGCGGTCGAGCGCTTCGTCGTACGGCGAGATGTCGGCGCCGGCACAGAAGCCCCGGCCGGCGCCCCGGAGCACGACGACTCGTACGTCGGACTCAGACGTCGCTCCCTCGAGCTGCTCGGCCAGCGCGTCAGCCAGCTCGGCGGACAGGGCGTTGAGCCGGTCGGGCCGGTTCAGGGTCAGCGTGAGCACGGGGCCCTCCCGGGCCGTGCGCAGAACGTCCATCTCACGCCCCCCACTTCTCGGCGAGGGTCCGGATCACGTTGAGGTTGCGGTTGGTGGCGACGCCCAGATGCTTCTCGACCACCGCGTTGTCGAGCTTCGCTGTGTGGTAGTTCTCCCCGAGCAGCAGGTGGACGCCGCGACCGTCGACCACGACGCGCTCCCCGTCACGGGCGGCCCCGTCCAGCTTCTGCACGGCAGTCTCCGACGGGGCGTCCTTGAGCAGCGAGACGTAGTGCCGTCCGTCGTGGGACCTCCCGACCTCCTCGGCCTGGGCGGCGATCGCGCTCAGCTCCTGGGGCGTCACCACGATCGTCGGCACCTCGAAGCCCGCCTCGGCCGCGAACGCCTTCTCCAGGGCCGCCTCCACCTTCGCCCGGCTACGCAGCGGTGTCGTGACGCGCACGTTGCCGGTGTTGATGTAGGTCTCGACGTCGCGACAGCCCGCCGCCTCGCAGGCCTTCACGATCGCCGCCTTGGCGAACCTGCGCTTCCCGATGTTGATCGCCCGGAGGAACCCGATGTACGTCGGCATGACGTCATCCTCCCGCACGACCCGCGCAGAGCGGCCACCTCGGTATCCTGCCCGGATGCCCACCGACCTCGAGGAGCAGTGCTCCGAGCTCGTGCTGTACGCCGCCCGCCTGGTGCGCGCGGTCCGGCGCCGGCTCGGGCACCCCGCGGGCATCCGCATCCTGTCGCTCCTCGAGGAGCTCGGGCCCACGGGCGTCACCCAGCTGGCCGAGGCAGACCGCTCGTCCCAGCCGACGGTCTCGGGTGCGGTGAGCCAGCTCGCCGAGCAGGGGCTGGTCTCCCGCAACGCCGACCCCCTCGACGCGCGCCGCAGCATGGTGGCGCTGACCCCGGCCGGCACCCGCAAGCTGCATGACGCGCGGCGCGACAACGGCGCCGCCGTGGCCGAGCGGCTGGCGGGCACCGGGCACACCGCCGACGACGTCGCTGCCGCGGTGGCGCTGCTGCGCGACGTGATGGACGAGAAGCTCTGAGCCTCAGGTTCAGGTGATCGTCACCGGCTGGTCGTCGGCGACCAGCTTCCAGTCCACGGTGGCGAACTGGGTCGGGTTGATCGTGTGGTGCGCGGAGACCCAGTCGATGAGCAGCTGCCGGATGTCGGTGGAGTTGCTGTGGACCACCGGCGCCGTGCTCACCGCAGGGAAGCCGCCGCCTCCGCTCTGGCGGTAGTTGTTCACGGCGAGCACGAACTGGTCGTCGGGGAGCACGGGATTGCCGCCGTAGGCCAGGTGCAGGATCCGCGAGCCGGGGGCCTGCGCGATGTCGACGTCGTAGGTCAACCGCCCGTCGAGGCCGGCGATCGAGTCGAAGTTGTAGTCGGGCGTGCCGTTGGGGGCGGACGCGGTGACGGCGTTCGTCACGTCGGCCATCGCGTAGCTGCCGGGGCCCGGGACCTGCTTGAAGTAGCGCATGGAGTACTCCAGGTAGTCCAGCACGTCCTGGCCGCTGACCCTCACCCCGAACAGGAAGTTGTCGTAGATGTAGAGCCCGGCGACGTCGCGCCGGCTCACGGCACCGGCCGGGAACGACGCGCTGCGGTTGAACGGCGCCGCGATCGACAGCACCGGCAGCGCGGCGTCGGCACCGGTGAGCCCCTGCTTCACGGCGTCCGCCTGGACGTAGTTGACGAAGTCGATGATCGGGACGTCCTCGACCGGCGCCCGGGCGGCCGACATCGCCGCGGTGGAGGTGCCGATGACGGTGTTGACGTAGGCGACGACCTTGTCGTGCTGCGCACGGACCGCGGCGGCGACCTCGGGATCCTCGGCGGCGACGTTGGAGTTGAGGGTCTGCGAGGAGGCCGAGGCGACCGACCAGCGATGTCCGTGGCGGACCAGGTCGAGCTCGATCACGGCGAGCCGCATGCCCCAGTAGTCGGGCTCGCAGAGCAGGACGTCGCGACCGGTCGCGGTGTTGGTCACGAGCTTCTGGGGGATGTCGACGTGGGCGTGCCCGACCAGGATCGCGTCGATGCCGGGCACCTGCTCGGCCACCAGCGACGAGGCGTTCTCCGGGTAGGGCAGCGCATCGCCGTACGACGAGCTGGTCGAGGCCCCGGAGTGGGCGGCGACGACCACGATGTCGCAGCCGAGCTTCTTCAGCTTCGGCACGTAGATCGCGGCCTGCTCGACCAGCCCCGGGAAGTCGATCCGGCCGGAGACGTTGTCGCGGTCCCAGATCGCGATGCCGGGGTTGGTCAGCCCGAGGATGCCGACCTTGAGGTCGGGGCCCTCGGGCATCCGGATGGTCTTGAGGACGTACGGCCGGAAGACCGGCAGGCCACTGGCCGGGTCGACGGCGTTGGCGCCGAGCAGGGGGAAGTTCAGCTGCTTCTCGTAGGCGCGCAGCAGGGGGATGCCGTAGTTGAACTCGTGGTTGCCCAGGGCGGCGGCGTCGTAGCCGATCAGGTTCATCCCCGCGGCCATCGGGTGGGTGCCGCCGGACGTGATCGGCTCGACCTTGGCGTAGTAGTAGGCCAGCGGGGTGCCCTGGATCGTGTCGCCGGCATCGAGCATCAGCAGGGGCTGGCCGGCGAGCCGGGCCCGCTGGGCCTTGATCAGGGTCTGCACCTTGGCCAGGCCGATGTCGTTGTGCGCGCCGTCGTCGTACTCGGCGTTCTTGTAGTAGTCCCAGTTGAAGACGTTGCCGTGCAGGTCGGTGGTGCCCAGGATCGTCAGCCGCGTGCTGTGCCCGCCGTGGGCGGTGGCGGCGGAGGCCGCGGGAGCGACGTAGCCGGCGGCAGCGAGGGCAGCGGCACCGGTGAGGACACCACGGCGCGAGGGGGTGGGAGCAGACATCCGAGAAACCTTCCGAGACGGGGTGGCTCCATTCCTACCCGACCGCGTGCCGGGCTGGTCAAGGGGGGAAGGCGTCACCCGGAGTTCATCCGTGCGAGCGGCCACAGCGGTAACAAAGACCAGATCATCATAGGTTTCCTATGTAGATCTCGCGCCCGACCATCTCGGAAGGATCTCTGTGACCACCCAGGCCCCCCACTCCCCCGACCCCGACGCCCCCGTCGCGAATGCCACGAAGGCCACGGACGGCTCGTTCTTCGCACAACCCCGAGCGGTGTGGGCGGTCGCGTTCGCCTGCGTGATCGCCTTCATGGGCATCGGCCTGGTCGACCCGATCCTCAAGTCGATCGCCGTCCAGCTGGACGCGACGCCGAGCCAGGTCTCGCTGATGTTCACCAGCTACCTGGCGGTGATGGGCGTGGCGGTGCTGGTCACCGGCGTGGTCTCGAGCCGGATCAGGCCCAAACGCACCCTGCTCAGCGGACTGGTGCTGATCATCGTCTTCGCCGCCCTGGCCGGCTCCTCGAACAGCGTCGGCGCCGTCGTCGGGTTCCGGGCCGGCTGGGGCCTGGGCAACGCGCTCTTCGTCGCGACCGCCCTGGCGACCATCGTGATGTCCGCGACGGGCGGGACGGCCCAGGCGATCATCCTGTTCGAGGCCGCCCTGGGCATCGGCATCGCGTCCGGACCTCTGGTGGGCGGCCTGCTCGGCGAGCAGTCGTGGCGCGCTCCGTTCTTCGGGGTCTCGGTGCTGATGACGATCGCGCTGGTCGCGACCACCTTCTTCCTGCCCGCCACTTCCCCGACCGGACGTCGTACGTCGCTGGCCGACCCGTTCCGCGCCCTGCGGCATCGCCCCCTGCTCGTGGTGGCCCTGACCGCGGTGTTCTACAACATCGGCTTCTTCACGATCCTCGCCGCCGGCCCGTTCGCCCTGCCCGGCGCCGGGATCATCCAGATCGGGTGGATCTACTTCGGCTGGGGTGTGCTGGTGGCGGTCGTGTCCGTCTTCGTGGCACCGCGCCTGCAGCGGCTGGTCGGGACCGTACCGGCCGTCCTCGGCACCCTCGTGCTCTTCATGCTCGACCTGGCCGTGATGGCCGTGTACGCCGACCAGCAGGCCGTAGTCGTCGTCGGCATCGTGCTGTCGGGCGCGTTCATCGGCAGCAACAACACCTTGATCACCGAGGCCGTGATGGGGGTGGCGCCGGTCGAGCGCCCGGTGGCCTCCGCGGCGTACTCGTTCGTCCGCTTCTGCGGCGGCGCCATCGGTCCCTACGTCGCGCTCAAGCTGTTCGGCCTGCCGCCCGACGTGCACGTGCACGCGCCCTTCTGGTTCGGCGCGGCGATGGTGGCCGTCGGAGTGGCCGTCATGGGCGCCGGCGCGGGCCTGGTGAGCCGCGCGCTGGAGGGCCACCGCGAGACACACGCGCAGGAGGTCGAGGCCGTCCTGGTCGGCGACCTGGACTGACCGCGACTCGACACTGTTCAGCCGGCCAGCAGCCGCTCCAGGCCGTCCAAGGAGCCCGCCCAACCTGCGCGGGCATGGCCCACGAAGTCGTCGCGGAACGGGCCCTGGGTGACCACGAGGCGGGTGCGGTCGTCGCCCGCGTCGTGGAACTCGACCCGGGTGTCCATCCGATCGCTGCCGAAGAACGCGGCCTGCTCGGGGCCGAACACCTCGGACCACACGATCAGCTCGCCGTCGACGACCTCCTGGACGGACCACCGCATCGGGCCGCCCGGCGGGTACGCCGGGTCGTCGGCCACCAGGTCGACGTGCCAGTGACCGCCCGGCCGGACGTCGAGGTCGACGGTCTCGCGCGGCACGCGGTAGCCGTCGGGGCCGAACCAGGCAGCCAGCTCGTCGGGATCGGTGAAGGCCTTCCAGACCAGGTGTCGGGGGGCGTCGAACTCGCGCTCGAGGTGCAGCTCAGCCATCGGGGTTCTCCTTCTTCTTCATGGTCTCCAGGTGGGCGTCCAGGCGGTCGAAGTTCGCGTCCCAGAACGCGCGGTAGGGCTCCATCCAGTCCGCGACCTCGCGCAGCGACGTCGCGGCCAGCACGCTGGAGCGCCACTGGGCGTGCTGGGTACGGCGGATCAGCCCTGCCTGCTCGAGCACCTTGAGGTGCTTGGACATCGCCGGCTGCGAGATGTCATGAGCCGCGACCAGGTCGCTCACCGTGGCCTCCCCCTCGAGCAGCCGCGCCAGGACGGCGCGTCGGGTGGGGTCGGCGAGGGCGGCGAAGATCCGGCTCAGGGGGTCTCGCGCCATGTCGTGGACCGTAGCATGTATATAACCGAATGGCTATATACGGGGATGCCCCCGCGGACGGCGCGGATCCCGCCCGGCGGCGCCCACTCGTCGTACGGTCGTCCGGTGCCTTGCGACTTCTGCGGCCTCGACTTCGACCCCATCTCCACGCGCTGGCTGTGCCCGCACTGCCACATGAAGGCCAACTGCTGTGACGGCGCGCCGCTGGCCGAGCGCACGGTCGGGCCCGACTCCGCCCAGGTCTCCGTGTGACTCGTCGGTTGGCGCTCCGTCCGGAGCGGGTGCTCGACGTCGTGTCCGGCGAACTGCTGACCGGGCGGGCCGTCCTCGTCGAGGACGACCGCATCGCCGACGTCGTGCCCGCGCCCGAGGTGCCCGCCGACGTACCCGTGCTCGATGTGCCGGGACACACGCTGCTGCCGGGTCTGATCGACTGCCACGCCCACATGATCGGTGAGGAGGACAGCGGCCACGGCTACACCGAGCTGCTGACCCGGACGGGGGCGCAGGAGGCGATGACCGGGGTCCGCAACGCGCGCGACACCCTGCTCGCCGGCTTCACCACCGTCCGCGACGTCGGCACCTACCGCGCCTTCGTGGACGTCGCCCTCCGCGACGCGATCGTGGCCGGCTGGACCCCCGGCCCGCGGATGATGGTGTCCGGCGCCTACGTGACCTGCTCCGGAGGCGGCGGCGATATCGCGGGCCTCGCCCCCGACGCCGAACCGCTGGTGCCGGCCGAGCTGCGGTTCGGGGTCGTGGACACCGTCGACGACGTACGCCGTGCGGTCCGGCGGATCCTCTACGGCGGGGCCGACCTGATCAAGCTGATCGCCACCGGTGCGGTGATGTCCGACAACGGCAACCCCGGGGTGCCGGAGCTGACCGAGGAGCAGATCCGCGCCGCCGTCGAGGAGGCCGCCTTGCACGGCGCGCACGTCGCGGCCCACGCCCACGGCGCGGAGGGCATCAAGCGCGCCATCCGGGGCGGCGTGCACTCTGTCGAGCACGGGTCGCTGATGGACGACGAGGGCGTGGCCCTGATGGCCGAGCACGGCACCTGGCTGGTCGCGGACATCTACTGCGGCGACTACATCGCCGAGATCGGGCGGCGGGACGGCTGGAAGCCAGACGTCCTGCGCAAGAACGACGAGACGACGGCGGCGCAGCGCGAGATGTTCGAGAAGTGCGTGGCGGCGGGGGTCCGGATCGCCTTCGGCACCGACAGCGGCATCTACCCGCAGGGCCGGAACGCGCGGCAGCTGGCCTACCACGTGCGGCACGGGCAGACCCCGCTCGAGGCCATCCGGGCCGCAACCCTCCACGCCGCCGACCTGATGGGCTGGTCCGACCGGGTCGGGCGGATCGAGGCCGGCCGCTGGGCCGACCTGATCGCCGTACCGGGTGACCCGACGCACGACGTACGCCTCCTCGAGGACGTGCCGTTCGTGATGAAGGGCGGCCAGGTCGTCCGCGACGAGATGGTGCCTGACTGAGTTCGTTCGATCGATCCCCGACTCGAACTCAGCCCTCGCTCTTGAACTCCTCGCTCTGACGCGGGCTCGCAAGCTCGCCCGTGCCAGGACTCAGAGATTCCCGCGGGCCTCCTGCTCGCGCTCGATCGACTCGAAGAGGGCCTTGAAGTTGCCCTTGCCGAAGCCGAGCGAGCCGTGCCGCTCGATGAACTCGTAGAAGACCGTCGGGCGGTCGCCGACCGGCTTGGTGAAGATCTGGAGCAGGTAGCCGTCCTCGTCGCGGTCGACCAGGATCTTGCGTGCCTTCAGCTCCTCGATCGGCACCCGGACCTCGCCGATCCGCGCCCGCAGCTCGGGGTCGTCGTAATAGGTGTCGGGGGTGTCGAGGAACTCCACGCCGTTGTCGCGCAGGATGTCGACGGTGCGCAGGATGTCGCCGGTGGCGAGCGCGATGTGCTGGCAGCCGGCGCCCTCGTAGAACTCGAGGTACTCGTCGATCTGCGACTTCCGCTTGGCGATGGCCGGCTCGTTGAGCGGGAACTTCACGCGGTGGTTGCCGCTCGCCACGACCTTCGACATCAGCGCGGAGTAGTCGGTGGCGATGTCGTCGCCGATGAACTCGGCCATGTTGGTGAACCCGAGCACGCGGTTGTAGAACTCCACCCACTCGTCCATCCGGCCGAGCTCGACGTTGCCGACGCAGTGGTCGACCGCCTGGAAGAGCCGCTTCGGGTGGCCCTCGCGCCGGGCGACCGTCGTGGCGGCCGCGACGTAGCCGGGCAGGAACGGACCGTCGTACCGGCTCCGGTCGACCAGGGTGTGGCGGGTCTCGCCGTACGTCGCGATGGCGGCGGTCCGGACCGTGCCGTGCTCGTCGGTGACGTCGTGGGGTTCGTCGAGGATCGTCGCTCCCTGGGCGCGGGCGTGCTCGATGCACTGGTCGACGTCGGGCACCTCCATCGCGAGGTCGACGACGCCGTCGCCGTGGCGGCGGTGGTGGTCGAGGACCGGACTGTCGGGGGTGACACCGCCGGTGAAGACGAACCTGGCGCTGCCGGAGCGCAGGACGTAGGACTTGCTGTCGCGGCGGCCGTGCTCCGGGCCGGCATACGCCTCGAGGTCCATCCCGAAGGCGAGCTGGTAGAACTGCGCGGTCTGGGTCGCGTTGCCGACCACGAAGCCGACGTAGTCCTGGGCGGTCACCGGGAACGGGTCGTTGGTGGGGTCGTACTCGACCAGCCCGACCAGCTGCTTGAGCTGGTCGAGGGTCAGGTCTGCCTTGAGCTCCTCGGCGGTGAGGGCGCCGCCGGTGGAGGGGGTCTCGTGGGTGGTGGTCATCCGGACACCCTGCCGCGCGGTGACAAACTGTGCAACAGTACGCCGAATCACTGGGCATGTTGCACACCTCAGGAGGCGAGATGGATGACCTCGACCGCAGATTGCTCGCCCGGTTTGCCGAAGACCCCCGGATCGGCGTACTCCAGGCCAGCCGCGACCTCGGGGTGGCCCGCGGCACCGTGCAGGCGCGGCTCGACAAGCTCACCGAGGCCGGGGTCATCACCGGCTGGGGCCCGGAGCTCTCCCCCGAGGCGCTCGGCTTCCCGGTCACGGCGTTCCTGACCCTGGAGATCCGGCAGGACAGCGACCGGCACGGGGGTCACGACCGCGTCGCCCGCCACCTCGCCACCATCCCCGAGGTGCTCGAGGCGCACACCATCACCGGCGTCGGCGACCTCTTCGCCCGGGTCGTCGCCCGCTCCAACTCCGACCTCCAGCGGGTCATCGACCTGGTCCTCGCCGACCCCGCGATCGTCCGCTCCTCGACCGTGATCGCCCTCGCCACCCAGATCCCCTACCGGGTGCTCCCCCTCGCCCATTCCGGTAGTCCGTGACGTTCGTCAGTCGGCCCCACGCTCGGCCACCCTGTCGAACGTCACGGACTACCGGGGGGGTCAGGCGAAGATCATGCAGGTCGAGGTGGCATGGGCGACCAGCCGCTCCTCGGCGTCGAAGAGCTGAGCCTGGGCCAGCGCCGTGCGACGGCCGCGCTGGACGACGGTGCCCTCGGCCCGCAGCCGGCCCGAGTCGAGGGTGACCGACCGGAGGAACTTCACGGTGAGGTCGAGCGACGTGTAGAGCTCGCCGGCCGCCAGGGTGGAGTGGACGGCACACCCGGTGGCGGTGTCGAGCAGGGTCGAGATGACGCCGCCGTGGACCGAGCCGATCGGGTTGTAGTGACGCCGCAGGGGCACCAGCTCGACGCTGACCGCGCCGTGCTCGGCGCGGAAGTTCTCCATCCCCACGGTCTCGGCGATCGGAGGCGGCGGCGGAAGCCGGCCCTCGAAGATCGCCTCCAGCTGCTCGAGGCCGTTCATCGATCTGAGGTCGAGATGCTGGGTCTGGTTCATGAACGCAGCCTGCGCCTCATTGCTGGGTCTGTCAACAAGACTTAGGCTGTGCGGATGAGCACCGCTCCCCCGGCCCTGGCCTGGTCGACCGACAACTGCACCGTCGGGCGCACGATGGCGATCCTCGGAGAGCGGTGGACGTTCGTCATCCTGCGCGAGATCTTCAACGGCGTACGCCGCTTCGACGACATCCGGGAACACTCCGGCATCCCCCGCCAGGTGCTCAGCAACCGTCTCGGACTCCTCGTCGAGCAGGACATCCTGCGCCGCGAGCCCTACCGCGAGCCGGGCGAGCGCGCGCGCGCGGAGTACCGCCTGACCGCCAAGGGGTTCGACCTCTACCCGGTGCTGGTCGCCATCGCCGACTGGGGCGACCGCTACGTCGCCGACCCCGGCGGGCCGCCGGTCGAGTTCGCCCACCGCGGCTGCGGGTCGCCGGCGCATGCCGTCGTCGAGTGCGCCGCCGGTCATCGGATCGAGCGACCACGAGACCTGGTGCCGCGACCCGGGCCAGGGGCCCAGATCCGCCTGCCCCACGGTCGGACACCCTGACGAACGTCACGGACTACCCGGAGAGGGGCAGGTGTCAGGCAGAGGGCTTGGCCGCCCATTCGCGGAGGCGGTTGATCCGGGCGAGGAGCTGGTCGGCGTTGGCGATCGCGGCGGCGGGGCCGCCGAGCTCCTTGCGCAGCGCGGCGTGGGTGACGCCGTGGGCCTGGCCGGTGCGGTGGTGCCAGGCGCCGATCAGGCCGTTCAGCTCCCGACGCAGGACGGCGAGCTGCTCGTGGGTGGTCGGCTCGCGGGTCGCCTCGGGCTCGGCGGTCGCAGCAGTACGACGCGACCGCTGGCGGTGGTGGAGCAGCTCGCGGACCTGGTCGGGCTCGAGCAGGCCGGGGATGCCGAGGAAGTCCATCTCCTCGTCCGACCCGACGTGCACCTCGCCGGCGTGGCCGAACGCCGCCCCGTCGAAGACCACCTGGTCGAAGCGCGCCTGCGACCCGAGCGCCTCGAAGCTGCCCAGCAGCTCGTCGGAGGCGCCGACGTCGGCGTTGGCCCGGTCGAGCAGGTCCTGCTCGGCGGCGAAGATGTCGTCGTCGTCGCGGACCGCCCGCCCCAGCACGTGGTCGCGCTCGACCTCCATCTGGGCGGCGAGGCCGAGGAGGTTCGGCACCGACGGCACGAACAGCGACGCGGTCTCGCCCCGCGCCCGCGCCCGCACGAACCGGCCCACGGCCTGGGCGAAGAACAGCGGCGTCGCGATGCTGGTGGCGTAGACCCCGACCGCCAGCCGCGGTACGTCGACTCCCTCGCTCACCATCCGCACCGCGACCATCCAGCGAGCGTCGGAGTCGGTGAACGCGGCGATCCGCTTGGACGCGGCCTTCTCGTCCGAGAGCACGACGGTGGCTTTCTCACCGCTGATCGAGCGGAGCAGCGCGGCGTAGGCCCGGGCGGAGTCCTGGTCGGTGGCGATGACGAGCCCGCCCGCGTCGGGCACGTGGCGTCGTACCTCGGTCAGCCGGCGGTCGGCGGCGGCCAGCACCGCCGGGATCCAGTCGCCCTGCGGGTCGAGCGCAGTGCGCAGCGCCTGTGCCGTCAGGTCCTTGGTGAGCGGCTCGCCGAGCCGCGCGGCCACCTCGTCGCCGGCCCGGGTGCGCCAGGCCATCTCTCCGGAGTAGGCCATGAACAGCACCGGCCGGACGACGTGGTCGGCCAGAGCGTGGCCGTAGCCGTAGGTGAAGTCGGGCACCGAGCGCGGGATGCCGTCGCCGCCGGGCTGGTAGCGCACGAACGGGATCGGGTTGACGTCCGAGCGGAACGGCGTGCCGGTCAGGGCCAGCCGGCGGGTCGCGGGGTCGAACGCCTCCTGCACCGCCTCGCCCCACGACAGCGCATCACCCGCGTGGTGCACCTCGTCGAGGATCACCAGGGTCCGGAAGCGCTCCACCCGGATCCGCATCGCGAGTGGGTTCACCGCGACGCCGGCGTAGGTGACCGCGACGCCGACGAAGTCGCTGGAGGTCTTCCCCACCCCGGCGGAGAACGTCGGGTCGATCGGGATCCCGGCCCGCGCCGCCGCCTCGGCCCACTGGAGCTTGAGGTGCTCGGTCGGCGTCACCACGACGACCCGGTCGACGACCCGGCGCCCGAGCAGCTCGGCGGCCGCCGAGAGCGCGAACGTCGTCTTGCCGGCGCCCGGCGTCGCGACCGCGAGGTAGTCGCGCGGGGCGCGCCCGAAGTAGTCGGTCAGGGCCGCGGTCTGCCAGGCCCGCAGGGACGGCGCCGTGCCCCACGCCGCCCGCTCCGGCCAGGCCGGAGTGAGAGCGGGAGAGGGTGGTACGGCGTCAGGTGGGGGCGGTGCCGTCACTCGCCGGGGCTTCCCGAGCCGCCTGGGTCACCGGGCTTGATCGACTCCCAGATCTCCTTGCACTCCGGGCAGACGGGGAACTTCTCCGGCGCCCGGCTCGGAACCCAGACCTTGCCGCACAGGGCCACCACGGGGGTGCCCATCACCATCGCCTCGGTCAGCTTGGCCTTGTCGACGTAGTGGCTGAACCGCTCGTGGTCGCCTTCGTCGGTCGGGACCGTGCGCTCCTCGACGCGCTCGTCGAGGGCGGTGTCGGTGGAAGGGGTGAAACCGGTCTGGACCACCCGGCCACCCTACGACAGGGCGGGCCCGGCGAGGCCCTCGCCCGGCGGCGTGTGGGCGGTGGCCGGGGTTTCGAGACGAGCGCCCTCCTCGAAACCCCGGCGGCTCGGATCAGTTGAGCTCGGGATCGGCGGGTCTGTTGACGTGCCAGGCCAGCTCGCCGGGCTGGCGGCGCATCACCTCGCGCCACAGATCGGTCGGGTCGGCCTGGAAGGCGTCCGGCGGCAGCGACGGGACGACGTACCAGTCGCCGCCCGCGACCTCGCCCTCCAGCTGCCCGGCGCCCCAGCCGGCGTACCCGGCGAAGATCCTGATCCCGTCGACCTGCCCGTCAAGCGCGTCCGCCTCACCCTCGAGGTCGACGATGGCCAGCCGGTCGGTGACCGGCCGCAGTCCCGTCGGTACGTCGTCCCGGTCGCGCAGCAGCGCCACCGCGAGCGCGCCCTCGGGCGAGACCGGGCCGCCCCGGAACAGCACCTCCGGCTCGGCCACGACGTCGCCCCAGTCGGCGAGCACCGCGACCACCGGCACGGGCGAGGGGCGGTTGAGCACCACGCCCATCGCCCCGTCGTCGTCGGCATCGAGCAGCAGCACCACGGTGTCGATGAAGTTGGGGTCGAGCAGCTCGGGCGACGCCAGCAGCAGCATCCCCGCCTCGATCTCGACCATGGCTCCATGGTGCACGCCCGACGGGCCCCACCGGAAGGCCGTCCGCGTCAGGAGCCGCTGCGCCCCGACGAGGTCTCGACCATGACGCTGGTCGACTTCACGACCGCCGTGGCCGCGACCCCCGGCGCGAGCGCCATGTCCTCGGCGGCCTCACGGCTCATCAGCGAGACGACCCGGTAGTCACCGCAGGCCAGCTCGACCTTGGCCATCACGCCGTCCTTCTCGACCGAGACCACGACGCCGGTGAACCGGTTGCGTGCGCTCGAGGTCTTGTCGCTCCCGGCCAGCGAGGTCAGGAACCCGGCCAGCTCGGAGGCGGGCAGGACCCGCTGGTTGCCACGGCGCTCGAAGGTGATGCGTCCTTCGCTCTCCCAGCGACGCAGGGTGTCGACGCTGACGCCTGCCCTCTGCGCCACCTCGCCGATCCGCAGGTAGTCGGCCACGCGCACAGCATAGGGGCGCCTCGCGCCTGCTCAGGCTCCCTCGGCGGAGTAGCGGCTGAGGGCCGACTCCTTGACCGAGACCCACACCTCACGTCCCGGCTCGAGCCCCAGCTCGCTCACCGCCTCCGGCGTCACGTCGGCGAGCACGTCTCGCTCTCCGCTGACGAGCAGCCGCACCGACGTGCCGTGCACGGCCACCTGGGCGATGGCGCCGTGCCACCGGTGGCGAGGCGACCCCTCGGGCTCGGCGCGCGAGACGGTGACGACCCCGGGCCCGAACGCGAGGAAGTCGTCGCCGTCGCGCAGCACGTTGAGGCCGACCAGGCGTGCGACGTGCTCGGTGCGGGGCCGGGCGGCCACGTCGCGGGGGGTGCCGCTCTGGACGATCCGCCCTTCGTCGAGCACCAGCACCCGGTCGGCCAGGGTGAGCGCGTCGATCGCGTCGTGGGTCACCAGCAGGCACACCCCGTCGTACGCCGCCAGGTGGCGCGCGAGCTCGAGCCGGAGGCTGGTGGCGACCCCGGTGTCGAGTCCGGCGAACGGCTCGTCCATCAGGAGCAGCACCGGTTCGGCGGCGAGCGCGCGGGCGATCGCAACCCGCTGTGCCTGACCGCCGGAGAGCTCCCCCGGACGGCGTCCGGCGAGGTCGGCGATGCCGAACCGCTCCAACCAAGCGAGCGCCAGAGCGTCGGCAGCCGTGCGGTCGACGCCGCGAGACCTGGGACCGAACGCGACGTTGTCGAGCGCCGACAGGTGCGGGAACAGCAGACCGGCCTGGAAGACCAGCCCGACCCCGCGGTCGGGGACCGTGCGCGGTGGGTCGGTCCACGACTCTCCGTCGACCACCACCTCGCCCTCGGTGGCGACCAGCCCCGCGAGGGCGGCGAGGAGCGTCGACTTGCCGGCGCCGTTGGGACCGATCACGGCCACCACCTCACCCGGCTCGGCACCCAGCTCGACGTCGAGACGACCGGGTACGACGAGCCGGGCGCTGAGCCCCCTCACGGCCCGCTCACGGCCCGCTCACGGGCGGGTGAGCCAGCGGTTGCGAAGCAGCGCGAGCACGCCGACGGACACGACGAGCAGGATCATGCTCAGCGTGCGGGCGACGTCGGGCTGCGACTGCAGCGCCGTATAGATCTTCGACGGCATGGTCTGGGTGGTGCCAGGGTAGTTCCCCGCGAAGGTGATGGTCGCGCCGAACTCGCCGAGCGACCGGGCCCACGCCAGGGCCGCTCCCGCGACGACGCCGGGCATCGCCAGCGGCAGCGTCACCCGGCGGAACGTCGTCCAGCGGTCCGCGCCGAGGGTGGCGGCGACCAGGTCGAGCTCCTCCCCCGCGGCCCGCAGGGCGCCTTCGACGCTCAGCACGTAGAACGGGATCGACACGAAGGTGTGCGCGATCACGACGGCGGTCGTCGTGTAGGGCACGGTCAGCCCGAACCAGTCGTAGAACCACCTCCCGACCAGCCCGGTCCGACCGAGCGCGGTGACCAGCGCGACGCCGGCGACGACCGGCGGCAGGACCAGCGGCACCAGGACCGCGGCCCGCAGGAGCGACCTGCCTCGGAACTCGACCCGCGCCAGCAGCCAGGCCAGCGGCGTCCCGAGCAGCATGCACAAGATGACCGTCGCCACCGACGCCAGCGACGTCAGCCACAGGGCCTGGAGCACGGGTGTCGACGACACCTGGCTGAGGAAGCCGCCCCACGGCGTCTGCACCATCAGGCTCAGCGTCGGCACCACGAGCAGGGCGGCCGCCAGCACCGCCGGCACGAGCAGGATCGTCGGGATCCGGCCCAGCGCCCCGCGAGTGGTAGCGGGCTCCGGCGTGGTCATCAGGGTGCGCCGAAGCCGGCGTCCTGGAGGACCTGCTGGCCCTGGCTGGAGAGCACGAGGTCCACGAAGTCCTGGGCCAGGGCAGACTGCTTCGACTGGTCGAGGGTGGCGATGGGATACGTCGTGACCTGCTTTGAGGAGCCCGGGATCGCAATGGTCTTCACGGCATCTCCGGCGGACACGGAGTCGGTCGTGTAGACGATGCCGGCGTCGGCCTCTCCCTCGGTCACCTTGGCCAGCACGCTCTTCACGTCGACCTCGGTGCTCACCGGCGCGGCCGTGATGTGGTCCTGCTCGAGCAGCGCCCCGGCGACCTTGCCGCACGGCGCGGTGTCGACGCACACGACGTACTTGACCTTGGCGGAGTTCAGGTCGCCGAACGTCGTGACGCCGGCCGGGTTGTCGCTCGGGGTGACCAGCACCATGACGTTCGTCGCGAAGTTCTTCGGGGTCGAGGCGAGCACCGCCTTCGTGCTGTCCATGGTGGCGGTGTCGGCAGTCGCGAGCACGTCGGCCGGTGCGCCGCCCGACGCCTGCTGGGCGAGCGTGGCCGACGAGTCGAACGCCAAGGTGACCTTCACCCCGGGATGCTCCTTCTCGAACTGTCCGGCCAGGTCGGTGAACGTCCCGGTCAGCGACGAGGCGGCCAGCACGGTGATCGTGGTGTCCCCCTTGCCGCCACAGGCAGTCAGCGGAGCGACGGAGCAGACGAGGACGGCCGTGGCGGCCACGGTCCGGCGGGCCAGAGAACGCATGGTGCTCCCAGCAGGGTGAGTGGTGTCCGAGGAGGGCCGGACCGTTGTAGCACGAATGCCTAGGCAATACCTAGGGACAACGAAGCCATCTCCCGCCTGGAGCCGCCGTCCGCCCTGTGGCCCGCGGCCGGATCCGGTGTCGCCCCTAGACTGCGCCGATGACCAACAGCGCGCACGACCGCCTCGCCTCGGTGCCCCTCATCCCCGGGACCAGCCGTCGCGCGCAGTACTCCGCCTCGACGCGGCGGGCGCTGGTCGACGTGGCCGAGGACCTGTTCACCGAGCACGGGTACGCCGCGACGTCACTCGACGCGATCGTGGCCGGCGCCGACGTCACCAAGGGCGCGCTCTACCACCACTACTCGGGCAAGCAGGCGTTGTTCGAGGCGGTCTTCGAGAAGGTCGAGGCCTCCGGCGCCCGCACGATCGCGGATTCCCTCCAGGACCACGACGACCCCTGGGAGAAGGCGATCGCGGGCCTCCGGGCGTTCCTCGACGTCGTGCGGCAGCCGGCGTACCACCGGATCGTGGTGCAGGACGGTCCGTCGGTGCTGGGCTACGAGCGGTTCCGCGAGCAGGAGGTGCGCTCGACCTTCACCTACGTGCTCGACATCGTCCGGTCGGTGCTGGCCGCCGGCCACTGGCTGGTCGACGACGACCTCGAGCAGACCTTCGCCCGCATCTTCTTCGGGGCGATGTCGTCGGCCGGGTCGACGGTCTCGAGCGCCGAGGACAGCGAGGCCCAGGCCGCTCGCGTGGAGCTGGCGATCGGGTTCATCCTGTCGGGCCTGCGGTCCCTGGCCGACCGGGGCGTGCCGCTGCCCGAGGCGCCCTGAGCGGCGGCCCTACTTCTTGGTGTAGGTAACGCTTCCGGTGGAGACCGGCACGAGCTCGACCCACGTGTGACCGGCCGGCACCTTCAGCGCACCCTTCTTCGTGGACAGGGTGACCGGCGATGTCGGCTTCTTCCCCTTGTGCCAGGTCGCCTTGACGACGTGGCCGTTGTGGAAGAGCAGCGCCTTGCCCTTGCCGACCAGGAGCGTCTTCGGCACCGGGTTGCCGGCCGGGTCCTTGTAGCCGGCGTCGCCCTCGCGCACCCGCAGCACCAGCACCGTGGTCGCCGGGAACTGGTCGCCGGCGGGCGCGTTGCTGTTGGTGTTGTGGTAGGCGCCGTTGGTGAAGAACCACTGGGTGGTGTGGCCGCCGGAGAACTGCGCCGAGATGTGGGTGGCCTTCGGGCCCTTCGGGTAGTCGCTCGCGCTGCCCCAGGTGAAGTAGTCCGGCGGGGTCGCCTTGTCCGTCTTCGCGACCTGGGCCACCTGGTCGAGGTGGGCGAGCAGGTTGTAGGGCGGGATGCGGTCGCTGGCGCGGTAGAAGCCCTTCGTGCTCTCACCGTAGAACGGGATGCCCGCGGCCTTGATCAACCTGATGGTCGGGGCGGCGGCGCCACTGGTCACGATCGAGGCGTGCACCGGCGAGACGATGGCGACGTCGCTGGCGCGCATCGAGCGGACCGGGCCGACGTTCTTGGGGATGTCGGAGTAGTAGAACGCCGCGAGCCGGGTCAGGCCGCCCTCGACCAGCTCCTCGACGACCATGTCCGCGTGGCTGAGGCCGACCTGCGGAGCGCTGGAGGTGGTGTTGTCCATCTTGGTGACCAGCACCGGGTGGTCCTTCTCCGCGCTCTGGTCGGAGGCGACCTGGAGACCGGTCAGCGGCCAGAACTGGGTCAGGTCGGCGCCACCCTGGACCGACTGCGAGCTGTTGGCCTCGGGTCCCGAGCTGGCCGATCCGCTGCAGGCGGTGAGCAGGAGGCCCGCCGCGGTGAGGGTGGACAAACACAGGGCTAGGCGTCGCACAGGATCTCCATCGGGGGTGGTGCTCGATCAGGACAGTCGGCACCAGTGTGGGGGACGGTGCAAAGCCGGTCAGGCAGGGCGCGCCGAGGGTGAGAGCAACCTCACCCCGACCCGCCGGACGTCGGGTAGGACAACGTCCTCAGGGTCTTGTACGTCGTGGGGTCCAAGAAGGCGACGAACACCGACGACCCGCCTCCCGTCGAGGTCGCATCGGTCACCACCACCATCAGCGCGGCCTGGTCGGTGTAGCCCTTCGCGGTGTCGCTGAGCGACGTGCGCAGCACGATCGGGTTCGACCCGCTGGCGGAGGCACCGCCCTGGATCGACGCGTGTGCCAGCACTTGCCCGACGGTGCCGCTGTCGACGGGCGAGAGCCCCGAGTAGAGCACCCCCTTGGCGGCCAGCTCGTTGGTGAACGCGGGCGGCAGCTGGGAGTAGACGTCGACCGACGACTGCTCGCCCTGGCCGCGGGTGATCACCACCACCATGAGCACCACCCAGAACACTGCCAGCACCGCGCCGTAGAGCAGGTGGATGGGCTTGCTGCCAGGCGGCCGTCCGGTCGGCCGGACGTACTCAGGAGACAAGCTTGGCGCCTCCGTCGACGTAGAGCGTCTGGCCGGTGATGTAAGACGCCTCGTCGCTGCACAGGAACGCCGCGGCGGCCGCGATGTCCTCCGGGAACCCGACCCGGCGGACCGGGTTGCGGTCGGCGGCGGCCTTGCGGAAGTCCTCGACCGGCATCCCCACACGGGCAGCGGTCGCGTCCGTCATGTCGGTGGCGATGAAGCCGGGCGCGATCGCGTTGGCGGTGACGCCGTAGGGGCCGAGCTCGATGGCGATCGTGCGCACGAAGCCCTGGATCCCCATCTTGGCGGCCGCGTAGTTGGCCTGGCCGCGGTTGCCCAGGGCGGAGACGCTGGAGAGGCAGACGACCTTGCCGTACTTCTGCTGGGTGAAGACCGACTGGACGGCGCGCGTCATCAGGAAGGCGCCACGCAGGTGGACGCCGATGACCTGGTCCCAGTCGTCGTCGGACATCTTGAACAGCAGGTTGTCGCGGGTGATCCCGGCGTTGTTGACCAGGATGTGCAGCCCCCCGAGGTCGGCGACGACCCGGTCGACCGCTGCCTGCACCGAAGCGGCGTCACTCACGTCGCAGCCGATGCCGACGTGGCGCTGTCCCTCACCGGCCGGGAGCGAGGCCGCGGACTCCGCCGCTCTCCCCTCGTCGAGGTCGAGCACGGCGACGCCGGCACCCTCCTCGGCGAACCGGGTGGCGATGCCCTGCCCGATCCCTTGCGCGGCTCCGGTGACGACGGCGATCCGCCCGTCGAAACGACCCATGGATGCTCTCCTCACACGTCTGCGGGCCTATGCCCACGGCCACGGCCACTGTAGAGGGGGCACGACAACGCCCCGATGCCAGGCATGGGGCGGTCGCTGGTTGAGGAAGGCGCCCCACCGCCGGTTGAGGAAGGCGCGCAAGCGCCTGTCTCGAAACCCGGTGACGATGCCCAAGGCCCCAGGCACAGTCCCGAGGTTTCGAGACGGTCGCAGAGCGACCTCCTCAACCAACGGTGGCGGCTCGCAGTCCGGCGAGGTCGTCGGCGGTGGCGAGCACGGCTTGGAGGGTCGGGTCGTCGCTGTGCAGCAACGCCGCCAGCAGGCGGGCGCCGGACATGCTGCTCGCGTCGTCCGGCCGGTCACCAAGCCGGTCGTGCAGCACCGAGCGGCGTACGTCGCGCAGCAGTGCGCGTAGCGAGCGCGAGAAGTGAGGTCCGTCGGCGCGGCCGCTCCGCGGCCCGCGCCGGCCGCGGCCGTGGTGGGGCCGCGTGGTGATGGCCGCCTCGGCGGCCGCGACCCTGGCGACGGCGCTCGGGGCGGTCGCCCCAGCCGTCACCGAGGTCCTGGCCGAGGTTGGCCCGGACGGCGTCGCGGACGCGGTCGAGGTCGATGCCGATGGCACGCAGTGCCTCGCGGTCGTCGTCGTAGGCCGAGGTCTCGGGCTCCTCGCCCGGCTCCGACTCGTCGACGGGGTCGACGCGACGCTCGACGTGGGTCCGGGCGACGAGGTCGCGAGCGGCGTCGAGGCTCAGGCCGTGCCCGGTCAGTGCGGCGTATGCCGTGCCGCGGGGGTTGGCGAGCAGGCCGAGCAGGAGGTGGTCGGGACCGACCTCCCGGTGGCCGAGCTCGCGGGCGATGTCTGCCGCCTGGGTGACGGCGATCCTGGCTTCGGTGTCGAAACGGGTGTTCATGGGGTTCTCCTCGAAAGGTGGGTGACTCCCCTGGTCTCAGGCGGAGTCGCGTGAGTGCTTCTGGTGGACGGCCTGACGGCTGATCTGCAGCACGTCGGCGATCGCCTGCCAGCTCCAGCCCTGCTCGCGTGCGTTGCGGACCTGGACCGCCTCGAGGCGGTCGGCCAGCGCGCGTAGAGCTCGGACAGCGGCGAGTCCCTGGGCGGGATCGCTGCTCGCCGCGGACTCGGAGAGCCCGGGGAGCCCGGTGGCGTCGTTCACCGTGTCAAGTAAACCTGACAATCTCGCGTTGTCAACTTTTCCTGACAGTCACACCACGGCGCGCAGCCTCGCGGCGTACTCGGCCACCTCGCCGTCGGCGTACGTGGTGCGCGGCCAGAAGAAGCCGCGCAGGCCGTCGCCCTTGGTCCGCGGTACGACGTGCAGGTGCAGGTGGGCGACCGACTGGCTCACCACGTTGTTCAGCGCCACGAAGCTCCCCTGCGCGCCGAGACCCTCGACGACCGCGGTCGCGAGCCGCTGCGCCGCGGCGAGGAAGGGGTCACGCAAGGGCGCCGGGAGGTCAGGCAGGGTCACCACGTGCTCGCGCGGCACCAGCAGCAGGTGGCCCTTGAACACCGGCCGGGCATCGAGGAACGCGACCATCTCCGGTTCGTCGAGCACGATCTCGGCCGCGACCTCGCCGGCGATGATCGAGCAGAAGACACAGGCGTCGCCCATGGGGGAACCCTAGGCGGGACACGAGGCTCGGGACCTAGGTCTGCTGCACCCCGGCCCATCGCCGCTGGCGGCGACGGCACGGCCTTCCTAGCGTGGGAAGAGGCGCTCGGGAGATGTCGTCGTGGGGCAGGAGCTGAGATGACCGAGACGATTGCTCGCCCCGGTGTCGAAGAACCAGGGGCTCCAGGAACGGCCGCGCGGATCGTGGACGGGGTCAAGGTCTACGGCTCCGAAGCGACGCTGGTCCGGGCCCTGGACGGGGTGAGCGCCGACTTCTCGAACGGCGAGTTCAGCGCAGTCATGGGCCCGTCCGGGTCGGGCAAGTCGACCCTGCTCCACTGCCTGGCCGGGTTGGACCGACTCACCGAGGGGCAGGTGCTGATCGACGACATCGACCTCGGGCAGCTGAAGGACAAGGCGATGACACTGCTGCGCCGGGAGCGCGTCGGGTTCGTCTTCCAGTCCTTCAACCTCGTGCCCACGCTCGACGCACGCGAGAACATCGTGCTCCCCCTCACCCTGGCCGGCCGCAAGCCCGACCGCGACTGGTTCGACTCCCTGGTGTCGACCCTCGGGATCGGCGACCGGCTCGGTCACCGGCCCTCGGAGCTGTCCGGCGGCCAACAGCAGCGGGTCGCAATGGGGCGCGCCCTGGTCACCCACCCGGCCCTGGTGTTCGCCGACGAGCCGACGGGCAACCTGGACTCCAGGTCGGCGACCGACCTGCTGGAGCAGATGCGGGCTACCGTCGACACGCTGGGCCAGACCGTCGTGATGGTCACCCACGACGCACACGGTGCGAGCTACGCCGACCGCGTGCTCTTCCTGGCCGACGGGAAGATCGTGCGGGAGCTGCCCGCACCGAGCACGGACACGATCCTCGAGACCGTCAGGGAGCTCGGTGACTGACCCATGTGGCGTGTCACTCTCACCGGCCTGCTCGCCCACAAGGTCCGCTACGCGCTGACCGCACTCGCCGTCCTGCTCGGGGTGGCCTTCATGGCCGGGACCTTCGTCTTCACCGACACGATCAAGCACACCTTCGACGGCCTGTTCAGCGACGTCTACAGCAACACCTCCGCGGTGGTGCGGGCCAAGCAGGCCTACACCCCCGGAGCCAACTTCACCAGCCAGCGCAGGTCGATCGACGCTGACCTCATCCTCGTCGTACGGCAGGTGCCGGGGGTGACCGCGATCAGTGTCGGGGTCGAGGGATACGCCCAGCTGGTCGGCCGCGACGGCAAGGCTCTCGGCAACCCGGCCGCCGGTGCACCCACGCTCGGCGAGGCCTGGACGTCCGGGGCCGACCGGATGGAGCCCTATCGCTTCGTCCAGGGCCGCCCGCCGCACACCAGCGACGAGGTCGCCATCGACAAGAACTCGGCGAACCTCGGCCACCTGGCCGTGGGCGACCGGGTCGTGGTGCTCACCAAGCAGGAGCCGCGGGAGTACACCGTCTCCGGCATCGTCCGGTGGGGCAGCGCGGACAGCCCGCTCGGCGCGTCGATCACGCTCTTCGACCTCCGCACGGCCCAACGCGTGCTGGGCGAGCCCGGCCGCGTCGGCGAGATCGACGTCGCTGCGGCGCCCGGCATCTCCCAGGACGAGATGGTCCGCAGGCTGCAGGCAGTGCTGCCCTACCGCGGGCTCGAGGTCGCCACCGGCGCCCAGGTCACCGAGGAGGGGCAGAACGGGATCCACCAGGCCCTGGCCTTCTTCGACACCTTCCTCCTGGTCTTCGCAGGCATCGCGCTGTTCGTGGGCACCTTCCTGATCTTCAACACGTTCTCGATCGTCGTCGCCCAGCGGATGCGCGAGCTGGCCCTGCTCCGAGCCGTCGGCGCCAGCCGGAACCAGGTCGTGGGATCGGTGCTCGGCGAGGCCTTCCTGATCGGAGTCGTGGCGTCGGCCGCCGGGCTCGGCGCCGGGATCGCCCTGGCGGTGGGCCTCAAGTCGTTGCTCGCCGCCCTCGGGTTCGCGATTCCCACGTCGTCGCTCCTGATCACTGCCCGCACCGTCGTGGTCAGCATGGTCGTGGGGGTGAGCATCTCACTGGCGGCTGCCCTCATCCCGGCCTGGAAGGCCGGCAAGGTGCCACCGGTGGCCGCGCTGCGTGAGGTCGAGGTCGACGAGGAACCCCACGTCGTACGCCGCGCGGCGAGCGGGTTCGCCCTTCTCGCCGTGGGCGCCGCGCTGCTCCTGACCGGGCTGCTCTCCGACCTCCCTCATCGCATGGCGTACATCGGGGTCGGTGCGGCAGCAGTGTTCCTCGGGATCGCCGTGGCCGGGCCGGTCCTTGCCCGGCCGCTGTGCCTGGTCGTCGGGGCCCCGCTGCGGTGGCGTGGCGGCACCGGCCGGCTGGCCCAGAGCAACGCCATGCGCAACCCGAAGCGCACCTCGGCCGCGGCGGCCGCGCTGATGATCGGGGTGTCCCTGGTGGCCCTGATCTCGGTGATGGCGTCATCGACCAAGACCTCGATCGGCTCGGTCGTCGACTCCGCGATGCGGGCCGACTTCGTCGTCGGCGGCGGCGGCACCCAGGGCGGCGAGTCCGGCTTCAGCCCGACCCTGGCACGTCGCGTCGCCGACCTGCCCGAGGTCGCCTCCGCGACCGGCGTGCGGTCCGGCTCCGTCAGCATCGACGGGTCCCCGATGGTGGTCATGGCCGTCGACCCACGCCATCTGGACGACCTCTTCGACCTCGACCTACGGCAGGGAGACCTGGCCACCATGGGGCCCAACGGCATCGCGATCTCCCAGCAGGTGGCGGACGCCCAGGATCTCCGCGTCGGCGACCGCCTGCCGGTCACGTTCCCGACCACCGGCACCAAGCCGTTCGTGGTCCAGGCCGTCTACGGCGCTGGACAGGTCGGTGGCGACTACGTGCTGCCCCTGGCCGCCGCTCAGCGCAACTTCAGCTCCCAGCTCGACATCCAGGTCTACGCGCGGCTCGCCCCGGGCGTGTCCGCCGAGAGCGGCCGGACGGCGATCGAGGGCGTGCTGGCGGCGTACCCGAACGCGACCCTGATGGACCGCACCCAGTACAAGCACGAGCAGGAGGCACAGATCGACCAGCTGCTCGGTCTGATGTACGGGCTCCTCGGGCTGGCGCTCGTGATCGCCCTGATCGGCATCGCCAACACGCTCGCGCTCTCGATCTACGAGCGCACGCGCGAGCTGGGGCTGATGAGGGCCGTCGGCATGACCCGCCGCCAGCTCCGCAGCGTGATCCGCGGTGAGTCGGTGCTGATCGCCCTGCTGGGCACGGTCGAGGGACTGGTCGTGGGAGTGCTGCTCGGCTGGGCCGTCGTCGCCGCGCTGAGGTCCCAGGGCGTCACCGAGCTGTCGGTGCCCGTGGTCCTGCTGCTCGTCGTAGCCCTGCTCGCGGCGCTGGCCGGCGTCCTGGCCGCCGCAGGTCCGGCCCACCGGGCGGCCAAGCTCGACGTCCTCCGCGCGATCAGCCGGCACTGACGAGACGAACCCGAAGGAGCACACGATGGCCTCGAACAACAGCAACGGAGTCGCCGCGGGTAGCGGCGCGATCTACGGCCTCGGGATCCTCGGCGCGTGGTTCTGGTTCTGGCAGCTGGCAGACGGGTTCTGGGGGCACCTCTACGCGATCTTCGAGGGGATCTTCTGGCCGGCCTACATGGTCTTCCAGACGTTCTCGGCCCTGCACCGCTGACCGAGCGCCACCCCTTCCCGGCTGTCGGGGCCCTCACCAGAGCCCGTAGACCGGGCCCACGAGGTAGAACGCGACGAAGCCGATCGTGTTGTTGAATCCATGGGCCAGGATCGACGCCCACAAGGTGCGGTAGCGGTAGCGCACGACGCTGAAGGCGACCGCGTCCAGCGACACCACCAGCACGCCGATCAGGCCCTGCTCGCTGTGCACGGCGCCGAAGAGCACCGAGGAGGCGAGGACGGCGACCACGGTGCCGGCTCGTCCGTGACCGAGGACGTCGCGCATCCGGGTCTGGAGGTAGCCGCGGAACGCGAGCTCCTCCACGAACGCGGCCAGGGTCCAGCTGAGCACCAGGAAGAGCACCAGCAGCCCGAGGTCGCCCTCGATGTCGGCGAACCCGCTCAGGTCCTGGTGAGTGCCCGAGATGTGGTTGGCCAGGGGCATCGTCAGGCCCAGCTGCACCAGCGACCAGAGCGCGGCGAACACCAGCATGCGCAGCGCCAGCGGCCCGGCCGGCACACGCCGTAACCCGAGCGACCGCGGACCTTCGTGACGAGCGAGCAACGACAGCCCGGCCATCAGGAGCAGCACGACGCTCGGGATGAGCCAGTCGCTGAGCACTGCGGCCGTCGCGACGAGCACCTCCAGCCCGGCGATCGTCTGCCACAGCCGAGTCCTCCGGCGGTGGTGACGGGTGCGCTCGGGTGCGGAACCGGTCAGCGGGCTCTCGATAGTCACCGACATCGCCTCCTGCGCCCTCCTCCCATGGAACGGCGCGACGAAGGCTCAGGCCAGAGCCGAAGGACCCGCAGCCGGGGCGGGTCACGGCATCGTCAGGCGGAGGGCAGGCCCTTCGCCTTGTAGTACTCGATCTCGCGCGCGTCCATCCCGCTGCCTCGCGTGAACAGGTAGACCAGCACGCCCACGATCGGCAGCACGATGATGAACAGGACCCACAGGGCCTTGATCCCACCGCCCAGGTCGCGGCTGCGGAACAGATCGCCGAAGACCCACCACAGGCACATCAGGAACGCGATGAAGATGGCGATCTCGAACAGTGCCACCAGGAAATGGCCGTTGTCGCTGAACATGGACTGAATGCCTCCGTCTTGGCCGACGTTGACCGAGCGGTCCACCGCGGACCCCATCGTCGCTGTGCGTCGACTCCTGAGCGTAGGGCCCCGCGGCCCTGCTGCTGCGTAGGCTCGGGCCATGGACGGCCTCCCGCGCAGCACACCGGCCGCGCAAGGCGTCGACCCGGCGGCGGTGCTGGCGTTCGTCGATGCCGTGGAGGCGGACCCCGAGGTCGAGCTCCACAGCCTGATGGTGGTGCGCCACGGCCACGTGGTCGCGGAGGGGTGGTGGGCGCCGTACACCGCGCAGCGGCCCCGCCTGGTCTACTCGGTGAGCAAGAGCGTCACGTCGACGGCGTTGGGCATGGCCGTCGACGAGGGACTGGTTCGGCTCGACGACACGGTGATCTCCCACTTCCCCGAGCTCGCCGACGAGGTCACCGACCCACGGAGCCGGTCGATCACCTTGCGCGACCTCGCGTCGATGAGCTCAGGCCACGACCGCGACATGTGGCAGGACGCTCTCGCCGGCGACCGCGACGAGCCGGTCCGAGGCTTCCTCCTGCTGCCTCCGGACCAGGCACCCGGCAGCGTCTTCGCCTACAACCAGCCCTGCACCTACACCCTGGCCGCGGTGATCCAGAGACGGGCCGGGATGCGGCTGAGTGACTACCTCTCGACCCGCTTGTTCGGCCCGCTCGGCATCGGCGAGGTGGCCTGGCAGAGCCATCCGGCGGGCCGGGAGATCGGGTTCAGCGGCCTGTTCGCCCGCACCGAGGACGTCGCCGCACTCGGCCTGCTCTACCTGCAGCGTGGCCGATGGGGTGAGCGACGGCTGCTCTCGGAGAGCTACGTCGAGCAGGCGACGTCGCGACGGGTGGCAACCCCGTTGATGCCGGATCCCGACTGGCAGCAGGGCTACGGCTTCCAGTTCTGGCTGTCCCGACACGGGTTCCGTGCTGACGGTGCCTTCGGTCAGTTCAGCCTGGTGCTGCCCGAGCACGATGCCGTCGTCGCGCTGACCGCCGGCACCGAGGCGACGCAAGCGCTGCTGGACCACGTGTGGGAGCGGCTGCTTCCAGGGCTCGGTGCGACTCGGGTCGACGGCGAGGCGCAGGCCGACCTGGAGCACCGGCTGAGCAGCCGCCGCATGCCCCCCGGCGGCGGCGACCCACGACCGGCGAGTGGGCAGGCCGCGTCGCCGCTGCAGTTCGACGTGGCTGCCGACCCGGCAGAGGCACCGAGCGTGCGCCTCACCTCCGTCACGGTCGACGCGACCGACACCGGTCTCCACGTCACGCTCCACGAGCAGCGCAATGCGCTCACGTTCGAGGCCGGCTACGGCGGCTGGTCGGTGTCGGAGCCGGAGGACGCGCACGGCGCCGTCGTACCCGTCGCCGGTTCCGCCGGGTGGCGGGACGACCAAACGCTGGTGATCGGCGTGGCCTTCCTCGAGACGCCGCACCGCATGGAGATCGTCTGCTCTGTGCCGACGCACGCGGCCCGAGCGACGTGGCAGGTGGCGCCCCTCGACGGAGGCCGGCTGTCGACCCTGCACCGCCCGGCCCGCGAGAGCTGACGGGGAACCGCTGGCCTCAGGTCCAGGGGAGGGTGGGCTGGAGCACGGCCTCCTCGAGCGCCTCGGTCCGGAGGTGGGTGACCTCCTGGTACTCCGGGTCGGCCACCATCCGGCTGAACGCCTGCCGCGACGGGTAGCGCACCAGGAGCACGGCGTCCCAGGCCTGGCCGTCCTCGGCGACCAGGGCGACGTCCCCGTCGCCGGCGTAGAGCACCTCGCCCCCCACGCGTGGCAGGAACGTCTGCGTGATCGCCTCGGCATAGCGGTCGTACGACGCGCGGCCGCCCGGTTTGAACCGGAGCAGGTTGAGCATCACCACCGGCCCCTCGTCGTCGCGTGCGAGGAAGGCCTTGAGGTCACGTCCGGTCGGGTCGACTGCCATGACCGGATCCTGCCATCAGACGCAGCGCATCGGGCAGGGTGGAGGCGCGTCACGCGAGGTGCTGGCCAAGCGCGTCGAGAAGTCCGCGGCTCCCGGCCTCGCGGTTCGGCCCGTCGGCCACGAACTGGTCGAAGAAGACGCCGTGCTCGACGTGGGTGAACCGGGTGCCCGCGTCGACCGGATCGAGCTCGAACGACGCCACCGACGTCGACATGTGGAGCCCGTCGAGCCGCATGTCGTACGTCGTGACGATGCGGACGTGCTCGACGATGTCTGTGTAGGTGGCCTCGTAGCGCGAGACCGGGCCGTCGTGGAACGTCCCTTCGGCGACGTCGCGTCCGCCGACGCGGAAGTCGAACGCCCACTCGCCCGGCTCGAAGGTGTCGCCGGCGCCGAACCAGGCCAGCTTCTGGTCCTCCTCGGCGAACGCCGCCCAGACACGCTCGACCGAGACGGGATAGTCGCGGGTCAGAGTGAAGTCGGCACGGGCGAGTCGGCGCTCAGGAGTCATCGGGAGGTCCTATCGCGTGAAGGTGACGTGGATCGTGCCGCTCTCGGCCACCTCCGTCGTCACGTCATGGCTGAGCTCGAGGCCGCGCAGGTCGTCCCACACGCGAAGGCCCCGGTCCAGCAGGATCGGGGCGATCATCACGTGCAGGTCGTCGACCAGGCCGGCACGCAGGAAGTCGCGCGCGGTGCCGATGCCACCACCGACGCGCACGTCCAGGCCGCCGGCGGCCTCGGTCGCCTCGGCGAGCACGTCCTGGACAGCGGCGGCGCGGAAGTGGAACGTCGTACCGCCCTGCATCGGGATCGACGGCCGCGGTGCGGTATGGGTGAGGACGAAGACCGGGGTGCCGAACGGCGGCTGGTCACCCCACCAGCCCTTCCAGTCCGGGTCGTCGGGGAACGAGTGCAGGCCGAACATCGCCGCACCGATGATCTCGGCGCCGACGCCCTCGAAGTGCGCGGCGGCGTGGGCGTCGTCGATGCCGGTGGTGCCGGCGCCGCTGGTGTCGCCGAAGATGCGCTCGTGGAAGGTGCGGGTCGCGGCGTAGGCCTCGGTCAGGGGTCCCCAGTCCTCACCCATCGGGTTGTCGGAGGCGGGGTCGGCCTTCGTGGTGTAGCCGTCGAGCGAGGCGAACAGGTCGATGCGAACGCGGGTCATCTCAGGTTCCCTTCGGGCTGGTGCGGGTCAGGTGGATGCCGAGCCGGTCAGCCTGGCGTTCGGCAGGAGTCCGCTGCTCGCCGAGCCACAGGTGCAGGACGTCGAGGGCGCCCGGCCGCAGGCTCACGGTGCGGACGCGGCCGTGCTTCTGCGACGTGACCAGGCCCGCGTCCTCGAGAACGCGTAAGTGCTGCATGAGCGACGGCAACGCCATGGCGAACGGCGCCGCGAGCTCGGTCACGACGGCAGGAGACTTCGCCAACCGTTCCACGACGGCCCGGCGCGTCGGATCCGCGAGAGCGCGGAGCACGACATCGAGCTCGGCGTGATAGTTAGGCATGCACCTAACTATCAGTGACGGGTGCCCATCCGTCAACCGGGCGACCGTGCCTCATCGGACCCACTCCCCTCCGCGCATCACCCGGCTGACCCGCCAGTCGCGGTCGAGGACCGCCAGGTCGGCGCGCAGCCCGGTTGCCGGGGCGGACCTCGAGCACGCCAGGATCCAGCATCCCGGCAGGCGTCACGAGCCGCCCGGTCAGCACCGCGGTCACGACTCAGGCGCCCAACCGTCGCGAGCCAGGAGCGCGGCACCGATCAAGCCACCCCGGTCGCCGAGGGCTGACACGGCCACGTCGGCGGGATGGACGAGGGTGACCCGCTGCCGGAGCGCGACCCGCAGGGGGTCGAGCAGCTGGTCGCCGGCCCGGCTGAGACCACCGCCGATCACCACGAGGGCCGGGGCGACGACCAGTGACACGATGCCGAGCCCGTCCGCGAGCGCCTCGACCGCGTCCTGCCACACCTGTCGCGCGAGGGCGTCCGTGGTCAGCCGAGCAGCGACGTCCCTGGCGCCGGTGACCGGATTCCCGCTCAGGTCTGTGTAGCGGTGGACGATCGCCGATGCGGAGGCGACCGCTTCGAGACACCCGTCGCGACCGCACGCGCACTGCACTCCCGGCCGGACGGCCAGGTGTCCGACCTCCGCCGTCTCGCCGCGGTGCCCGGTCACCAGGCGTCCCCCGGAGACGATCGACGCGGCGATCCCGGTGCCGATGGACACGAACGCCAGGTCCTGCGTGCCGACACCCGCACCGAGCCGGTGCTCGGCGACGCCGCCGGAGGCGACGTCGTTGGCGATCCGGACCGACAGTCCCCAGCGGTCGCCGAGGGACCGGACGAGCTCGAGGTCGCGCCACCCGATGTTGGCGCTGTACGCCGCGATGCCGGCCTCGCGGTCGACCAGGCCCGGGACGACGACGCCGGCGCCGACCACCGCGGCCTCGGGCCGCTGCGCCAGCAAGGATCTGCCGACCTCGGCGACCGCATCGCGTGCGCCGCTCCCATGAGGTGTGGGCCGGCGCTGGGTGGCCACCACGGCCCCGGTGCGGTCGACCAGCGCCGCCTTGATGGTCGTCCCGCCGACGTCGACGGCAAGCGCGAGATCGTCATCGTCGTCCACCGCGCAAGAATGTCATGGTGTACGTGTGACCGAACGACGCGACGATGCGGCTCGAGCCCTGACAGTCCAGAGATGCTGAGTTGACGCCATGGTCTCCACGCCCTTCTCGGCGGCGAGGATCCGCCGCACCGTCGTCACCGTGCCCTTGGCTACCCTCGGTCCCGCACCGCCTCCGTCGCGGCCGAGACCCGTCGCCGGCTCGCCGGGACCGGAGCGGGCGCGATCCGGTGGCGAACGGGCGCCAGGTCGCGCTCGCGGACGGACTCGGCTGGCTGTTGGGCGACGAGGGCTCCGGGTTCTGGATCGGGCAGCGCATCATGTGCGCGGCTCTGGCCGCACTCGACGGTCGAGGCACGCCCACAGCGCTCACGCCCGCTGTTCGCCCTCGACGAACACGGGGTCCGCGCCGGAACACCGCCTCGCGACCGCGAGTTGAGCCGACATCACTCAGGTTTCTGCGAAAGCGAGTCACCGTGTCCCAGCACAGCCTTCCCGTCCTGTTCGTCTCCGACCTCGTCGTGCTCCCGGGCATGGTGGTCTCGATCGAGCTGGACGAGTCCTCGCAGGCAGCGATCGACGCCGCCAGGGCCAGCAGCGACGGCATGGTGCTCGTCGCCCCGCGGCTCGAGGACCGGTACGCGTCGTACGGCGCGATCGCGACCGTCGAGCGGGTCGGCCGCTTCAGCGGCGGCAGCCCGGCGGCGGTGCTCAAGGCCGAGCGGCGTGGCCGGATCGGAACCGGCGTCTCCGGACCTGGCGCCGCGCTGTGGGTCGAGGTCGAGTCGATCGACGACCACGTCAGCGACCGCGCCCGCGAGCTCGCCGAGGAGTACAAGCGGCTCGTCGTGGCCGTCCTCCAGCGCCGGGAGGCCTGGCAGGTCATCGACACCGTCCACCGGATGACCGACCCGACGACCATCGCGGACTCCGCCGGCTACGCGCCGTACCTCTCAGGGGAACGCAGGCTCGCCCTGCTCGAGGACCCCGACGTGGAGTCGCGGCTCGACTCCCTGATCGCGTGGACCCGCGAGCACCTGGCGGAGATCGAGCTGACCGACAAGATCGGTGAGGACGTGCGCGAGGGCATGGAGAAGAGCCAGCGCGAGTTCCTGCTGCGCCAGCAGCTGGCCGCCATCCGCAAGGAGCTCGGCGAGGGCGAGCCCGATGGGGCCGACGACTACCGGGGCCGGGTCGAGGCCGCCGACGTCCCCGACGCCGTGCGCGAGGCTCTGCTGCGCGAGGTCGACAAGCTCGAGCGCTCCAGCGACCAGAGCCCCGAGACCGCCTGGATCCGCACCTGGCTCGACACCGTGCTCGAGCTGCCGTGGAACGTCACCACCGACGACACCACCGACGTCGTCGCGGCACGCGCCGTGCTCGACGCCGACCACCACGGGCTGGACGAGGTCAAGGACCGGATCGTGGAGTACCTCGCTGTCCGCAGCCGCCGCGCCGTGCGCGGCCTCCAGGTCGTCGGCGGCCGTGGCTCGGGCGCCGTGATCGCTCTGACCGGCCCGCCGGGAGTGGGCAAGACGTCGCTCGGCGAGTCGGTCGCACGCGCCCTGGGGCGCCGGTTCGTCCGGGTCGCCCTGGGCGGCGTGCGCGACGAGGCCGAGATCCGTGGCCACCGACGGACGTACGTCGGCGCGCTGCCGGGCCGCATCGTGCGGGCGATCAAGGAGTCCGGCTCGATGAACCCGGTCGTGCTGCTCGACGAGGTCGACAAGCTCGGGGCCGACTACCGCGGCGACCCGGCGGCCGCCCTGCTCGAGGTGCTCGACCCTGCGCAGAACCACACCTTCCGCGACCACTACCTCGAGCTCGACCTCGACTTGTCCAACGTGCTCTTCATCGCCACCGCCAACGTGGTCGAGCAGATCCCGTCGGCACTGCTGGACCGCATGGAGCTGGTCACCCTCGACGGCTACACCGAGGACGACAAGGTGGCTATCGCCCGTGACTTCCTGCTGCCGAGGCAGCTCGAGCGCGCGGCCCTGACCCCCGACGAGGTGACCGTCTCCGAGGCTGCCCTGCGCGAGATCGCGGCCAACTACACCCGGGAGGCCGGCGTACGGCAGATGGAGCGGTTCCTCGCCAAGGCCCTGCGCAAGGCCGCGACGCGGCTGGCGACCGGCTCCGAGCGGGTCGACCTCGACGTCGCCGACCTCAAGGACGTCATCGGGCGGCCGCGCTTCAGCCCGGAGGCGCACGAGCGCACCTCGGTGCCGGGTGTCGCGACCGGCCTGGCCGTGACCGGGATGGGTGGTGACGTACTGTTCGTCGAGGCGTCGGCCCACGAAGGCCCGGCGGGACTCGCGCTCACCGGCCAGCTCGGGGACGTGATGAAGGAGTCGGCGCAGATCGCGCTCACCTTCGTCCGCAGCCATGCCGACCAGCTGGGGGTCGACCCGGCGTTCCTCGACCGGGCCGTCCACGTGCACGTGCCCGCGGGAGCGACCCCCAAGGACGGTCCGTCCGCGGGGATCACGATGGTCACCGCCCTGGTCTCCTTGGCCACCGGCCGGCCGGTGCGCTCCGAGGTCGGGATGACCGGCGAAGTCACCCTCAACGGCCGGGTCCTGCCGATCGGCGGGCTGAAGCAGAAGCTGCTCGCGGCCCAGCGCAACGGCCTGACCGAGGTGTTCGTCCCGGCCCGCAACGAGCCGGACCTGGACGACGTACCGGCCGACGTACTGGACGGCCTCACCGTCCACCTGGTCAGCGACGTCCTGGACGTCGTCGCCGGGGCTCTGGCTGTGGAGACCACTGGCCGGACGGAAGCCGACGCCGCGGCCTGAGCGCTCGAGACACCCGGCTCAGCTGCCGAAGTCCTCGAGGAGATCAGCCGGCGCGGCGTTCTGCCACGCCTCGACGAGGAGGTCACGGAGATCCGACCGGTCGATGACGCCCAGCTCGACGAGCACGGCCGGATAGTTGTCGAAGTGCTGGATCGTGAACACCCCGCTGATGCCGGCGGCCAGCAGGCCCTCCTTCTCGTGCAGACCTCGGGTATGGATCGCCAGGATCGGCGCAGCAGGCGGCGTCTCGCGACCGAAGCGCTTCAGGTCGGCTTTGCTGAAGGGTCGCAGCCAGGCGATCCCCTTGCCGCGCACCGACCACGTCGCGTGCTCGTGCTGCTCGCCCTCGGTGACCTCGGTCAGCTCGCCCATGATCTCGGCAAGGTCGAGGAGGGTGGCCATGCTCGGAGCGTAGGCGTCGGTCTGGCCCTCGTCACTCGACGGTGGAGAGGCTGACACGTTCGGTGGGAGCCCCTGGGCGGTGGGCGGTGGGTTGGTTGGTTGGTGGAGCTGGCGGGAATCGAACCCGCGTCCTCGAGCGTCGAGCCAGGTCTTCTCCGGGTGCAGTCAGCGCTGTCGTGTTCTCAGTCCCGGTGCTCGCACTGACACGTCACCGACAGACTCAGTCAGGATGAAGTCCCGGCCACCCCTCCTGACAGAGAGTGGCCAGCAAGCCTTCTAGATGAGGCCTGGGTCCGGGACGAAGGCAGGTGCCCGGTCAGACCCTTCGATCACTGCTCAGGCAGCGAGAGCGAAGTCAGTGCGCTTAGCGTTGGCACTTATAGGTTTCCGACGATCGTTTACGAGATGACGTCGGCTTCTCGACCCGCTTCCCCTGGAACGTACGTCCCAAGTCGAAACCGATCAGCCCCCTGTTGAGTTGTGTCTCCAGTCTACGGGGAGGAACGCTCCGCAGACGATTCCCATTCCTCGGCAGGGCTCCCGAAGAGCTCGGCGGCGTTGTCCCAGCAGACAGCCCGGAGCCAGTCGTCGCCCAGGTCGAGGCGGACCAGGCCGGCCAGCTGCTCGTCGTAGGGGTAGGGGATGTTCGGGAAGTCCGACCCGAGCAGGACCTTCGGCCGCAGGTCGCGCAGCCGCGGCACCAGGTCGGCCGGGAACGGCGCCCCGATCTCGTCGAAGAAGGGGGTGAACACCATGGTTGTGTCGACGCGGACCCGCTCGTAGGTCTCGGCGAGGGCGACGAACTCGGCGTACTCCGGTGCCCCCAGGTGGGCGATCACCAGGGCGAGCCCCGGGTGGCGGGCGAGGAGGTCGGCGACCGGCCCCGGCCCGGTGTACGGCGTGCCGACCGGCCCTGAGCCGGCGTGCAGGACGACCGGCGTGCCGGCGTCCTCGAGCACGCCCCACACGTCGGCGATCAGGGGGTCGCGGACGTCGAACCCGCCGACCTGCACGTGCACCTTGAAGATCTCGGCGCCGCCGACGATCCGGTCCGCGACGTAGGTGGCAGCCCCGGGCTCGGGGTAGAACGTGGCGCTGCGCAGGCACCCCGGGGTGCGGGCGGCGAACGCGAGAGCCCAGTCGTTGAGCCACTCCGCCATCGCCGGGCGGTGGGCGTAGGACAGCGCGGAGAACCGTCGTACGCCGAAGGAGCGCAGCGTGGCGACCAGATCGTCGTCGTCACCGCGGTAGTGCAGGGGCCACGGGCGGCCGATCAGCGGGCCGGCGGTGTCGAACTGCTCGCGCACCTTGGCCATCACCCGCGGCGGCAGGAAATGGGTGTGGACGTCGAACAGGCCCGGGATCCCGAGGCTGTCGTTGAACGCGACCGGGTCGAGGCTCACAGCGGCCTGACCAGGATCAGGGTCGGGCCGCTCCAGTCGATGCCCGGGAGCTCGTTCATCGCCACGAAGCCGGTCGCGAGGTAGAACTCCCGGGTCTGCGCGTAGCCCGCATCCTCGTAGGAGGGGCCGACCGTGTGCACCTCGAGCACCCGCACCCCCGCCTCGCGCAGGTCGGAGGCCACCGCTTCGACGAGCATCCGCCCGATGCCGCGGCCGCGTCGGTCGCGGCGGACGGCCAGCAGGTGCAGCTCGCGTGCCTCGGGGAAGTGCTCGGCGAGCAGCACCACACCCACCACGTCGTCGCCGTCGACCGCGAGGTAGGACGGGAGCCGCCCGGCGTCGTCGACGTACGACGCCTTGGCCTCAGGGATGCCGAACCACTCCGGCAAGGTCGCGAGGATCTCGGCGACCGCCGAGGGGTCCGCCCGCCGTACGACGTGCGGCGGCATCAGTCGGGCAGGCCCTTGAGCCGTCGTCCGATCGCCTGTTGCTTCTCCCGCTCTGCCTGACGGTCGGCGAGCGCGTGTCGCTTGTCGTAGGACTTCTTGCCGCGCGCGAGACCGATCTCGACCTTGGCCCGGCCGTCCTTGAAGTAGATGGCGAGGGGCACCAGCGTGTAGCCCTTGTCCCCGATCTTGCGCTCGATCTTGGCGATCTCGGACTTGTGCAGCAGGAGCTTACGGCGGCGGCGCGCGGCGTGGTTGGTCCAGGTGCCCTGGGTGTACTCCGGGATGTGGACGCCGTGCAGCCACACCTCGTGGTCGTCGACCTCGGCGAAGCCGTCGACGAGGGTCGCTCGACCCTGCCGCAACGACTTCACCTCGGTGCCCATCAGCACGAGGCCGGCCTCCCACGTGTCCTCCACGTGGTAGTCGTGTCGCGCCTTGCGGTTCTGCGCGACCAGCTTGCGCCCCTGCTCCTTCGGCATCCGGCCATTCTCCCAGGGAGGGTCAACCGGATTGGCATCGGCGACACGTCGCCGAGGTCGGTCAGACCGATCCGGTCTGCACGGCGGCGACCACCTGGTCGGCAAGGAGTACGGCGATCCGGCGCTGCTCGTTGCTGGGGTAGGTGAGATGGCCGGTGGCGGTGACCAGGAAGTGCCCGACCACGCGCGAACCCACGCCCACCGGCACCGCGACGTACTCGTCGACCGGCAGCCCGACCCGTTCGACGTCGACCGGGTGGCCGCTGCGCATCAGGACGCCGTCGTGGTCGAGCACCGCGACCCGCGGGTCGTCGACAGGACCGTCGACGTAGCGGCAGTCGTCGGCTCCGAGCACTTCGACGATCTGCCGGGCGACCACGTCGATGACCACCGGCGCAGGCGTGTCGCCCTCGGCGACCGCCCGGGCGGCGCCGATGACCCCGTCGAGGTAGCCCGAGCGGCGCGAGGCCTCGCGCTGCTGGCGGTGGCCCCACAGGGCGATCTCGGTGACGGCCAGGCTGATCAGCACCAGCAGCACCGTCGCCTCCACGTCGTCGGAGCCGTGGATGGTGAAGCGCAGGTAGGGCTGGGTGAGGAAGAAGTCGAACCAGACGCCTCCGGAGACGGCAGCCAGGATGCCGGCGGTGCGGTCACCCGTGGCAGCGGCGGCCACGACCCAGAGGACGAGCACCAGCACGGCGGTGGCCGTGGTGACCGTGTCGCGGAACGCCGAGAGGATCGCGCAGGTGACCAACGGCGCCAGGACCGCTCCGGTCCGGCTGGCGGGTCGCCACCAGGTCGCTTGCGGCCACTCGGAGATCCCGGTCATGGCAGGCCACCTCCTCGCATCGGGACACGACCATCGTCTCCCCGCGCCGACGCACGCCGGCCCGCTTTGACGCGTCCCTGACGCGACTGTGACGCACGAGTCGGTGCGCCCCGGTCAGCTGATCCAGGGCGCCGGATCCACCGCCACGCCGTTGACCATCACGGTGAAGTGGGTGTGGCAGCCGGTCGACCAGCCCGTCGTACCGATCAGGCCGACGACCTGGCCCCGGGAGACCCGCTCACCGACGCTGCTGCGGTAGGCCGACAGGTGGTTGTAGATCACGGTGACGTTCTTGCCGTTGATCAGCCCGAGGTTGATGAACAGCCGGTTGCCCCAGACCGAGGAGTAGTACTGCGACAGAATCGTGCCGTTGCCGGCCGACCAGATCGGGGTGCCGCAGGCTGCGGCGAAGTCGTCGCCGTCGTGGAGGCCGTAGTAGCCCATGACGGGGTTGATCCGATAGCCGTACGGCGAGGTGATCGGGCCGTTGACCGGCCTCATCAGCAGCCCCTGGGTGGAGCCCTGGTAGCCGCCGCCGCGACGCTGCTCGCGGGCGATCTCGGCGAGGAGCAGGCGGTGGATGCGGTCGGCCTGCGCCCTGGAGGCCAGCCACACCAAGCGGTCGTGGGCCCGGGCGGCGAGCGCCTGCTCCCAGGCCTGGTGGCGGGCCTTCACGCTGGCAGCGACCCGCGCCTTCGCGTCCAGGGCCTGGGCACTGTAGGTGCGCTTCAGCGCGAGGTTGTGCTGGGCCTCGGCCTGCTTGGTGGCGACCGCGTCACGAGCGGCCGCGAGCCGGTCTGTCTGCACCTTCATCAGCACCTGGGCGGCGGAGAGGTTGTCGAGCGCCTGGTCCTGGGAGGTGAGCACGACGAAGTTGTTGTCGTTCGCGCTGACCAGGTCGGCCGGCGTCTGGGAGTTCATCAGCGACAAGAACCCGACCAGCTGGGGGTCGCCACCCTCGTAGATGGTGGTGACGGTGTGCGCCAGCTGGTCCTTCTGCTCGCCGACCGCCTGCGTGCTGCGCGCCAGGTCGGCCTCGGCGGAGGCGAGCCTGGCCTTGGCGGCGACGAGCTGCTTCTGGATCTCCGCCAGCCTGGCCTCGGCCGCCTGCACCTTCGCCCGGGCGACCTCGAGGTCGTGGGTGGCGACGCGGTAGGCGGCCTTCCACCTCGCCAGCGCGGCGTAGGCGTGCCGGGTCCGGCTGCCGGACTCGTCGAGCGCCGACTTCGCGTGGGTCAGGGAGTGCTGCGCCTGGGACTGCTCGTGGCGCAGGTGCCGCACGTCGGCGTGGGCCAACGGGCTGGTCACGACGCCGACAGCAAGCGCACCCACCGTCGCAACGGTGGCCACGCGCTGGCGGACGGTGGCGGGGAAGAATCGCACCGGGAAGCCTTCGCGGTCGGGGAAGCGGCCACTTGGACGCTAACCGACGCGGCTCAGACTTTGAGGTATTTGCGGGTCAGCACGAGTGTCGGAATCAGGGTCAGCAGGGGGCCGAGGATCGCGATCACCGTCAGGGCGTACCAGAAGTCGTTGTTCTGGACCCACGGGATGAAGTTGAGGTCGACGGCCAGCTGTCTCTTGACGACCCCCTCCATGAAGCCCCACAACGCCAGACCTGCGAGACCGACGCCGAGCGCGGCGGTCACGATGGCTTCCATCAGGAACGGCAGGGCGATGTAGAGCGTGGAGGCGCCGACCAGCCGCATGATCCCGATCTCCCGCCGCCGGGCGAACGCCGCCAGCCGGATCGTGTTGGCCACCAGGAGCAGTGCGGCGATCACGAGGATCGCGGCGGTCCAGATCGAGCCCCACTTGAGGCGCGAGATGGTGCTGTAGATCGGTTTCAGGAGCTTGTGGACGTCCTGCACCCGGGAGACGCCGTCCAGCCCGACGACCGCGCTCTCGACGTCCTGGTACTGGTTGGGGTCCTTGAGCGTGATCCAGATCGACTCCGGCATGTCCGCGGCGGTGATCGGCGAGTTCGGGCCGTCGTACTTGCCGGGGTACTGGGCGGTGAGCTTGCGGAACGCCTCCTGCTTGGACTGCGTCGTGGAGCTCGAGACCTGGGCGTTGGCGTCGATGACCTTCTGGATCTGGTCCTGCTGCGCGCTGGTGACCTCGGTGGTGCAGGCCGGGTTGCCGTCGTGGGCGCTGCAGAGGAACACCGCGACCTGGAGCTGGCTGCCCCAGCGGTCGGCAACCCGCTGGGCCTCCTGGTTGAGGAGCACGCCGACGCCGACCAGAGTCAGCGAGACGAAGAGCGTGAGCACCACCGCAACGTGCATCGAGAGGTTGCGGCGCAGGCCGTTGCCCAGCTCGGTGAAGACGTAACGCAGCTGCATGAGGAAGGTTTCTCCGGGTCGTCGGGGTCGGTCGGGAGATCAGGTCAGTGCTGGAAGCCGTAGACGCCCTGGGCCTGGTCGCGGACGACGACGCCCTCCGCGAGCTCGATCACGCGCTTGCGCATCTGGTCGACGACGCCGGCGTCGTGCGTGGCCATGACCACCGTCGTACCGGTGCGGTTGATCCGGTCGAGCAGCTTCATGATGCCGACGGATGTCGCCGGGTCGAGGTTTCCGGTCGGCTCGTCGGCGATCAGGATCATCGGCTTGTTCACGAACGCGCGGGCGATCGCCACCCGCTGCTGCTCGCCGCCGGACAGCTCGTCGGGCATCCGGTCGCCCTTGCCGTCGAGGCCGACCAGCTCGAGGGTCTCGGGGACGGTACGACGGATGTCGCCGCGCGACTTGCCGATCACCTGGAGGGCGAAGGCGACGTTCTCGGAGACCGTCTTGTTGGGGAGCAGGCGGAAGTCCTGGAAGACGGTGCCGATCTGGCGACGCAGCCGCGGGACCTTCCAGCCGGCGAGGCGGTTGATCTCCTTGCCGGCGACGTAGACCCGGCCCTTGGTGCAGCGCGTCTCGCGCAGCACGAGTCGAAGGGCGGTCGACTTGCCGGAGCCCGAGGTGCCGACCAGGAAGACGAACTCCCCCTTCTCGACGTCGATGGAGACGTTGTCGAGCGCGGGGTGGCTGCCACCGGGATAGGTCTTGGTGACCTTTTCGAAGCGGATCACCTCAGCGACGGTAGCCGAGGTGGGCAACGGTTCGGGCATCCGCGGCGCCGGGCGCGTTGTGAGCCACGTCCCAGCACGTATCCCGCCGGGAGGTCGGGGTCTCCTCTCCCCCATTCACCCATGTCCGGAACGGGGGTTCGCCATGGACATGACCACCTGCCCCGAGTGCGGGGCGCCTGCCGAGGTACGCGACCGCCACGTGCTCGCGAGCACCGAAGGGCCGGTCGAGCACGCACGGGTCCGCTGCGTCCAGCGACACCACTTCTTCCTGCCGGTGGAGCAGCTGTCGTCGCCGGCACGAATTGTGATGAAACCGCGCGTGAGGCGCTGACGTCCGTTCTCCTGTCGTCTGAACCGGACCGGGACGGGGGAACCATGAGCGAGCACCAGAAACATCCACGACCTGCTCCACGTCGTACGGCGCTCGCCACCCCCGGCGTGGTCGGGGTGCTAGCCGTGGTGGGTGGCGTTGCCTTCCTGAGCAGCACAGCCGGCGAGCGAACGGCCCCACCTGTCGCAGCGTCTCCGAGCGCATCCGTCTCGTCGCCCGGCCACGCGGATCCGCTGCCGAATCCGGCAGCACTCGACGCGGCGGCACTCACGGCACCCACCGGCGCAGCTCTGCACCCGTGGCGGGCAGCCTCCTGGCCCGACGGCCCGACCGCGGCAGCCATGGCGCCTTGCCTCGGCCGCACCTCCGAGTCCACCGACGACCGTCCCCGGCCCGACCAACCGGCCCGCCTCGGGACCGCCGCCTTCCGCTCCGACGACGGCGGTCGGGCAGTCGTCGGCCTCAGCAGCTACCGCTCGTCCGCCGCCCTGTCCGACTCGTGGTCCCAGGCCGTCTCCCAGGTCGGGCACTGCGCCGGCGCCTGCACCTTCGCGACCCGGTGGCCCGATGGCACCGGGCTGGCCTACCGCCTGCTCCCGGTGGGAGCCGCGCCGCAGGACCTCTGGCTGGCCCGGGTCGGCAACGCATTCGGCATCGTGTGGCTCCTGCACCGAGGGACCGCGCCGGACGAGCGCACCGACGCCCGCGTCCTCGAAGCGCTGGCGGCCGCCCTCCGCGACCCGACGTCGTACCCCTCGAACCCGATGGGCCACACGCTGGGGCCGGATGCCGACCACGCGTTCGGGACGATCGACCCCCGCGTCCTGACCGTGGCCCTCGGCTCTTGGCACAGTGGATGGCGCGGCCCGGGCAACTCGACGAGCGACGCTCTCGCACATCTGCCCTGCGAGCCACGTGACCAGAACACGGTCGGCGGGACCGGCGAGGGCGGCCGGCGTGGGGGTCGACGGCACCACCTGGTTCTGGGACCTGCCCAGCGAGCGTGACGCGCGGACCGGCTTGGCCCCGTCGTGGTGGCCTTCGCCCCGGGCCGCCAGGTCGTCTGGATGGAGCTGGTCAGAAGCAGCGTCGGCTACCTGATCCTCCCCGCCGCCGCGACGCCGCCACCGGAGGAGACCTCGATCAACGTGGGAGGCGTCCTGCATTTCGCGCTCGCGGGGACCTCGCGGAAAGGTCGAGGCGGACGAGACCCACGCCGCAGGAATGCAACCTGCCACCGTCGCCGGGCGTGTCTGATGTACGAGGACCTCCGAGGAGCGGAGCCCCCGACGGGACGGTAGCCATGGGCACTGCGGAGCAGGACTTCACCGCGTTCTACGACGCGACGTGGTCGAGCACGGTCGCGTGCGCCTACGCCGTGACCGGCGAGCTGGCCGCGGCCGAGGACGTCGCGCAGGACGCCTACGCGAAGGCCTGGCCACGCTGGTCGAAGCTCCGGGCCTACGACGACCCCGGCGCCTGGGTGCGTCAGGTCGCCACCCGGCAGGCGATCAGCCGATGGCGCAGGCTACGCACCTCCAACCGGTTCCTCCAGCGCTCACGAGCACCCGAGACCGCTGCGCCGCCGGACGAGAACACGATCGCGCTCGTGACCGCCCTTCGGCAGCTCCCCGAGGCCCAGCGTCGTGCGCTGGTCCTCCATCACCTCGCCGGGTTCAGCGTCGCCGACATCGCCCGCCTCGACCGGTGCCCTGAGGGCACGGTCAAGGCGCGCCTGTCCCGCGGACGCGCAGCCCTCGTCCCCCTCCTCGGTGGCACCCCGAACGGAGACCACAGCCATGCCTGAGCACGACACCTTCGACCTCGACGCCGCGTTCGACGCGCTCGAGCGTGACATCGCCGGTCTCTCGCGGGGCCCCGGCGCCGCGCGCGCGGTCACCACGGCCCGCCGTCGCCGTCGTACGAGGATCGGCGCCGCCGCCGCAGTGGCGCTCGTCGCCATCGGCGGCATCGCGTTGGCCCGGGACGTCGGCACGCACGACAGCTCCGTCGAGTGGACGACCCGGCCGGTCCCGGCAGCGGCCGCTCTGGACGCCCAGTCGCTCGGCGAGGCCACCGCCGGGTGGGCCGGACCCTGGAGCGACCAGGACATGAACGCGAACCCCGAGCGCACGCTGAACCCGTCGTGCAACATCAACAACGACCAGACCGGTTCGTCGTCGGTCAATGGAGGGAGCCGAGCCCTCCAGACCGGAGACGGCCACTACGCGCAGTTCGGTGCCATCCGCTGGACCGGAGGCGGGCTCGCGACCTACGTCTCCACCCTCTCCCAGGCGCTCGAGGCGTGCCCAGGTGCCAAGACCACCGAGGTGACCTACGCCGACGGCACCCGCGTCCTCTTCGTGGAGCTGCAGTCACTGGCCGGCTCCCCGACCCAGTGGGGCATCGTGACGCGAGGAGACGATGAGCTGGGCCTCGCGATCGCGCCCACGACCGGGCTCCCCGACGAGGTGCAGGTACGCCTCGCCGACGCGATGGTGGCCGGCATCGAGGCCGACTCGGCGCTCACCAGCGTGCCGCAGGGCGGAGTGGGCAGGGTGCAGAAGCCGGAGTTCTTCGCCCGGTTCGCTCCCGACCGGCTCCAGCACGTATTCGGCAGCTGGCAGAGCGGCTGGCACGACGGCCCTTCCCCCGACAGTCTTCTGCGCGATCCCTGCAGTAGCACGGACTGGGTCAACACCGGGATGACCACCGCCGTCGGCGCCGACGGGCGGTTCTGGATCCACCAGTTCTCCTCGCGGACCGCAGCCGAGACGGGATACCAGCGGATCAGCGAGACGCTCGGGCAGTGCCCCGGCTACACCGTGCGGACAGTCAGTTCCCCCGGCGGGGGCGACGTGCTGTTGGCCCGGGGCGACCAGGACGTGTGGGCGGTCCAGCACGACGATTGGGTGGTGGTGACCTACCTGCCGCACGCCGCCACGCCGCCTCCCGACTCGGTCTCGAAGGCGATGGGGTCCGCGATGGTCGGGGTCGTCGACGCCGCTCTCGCGAGGTTCCAGCAGGCCCAGGGGTAGTCAGCGCGGGGTGTTCTCGGCGCCCATGCGCCAGCGGATGCCGGCCTCGAGGAACCCGTCGATGTCGCCGTCGAAGACGCCCTGCGGGTTGCCCACCTCGTAGTCGGTCCGGAGGTCCTTGACCATCTGGTAGGGGTTGAGGACGTAGTTGCGCATCTGGTCTCCCCAACTGGCCTGCACGTCGCCACGCAGGGCATCGAGCTCGGCGCGCTCCTCGGCCTTCTTCACCGCGAGCAGCTTGGCCTTGAGGATCACCATGGCCGACGCCTTGTTCTGCAGCTGCGACTTCTCGTTCTGGCACGAGACCACGATGCCCGTCGGGATGTGGGTCAGCCGGACCGCGGAGTCGGTGGTGTTGACGCTCTGGCCGCCGGGACCCGAGGAGCGGTAGACGTCGACCCGGATCTCGTCCTCGGGGATCTCGATCTCGTCGGTCTGCTCGAGCACCGGCACGACCTCGACCGCGGCGAACGACGTCTGCCGGCGGCCCTGGTTGTCGAACGGGCTGATCCGCACCAGCCGGTGGGTGCCGGCCTCCACGCTCAACGTCCCATAGGCGTACGGCGCGTGGATGGCGAAGGTGGCCGACTTCAGGCCCGCCTCCTCGGCGTAGGAGGTGTCGTAGACCTCCACGGGGTACTTGTTGCGCTCGGCCCAGCGCGTGTACATCCGCATCAGCATCTCGGCGAAGTCCGCGGCGTCGACGCCACCCGCGCCGGAGCGCACGCTGATGATCGCCTCTCGCTCGTCGTACTCACCGGAGAGGAGGGTGCGGACCTCGAGGTTCTCCACGGACTTGTGGATCTTCGCGAGCTCGGCCTCGGCGTCGGCGAGTGCGGACGCGTCGTTCTCCTCCTGGGAGAGCTCGACCATGATCTCGACGTCGTCGAGGCGCTGCTCGAGCTCGGTGAACCGGTCGAGCTGGCCCTGTAGGGCCGAGAGGCGCCCCGTGACGCGGGTCGCGTTGGCCTGGTCGTCCCAGAGGTCGGGGGCCGCGACCTGCTGGCCGAGGTCGGCGATCTCCGCGCGCATGCCGTCGAGGTCGAGCACCTGGCCGATGGTCTTCATCGTCGCCCGGAGCTGCTTGATCTCCACGTCGAACTCGATACCGGCCACGAGGAGCAAGGTTACGACACCCGTTGTGGCGGCCGCTCATCGCCGACGCCCGGGCCGGGAGCCCTCAGGCGGCACCTCCCGGCTGGGCCTGGTCTAGGCCGGGCAGTGTCACGTGGGTCACGCGCCAGAAGATCCGCCCCCGCGCCCGGCGCCTTGAGCCGATCCTGCGGATTTCTTTACCCGCCACACCCCCTCGGCGCCCCTAGACTGGGGGTCTCCCCCCCTGTTGAGTTTGTCTCGGAGTACCCACCAAGGAGGGGGTCCTGATGGGCGACGAGCACGCCAAGCCCGGCAAGCACTCACGTGTGGTCCAGGTCTGCGGCGACGAGACCTATGAGCGCATCTGGGAGCTCGTTCGGCTCGGGGCGGTCGTGAGCGTGGAGTTCGTGCCGGCGGGCGACCGCCGCATGTGCGCGACGACCACGATCATGGACGACAAGGGGATCACGGTCGACACGACCTTCGTCGAGGTCTGAGCTTCGGCGCACCTCGACCTGTCGCGTCCGTCGCACGGACCCGCGGCTCGAGGAGACGACTTCCGATGCTGGTGGCGCTGGCGTCGGGAACCAGACTCGGGCGGAGAGGGATGTTCCACATGCCCAACGGAACGAAAGAGCAGTCTGAGCGGGACCAGGCCGGCACAGCCAAGAAGGCGGGAAAGCATCTCGCGCCTCGGGGTGCGAAACGGCGCCGCGCGCGCCCAGGCGCCCACCGCGCACGCTGACCACTTTCGGCCGAACCTGGCAGCTCGTGCGGCCCCGCGCAGTCCTACTCACCCACCGCAGGTGAAGAAGAAGCGGTCGACGCCGGCGCTGATCTCTCTGGGATCCGGCACGCCGTCGGAGTCGGCGTCCCGGTAGGTGAGGTGCGAGAGGGCGTGGATCTTGACCGTGCCGACGGCCGTCCCATCGGCGGAGAAGACAGTGCGCGACTCGTGGATGGCGACGGTGTCGGTGGTCAGCGAGCCCGAGGCGGTGAACGAGAAGTGCTCGACCGAGCCACCCGTGACATACCGGCCGTCGGCGAAGGTGACCGATTAGGCCAGCGTGCCGGGAGTCCGGTGCGGCCGGCCGCTAGTGTCGCGCGTCTGAATCTCGTTTACGGATGGTGTGGGGCAGGATCTCGTCGGCTGTCTTGGTCCAGATGAACGGGTGGCAGCGGTCGTTCCAGCCCTCGATGAAGGTGCTGATCGCGGCGACGAGTTCTTTGACGCTGTCGAAGGATCCGCGGCGGATCGCCTGGCGGGTGATGATGCCGAAGAACACCTCGACGAGGTTGAGCCAGGAGCCCGCTGGTGGGCGTGAAGTGCAGGGTGATCCGCGGGTTCTTGGCCAGCCAGATGTTGATGTCGTCGTGCTTGTGGGTGTGGTAGTTGTCCAACACCACGTGCAGCTCGCGGCGGGGGTAAGCCTTGGCGACCTTCTTGAGGAAGTCGAGGAACTCGGCCTTGCCGTGCCGGTCGTAGCACTGGTCGGTGACCCGGCCGGTGGCGACCTCGAGTGCGGCGAACAAGGTGGTGGTGCCATTGCGTTTGTAGTCATGGGTCGCCTTCTCCGGCAGCCCGGGGCGAAGGGGGAGGATCGGTGCGGTGCGGTTGAGTGCCTGGATCTGGGACTTCTCATCCACACACAGCACGATCGCCTTCTCCGGCGGGTTCAGATAGAGCCCGACCACGTCACGGACCTTGGCCTCGAGCTCGGGGTCGGTGGAGAACTTGAAGGTCTCGCGCCGCCACGGCTTGACGTAGTACCTGCCGCCAGGCCCGAGCCACCGTGGCGTCTCCGATGCCCAGGTGCTTGCCCAGCAGCCGCGATGGACCAGTGCGTCACCCCGAGCTTGGCCGGCGGCGGCTCCAGCGTCGCGGCGAGGATCGCGGAATCATCGATCATCTTGGGCCGGCCGCTGCGCGGCTCGTCGTCGAGGCCAGCGATGCCGTGGGCGGCGAACCGGTCCCGCCACTTGATCACCGTGGGACGCGAAACGCCGACCAGGCCGCGCAGTGCCGGAGGTGCCCGCACCATCGGCGACAGCGAGCACGATCCGGGCCCGCTCGACATGCCCAGCGGGCACAGACCGCGACCGCGTCCAGGACTCCAACGTCGCACGGTCTTCAGCAGTGATCGACAAGGTAGATGACGGCATACGCCATCATCCCAATCACCAGCCTGTAAATCAACTAATGACGCGCGACACTAGGAGCTCGTCGGCCGCCTGGGCTGAGTGAGCCAGGTCCGCGGGCGTCAGTGAGCGCGGTGCGCGCCCGGGCGTCGTGCGTGGCGCCGCTCGCCCCGACGCGCGAGATGCCGGCCCGGCCTCTTCGACGTCCTGGGTCGGACGGGGTGCGGCCGCTTGGTGGTTCCGCTCGGCATGAGGAATCCCCCCTCTTGCCTCCCAGCCTCGCCGCGGGGGGCGGCCACGAGCTAGGGCCGGAAGACGGTTCTTCGCGGGTCAGTCGATCCCGACGGTTGCGGCGCTGCGCGAGCCGATCGAGGCGTGACCGGGTGAGCCCGGCACGTGGAGGGGCAGCCGGACCGGGGCGTGGACGGCCACGACCACGCGCTGGGTCGACGGGTCCACCGAGACCTCTGCGGTGAGGCCCGGGTAGCGCGCGAAGGCACCGACCCGGTGCAGGTAGTCGAGGACGGCGGCCCGCGCCGTCGCCGGGTCGAGGTGGAGGTCGCCGCCCAGCCCCGCGCCGTACGCCTCCTCGCCGGAGGCGCCTGCGTCGGCCGCGGTGAGCGCGGCGCCGTCGGCGAGGGTGTCGAGGCCCTGGCGCTGGAGGTAGGCGGCCGAGGCGTCGGTGACGACGGCCGCCATCATCAGCAGCACGACCGCGAGCCCGATGATCATCAGGCTCGCGGTGCCGGCTTGACCCCTGGTGCCGTCATGGTCAGCCAACGCTGATCTCCTGGTACTGCCCGATCGGCGCCGTCTGCGTCGCGTCCAGCGCGAAGCTCGGCCGGTTGCCTCCCAGCGCGCCCGGCATCAGCGGCAGCACCACGCGGGAGTGCACCGACACGGTGATGGTGGAGGTGCCCTGGTGGCAGTCGGAGGGGTACGGCGTGCAGGTCACCCGCACCTCGGGCCGGGCGCCGTGCACCCCCTGGTCGTCGAGGGCCAGCCGGGCGGCCGCCCGGGCACGGACCAGACCGGAGTTGTCGTCTGGCGCCAGCGCGTAGGCGCGGGCGGCGGCCCTGGCGGCGGCCGAGACCCCGAACGCACCCCGCTGCACCTGGAAGACCGACATCACGATCCACAGCACCGGCAGGACCAGCAGGATCCCCAGCCAGACGAGCTCTACCAGCGCACTCCCCCGCTGGTCGAGCCTCATGGGAGTTCCTCGATCGCGTGGCCGGACACGTCGAGCGACACCGCCGGGCCGCCGATGCCGAGGGCCGGCACGACGACGTGGACGGTCACCACCACCGCCGGGGCGCCGTCGATGGTCGTCTCACGAGCGGCGACGCCGCGGGCATAGCGACCGGCGAGCGCGCCGCTGATCTGGGCGCGGGTGCGGGCGGCGCCGTCGGCCGGCCCGCGGTCGAGGGTTGCGGCGTATCGAGCGCCCTCCGAGGCGGCCGCGGTCAGCGTATTGCGGACGAACAGCACCAGCGAGACCTGGAGGATCCCGAGGAAGACCGGCACCAGCACGACCAGCACCAGCACGAAGTCGACGACCGCCGACCCACGCTGGTCCCGGCCGGGACGAGGACCAGGCACGGCTCAGCCGCGGACGCTGTTCAGGGCGGTGGTGAGCATCGAGCCCAGCTGGTCGCGGGCGATGCCCCACAGGGCACCGACGAGCCCGGCGGTCATCACGGTCACGAGCACCCACCCCGGTACGTCGCCGCGCTGGTCGCGGGGGCGTGGGGCGGTGAGCTCGGTCAGGATCCGTACGGCCAGGAGGGTCAGCGCGTTCATCGGGTTCCTCGTTTCTCGCAGGGCTCAGGGGGTGGTCAGCTGCAGCCCGATCACGCCGGGCCAGAAGGCGATCAGGACCGTGACGGGGAGGATCAAGAAGACGACAGGCACCATCATGAAGATCTCCTTGCGCGCGGCGACCTCGATGAGCTCACGGCGACCGGCCTCGCGGACGTCGGCGGCCTGCGCGTGCAGGACGTCGGCGAGCGGCGTACCGCGTTCGACGGCGACCGCGACGCCTTGGGCGAACCTCGCCACCAGGGGCAGCCCGGTCACCTGGGCGAGCCGATCGAAGGCCTCGCTCACCGGCTCGCCGGTGCGGACCGCGGCGAGCACTGCTGCCAGGTCGCGGGACAGCTCGCCGCCGCTGCGCCGTACGACGCGGTCGAGCGCCGCCACCGGGCTCTCGCCGGCCGCGACGGCCAGGGCGAGCAGCTCGGCGACGGTCGGGAACTCCGCCAGCATCCGGCGTTCGCGGGTGGTGACCTGGGTCGAGAGGTAGGTGTCGCGGGCGAGCACCCCGGCGGCGAATCCGGTGCCGCAGAGCAGCAACGACGACACGACACCGCCGCCACCGGCGAGGGTGGTGAGCAGGCAGTAGGTCGCCACCGCTGCGAACCCGACCACAGCCCACTGCACCTGCTCGACCCGGAAGTCGTGGACCGAGCGCTGGAGGCCGGCCCGCTGGAGCCGGCGACGCACCGACGCCGAACCACCCAGGACGCGCTCGACGCCGTCGGCGGCCGCCTTCAGGACCGGGCCGAACACCCCGGCGGCCGCCGTCACCGGAGACGAGCTCGTGACCTCAGGTGGCGCCGGCCGGCCCAGTCGCGGTACGTCGCGGAGGTAGGGCAGGACGCGCAGGCCCAGGGTCGGGCGGTGCAGCACGCGCAGCCGCGCGACCACCAGCACGAGCCCCAGGCCGGCGACCGCGCCGAGGAGCGCACCCGGGGCCGCGGTCATGAGAGGATCCGCCGCTCGGCGGGGAGCCGGCCGATGCGCATCATCAGGCGATAGGCGACCAGGCAGGTCGCCGCGGCGACCACGAGGACGACGGTGCCGGCGGGCGAGGCGTAGCGGTGGATCACCTCGGGCTGGAAGCTCATCATCAGCAGCACCAGCCACGGCGCGGCGACAGCCAGCCGGGCGCCGTTGACGGTCCAGGCCTGGCGCGACTCCATCTCGGAGCGGGTCCGGAGCTCGTCGCGGAGGTAGCCCGAGAGGTTGCGCAGGAGCCGGCCGAGCTCGCCCCCGCCTACCTCCCGGGCCACGCGCAGGCCCTCGACGACACGGTCGCCGACGGGATCGGACAGCCGGTCCTTGAGCCGGTCGAGGCACTGCCCGAACCGGCCGGTCACCTGGTAGTCGAGCGCGAACGCGGCGAAGGCGTCGCGCAGCGGCTCCGGGCCGCGCACCGACAGCCCGGCCAGCGCGTCGGGAAGCGATAGCCCGGCCCGCACCGCGCTGGCGAGGTTGTCGACGGCCTCCGGCCACACCTCGGCGAAGTCGCGCTGCCGGCGCCGGGCGCGCCCGGAGACGATCCAGACCGGCAGGAAGCCCGCTATCACACCGAACATCACGGCGACCGGCGGCGTGCCGGACACGACCTCCACGAGAAAGGTGGCCGCGACGCCGCACACGACGCAGAGCGTGACGAAGGTGGTCGACGAGACGTGGCCCATCCCGGCTCGTGCGAGCAGGGCGGCGACCCGGCTCCGGGTACGCCGTGCGCGCGGCGCCGCCCGCGGGACGAAGAACGCCGACCAGCAGAGCATCAGCCCGACGCCCACCCCCAGACCGACCAGGACGCCCAGGACGCCCATCAGCGCGCACCGTTCAGGATCGCGTGGATGTCGATGCCGAGCCGCTCGTAGTGGCCGATCCGCGGGGGCATCCCGTTGGCCCGCCGCAGGTCGCCGCCGTGCCGCTCGAAGATCGGCTCGATCTCGATGACGTCTTGCTCCACCCGGCCGGGCACGCCCACGACCTCGTTCACCCGGCGTACGCCGTGGTGGTCGATGCCGAGGTGGACGACGAGGTCGACGCTGGCCGCCACCGTGGGCACCACGAATCGCGCTGAGATGTTCTCGCCGGCGAGCAGGGGCAGCGTGCACATCTTGACCAGGGCCTCGCGGGCGGAGTTCGCGTGGAGGGTGCACATGCCGGGCACGCCGGAGTTGAGAGCCAGCAGCAGGTCGAGGCATTCCTCGGCCCGCACCTCGCCGACGAGAATGCGGCTCGGCCGCATCCTCAGGCTCTCCTTGACCAGGTCACGCAGCCGGATCTCCCCCGTCCCCTCGAGACCGCTCTGCCTGGTCTGCATCGCCACCCAGTCGGGATGCGGGAAGCGGAGCTCGAAGACCTCTTCGGCGCTGACCACGCGCTCGCCGCCGGGGATGGCGGCCGCCAGGCAGTTCAAAAACGTCGTCTTGCCGGCTTGCGTCGCGCCCGCGACCAGGATGTTGAGGCCGGCCCGCACCGACGCCTCGAGGAACGCCGCAACCTGCGGTGTGAGGGTGCCGAGCTCGACCAGCTCGTGGAGCCGGCCGGCGGTGAGGACGAACTTGCGGATGTTGACCGCGGTCCAGCCCCTGCTGATCCCCTCGAGGACCACGTGGAGCCGGTGGCCCTCCGGCAACGTCGCGTCGACGAACGGCCGCGAGATGTCGATCCGCCGACCACTGCTCTTCAGCATCCGCTCGACCAGCTCTCGCACCTGCCCGGACGTCAGCACGAGGTTGGTCAGTTCGTGGCGGCCGCGTCGGGCGATGAACACCCGGCTCGGGTCGTTCACCCAAACTTCCTCGACGGTGGGGTCGTCCAGGAACGGCTGCAGCGGTCCGAACCCCGACACCCGGGCCACCAGCTCACCGACCACCGCATCGACATCGACGACCGACGGCACGGCCCCGGTCAGGCTGCGATCGTCGTGGGCACGGACCACCGACTCGGCCAGGCGGCGTACGACGCCCGGGTCGCGCTGCGGGTCGACACCCTCGCGCCGTACGGCCTCGCGCACCCGCTGGTCGAGCGACTCGACCAGGTCGGCGCGGGCGTCCGCGACCAGCGACATGCGGTCCTCCCCCGAGTAAGAGATCCGTCCTGGCAACGTACGTCCGCGCCACCGCACTCGGGAAGACCCCCACCCCGATCTTGTGGACGACTTGCGACAGGAGTCACCCGTGGGGCCGGTGAGGCGACGGACGCCGGGCAGGCGCAGGATGAAGGCATGAGCAACCACGACGGTCTGCCCTTCGTCGACGAGCACTCGGTCGCGGTGAAGGCGCCGGCGGAGCGCACGTGGACTGCGCTCGAGGGGTACGTCGATCGGCTCGTCTCGTCGCGGCACAGCATTCTGTTCCGGGTGCTGGGGACGCAGCCGCGCAGCGGTTTCGCCATCGAGGCAGAGGACCCGGGCCGCGAGGTCACGCTGGCCGGCCGGCACCGGTTCTCGACCTATCAGCTCGTCTTCCAGGTCGACGAGGTCGGCCCCCGCTCCCGGCTGACCGCGGTGACGTGTGCGGCGTTCCCCGGCCTGCACGGGAAGGCGTATCGACGGATGCGGATGGTCACCACCGGCCACGTCCGGGCCACCCACCGCATGCTGCAGTCGGTGGCCCGGCGGGCCCAGGCGTGACGGTGCGAGCGGCTACCTCAGGACGAAGTAGGTGTAGCTGACCTCGAACGAGCGGATGTCGTAGAAGTTCGAGTCCGTCGTCCCGGCCCACCAGCGGAACCTGCGTCCTTGCAGGAAACTCGGGGCGGAGACCGACGACCCGCCGTGCCAGGCGACGCTCGACTTCAGGACGCCGCCCTTGGAGGTGATGGCTCCGGTCTTGTCCTCGTAGAGAGCGACGCCGATGTCGGCGTAGCCGGGCACGCTCCGGCCGCCGTACGTCGAGAGTCGCACCGTCCCGTAGCGGATCGCGGAGGGAAGGGTGACCTGGTGGCGGGTGACCGCGAGCAGCTCGGTGTCGGTGGGGGCCGCGCAGGCGTCGTAGTTGCTCAGGTAGCGCAGCGACCCGGGCCACGACTTCTTGGCGGGGTAGTAGATCACCGAGCAGTCACCGATCAGCGCCGTGAGGTGGTTCTTGTACGGGTTGGCGACCGTCGCGGTCCCGGACTTGCGGACCAGCTTCTTCGCCGAGATCACGAGGGGGTACTTCTGGGAGACGCCGTGTTCCAGACCCGGTCGGTCAGCGCCACCCGGTAGGAGTAGCGGCCCGCCTTCAGCAGCTTCCCGCCGTTGCGCCCGTTCCACGTGAGGTGTCGGGTCAGGCTGGTGCTGCCGCCCGACGACACCCTCGCGACCCGGTGGCCCTTCGCGTTGAAGATCAGCAGCTGGGCGCCACGGGTCGACTCGGTGGTGTGGACGGTGACCGTCGTCGTGTCCTTGTACCCGTCGTGGACCGGGTAGAACTGCTGCGGCGAGGCGTGGACGCCGGACGTGCTCGGCTTCCTCAGGTCGACGACGACCGCGTGCTCGGCGCTGCCGGTGACGGTCACCCCGCCGACGGACTTGGACGTGTCGATCCGTACGACGTAGCCGCCGTCGGTCAGGTGGGAGCCGCCGTTCTTCTTCCCGTTGAAGACGAAGGAGTGCTGGCCGCCCGAGACGGTGCCGAGGTGGACCGGCCCGCGGAGGGTCTGCCCGGAGCGGGTGGTGACACGCCAGGTGACCTGCTGGGACGAGTCGAGCGTATAGCCGATCGTGGTCGTGTCGACGTGACCGTCACCGTTGGGTGAGAACGGCGAGGGCTTGGCCGACGTGACCACCGGCGAGACGCGGGCGACCGTGAACGTGATCGTGGCCGAGGAGTCTCCGCACACCGAGCCGTCGTTCGAGCAGCGGACGGCGGTCAACGTGTGCGAGCCGACCGTGAGGCCGCTGGTGTCGATGGTCGCCAGGTAGGGCGATGCCGCGACAGCTGCGACCTCGGTGCCATCCACCCGGAAGCTGATCCGGCCGCCACTGCTCGTCGCGCCGGCGACGAAGCTGCCGCCGACGGTCGCGCCGTCGGCGGGCTGGGTCAGGGTGACCGGGCCGTTGTCGACGGTGTAGGTGGAGCCGTCCGTCGTGGCGTTGCAGCTGTCGAGGGCGTCGCAGTCTGCGGCGGTCACCGTGTGGGAGCCGTTGACCTCCCCGAAGGTGTCGAGGGGAGTCGACGCGACGCCGGCGGAGGCCGGGACGAAGAACGAGCCGAGGTCGAGGGTGGTGAACTGGACGGCCGCGGCAGTCGTCGAGGCGGTCAGCGAGGTCACGCCGGCCACGGTGGTGCCGTCGAGGGGCGAGGTGACGACCGGCACCGTGGAGGGCGCGGCGGCCGCAGCCACGGCCTCGGGCTGTGCCTGCCGGGCCAGGTCGCGCGCGAGCCTCAGCTGGTCGGCGTCGCTACCGGCTCGATGGGTGGGCGGCGCGGCGGCGCGGAGCACCCGAAGCTGGTCGGCGCCCTCTCGAGCGACGGCGTTGCCGCTCAGCTCGGCGGTGGCGCGGTCGGTGGTGTGCCCATGGGTGCCGGCTGCCGCGGTCGCTGCGGCAGGAAGTGCCAGGGCGACGACGGTCAAGGCCGTGACAGGCCAGATTCTGGGATGCATCGAGAGCGGTCCCCCCAAGAAAGGAATCGGATGGTGAGCCGGAACCTTATGCCGAGCCGGCGACACTTCGTGGGCGAACCGAGTCGATCCACCCGAAATGAAGCGCCATACGTTGCAGCGGGGCTCAGTCGGCCTCCGGCATGGCGGACGCCCGGGCGGCGAACTGGTCGGCGAAGCGACGCCACCAATGACCGCCGGGGATCATCAGGTCCTCCCAGGGCTTCCCGGCTCCGGCGTAGTGGAGGAGCCGGGCATCGGGCAGGGACTCGGCGACCGGGAAGGAGTTCCAGCGCTGGTCGAGCTCGGCGCGCTCCGGGCCGGTGTAGGCGTTGAGGACGTCCTGGTCGTGCAGGCCGAACCGGCCGGCCATCGGCACGAAGCGCTCCACGAAGCGGTCGCGGCGCATCCGGTCGAGGTCGAGCACCATCACGCCGGCGTTGAAGGTGTGGCCGCCGACGCCGTGAGCGGCGGCCATGCGCCGGCGTAGCTCGTGGGCGTCGGCCGGGTCGAGGAGGTCGCCGGCCCGGCGCCAGACCTCGGTGGCGAGGAACCGCTCGGTGCGACCGGCGAGCGGGTGGCCGCCGAGGTCGGTGCGAGCGAGCTCGGTGACGTCGCCGAGGGTCACGGTGTCGATGTCGACGTAGGCGAGTCGGTCGACGTCGACAAGCACCTCCGGGAGCAGGAGGCGGTCCATCGTGGCGACACTGACATGCCCGAGCATCCGGGTGATCCGGCCGTAGTCGACGTCGTCGTAGGTCAGGAACGTGAACGGGATCTCCGGGAACGACGCGCTGAGCCACTGCCGGTACGCCGTGTCGAGGCCGCGCGCAGTCACGAAGACGCGGAGCGGTCCGCGGGCGTTGGTCGTCAGCGACTCCAGCGTCACCGGCAGCAGAGCACGGTAGTGGGAGTCGAGGCTGACCGCGACGTTCGAGACGGTGGCCGGGTCGACGGTCCGGTGCGGGCCGAGGTGCTCGACGCTCGCCCGCACGGTGGCGACCGCGGCGGCGACGTCGACGCCCCCCTCGACCGGGCCGGCGGGTGCCGCGAGCCGGGCCCTGGCCTGGGCGACGCGGTCGGCGGTGAGCTCGCGCCACCGGGCGTACACCTCGTCCTCGGGGGCGCCCGACAGGATCAGTCCGAAGACCTCGGCGAGGAGCTCACGGATGCCGTCGCGCATCGCGACGAAGGAGTCGCCGTCGGGCTCGAGGTCGAGGAGACCGTCGAACCGCACGTCGCCCGGCACCGGCGGCCGGAACTCCACGGGGATCCCGAGGGAGGTGGCCGGGAGGTAGGAGTGCAGCCGGCTGGTCACGATCCGGTGGTAGCGCCGCAGGTAGGTCGCGAGGAGCTCGTCGGCCGAGCGGAGGCCGCCGGCGAAGTCGACGGTGTGCCACTCCGAGACCATGTGGGTGTGCTCCTCGACCGGGCGCCTGGCCCGGACGGAGTCGGCCGGTACGTCGATGGCCGCGACCACGCCGTCCCCCTCGCGCTCGACCTCGTCGCGGTCGGGGAACACGGCGTCGACCGTGCTCGTGATGCAGCCGGTGAAGAACGCGTCGATACCCGCGCCGAGCAGCGTGTCGACGGTGGTCCAGTCACGGCACCCCACCGGGCCGTGCGCCCGCAGGTAGTCGATCGCCTCGGGAGTCAGGGCCCGGACGTGGTTGAGGTGGAACGCGACGAAGATCGGTCGGAGGTGGGGGTGATAGGGCAGGCCGAAGCGGATCCGGTAGAGCGGGCGCAGGTGCCAGCCGAACGCGATGGTCCAGGTGTTCTCCGGGATCGGGTCGCCCTCGCTGTAGTCACGCGAGACGGGCAGCAGCTCCACGTCCGCCTGCGGCCCGTCGAGCAGCAGCTCGGGCCGGACCCGCCGCTGGAGTCCCTCGGCGAAGGCACCGGCGCCGCCGGCTCCGTGGAAGCGGACGTTCTGGAACCGCACGAGATTCCCGACCAGGGCCAGGGTCTGGAGGAGGTCGCCGACGTTGCCGGCCCCGGGCACGAGGTCGGGCTGGTGGTAGTCGAAGACGCCGATCGGGATCCGGCCTGCCGGCACCGTGGGGGTCGTGGGCTCCCCGAGCCAGCGGACGAGGTTGTCGAGGAGGCGCCGGGTCTTGTCGTCGAGGTCGGCACGCGCGAGCGCCTCGTCGTGGAGACGGCGGGCCACGTCGGGCTCACCGGCCACCAGGAAGCGACCCGCCAGCCGCGGCAGCGCGGAGGTCTCGGCGTACGACGAGTCGGCGACGACTGCTCGCGCCACCGCTGTGGCCTCGGGGGTGCGCAGGCTCAGCGCGGTGTCGACGGCGACCACGAGGGCGTGCCGGGCCAGGACGTCGGGATCGACGCCGGCGAGCTGGTCCCAGACGACGTCGTAGCGGCGCATCCGGTAGAGACACACGCCACGGGCGACCCGCGCCAGCTCGGGATCGACCGCCGGGGCCATCCCCTCGCAGAAGGCTCGCGCGAGCACGAGGTGCCCGGCGGCGGCGAGCGTCCGCACCGTGGCGACGTAGGCGGTGCCGGGGTCCTCGCCTCGGGCAATCCGGCGGGTGAAGGTGGCGAGCAGGTCGTCGCGCCGGACTCGCTCCTCCATCTCAGTCGCACGGGCGTCGTCGTACTCCGCGTGCTGCCAGGAGCCGGCCATCGCCTTCGGGCCGAGCAGGAGCCGGCCGAGGCGCCAGTAGTGACGCTTGAACCGCCGGTCCACCGTGTGCGTCCTGCTCACCGGCTCCGCCGCGAGGGCCGGCGGGGGTTCAGGAGTCGTGCCTCGCGGCTCTCGGTTGCGTCCAAGGGGCACCGCAGCAACCTATCCCAGCGCTGCGGCCGACTCGCGGCGCGCTCAGGAGGCCGAGACGCGCTCGCCCACCTGGGCCGGTACGTCGTCCACGACCGGAGCCCGCCCCAGCTCGGGAAGCCACGACAGCCAGCGCGGAAGCCACCAGGTGCGGTCGTCGAGAACGGCCAGCACCGACGGCAGGAGCACGCCACGGACGACGGTCGCGTCGAGCAGGATCGCGACGGCCAGACCGACGCCCAGCTGCTTGAAGGTCGTCATCGACAGCGTGGCGAAGACGGCGAACACCGCCACCATGATCACGGCCGCGCTGGTGACGACGCCGGCCGAGATCTTGATGCCGTGAGCCACCGCATCGTGGGTCGACATCCCGCGGTCGTGCGCCTCGCGGATCCGCGAGACCACGAACACGTGGTAGTCCATCGACAGCCCGAAGAGGATCACGAACGCGAAGAGCGGGATCCACGACTCGATGGCGCCGACGTCACCACCGCCGACCAGGTCGGCTCCCCAGCCGTGCTGGAAGACCGCGACCATCACGCCGAACGCGGCCGCCATCGACAGCAGGTTGAGCAGCACCGAGACCGCCGCGATGGTCACCGACCGGAACGCCACCAGCATCAGCAGGAACGCCAGCACCATCACGAAGATGATCACCGGCGCGATCGACCGTTGGAGCTGGGCGTTGAAGTCCTGCGAGAAGGCCAGCTGGCCCCCGACGTGGGTCTCGGCTCCCGGCACCTGGCCGAAGGTCGCCGGTACGACGTCGTGCTGCAACGCCTCGAGAGCCCGGATGGAGGTGGCGTCCGAGCCGCTGCCCGCGAGGGGGACGTGGACCACCAGCACTCCGACGCCGGCGTGCGGGCTGACCTCGATCGGCTCGTGCATCAGTCCGGTCGCCACCGCCTGCGCCCGGAAGTCGGTCAGCGCCGCCGTCATCGCGTTGCTGCCGATGTCGGACGACTTCACCACCACGGTCGCCGGGGTCGACCCGCCCGGGAACGCGGCGCTGATCCGGTGGTAGCTCTGCATGATGCTGGCATCCGCCGGCAGCAGCTTGTCGAGGCCCAGCTGCTCGGTGTGGATGCCGACCAGGGGGGTCGCCAGCAGGAGGAGGAAGGCCACGGCGCCGAGCACCGACACCCCGGGCCGCCTGAGCACCCGGTCGAGGATGGCGCCCCAGACCAAGCTGCCGCCGCTCGGGCGCCGCATGCGGGCCAGGCCAGGGACCTTGCCGAGCTCGATCTTGTCGCCGAGCAGGGAGAGCAGGGCCGGCAGCACCGTCACCGAGCCGATCACGGCGACCAGCACCACCAGGATCGCGGCCACCGCGAAGCCCTCGAAGATCAGCATCCCCGACAAGAACATGCCCGACATCGCCACCACGACGGTGAGCCCGGAGACCAGCACCGACCGTCCGGACGTCGCGGCGGCGATCCGCAGGGCCGTCTCGGGGTCGCGTCCGCGGGTGCGCTCCTCGCGCTCGCGGCGTAGGTAGAACATGCAGTAGTCGACGCCGACCGCGAGCCCGATCAGCAACATCACCGAGCTGGTGGAGCTGTCCAGCGCGAGCCGGTGGCTGACCAGGGCCAGCAGCCCGTTGGCCGCGAGGAACGACGTGAGGGCGAGCCCGACCGGGAGGATCGCTGCCAGCAGCGCGCCGAATGCGACCAGCAGGATTCCGAGCGCCAGGGGTACGGCGGTCCACTCCGCTCGCTGGAAGTCCTTGCCGATCGTGTTGTTGAACCACTGGTTGGCCGAGCCGTCCCCGAACTGGTCGATCCTGACCGCAGGATGCGCGGTGCGGGTTGCGGCGACCGCGTCGAGGATCGGCTGCACCCGGTCGGCGGCCGTCATCGGGTCGCCGGACATCGAGACCCGCACGAGCACCGACCGGCCGTCCGCCGAGACCAGGTGGAGGGCGTAGGGGTCGACGACACCGATCACGGCGTCGGTCTGCTGGAGCCGCCCGAGCAGGTCGGCCACCGCGGCCTTGGTCTCCGGCGAGGTGGCCGGCCCGGAGCCGGTCACCAGGACCAGCTCCTCCGCGGGCGGCTTCAGGCCGGCGGCGTCGAGGATCTGGATGGCCTTGGAGGAGTCGCCCGTGGCGTACTGGTCCTGGGTCATGTTCCGCTGGCCCGCCGCCGACCCGGCCGCCATCGCCAGCGCGACGAAGACCAGCCATCCGACCACCGCCACCACGCGGTGGCGCACGCTCCAACCGCCGATGGTGGCGGCGAGGTTCTGCCTCGTGCTCACCGGTTCTCCTCAGACCAGACCTCTGCTGATTCTTCCGACGACACGGCGTTGGGCGGGAGGGCCGAACGTCACCGGTTGCGTATCTTTTCGCCGTTTTGTACCATTCGGTACACGACCACCCACGAGAGGAAGAGCGTCATGGAGTACGAGAAGTCCCTCACCGTTGCGGCCCGGCCCGCGCAGGTCTGGGAGGTGCTGAGCGACATTGAGCGCTGGCCCGAGCGGATCACGACCTACGAGGAGGTGCGCCTCCTCGACGAGGGCGACCTCCGCGTCGGCAGCCGGGCGCACGTCAAGCAGAAGGGCCTCAAGCCCGGTGAGTGGCAGGTCAGCGAGCTGGTCGAGGACCGCACGTTCACCTGGGCCAGCCACCAGCCCGGCGTCCGCATCGTCGGCCGGCACACGGTCTCGACCGACGACGACGGCCGGACCCGGCTCACCCTCGTGCTCGAGCAGTCCGGTTGGCTCAGCGGGCTCGTCACGCTGGCCCTCGGCCGCAAGGTCCGGGAGTACGTCGATCTCGAGGCCGAGGCGCTCAAGGTGGCGGCCGAGGCCGCGTGACGCAGCCCGCGACCGGCCGCGCCGCGCTACTCGAGCGCGCGATCGGGCACTTCGCCGAGCACGGGGTCGGCGACACCAGCCTGCGCGCGCTCGCCGAGGCGATCGGCACCAGCCACCGGATGCTGATCTACCACTTCGGGTCCCGCGAGGGTCTGCTCGCCGCCGTCGTCGACACCGTCGAGGCCGGCGCGCGGGCGACGCTCGCGGAGATGGTCGAGGAGGCGAAGGGCGACCCCGACCCGGACCAGGCCGGGCTGCGTTACTGGCACCTGGTCACCGACGACGCACTCGTCTACGGGCCGCTCTTCTTCGAGCTCTCCAGCCACGCCATGCTCGGGCTGCCGCACGCCGTCGAACTGCGCGAGCGGCTGGTGACCACCTGGCTGGACGCGCTGGAGTCGATGTGGCGGGCACGCGGCGTACCGAATCGGCAGGCACGTCAGCAGGGGCGTCTCGACCTGGCGGTCGCACGCGGGCTGCTGCACGACCTGCTGCTCACCGGCGAGCGCAGCCAGGTGGACGCGGTCATGGAGCGCTACGTCGCCGACACCGTCGCGCGGTTGCTGGGCTGAGCCCCAGTAACCCGCTCGCAGCCGCTCTCAGCCGCGCTCAGTCGCTCTCGAGGCGGAAGCCGACGCCGCGGACGGTGACGACACGCTCGGCGGTGTCGGCCTTCTCGAGCTTCTGGCGCAGCCGGCCGATGGTGACGTCGAGGGTCTTGGTGGACCCGAACCAGCCCTCGCTCCACACCTCCGTCATCAGCTGCTGGCGCGAGACCACCTTGTCGCGGTGGGTGGCGAGGACGGTGAGGATGTCGAACTCCTTGCCGGTCAGTGGCACCTCGTCGGAGCCGACGTGCACCCGGTGGGCGGCGACGTCGACCTGGAGCCGGCGGGAGCCGTTGGCCGGCGGGTGGTGGTGGGCCGTCGTACGGCGGAGCACGGCGCGCAGACGGGCGAGCAGCTCCGCTAGGCCGAACGGCTTGGCGAGGTAGTCGTCGGCGCCGGCATCGAGCCCCACGACGCGGTCGAGCTCGCGGGAACGCCCGGTCACCATCAGCACCGCCCCCTCGTACGACGCGTCGCGCAGCGAGCGGCAGACGTCGAGGCCGTCCATGTCCGGCAGACCGAGGTCGAGGATCACGACGTCGTGACCGCCCGTCGTGGCGGCGACGATCGCGTCGCGCCCGGTCGAGGCCTGGTCGACGACGTAGCCCTCACGCTCGAGGGTGCGCACGAGCGGCGAGGCGATCTCCGCCTCGTCCTCGACGAGCAGCACCCGATGAGCCATATCCGGAGCATAGGTGTCGACCTGACGCCGTCCGGGCCCCCGAACGGCCACAACCGTGTGGTCAGATCGGGGCACGAGGTCGCACCGAGAGGCCGACGTCGGACCCGGGGGCGTGGTCCGCCCGTAGCGCGGGCCACGGGCGGAGCCACGGCGCCACCGGCCCCACCCCCCGGCGGTCGGTGGCCACCGGCACCACCGGGAGATCGGAGCTCACCACGGTGCCGGACCCTGAAACCGTACGTAAGCCGCGGCAACAACCGAGCCTCTGCCGACCTACGTTTGGGTAACGAGGCGGTACGACGAGCCCGCCGTCTCACGCGGTGAACAGATCGCCATGCTCGGCCACCCGTGCCAGCACCTCGTCGTACCTGAACTGGTCGAGGCCGACGGGGTCCGCAGCGCCCTCCTCGACCTCGTCCCAGGTCACCGGCGTCGCCACGAGCGGGCGCTCGACGCCGCGCAGGGAGTACGGCGACACGGTGGTCTTGGAGCCGGCGTTCTGTGACCAGTCGAGGAAGACCTTTCCCGAGCGCTTGGCCTTGGTCATGGTGGCGGTGACCAGCTTCGGGTGCTCGGACTGGAGCTCCTCGGCGATTTCCTTGGCCGTCGCCGAGGTCTGCTCGGAGTCCTGGCGGCGCGGCAGGTGGGCGTACATGTGCAGTCCCTTGCTGCCGCTGGTGACCGGACGCGCGTCCAGCGCGCGCTCGGTGAGCTTGTCGCGCACCAGGAGGGCGACCCGGCAGCACTCGTGGAGGCCGGCGCCCTCGCCGGGGTCGAGGTCGATCACGAGCCGGTCGGCGCCACGCGGCTTGCCCTGCTTGGTCACCGTCCACTGGTGGACGTGGAGCTCGAGGGCCGCGAGGTTGGCCGCCCAGGTCAGGGTGGCGAGGTCGTCGATGATCGGGAAGACCAGCCGGTCGCCGTGCCGGCTCTCGCCGCGCGAGCCGGTGGTCGGTACGTCGGCGGTGCGCACCCAGGTCGGCGTGCCGGCGGGAGCGTTCTTCTCGAAGAAGCGGTCGCGCTCGACGCCGTGCGGCCACCGGACGCGGGTGACCGGTCGGTCCTTGAGCAGCGGCAGCAGGACCGGGGCGACCTGGGCGTAGTAGTTGAGGACCTCGCCCTTGGTGGTGCCGGTGCGGGGGTAGAGGACCTTGTCGAGGTTGGACAGCTTGAGCGTCCGGCCCTCGACGTCGACCCGGATCTCCTCCCCGCTCGGGGTCACCGTCCGACCGCCATCAGGGGGACCTGTGCCGGGTCGAGCCGTTCGAGCATCGCCACGAGGAACCACCGCGGCGCGCTCACACACCCCGCGGTCGCGCCCTGGCCGTTGACGTGGAGGAAGATCCCGGCGCCGCGATGCCGCACCTGGTCGGCGTAGTTGTAGCTGGTCACGACGGAGAACTCGTAGGCCACGGGGAAGTCGCGGAGCCGCTCGGAGCTGTCGACCTTGCTGGGCGAGAGCCACCAGCGGAAGCCGCCCTGGCTCTGGTTGCGGTAGCGGTTGTAGTAGGCCGACCGGTTGTCCTCGACCCAGAAGTCGCCCTTCCGGATCTGGCGGTAGGGCAGGTCCCAGCCCGTGGCCTGTGGGTGCCGGCCGAACGAGGTGATCAGCCGGGTGGTGCCGAGCGGCGTGGTGCCGCTGCCCTGCACCCGCTTGCCCGGCGCCACCAGCCCGCCGTACCCGATGCGGCCGGCGCTGACGTCGTAGACCTTGTGCCAGTGGCCCTCTCGGCGCACCCAGAACGCGATGTGGGCGTGGTAGCCGCGGCGGTGGTTGACGGTCACGACCTGCCGGGTGTGGTCGTGGAGGGCGACCCGGACCCCGCCGAGCGTGATGTGGCGGATCGTCGCGTGGGCCGGCGACGGTGCCGCCGCGAGGGCTGCGACGAGGGGCAAGGGGGCGAGCGCGAGGCCGAGCTTCCTCACGAGAGATCCTCCGGGGTCAGGTCGGCGCGGGTGCCGACGTACGACGGCTGGCGGACCCGCCCCTGCGCGGACGGGCCGAGGGACTCGACGTCGACCACGAGGACGGGCTCGACCCAGGTCGTACCCAAGGCGTCGAGCCGGGGAACCTCGTCGACGAACGGCGTGGTCTCGCGGGTGAGGTCGGCCAGCACCTCGCGCAGGAGCAGGGCCTTCTTGCCGGCGATGCCGCTGCCGACGCGCCCGCGGTAGCGCAGGCCGCCGGCCGTCGGCTCGCCGATCAGGACGGCGCCGAGCCGATCCTTCGAGTCGGTCTCGAGGCGCCAGCCGCCGACGACGTAGGACTCGCGCCGGCGGTGGGCGAACTTCAGCCAGTCCTTGCTGCGCAGGCCGGGGCGGTAGCGGCTCGAGAGCCGCTTGCTGACGATCCCCTCGAGCCCCTGCTGGAAGGTGGCGTCGAAGAGCATCTGCCCGTCGTCGTAGGTCGGCGGGGTCTGCCAGCGGTCGTCGTGCAGGTCGAGGACCTCGAGCAGCTCACGCCGGGTGCCCAACGGCTCGTCCATCAGGTCACGGTCACCGAGGCGCAGGAGGTCGAAGACGATCAGGGTGACCGGGAGCCGCTCGGCCAGGGCACGGGCGCGGTCGGCGCGCGAGACGTGCATGCGCTCGGCCAGGGCTGCGAAGCTCGGGGCGCCGTCGGCGAACGCCACGACCTCGCCGTCGAGCAGGGCATCGTCGACGGGCAGCGCCCGCAGCTCGGGGAAGGACACGGTGGCGTCGTTCTCGTTGCGGCTCCACAGCCGCGCCTCGCCGCGCCGTACGTCGACCAGGACGCGCATGCCGTCCCACTTCACCTCGTGCCGCCACTCCTCCCCCGTCGGCACGTGGGTGCCTCGGGTCGCGAGCATCGGACGCATGTGAGCCATCCTGGCAGGCAGGTCACGTCGGCACGGCGTGCCAGGCTGGCGGCCATGAGCGACCACGCGGCGACGATCCGGCGCTTCTGGGAGACCACCGAGGCGCGCGACTGGGACGGCCTGGGCTCGCTCCTCTCCCCCGACCTGGTCTTCGAGACCGAGCAGACGCGTGAGCGGGTCCGCGGGCGCGAGGGTCTGCTCGGGCTCTTCCGGGGGTTCCCCGGCGAGTGGCACGTCGCCCTCCGTCGGGTGGTGGCCGACGACGGTGCGTCGAGCGTCGTCGACGCGACCCTCGACGGGCAGCCGATGGTCGCCCTCACGTTCTTCACCTTCGACTCCGACGGCCGGGTGACGCGGATCGAGGAGTGGTGGCCCGAGCCCTACGAGCCCCCGGCCGGCCGGGCGCAGCTCACCGAGCGGTTCTGATGCGCGCCGGCACGTCGCGTTCTTCCTCGACCTCGACCTCGGTCAGCGGGCCGCCCGGGCCGGTCACCACACGGCGTACCACCCGTTTGGCGCGTGCGTTCGCGCCGCTCAGGCCCGATACTGGACCGACCTTGTGATCACGGAGGTATGAGATGCGTGCGATCTGGAAGGGCGCGGTGTCCTTCGGGCTCGTCAGTGTGCCTGTGAAGCTCTACGCCGCGACCGAGTCCCACGACGTGTCGTTCCGGCAGGTGCACGCCAAGGACGGCGGGCGGATCAAGTACCAACGCGTGTGCTCGATCGACGGCGAGGAGGTCGACTACGCCGACATCGCCAAGGGCTATGAGACCGAGGACGGCGAGATGGTCATCCTCGACGACGACGACATGGCCTCGCTGCCGAGCGCGTCGTCCCGCGAGATCGCGGTCGAGAAGTTCGTGCCCAGCGACCAGATCGACCCGATGCTGTTCGAGAAGTCCTACTACCTCGAGCCGGAGAAGACCGGCGCCAAGCCCTACGCCCTGCTGCGGCAGGCCCTGCTCGACGCCGACCGGATGGCCGTGGTCACGGTCGCGCTGCGGCAGCGGACGACTGTCGGCGTGCTCCGGGTGAAGGACGACGTGATCGTGCTGCAGACGATGATGTGGCCCGACGAGGTGCGGCAGCCCGACTTCAGCGTCGAGACCGGCGAGGTCAAGCCCGCCGAGGTGAAGATGGCCAACATGCTCGTCGAGACGCTGGCCGGCGACTTCGAGCCGGGCGAGTTCGAGGACGACTACGCCGGCGCGGTCGAGGCGCTGGTGAAGACCAAGATCGAGGGGGGCGAGATCACCAAGACTCCGACGTCGACCAAGTCCTCCGGCGAGGTGGTCGACCTGCTCGCTGCCCTGCAGCGCTCGGTCGACGCCGCCAAGACCGCCCGGGGCGAGTCGGCACCTGCCGAGGAGAAGCCGAAGAAGAAGGCCGCCGCCAAGAAGGCGACGGCCAAGAAGACCGCGAAGAAGGCCGCCAAGAAGGCCAGCTGACAATCAGGTGAGCCGGCGGGTGAGCCGGACCTCCTCACGGCGGTAACCCAGACGCTCGTAGAAGGCCAAGGCCCGCGAGTTCGCGGCCCCCGTCTCGAGCGTGATCCGGGACAGGCCACGATCGCCGGCCCATCGCTCGGCGCGCGCGACCAGCGCCCGGCCCACCCCCTGGCCCTCCATGCTCTGCTCGGTGACCAGCTCGCCGACGTAGGCGTCGAGGTCACCGCTCCAGTGCCGCTGCTCCGACACCGACACCATGCCGACCACCTGGCCGTCGACCCGGGCCACGAACACCGCGTCGGCGTCGTCCTGCGACGAGACCGAGTCCTCGACCCACTCCCGTGCGGCGGCTGCGACACCCTCGCCGCGGCGCCACTCGGCCACCCCGGCGCAGAGCCGGGGCGCGAGCGCGAGCACCGCCGCCCGCTCGTGCGTCGTGTAGGGGAAGACCTCCACCGAGACAGCCATCCTCCGAGTGTCGGCGCCACTCACGGCTTTGAAAATGGCTGTCGTCAGGAGAGCTGGTCAGGCAGAACTCGTGACGCTGGGATCGGGCACACGGCGACCACACCCTCGTCGTAGTCGTACCGCGAGACGATGCTGGCCTCGGTTCCTGAGAAGTGGCTGTGGAGCCGACCAGATCGGTTCCGGAAGAGCGCGCGGAAACGTAGCCTTTCGGGGCAGTCTCATCGAAGCGAGGGCCCACCATGTATCCACTGATCGGCGACGTGGGCACCCCGGAGCTGCTGATCATCTTCGTCGTGGTGCTGCTGGTGTTCGGAGGCTCGAAGCTGCCCGACCTGGCACGCGGAAGCGGCCGGGCGATCCGGATCTTCAAGGAAGAGGTCGGCAAGACCGACGAGGACGACGAGGCGTCGACCGAGGAGTCCGCAGGCTCCGACCCGGACCGGCAGGACGCCGCCGGCTCCTAGTGTCGCGGGGCGTTAGTTCCTGAACGGTTGTGTTTCTGAAATCATGGGGCCATGGCGAATCGTCCTGCCCCGGCATTGGTGTTGCGTGATGGCGACCGGGAGAAGCTCGAAGGCTGGCTGCGGTCGCGGTCGGTCAGGGCCGGGCTGGCCAAGCGGGCGCGGATGATCCTGCTGGCCGGCGAAGGTGTCGGGAACAGGGAGATCGCCGAGCGCGTGGGCGCCTCGCCGACCACGGTGATCCAGTGGCGCGCCCGGTACGCAGAGCGCGGGATCGCGGGCCTGGAGGATCAGGAACGGTCTGGGCGCCCCCGGGAGTTGGATCACGCCGCGATCGTGACCGCCACGCTGAAGCCGCCACCGAAGAAGCTGGGCGTGACGCACTGGTCCACTCGACTGCTCGCCGGCGAGCTGAAGACCAGCAACACCACCGTGGCTCGCGCGTGGCGCTCCTATGGGATCAAGCCCTGGAAGGCAGAGTCGTTCCGGTTCTCCACCGACCCCGAGCTGGTCGGCAAGGTCACCGACATCTGTGGGCTCTACCTCGGCACCAACCAGGACATCCCGGCGAACGCGATCGTGCTCAGCATCGACGAGAAGTCCCAGATCCAGGCCCTGGACCGCACCGTGCCGATCCTGCCGATGCAGCCCGGGCTGATCGAGCGCCGCTCACACGACTACTACCGACACGGCACCACGACCCTGTTCGCCGCCCTGGAGATCGCCACCGGCCAAGTGACCGCCGCGCTCAAGCCCAAGCACCGCCACCAGGAGTTCCTGGCCTTCCTGCGCCAGATCGAGCGGACCTACCGCGACGCCGTCGACGAGCACGGCGACCCGGTCGAGCTGCACCTGGTGATGGACAACTACGCCGCCCACAAGCACCACAACGTCCGCGACTGGCTGGAGAAACACCCGCGGTTCAAGGTCCACTTCACCCCGACCCACGCCTCGTGGATGAACCTGGTCGAGGTCTGGTTCGGCCTGGTCGAGCGCCAAGCCGTCCGCCGCGGCGTCTTCACGTCCGTACCCGACCTCAACGCCAAACTCCGCACCTACATCGAGGGCTGGAACAAGCGCGCCCACCCCTTCGTGTGGACCAAGACCGCCGACCAGATCCTCAAGAAGGCCAACCGTCCAACAACTTCAAATCCGCGCCACTAGGATCACGAGATGGCCGTCAAGCGCATCAAGCCGAACATCCTGTCGAGCGACTTCGAGGGGAGCCGTGCGTTCTACACCGGCGTCATCGGCCTCGAGGGCGGACCAGGTCTGGACTGGATCATGTTCTTCGGCACTGAGCAGCGCGAGGTCCAGCTCAGCGTCATGTCCCTGGACATCAAGGCACACCAGCACCCGGACGTGTCCATCGAGGTCGACGACGTCGACGAGGTCTACGCACGCGCGGTCGGAGCCGGCGCCGAGATCACCTACCCCATCACCGACGAGGAATGGGGACTACGACGGTTCTTCGTGCGGGATCCGAACGGCGCGATCATCAACGTCACCCAGCACACCGACTGAGCCTCGTCGATCTCCAGGGTGAAGCAGAGCGGTCAGGTGTCGGGCGAGCGCGCCTGACGTGGCCGGTCGCACGTGACGTCGGTGGTGCCGCGATGGTCGCGGAGGAACTGGTAGCCGTGGGGGCTGGTCCAGAGGTAGCGACCGGGGTCGAGCGCGACGTAGCTCCAGGGCGAGTGGGTCTTGAGCCGATGATGCCGCCGACACAAGGCGGCGAGGTTGCACGAGCAGGTCACCCCGTCGTCGCGGTGGGCGACGGTGTGGTCGCAGTCGCAGCGCCGGGCCGGACGGGTGCACCACGGGAAACACACAGGTCGCGTCGCGCAGACCGACCTCCTCGGAGACGCGGTCAGGCACCTCGTAGGAGTCGACGCTCACGCAGCCGTCGAGGTCGACGACCGGCTTCACGACGACCTGGGCGTCAGGGTTGCCGCACCAGCCGCGGATCTGGTCGACCGTGACCAGGCTGCAGCCCTGCTCCAGACGGCCGATGCGATCCGCGCCCTGGAGGGCAGCCTCGGACAGGTGGACGTGGAGCACGACCCGACGCGTCTTCGCCGCGGGTGTGGTGGTGGCGAGGTCGAGCGCCAGCTGACGTCGAGACAGGTCGCCGACGGCCTGGGCGCGTCGTACGTCGATCGGCTCGTCGGAGCCGAGGGCGGCACGCTGCTCGGCGCCGGCTGCCACCGCGGCCTCGAAGTCGAGCGCGTCGGCCAGGTCGAGCTCGGCCTCGACGTAGGTCGTGCCGCTGAAGGAGACCTGCTGGTCGTGCACGGTCACATGACGTCGCTCGGCTGCCTGCGCGGCGAGCCGCTCGACCTCGTCGGGCATGAACCGGCCGATCGCCTCGGCGACCAGCCGATCGAGCTGGGAGGTGCGCACGCGGTGGGCGACGGGCGCCACGTGGCGGTCTACGAACGTCGCGGCCTCGGGCGTGAGCCGGATCGTCTCGCGGGCCACGAGACGGGCCTTCCACGCCGGCAGGTCACCCGAGGTGACGCGCCACCACAACCGCGGCAATCGGTAGCACAGCTCGAGAGCCTCACCGACGTAGCGCTTGCCGGCCCCGGAGGGCAGACCGACCACGGCCGCGAACTCCGCCACGCAGAACTCGGCCACGCTCGGGGCACCCTCGCCGGCCAGGGGGAGGTCGGTCTCCCCGAAGCCACGCAGGGTGTGGGTCTCCGCCGCGTGGATCGACTCCGCCGGGTGCATCACCGCCCACTCCACCGCGAGCTGGAGCAGGTCTGCCTCGGCCGCATCGGCGGCCCGGCGCCTGGCCTTGGCCGCCACCAGCACACCGGCCGGCGCCTCGGGTCGGAGCTCCGCGGTGGTGGTCATGGGACTACTCAAGCACCGACCACCGACACCCAAGGGTCGAAAATCCCGTTGTCCACAAGGAGCTTTCGAGAATTTCTCGGGTGCCCCTCCTGGCGGCGTCGTACTGGTTGTCCGCGTGGTTTCGAGACGGCGCTGGCGCGCCTCCTCAACCAGCGGACGTGGCCCCCGCGCGCCTCCTCGACCAGCGGACCCCGCCCTGAGGGTCTCCTCCTGGCCGCGCGCACCGACGGTTCAACTCACGTGTGGGACCGGTTTCGCGAGCACCTTCACCGGTCCGTCGTACGACGGGTCCTCCAGCCAGCCGCACTCGCGGTAGAACGCCGCGTCGTCACCGTCGGCGGCGACCCACATCCGGTCGTGGCCGTACTCACGGGCCAGGTCCTCCAGCGCCAGCACCATCAGGCGCCCGACGCCGCAGCGCCGCTCTCCCGGCCGGACCACCATCCGCACCACCCAGGGCTCGAGCCCGGGGCAGGCGTCCGCCACCGAGTCGTCGGTGGGGCCGAGCGTCACGGCTCCGATCGCCTGGCCGTCGAGGTCCATCGCGACCAGGGTCAGCGGGAGCCCGTCCCGACCGGCGTCGCGGGCCGTCGCCTCGATCCACGGTCCGGGAGTGCCGGAGCCTCCGGAGGCGCGCCAGCGGAGGACGCCGACCTCGGCGACCAGTTCCGGTTGGTCCGCAAGCAGCCCGAGAAACAATGCGGGGCGCTCCCCCACGCGGCACAAACTAGCCCCGGACCGCGTCCCTGCCCAGCCCCCCTTTCGGACCGCGTGGCTAGGTTGGCCCGGTGTCTCGGCTGATCCACCTCAACGGCCCTCCGGCGGTGGGCAAGTCGACGCTCGCGCGCCGGTACGCCGCCGAGCACCCCGGCGTCCTCGTTCTCGAGATCGACACCCTGCGCACGATGGTCGCGGGCTGGCAGGAGGACTTCTACGAAGCAGGGGCCAGGATCCGAACGGCCGCCCTGGCGGCGATCCAGGCCTGCCTCGCGTCGGGACACGACGTGGTCCTCCCCCAGCTCATCGGCCGCTCCGAGAGCTGGCGCGGTTTCGCGCTGCCGGGACACAGGGCGGTGGGCAGTACGTCGGGGTGGTGCTCGTGGCCGAGCCCGACGAGGTGATCGCCCGGTTCCGAGGGCGGGCGGTGGCCGAGGGCGACGACCCCTGGGTCCGCGCGGTCACGACGGTCGTCGCGGACCTCGGCGGCGACGACGCCCTCCGCCGATCCTCGCTGGACCTCGAGGCGCTGGCCGCACGCGAGGGCCAGGTTCCCAGCACCGACCTCGAGACGACGTACACCGCCCTGCTGCTGGCACTCGGAGAGCAGTCGTGAAAGAAAAGGGGGAGGCCGGTGTCGAAAACGCACCAGGCCGTACGACGTAGGGGCGACCACTCACCCGAACCGGAGGAGAATCCGATGCGTTACCTGTGCTTCGTGAAGATGGACGAGAACCTGGCCCACCCGCCCCAGTCGATCATGGAGGCGATGGACAAGCACGTGGGCGAGTCCATCGCCAACGGCTCGTTCCTGGACGGCGGCGGCCTCTACGGCGCCAAGGACGCGGTCGAGTTCCGCGTCCGGGCCGGCAACGTCACCGTCACCGACGGCCCCTACGCCGAGGCCAAGGAGGTCATCGGCGGCTGGGCGATCGTCAAGTTCGACAGCGAGGAGGAGGCGCGCGAGGAGGGCCAGAAGATGGCCGACCTGCACCTCCGGCACTGGCCGGGCTGGGAGGGCGCGATCGAGATCCGCCGGATCGCCGAGCCTGACGAAGCGCCGACCGGCGCCTGAACCACCGCTGGTTCGCCGGGTGGTCCTAGTCTCGCCGTGTGAGCGAGACCGGGACCGCCCAGGACGTCGTCCAGCAGGTATGGCGTGACGAGTCGGCCCGCCTCGTCGGTGCGCTCACCCGGATGACGCGCGACCTCGTCCTCGCCGAGGACCTCGCCCAGGACGCCCTGGTCGCCGCGCTCCAGCAGTGGCCGGCCGAGGGCGTCCCCGACAACCCGGCGGCCTGGCTCATGCAGACCGCCAAGCGACGCGCCGTCGACCACTTCCGGCGCGCCGACACCTTGCGCCGCCGTACGACGGAGCTCGGCCATGTCCTGGAACAGGACCGGCAGCGGGAGGAGGCCGACATGCCCGACCTCGACTCCTTCGTGGACCACATCGACGACGACGTGCTCCGGCTGATCTTCCTCACCTGCCACCCGGCGCTCTCCCCCGAGAGCCGCGCCGCGCTCACGCTCCGGCTCGTCGGCGGGCTCACGGTGCCGGAGATCGCGCGCGCGTTCCTGACCAAGGAGGCCACCGTCGGCCAGCGCATCTCGCGGGCCAAGAAGACGCTGGCCGGCGAGTCGTTCGACCTGCCGGTGGGCCCGGAGCGCGAGGAACGCCTCGACGACGTGATGGGCGTGCTCTACCTGATCTTCAACGAGGGCTACACCGCGACCGCGGGCGACGACTGGATGCGTGCCGACCTCTGCCAGGAGGGCATCCGGCTGGCCCGGATGCTGGTCGGCCTCGCGCCGGAGGAGCCCGAGGTGCACGGGCTGCTGGCGCTGATGTCGCTCCAGGCCTCGCGCCTCCACGCCCGGGTCGCACCCGACGGCTCGGCCGTGCTGCTCGACGACCAGGACCGCCGGCTCTGGGACCGGTTGATGATCCGCCGCGGGCTCGCCAGCCTCGACCTCGCGATGACCGTCGCGGCGGGCGGCCGGGCAATCGGCCCCAACGTCGTCCAGGCCCAGATCGCTGCCTGCCACGCGCGTGCGGAGCAGCCCGACGACACGGACTGGTCCGCCATCGCCTCGTGGTACGACGTGCTGGCCCAGCTCGGCGACAACCCCGTCGTCGAGGTCAACCGCGCCGTCGCCCACGGCCGTGCCTACGGGCCCGAGGAGGGCCTGGCCGTGCTCGACGACGTGGCGGAGCACCGGTCGCTGGCCGGCTCCCACCTGGTCCCGAGCGTGCGCGGCGACCTCCTCGAGCGAGCCGGACGGCCCCACGAGGCGGCCGCGTCCTTCCGCGAGGCGGCCGGGCTGACCGACAACGCCGTCGAGCAGGCGCTGCTGACCGACCGGGCGCTACGTCTCGAGTCCGGTGGGTGAGGCGCGCCAGGCGATGAAGCGGGTCGCGTCGACGACGATCCAGACCAGCAGCGCCGCCGATACCGCCTGACCTCCGACCACGATCTCCTCCATGCGCAGACCGGCCGCCGACCAACCACGCGAGTAGCGCTCCTGGAACAGGAACCCCAGCAGTGCGACCACCACGCTGACGACGAACACCCACCACCACGCTTTGATCCGCAGCGGCACCCGCATGCGGTCGATGATCGCGTCCGGCGGTCGCGACGGGTCACCGGCCATCCAGACGTCGGCGACGTGGAAGTAGGGGGCGAGCACGTTGATCGGCGACAGCAGGAAGCCGCTGATGACGGTGTCGGGCTCGATCCGGAACATGCCGCAGTCGTAGCCCTGCACGATCCGGCGGGCTGGGATCAGCCAACAGACCAGGGTGACGCCGATGGCCACACGACCTGCCCACAGCGCCACGACCAGCAGGTGGCGCTGGTGCTCGAGCGAGGTCACCCGGTGCGGCGACAGCGCTGCTCGGTGCAGCTGTGCGAACAGCTCCCGGTCGACGACGAGCCGGGTGGCAGCGGCCACGACGAAGAACACGCAGGCCGTGACCACCGCCGTACGCCACGACGTCGGGGCGCTCTTCGCGGTGGAGGTCATCCCACCGGGCATGCTCACCACCGCACGGTACGCCGCGCGGGTCACACCCGGCGTCTGATCTGACCGGGTCAGGAGGTCGGTGCGACCAAGGGCCAGGGGCGGGCCTGCTCGAGCTGGGCGGCCAGCCTGAGCAGGATCTCCTCGCCGTCGGTCGGACCGACCAGCTGGCATCCGTTCGGGAGACCGTCGGAGCCGGTGCCGGACGGCACCGAGCAGGCCGGGTTGCCGGCGACGTTCCAGAGCGCGGCGTAGGCGATCGCCGGGAGCGACCGCAGCGCCGAGCGCACGGTGCCGACGCCCTCGAGCACTCCGAGCCTCGGCGGGCGGTTGGCTGTGGTCGGGGTGAGCAGCACGTCGACCCGGTCGAAGACGCGGTTGGCCTTCAGCGAGATCTTCGCGGTCTGCTCCAGGGCGTACTCGATGACCTTCGGGCCGACCCACGAGCCGAGCCGGTAGGTCTCCCGGGTCCGGCGCTCGAGCCGGCGGTAGTGCTCCATGGCGTCGGCCTCGGTCCGGATGCCGGCGAAGAACTGCGGCACGAACGCCAGGCTCGGGTCGGGGTATCCCGGCTTGATCTCACGGACGTCGTGGCCGAGGTCGGCGAGCACGCGAGCGGTCTCGCGGACGGCCGCGACGTTGTCCGGGTGCGGACGGACGCCCTTGGTGACCGGCTTGGTGCACCAGCCGATCCGCAGCCGGCCCGGCTCGCGGCGTGCCGCCTCGGTGAACGACCCGACCTCGCCGGCCTGCCACTTGTCGCTCGCCAGCGAGCCCTTGATGACGTCGAAGACGATCGCGGAGTCGAGCACGGTCCGCGTCAGCGGGCCGACGACGCCGAGCGCCCACCACAGGTGCTCCATCGGAGACGTGGTGACCCGGCCCCGCTGGGGCTTGAGCCCGAACAGTCCGCAGTAGGACGCCGGGACGCGGATCGAGCCGCCGCCGTCGCCGCCCATGCCGATCGGCACCATCCCGGAGACAACCGCGGCCGCCGTACCGCCGCTGGAGCCGCCGGGCTGGATGCCGGTGTCCCAGGGGTTGCGGGTGTAGCCGTAGGCGTCGGACTCTGTGTAGGGATAGGCGCCGAACTCCGGCATGTGGGTCTTGCCCACCACGATCGCCCCGGCCGCGCGCAGCCGGCGCACGACCTCGCCGTCCTCGGTGACCGGCGTGCTGTTGCCGCGTCCGCCGTAGGTGGTGACACAGCCGGCGACGTCGATCTCCTCCTTGATCGCGACCGGTACGCCGTAGAGCGGGCCCGGCGCCTCGCCCTGGCCGAGCTCGAGGAACCGCGCCTGCTCGCGCGCCTGGTCGGCCAGGACGACGGAGAAGGCGTTGAGCTCGGCGTTGCGCGCCTCGATCCGGGCCAGGGAGTCGGCCACGACGGCGCCGGGCGAGGTCCGGCCCGCGGCGATGGCCTCGACGGTCTCGGCCGCGCTCAGAGGGGTGTCGCTCACGCGCGCAGCCTAGAGGTGCGCGCCGGGATCCGGGATCCGTGTCCGCGCCGGCTCACGGCCGCGAGGTCATCGCCTGGAACCGGTCGGACAGCGCGTAGCGCAGCAGGACGACGTCTCCGAGCTGCCGGGTCTCCGCGAGCCGGGCGCGACGGCCGGGATGCCACGGGAAGTGCGCCTCGCCCACGAACCTGCGCGCGCCCGGCGCCCCGACGAAGAACGGCGCCACGACCAGCTGGAGCTCGTCGACGACGTCCTCGGCGAGGAACTGGGTGTGCACCGCACCACCGCCCTCGACCATCAGCCGCTCCACCCCGCGCTCGCGCAGGTCCTCGGCCACCGTGGCCATCCGGACCGGGTCTCCGGCGTCGACGACCTCGCTGACCGTGCCGAGACGGTCGCGCACGTGGTCGGCCACCGGGCTCCCGGCATAGACAAGCTTTGTGCTGCCGTCGTCGTCGAAGAACCGGGACGACGGATCGAGCCGCCCGCGGCTGGTCAGCGTGACCTTGGCCGGGCTCGGCGGCAGGCCGCGGGCCACGCGCTCCTCACGTCGCTCGGAGTCACGCACGAGAAGCCGCGGGTCGTCGTTGCGGATGGTCGTGGCGCCCACCAGGATCGCGTCGACCCCGGCACGCACCCGGTCGACCCGGTCGAAGTCGAGCTCGTTGGACAGCAGCAGCCGGCTCTCGGAGGCGCCGTCGATGAATCCGTCGATCGACATGCTGCACGACAGGAGGGTGTAGGGACGCTCAGCCATGGACGGCCTCCACGACTCGCCGCGGCTCCGGCTCTGGGACCACCACGTGGAGGCGCCGCCGGGCCACGACGTCGGCCACCAGCACCCCGGCGCCGGGCAGGGTCGCGACCCCGGCCAGCACGCCGTACACGATGGCGACGGTGAGGCCGGCCGAGGCGCCGAGCCCGACCACGCCGAACGCCCATGCCGTGACGCCCTCGCGCGGGCCCCAGCCCGCGACGCTGAGCGGGATCGATGACCCCACGAGCACGACCAGGCCCGTCGTGACCAGCACGGCCGGAGACGTGTCGACGCCGACCGCAGCGGCGGCGACCGCGAACACGGCGAGGTGGCCGGCGGTCGAGCCGCATGAGGCGACGACCAGCCGCGCGCCCACGGGCGGGCGCACCAGCGCTCGCAGGTCGCGGGTCAGCCACACGTCCGTGCGACGGCGTATGACGAGCACCGCGGCGGCCAGGACGCCGAGCAGGACCACCGCGGCGAGGGCGCCGACCCCCGAGCTGCGCCACGGGGTCGGCAGCAGCACGAGCGCGAGCAGGGCGAGCACGACCTGCACCACCTGGCCGCTCACCCGGTCCCAGACCGTGGCCCGGACGCCGGCACCCAGGTCACCGGCGGCGCGGCCGTGACGCACCGCCCGGTCGGCGTCGCCGAGGACGCCGCCGGGTAGCACGGCGTTGAGGAACTGCGAGCGGTAGTAGGCCGCGACGGACTCGCGCACGCCGAGCGGCACTCCGAGCGAGCGCGCGACCACGCGCCACCGCCAGGCCGAGGTGAGCGTCGCGAACGCGGTGAGGACGAACGCAGCGACCACGGCCTGCCAGGTGGTCACCCGCCAGGCGTGGGCCAACGGACCACCGCCGAAGCGGTGGAGCAGGTAGGCGAGCAACGCCAGCCCAGCGAACAGCCGGAGCCAGGCCGACCCGCGGCTCATCGCCGTCCACCTGCACGGGCGTGGAGTCCGGGCCTTGGGCCGGTCTCGACCGCGGTGAGCACCCGGTCGAGGTCGGCGGCAACGGCGTCCCACCCACGGGCCGAGGTGCGGCGTCGTTCGGCGAAGCGACCCAACCGTTCGCGCAGGGCTGGGTCGTCGAGCCAGGCCAGGAGCGCTGCCGTCAGGGCGGCCGGGTCGTCGGGCTGCACGAGCAGGCCGGGCATGGCGCCGGCCGGGGCACTGCCGAACGCCTCCACGACGCCACCGACCGCACTCGCGACCACCGGCAGCCCGCGGGCCAGAGCCTCGGCCACGACCATGCCGTAGCTCTCGAACCGGGAGGGCAGCACCACCAGGTCGGACCCGTCGTACGCCGCGTCGAGGTCGTGGCCGGTCAGCGGCCCGGTGAAGATCACCCGGCGTTCCCACGATCGTGCGTAGACCTGGGTCTGCAGGCCGGCGACGTGGTCGGGGTCGACCTCGAGAGACCCGACGCAGGTCAGGGTCCACGCGCGGTCGCCCAGGTGGGACAGGGCGTCGAGCAGGACGTCGTGGCCCTTGCCGGGGTGGACCGCGGCCACGCAGAGGAACGACGTACCGCCACCGACGCCGCTGCCGCGGACCGGCGGGGCGGGGTCGGTGCCGGGGCAGCAGACCTCGACCCGCGGAAGGCCGTAGGACTCGACCACCCGGGCCTGCGACCAGGCGCTGGTGGTCACGACCGCGACCGCCGCGTGCAGGGCCTCGGCCTCGCCGGGGTCGGGACCGACGGGCATGTGGAGGAGGACGACGACCCGCAGCCGCGCGCCGTGAGACGTGAGCACCGAGCCCGCACCGGTGGCGACGAGCCCATCGACGAGGACCAGGGAGTCGTCGGCGAGACGGGCTAGCGTGTCGTCCAGCCTGGCCAGGTCGCCGGCCCCGGGACGCGGCCAGGCTCCGGCGATCTCGTGCTCCACCACCGCTCGACCCCGCTGCCGGAGCCCGTCGAGTGCGCGTCGGTCGTAGCGGTTGCCGCCGCTGGGCCGCGCGGGGTCGTCGATGCCGGCCGGGAGCACGGCGTGCAGGAACCCGGGCCGCACGGCGTAGGTCATGGGGCACGCTCGTAGCTCGCCCATGCCGAGGGCGACTCGAGGAGGGTGACCCGGATCCGAGCCAGGTCACCGGGAGCGACCCCGAGCGAGCCGTCGTGCACGCGGGCGGCCAACCGGTCGGCGACGGCCCGGGCCAGCACCTCGGTGGTCGTGTTGACGCCGGCGAAGTCGGGGTGGTCGTCGAGGTTGGTGTAGGTGAGGTCGGCGAGGACCTCGCGGAGGGCCGTGCCGGCCCTTCCGATGTCGAGGACGATGCCGTCGGCGTCGAGGTCGGGCCGCGCGAACGCCGCGTCCACGACGTAGGTCGCGCCGTGCAGGCGAGCGGCCGGCCCGAACACGTCGCCGCGCAGGCTGTGGGCGATCATCATGTGGTCGCGCACGGCCACCTCGAACATCAGGCCTCGCTCTCGTCCGCGCCGGTGTCGGCACCCGTGTAGTCGATCGTGTGGCACAGCGCCGGCAGCGAGCCCCACGCCAGCTTCGCCATCACCTCGGGCAGCTCGGCGAACGACGACTCGCCCGTCAGCAGGGCGTCGTAGGCCGGGTCGGCGAGCAGGCGAAGGGCCAGCCGCATCCGGTCGGCACGCGTGCGCCGCGAGCGCCGGGCCGCGGCGACCTCGCCGACCTGGCTGGCCCGCACCCCGAGCCGCGCCGAGTGGAAGCGGCTGCCCAGGTCGAGCGCGACCGGGGTGTCGCCGTACCAGGACAGGTCGGTGACGACGCCGTCGGCGCCGAGGAGGTCGAGCGCGCACTGGAGCCCAGCGCCAGTGCCGCTGGTGTGCACGACCAGGTCGAGGTCGCCGGTGGCTTGGTGGGGCAGCGCGAAGCCGACCCCCAGCACCGCCGCGGTGTCCGCGCGCTCGGCGACCGCATCGACCAGGGTCACCTCGACACCGGGGATGCCCGCGAGCAGCCGGGCCGTGCAGCAGCCGACCATGCCGGCGCCAACCACCGCGACCCGGTCGCCGACCAGCGGCCGGGCGTCCCAGAGCGCGTTGACGGCCGTCTCGACGGTGCCGGCGAGCACTGCGCGGCGCGCCGGCACGCCGTCCGGAACGACGAAGACGGCCTCGGCCGGCACGACGTAGGAGGTCTGGTGGGGATGGAGGCAGAAGACCGTGCGCCCGCACAGGTCGTCGGGGCCGGCCTCGACGACCCCGACGCTGAGGTAGCCGTACTTCACCGGCCCGGGCAGCTCGCCCTCCTGGAACGGCGCCCGCATCACGGCGTACTGGCTCTCCGGGACGCCGCCGCGGAAGACCAGTGACTCGCTGCCTCGGCTCACCCCCGAGACCACCGCACGCACGAGCACGTCTGCCGGACCCGGGTCCGGCAGCTCCGACCTCCGGAGCTCGCCGGACCCGGGCTCACGCAGCCAGTACGAGCGGGCCGTTCGCGTCACGTCGGCTCCCTCCATGTCCGGCATCGGCTGTGAACCGACGCTGACCCGTCCTCGTATGACCGGTATCCATTTCTACGGAGGGCATGTGCGCACGGTTCACCTCGGTCCGGTCACCGCGCTGCCGGTTGCCACCGTGGTGCTGGCGACGCTCGCGGCGACGGTCGGGCTGCACCCTGCCTCGATCCTGGCAGGATCTGCCGTCGCCGTCGCCACCTGGCTGCTGCTGGAGCACGGGATGCGGGCTACCGGGCTCGACCGGCTCGGGCCGGCCAACGCGGTCACTCTGGTCCGCGCGGCCACCGTCGCCGGGGTCTCCGCCCTCGTCGTCGAGTCCTGGTACGGCGACGTCCCGGTGCCGGTGCTCGTCACGCTCGCCTCGGTGGCGCTCGCCTTCGACCTGGTCGACGGCCGGCTGGCCCGCGCCCGGGGCTCGGTGACGGTGCTGGGCGCGGCGTTCGACATGGAGACCGACGCCTTCCTGATCCTGGTGCTGGGCGTCTACGTCGTGCCGCTCGTCGGCGCGTGGGTGCTGCTGATCGGCCTGGCCCGCTACCTCCTGCTGGTGGCGACCGCCCTCCGCCCGTGGCTGGGGGCCCCGGTCCCGCCCCGGCGCTGGGCCAAGGTGGTCGCGGCGGTGCAGGGCGTGGCGCTGGTGGTGGTCGCCTCCGGGGTGCTGCCGACGCGGACCGCGCAGGCCGTGCTCGGCGTAGCCCTCGTCCTCCTCGCAGAGTCGTTCGCCCACCAGGTCCGCACGGTGCGTCGGCACCGGCACGAGTCGTCGACGCCTCGCCCCTCGTGGGCCGCGCCGACCGCCGACGTCCTCGCTGTCTCCGTGCTCTGGCTGGTGCTCGCGCTGCCGTCGCGGCCCGGGCTGCTCTCGTTGCGGGCCCTGGCCGCGATCCCGGTGGAGCTCCTCGTCTTCGTCGTCCTCGCGATGCTCCTGCCCCGCCGGTGGGGACGCCTGGTGGCGGTGCTGTGCGGGGTGACGCTGGCGACGACGTTCGTGATCACCCTGCTCGATCTGGCCTTCTTCGCGGCCTTCGACCGGCCGTTCGACCTGTTGAGCGACCCGGGTTACGCCGTCTCGGGGCTCGACCTCCTACAGGTCGCCCTCGGCGGGCTCGGCCGCGCCGCCGTGCTCGCCGTGCTGGCGCTCGTCGTGGTCGGGTCGTTCACGCTGTGCGTGTGGGCGACGCTGCGCACCCGCCGTAGCGCGCGGCACGCGCCGGCCCTGTGGACGCGGCTGGTGGTCGCACTCGGCCTGGTCTGGGCGGCCGCCGGTCTGGGTGGCGCGCAGGTGGGCGGCGTACCGGTCGCCGCGGCACCCGAGGCCTCGCTGATCACCGGGCAGGTCGAGCAGGTGCGCGCCGACCTGAGCGATGAGGCGCTCTTCGAGCACCGGCTCACCCACGACCCCTACGCCGCGACACCGGGCAGCCGGCTCCTGCCCGACCTGCGTGGCAAGGACGTGCTCGTCGTCTTCGTGGAGAGCTATGGCCAGGTCGCGGTGCAGCACACGTGGTTCTCACCTCCGGTGGACCGCCGGTTGCCGGCCCTCGACGGTCAGCTGGCCGGTCTCGGCTTCCACTCCCGGAGTGCCTGGCTAGGGTCGCCGACGTTCGGAGGCCTCAGCTGGCTGGCGCACTCCACGCTCCAGACCGGCCTGTGGATCGACCAGCAGCAACGCTACGAGCAGGTGCTGGGCTCCGACCGGCTGTCGCTCGCGGGAGCGTTCCGCCGGGCCGGGTGGCAGACCGTCGGCGACATCCCCTCAGATGCCGGCCCGTGGCCCGAGGGCCAGGCGTTCTACCACTACGAGCGGATGCTGAACGCCGCCGACGTCGGTTACGTCGGCCCGCGCTACAGCTACGCCCGCGTCCCCGACCAGTACACGTTCGCCGCGTTCGACCGGCTGGTGCTGGCCCGGGAGCACCGGCGACCGGTGATGGCCGAGATCGACCTCGACTCGAGCCACACGCCCTGGAGCGTCATCCCCCGCGTCGTCCCGTGGAACCAGATCGGCGACGGCTCCCTCTACCGACAGCTGAAGGCACCGACCTCCTCGACGTTGCGGGTCCTCAGCGACTCCCACCTCCAGCAGGGCAGCTATGCGAGGTCGATCCGCTACTCGCTGTCCTCGCTGGTCTCGTTCGTCCGGCACGCCCACGACCCGAACCTGGTGATGGTCGTGCTCGGCGACCACCAGCCCAACTCCCTGGTCAGCGGCACCGGCGTCTCGCACGCCGTCCCGATCTCCCTGATCGCCCACGACCCGCGCGTGCTGCACCAGATCGACGGCTGGCGCTGGACGGCCGGCCTGCGACCGCCCGCGAACGGCGTGCAGTGGCCGATGGACGCGTTCCGCGACCGATTCCTGCGCGCCTTCGGCTCGACGCCGTCCGGCCCGCTGGACACCGGTCCCGCCACCACGATCGCGGCCCCCTGATCGAACCGGACCGGTCCCCGATCCGTGTCTCCTGGTGTGGGCCGCCGGCCCGGATCGGAGAAACCGCATGACCCGCCGCCTCATCGCCGCCGCTGCGGTCCTGGTCTCGGCCTACGTGCACCTGCACCTGTGGCTGGACGGGATGCGCCACCTGAACGTGGTCGGCCCCGCCTTCATGGTCAACACCGTGGCCGGCGTCGTGATCGCCGCCCTGCTCGTCACCTGGAGGAGCTGGATCGCGCCGCTCCTGGCCGTCGGCTTCGGGGCGTCCACCCTCGGCGCCTTCACGATCGCGACCACCAGCCTGGGCCTGTTCGGCGACCACGAGAAGTGGCAGGGCAACTACGTCTGGATCGCCACCGCTGCAGAGCTCGTCGCGCTGGTCGTCGGCCTGAGCGCCGTCGTCGCCGAGCGTCGCACCGCGCCTCAGCCCACCGCGCGGGCCACCGTCGACTCCCACACCGCCTGAGGCGGCGTACCCCGGACGGGCTCTCTCGTTGTCGGAGAGCCCGTCCGGGTTCTGCGGGCCGGTCGGTCAGAGCCCGAGCGCGGCGACGGGGGTCCCGTCGGCCCGGGTGAGCACGACCGAGCTGATCTGGTCGAGCGGCGACGCCGTCGCCGCGGTGAGCTGCATCGTCTTGCCGGGCAGGCCATTCCAGGAGGCGACCTTCTGGGTCCGGCCGTCGCGGGTGTGCACGACGAGGGCGTAGGAGCCGCTGACGTAGTCGCCCGAGGCGGTCGGGATAGCTGCACTCCAGGTGGAGCTGCGTCCCCCAGGCCACTGTGGTCAGGGCCACGCTGGCGCTCATCGGGTCGGCGCTGACCGAGCGCATGGGCTCGGAACGCCGGCCGGCCCGGGCTGCTGGAGTGGGTCGCGGTCGGCGTACCGCTCGTGGAGTGGTCGAGCACGACCGTGCCGCCGACCGTGACGACGGCTGCGGCGGCGGCCGCCACCCCGGCGGTCAGCCAGGTACGGCGACGGTCGCGGCGGCGGGTCTCGCGGACCAGGCGGGGCATCAGGGTGTCGGGCACCGGCTCCTCGACCGCGCTCTCGAACACCTCCGGCCCGATCCGGCCGAGCAGTCCGGGCAGGCCGGCGAGGTCGCGGACCGCGCGCGAGCAGCGGACGCACCCGTCGAGGTGCGACTCGTACTCGCGGCGCTCGGCCGGCGAGAGCGCACCGATGACGTAGGAGCCGTCCCAGAGCTCGTAGGGGCAGGGCGAGATGTCGGTCGGCTGGTGGTTGCTCATGCCACGACCCCCATCTCCTCGAGGGCGAGCCGGAGGGCGCGCAGGGCGTAGTGGGTGCGGGACTTCACGGTGCCTTCGGGGATGCCGAGGCGCCGGGCGGCCTCGGCGACCGGCCGGCCGTTGAAGTAGGTCTCCTGGAGCACCGCCCGGTGCTCCGGCGACAGCCGGGTCACCGCGTCGGCGACCAGCCAGGTGGTGAGCAGCTCGTCGCTGCTGTCGTCGCGCCCGCGCTCGGGGACCTCGCCCATGGGGATCTCGGAGCGCGCCGCGCTTGGTGCGGGACTCGTCGATCACGATGTTGCGGGCGACGGTGAACAGCCACGCCCGGACCGACCCCTGCGACTCGTCGAGGATGGCGGCGTTGCGCCAGGCGCGCAGCAGCGTCTCCTGGCAGACGTCCTCGGCCCGGGCGCGGTCGTGGTTGGTCAGGCGCAGGCAGTGGCCCCACAGCGCGCCGGCGTGCTCGTCGTGCAGGCGCTGCATCACGGCGTCGGGGCTCTGGGTGGCCATCGGCCCCACTCCCCTTCCGCCTACCTCGCGCGTCGTCGTACTCACAGGTCCCTCCGCACAGTCATACGTCGCCGCACGGCGTTCGGTTCGATTCTCCCGCGCCGGGGTTCGGCCGTGAGGCCGCCGTGGAGTCGCCGGTGAGTCGCCGGTTCACCGGTGACTCGCGCGCTTCTCGGCCGGTGCAACGCCCGGGAAGCGATGAAACCGCGGGTGACCGGGGGCTGGTGTGGCCAGTGGTACGACGCGCCGGTCGCCGGGGCGGGGGTCTCGGGCGCCCGGTCAGCATCCCCGGCTGACCGGGGATCCCGTCACTTGTCGGCCGATGCAATGACCGACAAGTGACCGGAGTGCCTCCGGTCGGTGACGGCTGGGGCCAGTGGTGCGACGGGTCTGCACCGGGCCGCCGTCCGGCTCCGCCGGGTCGCTGCGGCCCGAGCTCAAGCGAGGGACGCGAGCCAGGCCTCGTGGAGGTCGGAGAACCGACCGTCGCCACCCTCGATCAGCTCGGCGGGCGTGCCGTCCTCGACGATGCGGCCGTGCTCGAGCACCAGGACCCGGTCGGCGATCTCCACCGTGGAGAGCCGGTGGGCGATGATCACCGCCGTCCGGCCGGACAGGATCGTGCGCAGGGCGCGCTGGACCAGCCGCTCGGACGGGATGTCGAGCGAGGAGGTTGCCTCGTCGAGGATCAGCACCGCCGGGTCGGCGAGGAAGGCGCGGGAGAAGGCGATCAGTTGGCGCTGCCCGGCACTGAGCAGGCCGCCGCGGTTGGAGACGTCGGTGTCGTAGCCCTCGGGAAGCGCGGCGATGAAGCCATGGGCACCCAACGCGCGGGTCGCGGCCTCGACGTCGTCCTGGGTGGCGCCGGGGCGGCCGAAGCGGATGTTGTCGGAGATCGTGCCGGAGAAGAGGTAGTTCTCCTGGGTCACCATCACCGCCGCCCGGTGGAGGTCGCCCGAGGTCAGCGACCGGAGGTCGACGCCGTCGAGGGTGACCGCGCCTTCGACCGGGTCGTAGAACCGGGTGGCGAGCTTGGCGATCGTGGTCTTGCCGGCCCCGGTCGTGCCGACCAGCGCAACGGTCTGGCCGGACGGCACCGACAGGTCGAGGTCGGGCAGGACCGGGACGCCCTCGACGTAGGCGAACCGGACGTGGTCGAAGTGGAGGTCGCCACGAGCGTCAGTCAGCGCGACCGGGTGGGTCGGCTCCGGGACGCCTGGCACCTCCTCGAGCACGCCCGAGATCTTCTCCAGCGCGGCGTTGGCGGACTGGAAGGTGTTGTAGAACTGCGAGATGTCCATCATCGGCTCGAAGAACTGCCGCAGGTAGAGCAGGAACGCCGCGAGGACGCCGACGGTCACCTGGCCGTCGAAGGCGAGGTAGCTGCCGTAGATCAGCACCACCGCGATCGTGATGTTGCCGATCAGCCGGATCTCGGGCATGAACCACGCGACCAGGCGGAAGGCGACCAGGTTGGCCGCGCGGTACTGGTCGTTGACGTCGTCGAAGATCTCCTGGTTACGGCGCTCACGGCGGAAGGCCTGGACGGCGCGGATGCCGTTCATCGACTCCACGAAGTGGACGATGACCAGCGCGACCTTCTCGCGGGTCACCCGGTAGCTCTTCGCCGACTCCTTGCGGAACCAGTTGGTCACCCAGGCCAGGAAGGGACCGCACAGCAGCGCGACCAGGCCGAGCTTCACGTCGAGGAAGAGCAGCAGCACGGCGGTGCCGAACAGGGTGAGGGCGGCGGTGATCAGCCCGTCGAAGCCGGTCTCGAGCATCTCGTAGATCGCGTCGACGTCGGAGGTCTGCCGCGAGATCACGCGGCCCGACGTGTAGGAGTCGTGGAACGCCGGGCTGAGTCGCTGGAACTGCCGGAAGATGCGCTGCCGGATCTCGAAGAGGATGTCCTGCCCGATCTGCCCGGACCGGACCAGGAAGATGTTGCGCGAGATCGCCTGGACGACCGTCGCGAGGAGCACGAACCCGACGATCACCAGCAACGTCGTGACGTCGTCGTCCTGCTGGATCGGCGGGATGCCCTTGTCGATGCCGAGCGCCACGAGCAGCGGGATCGACAGCCGGGCGGCGTTCTCGATCAGCACCACGATCCCCAGCAGCTTCAGCACCCCGCCGTAGGGCCGCAGCAGGTCGCGCAGCAGCCGCCGGGAGCGGTCGGCCAGCCGGGCCGTCGTCTCGGCGGTGAGGTCGTCGCGACCGTCGGCCGCGACCCCGCGCCACTCCTGGCCCTCGGGGACCTGCTCGGCCGCCGGGGTCTGCGTTGTCGACGAGGTGTCGCGCTCATGCGGACTGCCTCCTCGAGGTCGTCGAGGTCCTCGGCGTCGGCGGCGAGCAGCTCGCGGTACGCCGGCACGGTGGCGAGCAGGTGACGGTGGTCGCCGACGTGGGTGATCGTGCCGTCCTGGAGCAGTGCGACCTTGTCGGCGAGCAGCACCGTGGAGGCCCGGTGGGCGACGACCAGGCCCGTGGTCGAGGCGAGGACGCGCTGGAGCGCCTCCTCGACGAGCTTCTCGGTGTGGATGTCGAGGGCGGAGAGGGTGTCGTCGAGCACCAGCACCTTGGGCTGGGCGAGGACGGCGCGGGCCAGCGCGAGGCGCTGGCGCTGACCACCGGAGAGCGACATGCCCTGCTCCCCGATCCGGGTGTCGAGCCCCCACGGGAGGTCGTGGACGAAGCCGGCCTGGGCGATCTCGACTGCCTCGGCGATCTCGTCGTCGGTGGCGTCGGAGCGGCCGAGGGTGAGGTTCTCCCGGGCACTCATCGAGAACAGGGTGGGCTCCTCGAACGCCGTGGCGACCAGCGAGCGCAGCTCGACCAGGGAGTAGTCGCGGACGTCGACGCCGTCGATGGTGACCCGGCCGCCGCTGACGTCGTAGAGCCGTGGGACGAGGGCGGTGAGCGTGGTCTTGCCCGAGCCGGTGGCGCCGACCAGCGCGAGCGTCTCGCCGGGCGCGAGATCGAGGTTGACGTCGCGCAGGACGGGGGTGTCGGAGCCGGGGTAGGTGAAGTCGACGTGCTCCAGCCGCAGGTGACCCAGGGCGTGCGGAGCCGTGGCGGTGCCGGACACGATGTCGGGCAGGGTGTCGTAGATCTCGAGCACCCGGGCCGCTGCGGTCATCGCCTCCTGGGCCATCGCCAGGATCACGCCGAGCGAGGCCACCGGCCACACCAGCGACAGCATCAGGGTGATGAACGCGACCAGCTCGCCGGGCGTCAGGGCGCCCCGGCCGACGCCGATCGCGCCGAGCAGGAGCACGATCACGACGGCGAGGTTGGGGATCATCTCGAGGAAGGTCCAGAACCGCGCGGACAGCCGCACCTTGGAGATGCTGGTCTCGAGCAGCCGGCGCGCGCCCACGTCGTACTGCTCGGAGACGTGGGGCGAGCGGCCGAACGACTTGATCACCCGGATGCCGACGGCGCCCTCCTCGGCCAGCGTGGCGAGGTCGCCCTGCTGGTCCTGTACGGCGCGGGAGACCACGACGTAGCCCTTCTCGAAGCGCATCGAGAGCCACACGATCGGCGCGGCCGCCGCGGCGACGACCAGGCCGAGCGGCCAGTAGAGGTAGAGGAGGACGGCGGTGGTCACCGTCACCTGGGTGATGTTGACGACCAGGAACAGCATCCCGAACCCGAAGAACCGGCGGATCGCCGACAGGTCGGTGGTCGCGCGCGACAGCAGCTGACCCGACTGCCACTGGCTGTGGAAGCTCATCGGCAGCTCCTGGAGCCGCACGTAGAGGTCGTGCCGCATCTCGGTCTCGACCTCGAGGACCGCCTTGTTCTGGACCCAGCGGCGCCACCAGATCAGCACCGCCTCGAGGATGCCGAGGCCGAGCACCAGCAGGCCCAGCGGCAGGATGCCGCTGGCGTCGTGGTCCTCGATCGGGCCGTCGATCAGCGCCTTGATGACCAGCGGGATCGAGATCGCGACCGCGATCCCCGACATCGACGTCACCAGCATGATCACCAGGGCAGGGATGTGCGACCGGAGATAGCCGCGCAGGCGCCAGAGCGAGTGCACGCCGGCGGGCGGGTGAGTGGTCGGTGAGGCGAGGCGATCGTCAGGCATCGTTGATCGACCATAACCCTTGCCCCCGACAACGACCCAATCGATTTGTACGGAGTGTCTCTCGTCTAGTGCCTCTTACTTCGTCGTGGCCCCGCCGGGCGGTCCCGAGCGACCTCTAGGCTCGTGGCGTGGCCGTCGTCGGTGTCTGTGAGGACGAGCCCGCGCTGCGCTCGGTGCTGACCCGGGCGGTGCGGGCGATGGGCCACGAGCCGACCGTGGTGGCCACGGCAGCCGAGGCCCTGCGGGCGTTCGTCCGGTCCCGGCCCGACGTGCTGGTGCTCGACATCGGCCTGCCCGACGCCGACGGGCGCGACCTCTGCCTCGCCCTGCGCGCCGCGGGCGTCGATCTCCCCCGTGCTGATGCTCACCGCGCGCGACGGGCTCCACGACAAGATCGCCGGCTTCGAGGCCGGCGCCGACGACTACCTGACCAAGCCGTTCGAGCTCGACGAGCTCCGGGTCCGGCTCGAGGCCCTGCTCCGCCGGAGTGCCCCGGCCCGGGCCGCCGAGGAAGGTCAGCCCGTGCTCGACCCGGCCCGCCACGCGCTGGTGCTCGACGAGACCGAGGTCGCGCTGACGCCCACCGAGTTCCGGCTGCTCGGCCGGCTGATGGCCGAGCCCGGCACCGTCGTACGACGCCACACGCTCGTCGCCGCCGCCTGGCCGCACGGCGCGATCGTCAGCGACAACACCCTCGACTCCTACGTGCGGCGGCTCCGGGCCAAGCTCGAGCGGGTCGAGCTGTCCCCGATCTCGACCGTGCGTGGAGTCGGCTACCGGTGGCAGTGAGACCTGCCTCGCTGCGGGCCCGGCTGGCCGCGACTGCGCTGATCGTCTCGACGCTCACCGCCGTGGTCCTCGTGATCGGCGTCCAGGCGTTGCTGTCCAGGAGCAACGACGCGACCATCCACTCCCGCCTGGCCGCCCGCAGCGCCGCCGCCGCAGCCACGGTCGTGGTCCGCGACGGGAAGCGTGCGGGTGCTGGAGCAGAGCGCGCCGGCGCTCGACCAGAACGTGTGGATCTTCGACGCCGACGGGCAGCTGCTCGAGGGCACCATGCCGTCCGGAGCGGTGGGCGACGAGGTGACCGCACTCTCCGGCAGCACCACGGAGCAGGAGACCACGACCCACGACGTGTCGCTGCTCGCACGTCCGGTCACCCGCGAGGGCACGCAGGTCGCCACCGTGGTCGCCGCCGAGGACCTCGAGCCCTACGAGGGCGCCGAGCAGCACTCCCTGTGGCTCTCGATCCTGCTCGGCGTCGTGACCGTGCTGGTGGCGACGCTGGCGGCCTGGGTGGCGGCGGGTCGGTCGCTGCGCCAGGTGCAGGCGATGGCCGACCTGGCCGACGACTGGCGCGAGCACGACCCCTCCGCCCGCTTCGACCCCGGACCCGGCGGCGACGAGATCGCCCACCTCGGCCGCACCCTCGACCGCATGCTCGACCGGATCGGCGACGCCCTGGCCGCCGAGCGCCGGCTCACCGACGAGATCGCCCACGAGCTGCGCACCCCGCTGGCGGTGGTCCTCGCCGAGGCCGACCTGGCCCGGCGCTCGGCGACGCCGGAGCAGCGGGAGAGCCTCGACGGCATCCACGCCGCCGCCCTGCAGATGCGCGACTCCATCGGCACCATGCTCGAGGTGGCCCGGGCCCATGCCGGCAGCGACGACCGGGCGACCGTCGGGGAGCTGATGGCGTCCCTCGGCCTCGACCCCACGCCGTACGACGCGACGGTGCTGGCCGCGCCGGTGGCGCCGCGTGGCCGCGGCGATGCGGCCGCTGCTCGACAACGCCGAGCGCCACGGCTCCGGCACACCGCGGATCGAGGTGAGCCGCGACGGGCGGACCGTCGTGATCGCCGTCGTCGACGACGGGCCCGGCGTACCCCCCGCCGACCTCGAGACCGTCTTCTCCCCCGGCCACACCACGTCTGCCGACGGCAGCGGGCTCGGGCTGGCGCTGGCCCGCCGGATGGCGCGCGCCGCAGGCGGTGACCTGGTCGCCTGCCCAGGACCCGGCGGACGGTTCGAGGTCAGGGTGCCGGCCCGCTGAGGACGCCGGCTGACAGGTGACGCCGGGTGACTGTCAGGTGGCTGGCAGGGACGGTGCCGGACCCTGGGTGCCAGCACCACCCCCCAGAACGTGGCGCCGCCGACTTCCGCCGTTGTACTCGGCGACGCCATGCGGGGCGACCGAACGCTCGGGCGCTCCGATCCCCCGAGCCGCCGGGCCCCGCCTTCTCGCCGGGGTCCGGCGGTGTGGTCAGGTGCTCTCAGCCGGCCAGGAGGCCCCGGACGACGCGCAGTCCGACCGACATCCGGGCCAGGTCGGCGCTCTCGTCGGAGCAGATCTCGCCCAGCGTCGTGGCCGCCCGGGTGACGACCACTGCGTCGTCGTCCTCCCATGCCTGGATCCGGGCAGTGACCGACTCCGAGGGGTCGGTGTCGCGCAGCACCTGGGCGGTGAGCTGGGCGTGCACGGCGTACACGTCGTCGCGCAGCGCCGCCCGCGCCATGGTCTGCCAGCGGTCGTCGCGCGGCAGCGCCAGGATCCGGGTGACGAGGAGGGGCAGCCCGAGCCGCTCGCCCAGGGCGAAGTGCAGCCGAGCCACCTCGAGCGGCTCCAGCGACAGCTTGTCGGCGATCTCGACGACGCCGAGGAGCTGGTACGCCGGGTGGAGCACCGCCACGCGGGAGGCCAGGTCGTCGGGGACGCCGAGGTCGACCAGGCTCGAGCGGCGTCCCTCGTAGGCACGCAGCTCGCGGCCCGTCAGCACCGAGGGCAGCTCGCTCATCAGCTGCTGCACGGTGGTCCGGAAGTAGTCGACCGTGGCCTGGCTGTCGAGCGGCGGCCGGCGGTTGGTGACCAGCCAGCGCGACGCGCGCTCGACGAGCGTGCGCATCTCCACCCGCATCCGGGTCTGGCAGCCGGCGTCGAGCTTGTTGTCGAATCCCTTGATCTCTTCGCGCATCGGCAGCGAGCCGAAGATCTCGCGAGCCACGAAGTTGGCGCGGGTGAGCTCCTCGGGCGTCGCCCCTGTCTCACCGGCCAGCCGCGGCCAGAAGGTCATGCCGGCGCCGTTGACCAGGTCGTTGACCACCTGGGTCACGATGATCTCGCGACGCAGGGGGTGGCTGCACGATCGCGGCCTCGAAGCCCTCACGGAGCTGGCGGGGGAAGTAGGCCATCAGGTCGACGTGGCAGTAGGGGTCGTCGGGCAGGTCGGAGCCGATCAGCTTCTCGGCCAGCACGATCTTGGTCCAGGCCAGCAGCACCGAGAGCTCCGGAGTGGTGAGGCCCACGCCGCGCTCGAGCCGTCGCCGTACGGTGCGCGAGGAGGGCAGACCCTCGAGCTCGCGGTTGAGCACCCCTTCTCGCTCGAGGGTGCGCATCCAGTCCTCGTGGACGTGGAGCAGCGACGACGCGTTGGCGGCTGCGTTGGCGAGGGCGAGGTTCTGCTCGTAGTTGTCGCGCAGCACCAGCGAGCCGACCTCGTCGGTCATCTCGGCGAGCAGGAGGTTGCGCTGCTTCTCGGTCAGGTCGCCGTCGCGGACGACCCGGTCGAGGAGGATCTTGATGTTCACCTCGTGGTCGGAGGTGTCGACGCCGGCGGAGTTGTCGATGAAGTCGGTGTTGATGGCGCCGCCGTGTCCGTCGCCGCCGGACTCGGCGTACTCGATCCGGCCGCGCTGGGTGAGCCCGAGGTTGCCACCCTCGCCGACGCACCGGGCGCGCACCTCGCGCCCGTCGACCCGGATCGCGTCGTTGGCCTTGTCGCCGGCGTCGCCGTGGGTCTCGTCGGAGGACTTCACGTAGGTGCCGATGCCGCCGTTCCAGAGCAGGTCGACCGGCGCCTGCAGGATCGCCTTCATCAGCTCGGCCGGCGTCATCGCCGAGACCGACGACTCGAGGCCGAGCGCCTTGCGCATCTGGGCACTGACCGGGATCGACTTCAGCGACCGGGGCCAGATGCCACCTCCCTCGGAGATCAGCGACTTGTCGTAGTCCTGCCAGCTCGACCTTGGGAGGCCGAACATCCGCGTGCGCTCCGCGAACGACGCCGCCGGGTCGGGGTCGGGGTCGACGAAGACGTCGCGGTGGTCGAACGCCGCGATCAGCTTGGTGTGCTCGGAGCAGAGCAGGCCGTTGCCGAAGACGTCGCCGGACATGTCGCCGATGCCGACGCAGGTGAAGTCCTCCGTCTGGCAGTCGAGGCCGCGCTCGCGGAAGTGACGCTCCACGGCGACCCAGGCGCCGCGCGCGGTGATCCCCATCGCCTTGTGGTCGTAGCCGACCGAGCCGCCGGAGGCGAAGGCGTCGCCGAGCCAGAAGCCGTAGTCCTTGGCCACGCCGTTGGCGATGTCGGAGAACGTCGCCGTGCCCTTGTCGGCGGCGACCACGAGGTAGGAGTCGTCGGAGTCGTGCCGTACGACGTCGCGCGGCGCCACCGTCTCGCCGTCGACCAGGTTGTCGGTGATGTCGAGCAGCCCGCAGATGAACGTCTTGTAGCAGGCGATGCCCTCGGCCAGCCACGCGTCACGATCGGCCGGGTCGGGCAGCTGCTTGCAGAAGAAGCCGCCCTTCGCGCCCACGGGCACGATCACGGTGTTCTTGACCATCTGCGCCTTCACCAGGCCGAGGATCTCGGTGCGGAAGTCGTCGCGGCGGTCGGACCAGCGCAGGCCACCACGGGCGACCGCGCCGAAGCGGAGGTGGACGCCCTCGACCCGCGGCGAGTAGACGAAGATCTCGAAGCGCGGTCGCGGCTCCGGCAGGTCGGGGATCGCCGACGGCTCCAGCTTGAACGACATGTAGGCGTGGTGGGACGCGTCCTTCGACTCACCGTCGAGCTGGAAGTAGTTGGTCCGCAGCGTCGCCTGGATGTGGGTCAGGTAGGACCGCAGAATCCGGTCGTGGTCGAGGCTGGCGACGTCGTCGAGCGCGCGCTCGATGCGGGTCGTGATCTCCTCCAGCCGCGCCTTACGGGCCTCGGCGTCGGCGGCCAGCCCGTTGCGGCCTGGGTCGAAGCTCGCCTCGAACAGCTGGACGAGGAGCCGGGTGATGTCGGTGTTCCCGCGCAGCGCCTCCTCGATGTAGTCCACCGCGAAGGGGCTGTTGCCCTGCTTCATGTACTTGGCGTAGGCCCGGAGCACCGTGGCCTGCCGCCAGGTCAGCCCGGCACCGAGCACGAGCGCGTTGAAGCCGTCGATCTCGTTGTACCCGTCCCAGATCGCGCGGATCGCGTCCTGGAAGGGCTCGCGCATCTTGTCGGGCATGCCCGGCGGGTAGCGCAGCCCGAACTCGTAGATGTAGGACGTCAGCCCGTGGTCGAGCTGGTAGGGCCGCTCGTCGACGACCTCGACGCCCATCGACGACAGGGCCGGCAGCACCTGCGACAGCGAGATCGCCGAACCCCGACGGAACACCTTGAGGCGCGCCTCACCACGCGCCGCGTCGAGCGGCGAGAAGAGCGACAGGTCCGTGCCGCGCTCGCCGAGCGCCTCGAGCCGGCCCAGGTCGAGCGCACCGGTGGCCGCCGAGAAGTCCTCCTTGTAGGCCTCGGGGAACGACGTCTCGTAGGTGCGCGCCAGGCGCGAGCCGACGTCCTCGCCGTACTCCGCGATCACGGCGGCGGTGAAGTCGTCGCGCCACGAGCGCGACGCGTCGGTCAACCGCCGCTCCAGCTCGGAGACGTCGACGTCGGGGATCGCCTGCCCCCTCGGCGGGTGGACGACGAAGTGGACGCGCGCGGTCGTGGACTCGCTCATCCGCACCGTGAACTCGATCGACTCGCCGCCGAAGCTCTCCTTGAGGAGGTGGGAGAAGCGCTCGCGGACCGCGGTGTTGTAGCGGTCGCGGGGCAGGAAGACCAGCACGCTGACGTAGCGCCCGTAGGTGTCGCGCCGGACGAAGATCCGCAGCTGCCGACGGCCCGCGGGTCTCCATGACCCGGCTCGCCATCGTGGCCAGCTCGTCGACCGGCGTGTGGAAGAGCTCGTCGCGCGGGTAGGTCTCGAGGGTGTCGATGAGGGCCTTGCCGGCGTGGCTGTGGGGGTCGAGCCCGAGCGTCTTCAGGACGTCCTTGGCCTTCTCGCGCAGCAGCGGCACGTGCCAGACCGACTCGGTGTAGGCGGCACTGGAGAACAGGCCGAGGAACCGGCGCTCGCCGGTGACCTCGCCGTCGTCGCCAAAGGTCTTCACGCCGACGTAGTCGAGGTAGGCCGGGCGGTGCACGGTGGAGCGGGAGTTGGCCTTCGCCAGCACCAGCAGCGTGTGCTCGTGGGCCTTGGCCGCGACCGCGTCGGGCAGCCGGCCCACGCCCGGCCGCCATGTCGGGGTCGTTGCGGAGGATGCCGTAGCCCGTGCCCGGGACAGCCGTGAGGTACTCGCCGTCGTCGCCGTGGGCGAGGTGGTACTCGCGGTAGCCGAGGAACGTGAAGTGCTCGTCGGCCAGCCACTCCAGGAACGCGACGCCACGGCCGAGCTCGGTGGCGGACACGGAGGTCGGCGGGGTCTGGCGCAGGTCGCCGATGATGTCGCGCACCTGCAGGCGCATCCGCTCCCAGTCCTCGACCGACTCGCGGACGTCGCGCAGCACGCGCTGCAGCTTGGTCGCGATCGCGTCCATGTCCTCGTCGTGGCCGATCCGGCTGATCTCGACGTGCATCCACGACTCACGCTCGGAGCCGTCGGTCGGTGGCGCCGACTCGTTGTCCGGGCAGGCGATGGTCTCGAGGTTGCCGGCGACGTCACGGCCGACGTCGAACTGCGGATGGACGACGAGGTGGACGTCACGCTGCTGACGGGTCAGCTCCATGACCACCGAGTCGACGAGGAACGGCATGTCGTCGGTGACGACCTCCACCACCGAGTGGCCACCGGCCGACCAGCCGTGCTCGGCCAGGGTCGGCGTGAAGACATGGACGCGGGCGGTCCCCTGCGGTCGCACCTGGGCCAGGCGGTAGTGCGAGACCAGCGCGCCGTACAGCTCCTCGGCGGAGCGGTCCATCACGTCCTCGATGGCGACGTGGCGGTAGTAGGCGTGGAGGAGGGCGGCGACGTCCTTCTTCGGCGGTCCTCCGGTGCCGGAGCTGCGCTCGGCGAGAGCGATGGCCTGGTCCAGCAGGTGGGACTTCTCGGGGTCCGTCGACAGGGCGGTCGTCATTGACACAACTCGAGGTTAGGACTCCGCGGAACGGCGTACCAACCCGACGTGCGCAACGCCGTCCCGCAGCCTGGTCGCGACCGGCCCGCAGCCCGGGGCCCGAAGGTCCGTCGGGCATGATGGCGCGCATGCGGGTGACCCACTCAGTCCGATACGACGCCTCCGTCGGCGAGGTGCGCGAGATGCTGCTGGATCCGGTGTTCCGCGAACGCGCGGCCTGGGCCCAGAAGCCGATCTCGGTGCACGCCGAGGTGGCGTCCGAGGTCGTGACCCTCACGATGGAGAGCGACCTGGCCGACGTGCCGTCGTTCGTCCGGTCGTTCGCCGGAGCCACGCTCCGGACGGTCCAGGCGGAGCACTGGTCGGGCACCTCGGCGGAGTTCTCGATCACGTCGCCGGGCAAGCCCGGCGGCGTCCACGGCCGGCGGGTGCTGGTGGAGGACGGGTCGGGCTGCCTCGACACGTTCGAAGGGGAGGCCAAGGTGCCGGTGCCGTTCCTGGGGAAGAAGATCGAGCCTCAGCTCGAGCACCTGATCAGGGAGGGCTGGGACGAGGAGCACCTGGTCGGCACCAGCTGGCTGGCGGGCGAGCGATGAGGCGGCTCGACCACACCCTGACCTACCCCGACGCGACGGTGGCCGACGTCTACGCGATGCTCGTCGACCCGGAGTACCGGACGGCGGTCTCGGTCTTCCAGCACGTGACCGACTTCTCCTGCCAGATCACCCCCGACGGCACCGGGGCCGAGGTGAGCATCGAGCAGGCGCACGGCACCGACCGCATCCCGGCGATGGCGCAGAAGCTCACCGGGCCCGAGATCCGCTTCCTGCAGCACGAGACGTGGGGCTCACCCGACGGCGCCGACATCGACGTCACCGTCCCCGGCAAGCCCGGCGACATCCGCGGCACGATCTCGCTCGACCAGGACGGCGCCGACGTCACCCAGCACATCGACATCGCCGTGCGGGTCAGCATCCCCCTGGTCGGCGGCAAGCTCGAGGAGATGATCGGCGGGTTCGTCGACCGGGTCTTCGACGCCCAGAACACGGTGGGCGTGAAGTGGCTGCGCGGCGAGTGGCCTGAGTGAGGACGTCTCGGCCCGGCGAAGCCGGGGCGAGACGGCCGGAGCGAACGCCGCAGCGAGCTTGCTCGCCAGGCGGCTTGAGTCCCGCTACCTCATGTGGGGGTAGCGGTAGTCCGTCGGCGGGACGAACGTCTCCTTGATCGACCGCGGGCTGATCCAGCGCATCAGGTTGGCGGCCGAGCCGGCCTTGTCGTTGGTGCCGGAGGCCCGGGCGCCACCGAACGGCTGCTGGCCGACGACCGCGCCGGTGGGCTTGTCGTTGATGTAGAAGTTGCCGGCCGCGAAGCGCAGGAAGTCCTGCGCCTCGGCGATCGCCCGACGGTCCTGGGCGATGATCGAGCCGGTCAGGGCGTACGGCGCGAACGACTCCATCTGCGCCAGCATCCGGTCGTAGCGGTTGTCGTCGTAGACGTGGACGGTGAGGATCGGGCCGAAGTACTCCGTGGAGAACATCTGGTCCTTCGGGTCCGTCGAGACCACGACGGTCGGCCGCACGAAGTAGCCGACGGAGTCGTCGACCTGGCCGCCGGCCACGATCGACAGGTGGCTGTTGCGCTTGGCCCGCGTGATGGCGCTCTTGTGCTTGGCGAAGGCGCGGTCGTCGATCACGGCGCCCATGAAGTTGGACAGGTCGGTGACGTCGCCCATCCTCAGGGCCTCGACCTCGGCCACGAACTGATCGCGCATCTTGGCCCACACCGTCCTCGCGACGTACGCACGGGAGGCGGCGCTGCACTTCTGCCCCTGGTACTCGAACGCACCGCGGATCAGGGCGGTGCGGAGCACGTCGGGGTCGGCGCTGGCGTGGGCGACCACGAAGTCCTTGCCGCCGGTCTCGCCGACGACGCGCGGGTAGGAGCGGTACGACGCGATGTTGGCGCCGACGGTCTGCCACAGGTGGTGGAAGACCCCGGTCGAGCCGGTGAAGTGGATGCCGGCCAGGTCGGGGTGGGCGAGTGCGACCTCCGAGATGTCGTGCCCGTGACCGGGGAGCATGTTGATGACGCCGGGCGGCATGCCGGCCTCCTCGAGCAGCTCCATGGTGAGGTTGGCCGCGAGCTGCTGGGTGACGGCGGGCTTCCAGAGCACGGTGTTGCCCATCAGGGCCGGGGCCGTCGGCAGGTTGCCGGCGATCGCTGAGAAGTTGAACGGTGTGATCGCGTAGACGAAGCCCTCGAGCGGGCGGTAGTCGGTGCGGTTCCAGATGCCGGGGCTGTTGGCGATCGGCTGCTCGGCCAGGATCTGCCGGGCGAAGTGGACGTTGAAGCGCCAGAAGTCGATCAGCTCGCACGCCGCGTCGATCTCGGCCTGGAAGGCGGTCTTGGACTGGCCGAGCATGGTGGCGGCGTTGAGGCGCTGGCGCCAGGGGCCGGCCAGCAGGTCGGCGGCCTTGAGGATGATCGCGGCGCGGTCGTCGAACGACATCGCCCGCCAGCCCGGAGCCGCGTCGTTCGCGGCCTTGATCGCGGCCTGCGCGTCGCGCGCCGTCGCGGCCTTCAACGTGCCGAGCACGTGGTGGTGGTTGTGCGGCTGGACGACGTTGATCTCGGCGCCGCCGCCGCTGCGCTTGCGGCCACCGATGTGGGCGCGCAGGGTCACCTGGCGGCGCTGCTGTCGTTCGAGCTCGACGAGCAGACCCTCCCGCTCGGGGCTCCCGGGCGCGTAGGTGAGGTTGGGCTCGTTGACCGGGTGCGGGGGGTGGGTGACGCCGTTCATGCCCGCGATGTTGTCAGACATGGGGTGGCGCGCTCAATCCGGTGCCCCGCCGGAGCGTGCGGTCAGCGCAGCAGGTCGCAGATCTCCTGGGTGGCATACCAGCACAGGTCGCCCAAGAGGTCGGGGTCGGTCGGGTCGCCGGGCAGGTCGCCGGGCAGGTCGCCGGGCAGGTCGCCGGGCAGGTCGCCGGGCGGGTCGCCGGGCGGTCGGCGGGCAGGTCGGCGGCGTCGGCATGGACGGCGACGACGTCGGCCAGGGAGACCGAGCCGGGGAGGTCGGAGCCGGTCACCTCGGCCACCACGACGACACGTCGCCGCTCCCCGGGTCGAGCTCGCCGGCCCGGAGCGCCGAGATCTCCGCTGCCGTCATCAGCGCGTCGTACTCGAGGTCCTCGTGGTCCGCCGCGTCATCGGGCACGACCACCACGTCGTCGTCGACGATCACGGGACCGCCACTGGCGAGCGTGACGAGCAGCCGCGTCGTGGCGGGCAGGTAGAGGCGGGTCACGACTTCTTCACGGCCTTGGTACGGCGCCCCCGCGGCACGCGCGGCCGAGCGTCACCCACGGTGTCGAGCAGCTCGTCCAGCGCCTCGTCGATGCAGGTCGCGAACACGTCTGCGTCGGGCACCAGGTCGCGGTCGGCGGTCACGCCGTAGAAGACGTTGCCGTCGTACGACGTCACGCCGATCGCCAGGGCGTGGCCGGGCAGCAGCGGCGGCACCGGGTAGGTCTGCTCCATCTGCGCACCCGCGGCGTAGAGCGGGAACTGCGGGCCTGGGACGTTGGTCACCGTGAGCTGGAAGCCGCGCCGCTGCTGCTCGAACGCCAGCCGGGAGCCGATCGCGTGGAACGTCGACGGAGCGAAGCCGGCGATGCCCGCGATGCGGTTGGCCGCAACCGCGCGGCCGGTCTCCTTGTGGGCCTTGAACGCGTAGGACACCTGGTGCAGCCGGATCACCGGGCTCGGCTCGCTGATCGGCAGGTCGACGAAGTGGGGCGCGATCTGGGTGCCGAGCGAGGTCGCCTCGAGCTCCTGGTCGTGCACGGACACCGGCACCAGCGCGCGCACCTGCTTGAGGCCGCCGAGCGACTCGGAGCGGGTCATCAGCCAGCTGCGCAGGGCTCCGGTGATGGTGGTGAGGACGACGTCGTTGACGGTGCCGCCGTGGGCGTCGCGGACGCGGCGGTGCTCGGCGAGGGGGCGACGGGTCGAGACGAGCAGCCGCTGCTGCGAGAGCGGGCCGCTGATCGGGGTGAGCTGCTCGTGACGGCGACCCGCCAGGGCGTTGGCGACCGAGACCACGCGGCGACCCGCCGAGCCGACCTCGCGGAGGACCGCGTCGGCCGCGCCGACGGCGGTGTCGAGGGCGGTGTAGGGCGTGCCCACGCTGTCGCGGAGCGCCTCGAGCATCATGGCCGAGCCGGTGACGGGCCGCCCGGGATGCCACTCGTCACCACCGAGCTCACGGCGCTGGGGGGTGCGGTCCAGCAGCACCTGCGCCAGGTCGACCACCTCGGCCCCGTCGACGAGCGCCTGGTGGGCCTTGGACAGCATCGCGACCCGACCGTCGGCCAGGCCCTCGACGAAGTAGACCTCCCACAGGGGGCGGTTGCGGTCCAGCGGCCGGGACACGATCCGGGCCACCAGCTCGCGCAGCTGCTCCAGCGAGCCCGGTCGCGGCAGCGCCGAGCGCCGTACGTGGTAGTCGAGCTCGAAGTGCGGGTCGTCGACCCAGACCGGGTTGGCGAGATGGCCCGGGACCCAGCGCACCCGCTGCCGGTAGCGCGGCACGAACGCGAGCCGGTCGCCGACCAGCTGGACCAGGGTCTCGTGGTCGAGCCCCTGCGGCCCGGGGTCGAAGATCTCGACCGTCGCGTTGTGACGCGGCGCCGTCGGCGTCTCGGCGGTCAGGAAGGCGAGATCGCGCGCCCGGAGACGATCGCCCATCTGCCACCCCCGTGCTGGATTCCTTGCCCTCCATGGGATTCTGACAGAGGTGTCCGGCAGGACCGGTCGGGTCCGCTGCGAGAAAGGCCACAGATGCGACGACTGCACCACCTCATCGCCGCCGTCATCCTCACGCTCGTCGCCTCCTTCGGTCTCTCCGGTTGTGGCAGCAGCAGCAGCTCCGGAGGCTCGGGGCCGGGCGCTGCGCCCCTGGTCATCGACATCACGTTCAAGGGCGACCAGACCACGCCGAACGGCAGCGTGATCCAGGCCTCGGTCGGTCAGCCGATCAGCTTCCACGTCACCGCGGACGCGCCCGGGGAGATCCACGTGCACTCCTCGCCGGAGCAGGAGTTCGAGTACAAGGCGGGGACCTCGACCCTGAAGCTCGACCCCGATCGCGGCCCCGGGCGTGGTCACCGTCGAGTCGCACACGTTCGACAAGGTCCTGTTCAAGCTCCAGATCCGGTGACCGGCGTACTCCTGCCGTTGCTGCTCCCCCAGCACGGCCTCGGCGGCGCCCAGGACCTGCCCATCTCCCGCACCCTGGCGATCCTCGGTGCGGCGCTGGCGGTGGGGGTCTCCTTCGTCGTGCTCGCCGTCGCGTGGCGCAAGCCGCGGTACGACGCGGCCACCAGCGGGCGCCCGGCCCCGGCGTGGCTGTCCGGCTGGCTCGACTCCACCGCCTGGCAGATCCTGCTGCGGGTCGTCGGCCTGTCCGGCCTGTGCTACCTGGTGCTGATCGCGGTCCGCGGCAAGGACCTCCTCATCAACCCGATCTTCGGCATCTTCTACGTCTGGATCTGGGTCGGCATGGTGGTCGCCTCGGTGCTCTTCGGCCGGGTCTGGAAGGGGATCAGCCCGTTCCGCACGATCAACGCCGGACTCGCTCGCGTCTCCGGCGGCGACCCCGACCAGGGGGTCCTGACCTATCCGGAGTGGCTCGGGGTCTGGCCGGCCGCGATCGGTCTGTACGCCTTCGTCTGGATGGAGCTGGTCTACCCCCACAACGTCGACCTGGCCACGGTGCGGCTGTGGTGCGCGATCTACCTCGCGGTGATGATCCTCGGCGGAGCGCTGTTCGGGAACCGTTTCTACGCCCTCGCCGACCCGTTCGAGGTCTACTCCTCGCTGGTCGCCCAGCTCTCGATCTGGGGCCGGCGCGACGACACCCTGGCCGTCCGCAGCCCGCTGGCCAACCTCGACTCCACCGAGGCCCGGCGCGGGCTGACCGCGGTGGTCGCGGTCCTGTTCGGCAGCACGGCGTTCGACGCGTTCCGCGAGTCGTCGCCGTGGCTGACGTTCACCCAGAGCACGGGGATCTCGATCACCTTCCAGAACAACCTCGGCCTCCTCGGCTTCTGCCTGACCATCGGGGTGATCTTCTGGGTCGCCTGCATCTCCACCGGAGTAGGGCCGGGGCTGCGCCGCACCGCGCTGCCCGATCTCTACGCCCATTCGGTGGTGCCGATCATCGTCGGCTACATCGTCGCCCACTACCTCAGCTACCTGGTCGAGATCGGCACCCAGACCCTGATCCAGGCCAGCGACCCGCTGAGCAACGGCAGCAACCTCTTCGGCACCGGCGGCTGGTCGGTGCCCTACTGGCTCTCCTACCACCCGACCTTCCTCGCCGAGGTCAAGGTGCTGGCGGTCGTGGCCGGCCACGTCGTCGGCGTCATCGCCGCCCACGAGCGGGCGATCAAGCTGCTGCCGAAGAAGCACCAGCTCACCGGCCAGCTCCCGCTGCTCGCCGCGATGATCGCCTTCACCACCGGCGGGCTGTACCTGCTCTTCTCCAGCTGAGCCGGTTCCCGCTCGCCGCCCGAACCCACCCGGCCGATCAGGGGCCCAGCGGCGCACCGCCCTCGTCGAACGGCCGCCGCCGAGCACCCATCCACCCACCCGGCACCACTACGAGGAAGGGGTCACCGGCCCCCTTCCTCGCAGCGCACCCAGCCCTGCCCCTTGACTCACCCCGTCCCCCGGCCACGCCCGAACCACGGCGACCGGCGCCCCCGCCGACGACCCACCCGATCCGGCGCCGGGGACAGGACCGGCAGAGGCGACCTCGGTGACCGCGCCGGCGAGCTGGGAGTCGGGCTGCTCGGCGACGCTCGACCCGGAGATCAGCGCCCGGTCGGCTGCGGCCCGGTCGTCGGGCAGGAAATGGACGCCGCCAGCCGGGCGAAGCCCTCGACCATGCCGACGATGTCGCGCTCGGTCCAGCCGAGGCTCGACCGCATCCGGTTGACCACGACGCGGACGGGCGCACCTGGGACGCGTTCCCGGAGGTCGACCAGCCCGCGCGCCAGCCGGGACAGGCCGACCGGGTCGGCCGACCCCACCACCACGATCTCGTCGGCGACGTCGAGGGCGGCCAGGGTCAGCTGGTTGCGACCGGGGCGGGACATCAGGTCGCCGGCCGGGTCGTCCTCGAGGCTGAAGCCGGTGTCGACCACGACGTGACCGGTACGGCGGGCGACCTCGAGGAGGTGCTCGAGGACCCCGGACCGGACCTCCAGCCACCGGTCGGGCCGAGGCAGGCCGGTGACCACGGTGAGGTCGTCGTCCAGTGCGCGCTGGGCACTGGCGAACCCGCGCGCGAGCCCACCGTCGGCGCTCGACCGGGCGACGCTCAGCAGGCCCGAGACCTCGTCGAGCACGCCGAGGTGCTGCGCGACCGACCCACCGTAGGGGTCGGCGTCGACGAGCGTGGTGCGGAGGCCACGCGCGGCCAGGGCGGCCGCCACCCCGCACGAGAGGGTGGTCCGGCCGGGGGCACCTGCTGGTCCCCAGACGACCAGCACCCGCCCCGCCGTCACCGCGGCCGCCGCTGAGGTCTCCGGCTCGACGACCTCGTCGGAGAGCGGCTCGTCGTCACGCTCGAGCAGCTCGACGACCCGAGGAAGGTCGTCGGCACCGACCAGGCCGTCGACCCCGATCCGGGCGGCCCGGGTCTGGACCGCATCCGGACTGCCCGACCCGGCGACGGCCACGACCCGGACCTGGTGTCGATGGAGGAGGTCGACCGCCGCGTGGTCGAGCCCGGGGGCATCGAGCGCGACCACGGCCGCGTCGGCCTGGCCGGCGCTCGCCGAGGCGAGCAGGTCGTCGACGTCGACGCACCGCTTGAGCAGGACCAGGTCGTGGCGCTCCCCGACCAGCGCGAGCAACGGCGACTCCCAGGCCGCGCCCGAGGCGACCACCAGGACGACGACCATGTCAGCCCCGGCCGACGACGGTGAGGGCAGGGTCGTCGGTGGCTGCCATCAGCCTGAAGAACCGGCGGGCCGCCGACTCGTCCATCGACAGCACGAGCATCCGCGCGCCGTCGGGACCGAACTGTTGCTCGACGGCGGGTGCGTCGGCGACCGTCACGCCGGAGAGCACCGGCGAGCCGTTGCAGACCGAGGAGTCGGCGCAGCCGGTGTGGGTGGCCGGTCGGAGGTAGACGTCGACGACGTCGCCGACCCCGACCCCACGCGGCACCTGGTCGGGTGCCACCGAGATCGGCACCTCCCGAGCAGCCGCGGCTGCGCCGCCACCGCCGATCGCGGCGTCGGGCAGGAGCTCGCCCTCGCCGACCGGACGGAGGAGCACGGCGTCGGCCGGGAGTTGCCGGTCGGCCGCGAGGTAGGGCAGCCGGTCGCCGGCGGCGGCGAAGCGGACGCGCCGTACGGTCAGGTCGTCGGCGGTCAGGCGATGACCGGCCGGAAGGGCAGTGGTCGCCGCCCACACCGGCACCGTGTCGTCGCTGCTGCCGAACGCCCAGGCGCCGGCCAGCACCGACACCGCCACGATCGCCACCCCGACCCAGAGCCGTGGGTCGCGCCAGCCGGGGGTGGCAGCCCAGCGGGCGGCAGGCGTGTCCGAGATCCCGAGATTCCTGGTCACCGGACCATCATCACCCCGATCCAGTGCCTGGCGGGAGCCTCCTCCACAGGACCGGTTCCACGGGCGAAGGGCCCCGCGGTCACTCGTGCAACGATGGCCCCATGGCTCCCGCGCCGCGGTTCTTGTCGCTGGCTGACGTCGCCGAGGTCCTCAACACCTCCCAGGCCCAGGTCTACGCCCTCGTCCGGCGCGGCGACCTCCGGCGATCCGGATCGGTGGCCGCCGGCAGTGGCGGGTCGAGTCCGACCAGCTCGAGGCCTACATCGCTCGGATGTACGACGAGACCCGGACCTACGTCGACACCCACCCCTTCGCCGAGGGCGGCCCCGCCGAGGGCGGCCCGGCCGACGACTCAGCCGACCTGGGAGCCGAGGGTGACCCGGAGGTCCAGCTGTGAGGCTCCGCGCCTGACCGAGAAGTGCACCGTGTCACCGGGCCGATGGGCACGGATGGCCACGATCAGGGCGATCCCGTCGGCGACCTTCTCCCCCTGCACCGCGGTCACCAGGTCGTCCTTGCGCATCCCGGCCTTGGCGGCCGGGCTGTCCGAGGCGACCGCGAGGATCTTCGCGCCCGAGTCGCCGGTCTCGCCGGTGTTCACGGTCGCGCCGATGACGGGGTAGCGCGCCTCGCCGGTGCGCAGGATCTGGTCGGCGGTGATCTTGACCTGGTCGATGGGGATCGCGAACCCCACGCCGATGTTGCCGGCCTGGCCCGACGTGCTGCTACCCGTGGTGGCGATCGCGGAGTTCACGCCGACGACCTGCCCGTGCAGGTCGACCAGCGGGCCCCCGGAGTTGCCGGGGTTGATCGCCGCGTCGGTCTGCACGGCGTTGATGTAGGACGACGCGTTCGAGCCGGTCTCGCTGGTGGTCACCGGTCGGTTGAGGGCGCTGACGATGCCCGAGGTCACCGTCGAGCTGAGGCCCAGCGGCGAGCCGAAGGCGACGACCTGGTCACCGACCCGCAGCGCACGGGCCGTGCCCAGGCTCGCCGGGGGCAGCCGCGGGGCGCCCTTGACGTAGAGCACCGCGAGGTCGTAGGTCGGGCTGCGGCCGACGACCGTGGCCACGTACTTGTCGCCGTTCTGGTCGACGATCTCGATCGGGCCGTGGTGGGCGACCGCATCGGCGACGACGTGGTTGTTGGTGATGTAGTGGCCCGACCGGTCGAGCACGAAGCCGGAGCCGGTGGCTCCGTCCTTCTTGCCCTGGTACTGCGCCAGCACCTGGACGGTGCTCGGCAGCAGTCGCTGGGCGACGGCCGCGACCGACCGGTTGTTCGCCGGCAGGGGGGCCTGCGAGGAGGTGCCCGAGGCGGCCAGTCCGTCCGCAACCATGCCGTCGGACACGCTGTTGCGGTGCCAGGTCTGATAGGCCGCTCCTCCGACCACACCGCCGATCACGCCGACGACGAGGGCGAGCAGGGCCACCAGCGGCCACAGCCGACCCGGCATCCCGGCGGTGCCGCTCGAGGGTGCCTGCTGGGTGGGGATGGCGGTGGTCGGCGGGGCGGGCGCGGCGTGGGCACCGGCGTACGGCGCGTCGTAGGCGGCACCGGGCGGGGTCCACGAGTGCGGGGGTTGCTGGGCACGAGGTGGCAACCAGCCCAGGGTCACGGTGTCCTCGGCCTCGAGGGGAGCCGACGGGGTCGGCTCGGGCGGGAACGACAGGGGGGCGGTGTCCTCGCCGTCGCGGGGCTGCTCGTCGCTCACGGCGTCCTGACTCTCCACTCGGCCTCTCCCACGAGGCTCGCTCACGGGCGGTGCCACCGGCGAACCGGCGGTGGGCCGACCGGCCCTACGGCGCGAGTGTACGACGGTGCCCGTGACCGCTCGGACGGGCGTCCGTGGGCTGCGGGCCGAGGCGGAAGTCGCGGTCGATCACCGCGGTGATGGCGTTGACAAGGTGTCGCCGAAGGACTCGGGGGCGGCCGGGTGATCGCCCCGGGCGCGTTGGCCGGCGACGCCCCGAGGGCCAGCACGCCCATCACGGCCGCGCCGACGGCGCCACTGCTGATGCCGGCGAGACCGAGATGGCGGCGGCCGCGAGCGGCCAGCGACGGGTCGTCGGCCAGCGGCGGCCAGTCGGCCACCAGGCCGCGGACGAGCAGGGAGCCCTTGAGGTGGGAGGGCACTGAGGAGCCCTCGAACTGCATGGTGGCGAGCCGGGTCTTCACCCAACCCTCGCGCTCGACGGCGTCCCGGCACTCGTAGCAGGAGTGGACGTGCTCCCAGGCCTTCTCCTCCTCCGCCACGGACAGCTGGCCGTCGAGGAGCGCGCTGACCCGCGGGCCGAGATGGCCGATCACGACGTGGACCCCTGCGTGCAGGCCGGGGATGCCGGGCAGGCTCTTCGGGCCCTGGTAGCGGGTCCTCCCTGCGCCGGCGCCCGGTGGGCGAGCGCCTCGCGCAGCATCGCGCGGCCACGGTGGATCCGGGAGCGGACGGTGCCGAGCTTGGCGTCGAGGATCTGCGCGATCTCCTCGTAGGACAGGCCCTCGACGTCGCACAGGACGACCGCGGCCCTGAACTCCGGCGGCAGAGTGGCCAGAGCACGCTCGATGTCGTCGTCGAAGGTCTGGTCGGCGTAAGCCGAGTCGGGGCCGGGAAGCGTCGCTGTGGAGCCGGTCCGCCCGCTCGTCGGAGAGCGCGTCGAAGCGGATCCGCTGCTTGCGGCGGGCCTGGTCGAGGAAGAGGTTGGTGGTGATCCGGTGGATCCAGCCCTCGAAGGTGCCAGGGGTGTAGGTCGACAGGCTGCGGAAGACCCGGACGAAGACCTCCTGGGTGAGGTCCTCGGCGTCGTGGCGGTTGCCGGTCAGCCGCATCGCGAGGCGGTAGACCCGCTCGGAGTGCCGATCGACGATCTCCTCCCAGGTGGGCACGCCCTCGGGCGTGGCGGTCTGTGCCGACGGCTGGCCCGGGTGCTGGTCCGGGTGCTGGGGCGTGGGCTCCACGCTCTCCTCCTGGTGGCGCTTGCGCGCCCTGCCTTGAACCGGCCTGAACAGTGGTCTGCTCCTCTGGTACTCGGCACTCTCGTCGTACCGCCTGAATAAACCCTGTGAGAACCGCCCCCCGCAGGATGTGAAACCCCCGCGGCCGGCTCTCTCGTCTGGTCCAACGAGCGGGACCGGCTCCCGTGTTCCCGTGGCGGGGACGCGGTTCCGGAGGGCCGGCGCGACCCTCACCGCGCGATAGGGTCGCGGTGTCCGGCGGCGCCGCGTCGGACGACGCTCTCGACCGGAAGGCCGTGTGATGACCCTCCCCGCTCCCAAGGCCGCCACCTGGGCCTATGCCGAGTCCTTCGTGGCCGAGGACGACGTGCTGGCGGCCGCGCGGGCCCGCGCCGAGGAGGTCGGGGCGGTCGCGATCGGGTCGGGCGGCGGGGCCGCCCTGCGGTTCCTGGCGTCGGTGATCGAGGCCCGCGCCGTGGTCGAGGTCGGGACCGGCGCCGGCGTCTCCGGTCTCTGGCTGCTGCGCGGCATGCGGTCCGACGGCGTCCTGACCACCATCGACATCGAGGCCGAGCACCAGCGCCTCGCCCGCGAGTCCTACAACGACGACGGCATCCCGCCTCAGCGCGCCCGCACCATCGCCGGCGCCGCCCTCGACGTGCTCCCCCGGCTGACCGACGGGCACTACGACCTGGTCTTCTGCGACGGCGACAAGGCGGAGTACGCCGCCTACCTCAAGGAGGCGCTGCGGCTGCTGCGTCCCGGTGGGATCGTCGCGTTCGACAACGCCCTCTGGCACGACCGGGTGGCCGATCCGTCCCAGCGTGACGAGGAGACCACCGCGATCCGCGACCTCGGCAAGGAGATCGCCGCCCACGAGTCGCTGGTGCCGATGCTCCTGCCGGTCGGCGACGGCCTGCTGGTGGCGAAGAAGGAGTGGGCGCCCGAGTGAGGACGCGCCGACGCGGCGCAGCCGCGGCGGCGCGACCGCAGCGAGCCCGCCGGGCAGAGCGGCCCGGCCGGGACGTGCCCCGCTGGTTGAGTGAGCGAGGCGCGGCCGTCTGCGCCCGTCTCGAAACCAGGCGGGCGGGTCAGCCGATCCCGGCCAGCGGGTCGGGCCCGGTCAGCCAGGTGAGCAGCGCGCGGGCACCGAAGCCGGAGGGTCCGGCGGTCCACTCGAAGGAGTCCTTCGGGGAGTCGCCGACCGAGGCGAGGTCGAGGTGGGCCCAGGGCACGGAGCCTGCGAAGTGCTGGAGGAACAGCGCTGCCGTGATCGAGCCGGGCCCGCCCGGGGAGTTGTTGGCGTCGGCGACGTGGGACTTCAACGTGTCCTCGTAGTCGGCCTCCAGGGGCAACCGCCAAAAAGGCTCCCCCGCGGCGGCGCCGGCGTCGCGGAGCGTCGCGGCCAGCGAGTCGTCGTTGGCGAAGTAGCCACCGGTCCACTGGCCGAGGGCGACCTTGACCGCGCCGGTGAGGGTGGCGACGTCGATCAGGACGGCCGGGTCGAGCTCGGCGACGGCGTAGGCCATCGCGTCGGCCAGCACCAGCCGGCCCTCGGCGTCGGTGTTGGTGACCTCCGTCGTCCGTCCGCCGTGCTGGGTGAGCACGTCGCCGGGGCGCATGGCACCGGCGCCGATGGCGTTCTCCGCTGCGGGCACCAGGCCGGTGACGCGGAGCGGGCAGCCGAGGCCCCGCAACGCAGCCAGCACCGCCATCACGACGGCGCCACCGGTCATGTCGCGCTTCATGGTCGACATGCCCTCGCCGGGCTTGATGTTGAGGCCGCCGGTGTCGAAGGTGATGCCCTTGCCGACCAGCACCACCCGCGGAGCCTTACGGCCGCCTCGGGGCGTGTAGTCGAGGCGGATCAGCCGGGGCGGCGTGGCGGAGGCGGACCCGACCGCCAAGACACCGCCGAAGCCCTCCTTGGCGAGCTTGCGCTCGTCCCAGACCTCGCAGGTCAACCCGCTCTCGGCGGCCAGCGCCTCGGCCTGCTCGGCCAGCCACGCCGGCGACTTGAGGTTGGCCGGCACGGTGGCCAGCATCCGGGCCCGCCAGCCCGCGCCGCCGAGCTCGAGGCCGCGCTCGAGAGCCGCGGAGTGGTCGTCGCCGGAGAGACCGGCCAGGGCCACGCGCCGTACGGGCTGGTGCTCGGGACCCTGCGAGCGCCAGTGGAACATGAAGGAGCCGAGCATCAGCCCGACCACGAACGCCGTCAGGGCCTCGTCGTCACCGGCGGCGGCGATCGACGTGGCCACGGACTCGCGGTCGAACGTGGCCCGGCCGACGGCGGCACCCGCGCGGCGGAAGTCGGCCGGGGTCTCGTCGCCGAGCCCGACCAGCAGGACCAGCCTCGGACCGTGGCCGGTGACGGGCACGGTCACCACCTCACCCGCCCCGCCGCGAGCCCGGGCGGACTCCAGGATCTCGAGCAGGTCGATCCCGAGCGCCTCGCCGGCGGCGCCGGCCTCGTCACCGAGGACCGGCGCGTCGTCGTGCCGCGCGAACGGCAAGGCGAGGACCTCCACCCCCGAGAGTGCGTGCGGTTGCAGTCCGCTCAGCGCGAACGCGGGGGGTGAGACCTGCGGTGGAAGTGTCGGAGTCGCCGCGGGCACGTCAGCCCACGACCTCCTTGAGTGCGTCTCCGAGAGCCCCTGCCTCCTCGGCGTTGAGCTCGACGACGAGGCGGCCTCCGCCCTCGAGTGGCACGCGCATCACGATGCCGCGGCCTTCCTTGGTGACCTCGAGCGGACCGTCACCTGTCCGCGGCTTCATTGCCGCCATCCGCGCACCTCATTCTGATCGACATTCTGGTCGTCGCAGGACGCGGCGGGAGTGCCCCCCACACGCCTGATGTTCGTCCATTATTCCCCATCGGGTCCGCCTGCGCTCACCAGACCCGACGTATCCGCCGCGGGACCGGGTGACCCGAACTGGCACAGTGACGCCATGCGCGCTCGGTCTGCCCTGTTCGACGTGTACGGCGACCACCTGCGCGGACGCGGCCACCAGGCCCCGGTCTCGGCCCTGATCCGGCTCCTGGAGCCGGTGGGGATCGCGGCTCCCGCCGTCCGCACCGCGATCTCGCGGATGGCGGCCCAGGGCTGGCTCGAGCCGGCCCGGGTCGACGCCGCGCCCGGCTATCGCGCCACGCGCCGGGCGATCGAGCGGCTCACCGAGGCCGCCTCCCGGATCTACCGCTCCGGTCCGGAGCCCTGGGACGGACGCTGGCGGCTGGTCTTCGTCGAGCTCCCCGGGCACCGCAGCGCGCGCAAGCGGCTACGCGAGGAGCTGCACTACCTGGGGTACGCCGAGCACGCTCCGGCCGTGTGGGTCTGCCCGTTCGACCGGCCCGAGGTCGACGAGGTCGTCACCCGTGCCGGCGGGACGGTCCGGCACGGGCTGGCGCTGGCCCTCGACCCGGACCCGGTGGGGGCCTGGGACCTCTCCGCGCTCGCCACGGCGTACGCCGCGTGGCCGGCGCTGGCCGACGGCCTGCTGGGGCCCGGCGCCGGGACCGCCGTGGGGACGGCGGACGAGGACGAAGCCGCGTTCGCGGCGAGGTTCCGGCTGGTCCACGAGTGGCGGAAGTTCCTGTTCGACGACCCAGGGCTCCCGGCCGAGCTGCTCCCGCGCGACTGGCCCGGCGTACCGGCTGCGGAGCTGTTCACCAGCGAGGCCGAGCGGCTGAAGCCGGCGTCCGACCGGTTCGTCGCCCGCTGCCTCCGGGTCTGACCGGCGGTGTGAAACCCTGCGGGGCATGACCGACTCCACCTCCCCGGTCCTGGTCGACGTCGCCCAGGGCATCGCCACCGTGACCCTCAACCGGCCCGATGCGATGAACAGCCTCGACGTGGCCACCAAGGAGTCGCTGCTGGCGGCGCTGCGCCGGGTGGCGGCCGACGCCGCCGTGCGCTGCGTCGTGCTGACCGGGAGCGGGCGGGCGTTCTGCGTCGGGCAGGACCTCAAGGAGCACATCGAGATCCTGCACAGCGGGTCGCCGGAGTCGCTGTTCCGCACCGTCGACGAGCACTACAACCCGATCGTGTCGACCATCGTGGAGATGGAGAAGCCCGTCGTCGCGGCGGTCAACGGGGTGGCCGCCGGGGCCGGCGCCAGCCTGGCCTTCGCCTGCGACCTGCGGATCGTGGCCGACACCGCGGGGTTCAACCTGGCCTTCGCCAACGTCGCCCTGTCCTGCGACACCGGCTCGAGCTTCACCCTCCAGCGGCTGGTCGGACGGGCCAAGGCCATCGAGCTTCTCTACTTCCCGCGGACCGTGCCGGCCGACGAGGCCCTGGCCCTCGGACTCGCCACGCAGGTGGTGCCGTCCGCCGAGCTCGCCGAGGTGGTCGCCACGCTCGCCGCCCGGCTCGCCGCCGGGCCGACGGTCGCGCTGGGCGCCATGCGGCAGTCGGTCACCTACGCCGCCGACCACACATTCACCGAGTCGGTGGTCAACGAGTCGGCGCAGATGGCCCGCACCGGCGCCACCGCCGACCACGCCGCCGCCGTTGCGGCGTTCCTGGCCAAGGAGCAGCCGGTCTTCGAGGGCCGCTGAGCGGCGGGCTGGGCCGCGGTGAGTCGCCGGTTCACCGGTGACTCGCGCACTTCTCGGCCGGTGCAACGCCTTGGAAGCGCGCAAGGCACGTCGGCCTCGGGACTGGTGGGGCAGAAGGGACGGTCAGCTCCGGTCGACGCCGACGACCCCGCCGCGCCAGGCGCCGAAGAGGTGCAGGATCCGGTCCGGGGCGGCGGCGAGCCTGGCGGCCGGCGGGTGGGCGCCGTACTCGACGGTGAGGGCGAAGCCGTCGAAGCGGTGGTTGAACCACATCGTCATCGTCCCGTGGCAGGTGCTGCCGCAGGTGAGCCGCGACCGCGGCAGGTCGAGTGCGCTGGCCACCCGCTTGGAGAACTTCGGCCGCTCGGTGACGTCGACGGCGCGGAGGGGCTGGTGGAAGGAGAGCACGTACGCCGGGTCGACGTTGCCCAGGAACCGCATCAGCGCGCGCGTCTCCGGCTCGGAGGCCGGCTTGGGGCCGGACTCGTAGCTGCCGTCGAGCCGGGCCCACTTGTAGGGGTAGTTGCGGTTGAGGTCGACCCCGTGGGCGTTCTTGCGGGAGTGGCGGGCCAGGCCGTCGGGGTTGTAGACCGGCACCATCCAGAGGTTCAGCCCATGAACCGGGGCGCCGTCGCGGAGGTCGGTGAGGATCCGCCTCGGGGCGGGCTCGTTGCCGTGCATGACCGAGAGCAGCACGACCTTCTTCTGGCCCGGCTCACCGAGGTGCCAGGCCACGATCGGGCGTCCCCGCAGGGAGTGCCCGATCACCTTCCGGGCGATCACCGCCGGACGTGAGGTGGCCGACGCTGACGCGTCCGGTACGACGAGGGCCGCCGACGCCAGCGCGCAGGCGGCACCGACCGCGGCCAGGAGGCGCAGCGGTGACCGGACCCGAGACGGCCGGCGCATCAGCTGTGAGTCGCGAAGAACCAGGTGAACACGCACACGCCGACCAGCATGCCGACGTGGGCCAGCACCGACAACCCCGGCCCCTCCGACCAGCTGTCGTCGGCGGTCCCCGACGCGTGCCGCCCCCGGCTGGGGAGCCACCGCATCAGGATCAGCAGCCCGACGAGGGCGGTGAGCCAGTAGAAGAAGAGCGCGACGACGCCCGCCCACGAGAGGTTGTTGCCGCTGGCCAGGAAGACCACCCACAAGGTCAGGCCCACGACCCCGAACGCGGTGTGGGCGTTGACGGTGCCCATGCCCACCTGGTGCTGCCCGGCCGCCTCGGCCTTGGAGAGCCGGACCCGGGTGAGCACGACCACGACGGCGGACAAGAAGGTGAGGGCGTAGACGACGTACTCGGGCTTCACGGGCCCACAGTGTGCCCTAGTAGTCGGCCCCTCGCTCGCCGCTGACAGGAGGCGCCACGGACTCTTCCTCAGCCGCCGCCTCGCGCTCCGCGGCCTCGCGCTCCGCGGCCTCGCGCTCCTCGGCGAGCCGCTCGAGGAGGGCGTCGACCTCGGCCATCCGGTAGCCGCGGAACGCCAGAGGGAACCTGATCCGGCGCAGGTCGTCGGCCGTGACCGGCCCCTGTGCGGGCACCAGGGCGTCGGGCGAGTCGCCGTACGCCGGCGACATCGGCGTCCCGCGACCGGCGGCGACCACGGCGATCGCGCCGAGAGCCAGCACGATCAGGATGGCGAAGAACCACATCATCGCGAGGTCCGCCGCTCGCGAGCCCGGACCATCAGCGAGACCGCGTGGTCGACGTCGTCGGTGAGGTTGAGCATGTCGACGTCGGCCCCGCTGAGCGTGCCATGGGTGACCGCGCGGTCGCGCAGCCAGTCGATCATGCCCTGCCAGTAGTCGGTGCCGAGCAGCACGAGCGGGAAGCTGGTGACCTTCTGGGTCTGCACCAGCGTCAGCGCCTCGAACAGCTCGTCGAGGGTGCCCAGGCCGCCGGGCAGCACGATGAAGCCCTGGCTGTACTTCACGAACATCGTCTTGCGGGCGAAGAAGTAGCGGAAGTTGATCCCGATGTCGACCCACTGGTTGAGCCCGGACTCGAAGGGCAGCTCGATGCCGAGGCCCACGCTGGTGCCGCCGGCCTCGCTGGCGCCCTTGTTGACCGCCTCCATCGACCCGGGCCCCCCGCCCGTGATCACGGCGAAGCCGGCCGCGGTGAGCTTGCGGCCGACCTCCTCGCCGACGGCGTACGTCGGGTCGTCGGGGTGGGTGCGGGCCGAGCCGAAGCACGCGATGGCCGGACCCAGCTCGGCCAGGGCGCCGAAGCCCTCGACGAACTCGGCCTGGATCCGCATCACCCGCCACGGGTCGGTGTGCACCCAGTCGGTCTCACCGCGCGAGTCCAGCAGTCGCTGGTCGGTGGTCGAGCCGTCGACCTGCGCGCGACGCATCACCACCGGGCCCTTGAACTTCTCGTGCTTCTCCGACCGGTCCTGCTCGTGGGTCTCGGGCTGCTCGTTCATCGGTCGCCTCCGAGCCAGGCCACCAGCGCCCGCTCGCAGTGTCGGACCTGCTCCACGGGCACGAACTCCTCCTGCTTGTGGGCCAGCGACGGGTCGCCCGGGCCGAAGTTGACCGCCGGGACGCCGAGGGCGCTGAAGCGGGCCACGTCGGTCCAGCCGAACTTGGGGTTCACCGTGCCGCCGACCGCCTCGACGAACTCCTGGGCGGCCGGCCGACCGAGACCCGGCAGCGCGCCGGGCGCGCTGTCGGTGACCTGCACGTCGTACCCGGTGAAGAGGTCGCGCAGGAAGGCCTCGGCCTCGGCCTCGCTGCGGTCGGGGGCGAACCGGTAGTTGACCGAGACCGTGCACTCGTCGGGCAGCACGTTGCCGGCGACGCCACCGCTGATGCCCACCGCGTTGAGACCCTCGTGATAGGTCAGCCCGTCGATCACCGGCATCCGCGCGTCGTAGGCCGTGAGCCGCTCGAGGACCGGGGTGATGCCGTGGATGGCGTTGACGCCCTTCCACGACCGCGCGCTGTGGGCGCGCTCGCCGTGGGCGGTGACCTCGACCCGCATCGTGCCCTGGCAGCCGGCCTCGACGACCGCGTCGGAGGGCTCCATGAGGATCGCGAAGTCGGCCTCCAGCAGGTGGGAGTCGCTCATGGCGAGCCGGCCGAGACCGTTGTGCTCGCTCTCGACCTCCTCGCAGTCGTAGAGCACGTAGGTCACGTCGCGCACCGGCTCGGGCACGGTGGCCGCCAGCCGGAGGATGACGGCGTCGCCGCCCTTCATGTCGCAGGCGCCGAGCCCGTGCAAGTGGGTGCCGTCGTTGCGGCTCGGGAGGTTGTCGTTGAGGGGCACCGTGTCGAGGTGCCCGGCCACCACGACGCGCTCCCCGCGGCCTAGCTCGGTCCGGGCCACGACCGTGTGGCCGTGCCGGGTCACGGTCAGGTGCGGCAGCGGCCTCAGGGCCGCCTCCACCGCGTCGGCGATCGCCTGCTCGTGGTGGCTCACCGACTCGAGGTCGACCAGCTGCGCGGTGAGCGCGACGACGTCGGCGGTGAGGTCGAGATCCACGGTCCCCATCAAACCAGCCGGCGGTTCCAGCGGGCCCCACCCACCCTCAGGCCCGGGTCAGCTCGATGACCGGCGTGCTCACGTCGGCCTCGAGGACGTCGTACGACGTCGCGAGCGTCTCGCGCCGGATCAGGTCCGCGTGGGTCCGGGCTGCCTCGGCCGTGGCCGCGTCGGCGGAGACGACCAGCGCGATCCGGTCGGAGACGTCGAGGCCGGCGTCGCGGCGCGCCTGCTGGACCGCGCGGACCAGGTCGCGGGCGACCCCCTCGGCCGCGAGCTCGGGGGTCACCGCCGTGTCGAGGACCACGAACCCACCACCGGGCAGCATCCCGGTCGCCGCGTCCTCGCCACCGGAGGCGACGGTCTCGAGCGTGTACTCACCGTCCTGCAGCCTCAGCCCGCCCGCGGTCACCTCACCCGAGTCCGACACCGACCAGTCGCCGGACTTCGAGGCTCGAATGGCGGTCTGCACGTCCTTGCCCAGCCTCGGGCCGGCGGCCCGGGCGTTGACCGTGAGCCGCTGCAAGACGCCGTACGACGCGGCCTCGGGGTGGGCGGCGTCGAGCAGGCGCACGGACTTCACGTTCAGCTCGTCGGCCACGATCTCCTCGAAGCCGGCGAGTCGGTCGGCGCCGGAGACGACGACGGTCATCGTCGACAGCGGCAGCCGGTTGCGCAGCGCGGCGCCCTTGCGCAGTGCGGAGCCGGCCGAGCAGACGTCGCGCACCTGGTCCATCGCCTCGACCAGGGCGGCGTCGGCGGGCAGGTCGTCGGCGGAAGGCCAGTCGGTCAGGTGCACCGACCGCTCACCGGTCAGCCCGCGCCAGACCTCCTCGGTGGTCAGGGGCAGCAGCGGCGCGGACACCCGGCAGACCGTCTCCAGGACCGTGTAGAGGGTGTCGAAGGCGTCGGTGTCGACCGCGCCCTCGGCGGCCCAGAACCGCTCGCGGGAGCGGCGGATGTACCAGTTGGAGAGCACGTCGAGGAACGCCCGCGTCGTGTCGCACGCGTTGGCCACCTCGTAGTCGTCGAGCTGGCGCGTCGACTGCTCGACGTACTGCCGGGTCTTGGCCAGCAGGTAGCGGTCCATCGGGTGCTCGGACGTGGTCGACCGCTTCGCGTCGTAGCCGGCCGCGTTGGCGTAGAGCGCGAAGAAGTACCAGCAGTTCCACAGCGGGATCAGCACCTGCCGGACGCCCTCGCGGATCGACTGCTCGGTGACGATCAGGTTGCCGCCGCGCAGGATCGGCGACGACATCAGGAACCACCGCATGGCGTCGGCGCCGTCGCGGTCGAAGACCTCGCGCACGTCGGGGTAGTTGCGTAGCGACTTCGACATCTTCTGGCCGTCGCTGCCGAGCACGATGCCGTGGCTCACGCAGGTCTCGAAGGCGGGTCGCTCGAAGATCGCCGAGGCCAGCACGTGCATCGTGTAGAACCAGCCGCGGGTCTGGCCGATGTACTCGACGATGAAGTCACCTGGGAAGTGGTGCTCGAACCAGTCGTGGTTCTCGAACGGGTAGTGGACCTGGGCGAACGACATCGACCCGGACTCGAACCAGCAGTCCATGACGTCGGTGACCCGGCGCATGGTCGACCGGCCCGCCTCGGCCGAACGAGGGTCGTCGGGGTTGGGCCGGGTGAGCTCGTCGACGAACGGCCGGTGCAGGTCGTCGGGCCGGACGCCGAAGTCGCGCTCGAGCTCGTCGAGCGAGCCGTAGACGTCGATCCGGGGGTACGCCGGGTCGTCGCTGCGCCAGACCGGGATCGGGCTGCCCCAGAACCGGTTGCGTGAGATCGACCAGTCGCGGGTGTTCTCCAGCCACTTGCCGAACTGGCCGTCCTTGACGTGGTCGGGCACCCAGCGGATCTGCTGGTTGAGGTCGAGCATGAGGTCGCGGATCTTGGTCGTGGAGACGAACCACGACGAGACCGCCATGTAGATCAGAGGCTCGCGGCAGCGCCAGCAGTGCGGGTAGGAGTGCTCGTAGGACTCGCGCCGGAGCAGCACGGTGCCGGGCGTGACCGACCCGGTCTCGCCCTCGCCGCGCGTCATCGCCTTGAGGTGCTCGATGATCGCGAGGTTGGCGTCGAAGACGTGCAACCCCTCGTAGTCGGTGATCGGGTAGGTGAACGTGCCGTCCTTGGCCACCGCCACGACGAGCTCGATGCCCTCGCGGTCGGTGATCACCTTGTCCTCCTCGCCGAAGGCGCCCGCGCTGTGCACCAGCCCGGTGCCGTCCTCGGTGGTGACGAAGTCGGCCTCGACCACCCGGTGGCTGTGCGGATGCCCCTCGAAGTAGGTGAACGGCGGCGTGTAGCTGCGCCCCAGCAGGTCGCGACCGGTCAGCCGTTCGACGACCTGGTCGAGGAGCGACTCGCTGTCGTCGTTCTTCAGCTCGCGGGCGTACGCCGCCAGCCGGGCCGCGCCGACGACGTACCGCTCGGTGGTGCCGCTGACGTCGGACTCGACCACGACGTAGTCGATGTCGGGGCCGACCATGATCAGCAGGTTGGAGGGCAGCGTCCAGGGCGTGGTCGTCCAGACCAGGGCGATCTCTCCGGTCTCCAACCGGCAGCCCACGGTCACTGCGGGGTCCTGCCGCATCTGGTAGACGTCCTCGTCCATCCGCAGCTCGTGGTTGGACAGCGGGGTCTCGTCGTTCCAGCAGTAGGGCAGGACGCGGAAGCCCTCGTAGGCCAGCCCCTTCTGCCACAGCTGCTGGAAGGCCCACATCACCGACTCCATGTAGTCGAGGTCGAGGGTCTTGTAGTCGTGGTCGAAGTCGACCCAGCGCGCCTGCCGGGTGACGTAGTCGCGCCACTCGTCGGTGTACTCGAAGACCGACTTGCGGCACTCCGCGTTGAACCTCTCGATCCCCATCTCGAGGATCTCGTCGGTGGTCTTGATGCCGAGCTGCCGCATCGCCTCGAGCTCGGCCGGCAGGCCGTGGGTGTCCCAGCCGAAGCGTCGCTCGACGCGGCGCCCGCGCATCGTCTGGTAGCGCGGGATCAGGTCCTTGACGTAGCCGGTCAGGAGGTGGCCGTAGTGCGGCACACCGTTGGCGAAGGGCGGGCCGTCGTAGAAGACGAACTCGTTGTCGCCGTTCTCCCCCGCAGACCGCTGCTCGACGCTGGCCCGGAAGGTGTCGTCGGCCTCCCAGTAGGCGAGGACCTGCTCCTCGATCTGCGGGAAGCGGGGCGTCGCTGGGACGCCGCCCGTGCCCTGGCCGGGAGCGGCGTGCGGGTCGTGGGAGACCTGGGGGTACGTCATCGGTTCCTCGCTGGTTGAGGAGGGCCGCCAGGCCCGTCTCGAAACCCGCGAGGACGACCACCTCCGGCGGAGGTTGCCGCGGTACCACCTCGCTTGCCTCGCCTCGGGTTCGAGACGGTCGCAGGGCGACCTCCTCAACCAGCGGCGAGACCGCTCGTTGCGGGCGATGACGGGCCCACCCGTCCGGTTCTACTGGGCTTGCGCCGTTCTTCCGGAGGCTCGCCGCTGATGACGGCTCAGACGCCTGTGGTGCAAGCCTACGGGCCGAGGCCGAGCGTCGGCCACCCGGTAACCGGGCCCGCTCCGGCCAACCCACATCGACTCCTCATCTGGCGCTCATGTTCTCTTCAGGCGCCGGGGCCAACCTGCGCTCGTGATCTCGGTCCTCGACCACCGGGTCCCGGCGCGCGGACGTACGCCGGACCGCCTTCCGCCGTGGGTCTCGGCCCGGTCGGTCGGGGATCCGCTGCTCGTCGGCCTGGTGGCGCTGGTCGTCTACGCCCTGCACGGCATGCAGGGCTACCTCGAGCACGACCTGGGCGTCTTCGTGTACGGCGGCGAGCACGTCGCGCGCGGCATCCCGCCGTACACCGGGGTCTTCAACTCCGTCGGCCCGCTCGCCGACGCCGTGCCCGGTCTGGCGATCGGGCTCGGACGGCTGGTCGGGGTGGCCCCGGTGCCGGCCGCGCGCATCTTCTTCCTGCTGCTGTCGGTCGCGTGCGTGGTGCTCGTGCAGGTGCTCGCGCGGGACAGCTACCGGTCACGGGCGGCCGGGTTCGTCGCGGCCGCCATGTTCCTGACGTTCACCCACTTCATCGTGCTCGCCGCCGACGGGCCGCGCGAGAAGACGACGATGGTGCTGGCGCTGCTGGGCTGCCTGGTGTTCCTGGGCCGCCGACGCCTCCTGGCCGCAGGGGTGTGCACCGCGCTGGCGACGCTGACCTGGCAGCCCGCGCTGGCGCCGGCCGTGGCAGCGGCAGCGGCGGTGGTCCTGCTCCTGCCCCGGGGCGAGCGTGTGCGGGCGACGGTTGCGTTCGTGGCCGGCGGCGCCGTGCCGAGCGCTCTCGCGGTGGCGTGGTTCGCGCTCACCAAGACCCTGCACACGGCCGTGGGCGGCTTCCTGCTGATCAACCTGCGCGACGCCCGCCAGCCGTCGCCGCTCCTCGCGCCGACGACCCTCCTGCACCTCCTCTGGCGCGCCTACGGGCTGACCCTGCTGCTGGTGCCGCTCGGTGTCGTCGGGCTGGCCCTGCTGGCACTGCGGGACCGCCGCCTGTGGGCCGTGGCGGCCGGGGGCCTCGCCGCCACGGCCTGGAGCGCGGCCGTCCTCAACGGCGCCCCGGACCTGTTCGTCGTCCTCCCGTTCGCCGCGCTCGGCGTCGCGGGGCTGGTGGTCCGCGGGGCGCACCACCTCCCCCTCCGCCTTCGGTACGGCGTGCTGGTCGCGGTGGTGGGCGGCGCCGTGGCCGCGGCCACCGTCGAGTCGATCGCGACCCGAAGCAACCTGCTCGTGCTCGAGCAGGCCGACATCAACGCCGTGCTCGCCACGCAGCCGGCCGACGCCACCGTGCTCAGCATCGACGCCCCGCAGGTGCTGGCCCTGTCCGGGCGCGACAACCCCACGCCGTACCAGCTCTTCAACGGCACGATGCGCCGCTACCTCGACCAGACGCTTCCCGGCGGGATGCGCGGCTACGCCCGGCAGATCGCGGCGCTGCAGCCGACGTTCGTGGTCGTGAAAGAGTCGCACGGGGGAGCCTGGCCCGACCGCGTCATCGCCGCGGACTACTGGCGGGTGGGCGACGGGCCGGGCTGGACCTGGTACCTGGATCGCGCCGCCGGCACTGCCGCTCTGGCTCGGGCCCGCGCGGCGAACGAGAGCCGGATGCAAGAGCTGCCGCCCGGGAAGAATCGATTTGGCGCCGACCCGGCACCGAGGCAGAGTGCGGGTGCATGAGCGAGCAGCCGACCCGACAGTTCCCCGACATGTGGGTCGACCCCGACGACGACCCCCGCGACACCGGCACCACGCCGCACGGCGAGAAGGCCGTGCTCGCGGAGTACCTCGACCACTTCCGGATGACCTTCGAGATGAAGTGCGAGGGACTCGACGCCGAGCAGCTGGCCCGGCGCTCGGTGCCGCCCTCCACGATGTCGCTGCTGGGCCTGGTCCGGCACCTGGCCTCGGTGGAGTTCCACTGGTTCCGCCGGTTCATCGAGGGCGACATGGACCAGCCGCGGCCGTTCAAGTCGCCCGACGACCGCGACCTCGACTTCAACGGCGCCGTGGCCGACCCCGAGGTCGTCGCCGAGGCGTGGGAGGTGTGGCGCGGCGAGGTCGCCCACGCGCGTGAGGTCTACGAGCGCTACGACGACCTGGGCACGCTGGTCGGTCCGGAGGGCGACCAGTCCGAGCTCCGGGAGATCGTCGTCCACATGATCGAGGAGTACGCGCGGCACTGCGGCCACGCCGACCTGCTGCGCGAGTGCGTCGACGGCCGCACCGGCCAGTGACCCACGCGGGTCAGGCCTCTGCCCGCACCAGGCCCTAGCCTGAGCGCGTGCACGCCGTCGTGGTCCCGAGCCCGCTGCTCGGCGTCGCCGTCTACAGCCCCTTCGGTCGGGCCCTGAACAGCCGGGGCTACGTCGTGTCGATCGCCGACCCCGAGCTGCCCAGCGGCGCGGCCGACGCCGAGGACGGCGGCGTGGGCGCCCTGCTCGACAGCCTGGTGGCCCAGTGCGCCGGCGCCGACCTCATCGTGCCCCACTCCAACGCCGGGAGGTTCGCGCCGGCCATCGCCGAGCAGGTGGGCGCGGCGATCGTCTACGTCGACGCGCTGCTGCCCGGCATCGGCGACAGCGCCGGGTTCGCCGACTTCATCCAGGGCAAGGTCGCCGACGACGGCCTGCTCCCCGGGTGGACCGAGTGGTGGCCCGCCGAGGACCTCCTCGACGTCGTACCGGAGGAGTGGCTGTCGCTGCTCGAGCAGACCCAGCCGCGCCTCGACCCCGCCTTCCTCCTCCACGACCCACCGACGCCCCCGACCTGGTACCTGCAGCCCGCGGCCTACCTCGCCCTCGGCGACGGCTACCGCGCAGAAGCCGACGCCGCCCGGGCGCTGGGCTGGCCGGTCGGCGAGCTGGCCGCCGGGCACCTGCATCTCGTGGTGGACCCCGAGCAGGTGGCCGCCGAGGTCCACCTCCTCGCTTCGGGGATCCTCACCGCCCGCTCCTAGACTCTCCCCGTGACCGACACCGAGACCCGCGCCCACGGCTGGGGCCTGGCCACCGTCGTCACCCGCGGTGCCGGTGAGGGGACGGTGCTCGACACCTGGTTCCCCGCTCCGGCCCTCGGCCCCGCGGCGACGGGGTCATCCGCACCGGAGGCGCTCGCCGCCCAGGTCCGCGACCACCCCCTGCGCCAGGTGCGCACCGAGGTGGTGCTCGTGGAGATCGACCTCACGGAGGCTCCGGCGAGCGTGCCCGACGCCTACCTGCGCCTCCATCTCCTCTCCCACCGGCTCGTCCGCCCCCACGGGCTCGCCCTCGACGGCATCTTCGGCGTGCTCACCAACGTCGTGTGGACCAACGTCGGGCCGTGCCCGGTCGACAACTTCGAGACGACCCGGCTGCGGCTGCGTGACCACCACCCGGTGCAGGTCTTCGGCGTCGACAAGTTCCCCAGGATGACCGACTACGTCGTCCCGACCGGCGTCCGGATCGCCGACGCCGACCGGGTCCGGCTCGGTGCCCACCTGGCCGAGGGCACCACGGTCATGCACGAGGGGTTCGTCAACTACAACGCCGGCACGCTGGGCACGTCGATGGTCGAGGGCCGGATCGTGGCGGGCGTCGTCGTCGGCGACGGCTCCGACATCGGGGGCGGTGCCTCCATCCTGGGCACCTTGTCCGGTGGCGGCACCCAGGTCGTCTCGATCGGCCGGCGCTGCCTGATCGGCGCCAACGCCGGCATCGGGATCTCGCTCGGCGACGACTGCGTCGTCGAGGCGGGCTGCTACATCACCTCCGGCACCAAGGTGACCCGGCCCGACGGCACGGTGGTCAAGGCGCTCGAGCTGTCCGGGCTCGACCACATGCTCTTCCGCCGCAACTCGGTGACCGGCACGGTCGAGGTCGTGCCCTGGCGGGCCGGCGGGGTCGCCCTCAACGACGCCCTGCACGCCAACTGATGGCCACCTGATGGCCGGCTGATGGGACTCCTCCGACGAGCCGTCGCCGTCGTCGTGCCGCTGGGCCTGGTGGTCGGCGGGGTCGCCTACGGCGTCTCGAAGCACTCCTCCGGCTCCGACAGCACGCTCGGTCTGTGCACCACGAAGGTGGGACACCTGACGGTGCAGCTCAGCGACGTCCAGGCACGCAACGCCAGCCTGGTGGCCGCGATCGCCGTACGCCGCGGGATGCCGGCGCACGCGGCGACCATCGGGCTGGCCGCGGCGCTGCAGGAGTCCAAGCTCTACAACCTGCGCGGCGGTGACCGTGACTCGCTCGGGCTCTTCCAGCAACGTCCGTCGCAGGGCTGGGGCACCCCGGCCCAGATCCTCGACCCGGTCCACGCGACCAACGCGTTCTACGACGCCCTGGCGCGGGTCGACCACTACGACACCCTGCCCGTCACGGTGGCCGCCCAGCGGGTCCAGCGCTCCGGCTACCCCTCGGCGTACGCCGTCTACGAGAACGACGCGCGGGCGCTCGCGTCGGCGCTCACCGGCTACTCCCCGGCCGCCTTCCGGTGCCACCTGCGGCCTCGCCTCGAGGTCCCGGTGCCCCCGGCGTCCCGGCGGGCACTGGTGCTCCAGCGCGCGCTGGAGCCGGCGTTCGGCCCGGTCCGGGTCACCGTCCGCCCCGGCGGCGGGTTCCGGGTCGCCGCCTCGACTCGTCCTCGCGGCTGGTCGCTGGCGTCCTACCTGGTCGCCCGCGCCGCCCTGCTCGGGCTCGACAGCGTGTCGTACGCAGGTCGCACCTGGTCGGCTGGCAACGACAACGGGTGGCGGGGAGACCCGGAATCGGTGACCGGGGCGGTCGTCGTTCACTGATTCCGTCGAGG
>CAVXFQ010000008.1:0-96808 GCA_963761085.1 uncultured Actinomycetota bacterium
CAGGCACGCCGTAACCGAAACTTTGCAAAATCCTTAACCGTGGGATCCCCACCAACGAGGTGGTCGTGTCCTACGCTTGGCTCACGAGTGCAGAGCCCGGGGGGGCTTGAGGGGTTCGGGGGTTTGATCATGCATGACTCGACTTTGTTCACCATCGGTACGGCGCTGCGCCGGGCCGAGGCCAACTGCCTGCCGGTCGAGGTGCTCGTCCACGGGCACTGGCTGAGCGGCAACGTTGCCGGCGTCGACGGCCACGGCGTCATCCTCACCACGCCACTGGAGCACTCGGTGGTCCGGCTCGAGGACGTCTCCGCCGTGCGCATCCCGGAGAAGGTCCAGGACTCGCCGGTGGCCGAGACCCTCGACGAGAAGCACGAGCTCGTGATGACGGGTGCCGACGGCGGTGCCTGGCACCTGCCGGGCCCCGTTGCCTGACTCACCCTCCAGACGTTCGGGGACCCCATGCCCCGTCGAACCGACAGCACCACCCCATGCGCGGTGGCGAAACCGGCGATCCGGTCCGAGCGGACCCCATGACTGCTCGGACCGGATCCCTCTTTCAGTGAGATCCGGCCGACCGCCCACGGTCAGCCGGCGAGTCGCTCGGCAGCCGCGTCGACCCGCTCGTCGGTGGCGGTGAGCGCCACGCGCACGTGCCGCCCGCCAGCCGGCCCGTAGAAGGTGCCCGGCGCGACCAGGACACCGAGGCCGGCGAGCTCGGCGACGGTCGCCCAGCAGTCCTGGTCTCGCGTGGCCCACAGGTAGAGCGATCCCTCGGAGTGGTCGACCCGGAAGCCAGCCTCCCGAAGCGCCGCGCGGAGCGTCGTACGGCGGGCGGCGTAGCGGGCGCGCTGCTCGACGGCGTGGGCGTCGTCGGCCAGGGCGGCCGCCATCGCCACCTGCTGCGGGCCGGGCAGCATCAGGCCGAGGTTCTTGCGGACGGCGAGCAGCTCGGCGACCACGGCCGGGTCGCCGGCGACGAAGCCGCAGCGGTAGCCGGCCAGGTTGGAGCGCTTGGACAGCGAGTGGAGCGCGAGGATCCCCTCGTGGCTGCCGCGAGAGACGTCGGGGTGGAGCACCGAGAGCGGCCGCTCCCCCTCCCACGTGCACTCGAGGTAGCACTCGTCGCTGACCAGCAGCGTGCCGCGGTCGCGGCACCACGAGACGACCTTGCGCAGGTGCTCGACGCCAAGCACCTGGCCGGTCGGGTTGGCCGGGGAGTTGACCCACATCAGCGCCGGCCGCTGCGGCCCGAGCTGCGTCAGCGAGTCGGCGGCGAGCACGCGGGTGCCGGCCAGGGCGGCACCGACGGCGTAGGTCGGGTAGGCGAGCTCGGGATGGACGACCAGGTCGTCGGGCCCGAGCCCGAGGTGGGTCGGCAGCGAGGCGACCAGCTCCTTGGTGCCGATCACCGGCAGGACGCCCTCGAGGCCGAGGTCGGTGACGCCGTGCCGGCGGGACAGCAAGTCGACCGCCGCCTGCCGGGTCTCGACCCTGCCGACCGTCAGCGGGTAGCCCGGTGAATCGGACGCCGACTCGAGGGCGCGCCGGACGACGGTGGGCGTGGGGTCGACCGGCGTGCCGACCGAGAGATCGACGATGCCGTCAGGATGCGCGCGCGCCCGCTCGGCGTAGGAGGTGAGCTGGTCCCACGGGAAGTCGGGGAGGCGGTGGGAGACCGGCTCCCTCATCGCCGCAAGGTCACTCGTCGTGCTCTTGCGGCGGCAGCGCCGCGACCAGCGGGTGGTCGTGGTCGATCTCGCCGAGCTTGGCCGCGCCGCCGGGCGAGCCGAGGTCGTCGAAGAAGTGGACGTTGGCGTCGTAGTAGGCCTTCCACTCCTCGGGAGTGTCGTCCTCGTAGAAGATCGCCTCGACCGGGCAGACCGGCTCGCACGCACCGCAGTCGACGCACTCGTCGGGGTGGATGTAGAGCATCCGCTTGCCCTCGTAGATGCAGTCGACGGGGCACTCGTCGACGCACGCGCGGTCCTTGAGGTCGACGCACGGCTGGGCGATGACGTAGGTCACCAGATCCTCCTGAGGAGAAGCGTTGCTGGGATCAGGAGCAGCCTAGTATCCCCCCGTGCCGGAGCCAGTGACTGCCCACGGCCTGGGCCCGCATGTCGTGGGCCGACGGGTCGTCGTACGCCGCCTGGTGCGCGGCGAGACCGGGCCGTCCGGGAGGGCCGGCGATGACCGACGTCCTCGGGACCTGCCTGGCGTGGGAGGCCGGCACCTGCGTGGTGCAGCCGGAGTCTGGACCGGCCGTGACGATCCCCTGGGCCGACATCGTGACCGGCAAGCCGGTCCCGCCGCGGGCCTCGGTCCGGCAGCGGGTCTCGGCCCGCGACGCCGAGCGGCACGCACTCCCCCTGTGGCCGGCCGTCGAGCGCCGGTCGTTGGGGGAGTGGGAGCTGCGCAGTGACCCGGCGCCGGTCGGGCGGCTGCTGAAGCGGGCCAACTCGTGCCTGGCCCTCGGCGACCCCGGGCTCCCCCTTGGGACGGCCGCGGAGGAGGTGCGTGCCTTCTACACCGTCCGCGGGCGGCCTGCGCTGGTGCAGGTCGAGACGGGATCCGAGGCGGACCTCGCCTTCACCGACCTGGGCTGGACGCTGGTGGAGGGAGGCGACTCGCGGTTCCTGGTCGCGTCGGTCGCGCAGGCGGCCCGCCGGGCCGGTGACGACGACGACGCGGCGCTCGAAGAGGACCTGCCCCGCGTGCTGGCGCGCCGGTCGGTCGATGGCGTCGAGGTCGGCACCGCGCGGGCGGCGGTCGACGGCGACTGGCTCGGGGTGCACGGCCTGAACGTCCTACCGCAGCATCGGGGCGAGGGACACGCGACCGCGCTGATGGCGGCGCTGCTCGCGTGGGGCGCCGAGCAGGGTGCGACTACGGTGTGGCTGCACGTCGAGACCGACAACGCTCCCGCTCTGGCGCTCTACGAGCGGCTCGGCTTCCGCGTCCACCACGCCTGCCGCTACCTCGCTTGGTAGCGTCGCCGCGCCCGTTCCCGCCCGTTCCCCTCCGAGAGGCCTGGTCTTCAGCCGTGTCCGCCCTGCGCGCCCGCCTCGGCGCGGCCGACCCCTGGGTCGCGGTGGTCGGGCTGGTCAGCCTGGTGGTCTACGCGCTGCACGGCTTCGACGGCGTGCTCACGCGTGACCTCGGCGTCTACCTGTACGGCGCCCAGCGGTTCCTCGCCGGCGACCCGCCCTACGTCGGGATCCTCAACCGGGCCGGGCCGCTGGCCCACGTCCTGCCCGCGGTGGGGATCTGGGTCGGCCGCCAGGTCGGGGTCGGCGACGTCCACGCCGCGCGCTACCTCTACCTGCTGCTCTCGGTGGCGTGCGTCTGCCTGGTCCACGTGCTCGCCCGCGACCTCTACGGCTCGCGCCTGGTCGGGATGGTCGCGGCCACGGCGTTCCTGGGCTTCCAGGGGTTCCTCGAGATGGCGACGTACGGACCGCGCGAGAAGACCCCGATGGTGCTGTTCCTCCTCGTCGCCCTGGTCGCCCTCCTCCACCGGCGGTGGGCGACCGCCGGGGTGTTCGTGGCCCTCGCGACGCTCACCTGGCAACCGGTGTTCTTCGTGCTGGCAGCGACCGGACTGGTCGCGATCGTGCTCGCCCCCTCGGGCCGCCGGCTCGCGGCGCTCCGCGTCGTGGTCGGCGGGGCGGCGACCAGTGCGGTCGTGTTGGCCTACTACGCCGCCCACCAGGCCCTGCACACCTTCTTCGAGGGCTTCGTGCTGATCAACGCCCGCTACACCACGCAGCGCGGGGTGACCTCGAGCGCGACCTGGGGGCTCCTGAAGGCAGGATACGGCGCCTCGGTCTGGCTGATCCTGATCGGGCTGGTCGCGCTGCCGGTGTTCTCCGTGCTCGCGGTCCGCCCGGCCTGGCGCACCCGCGACGCCGTACCGGTGACGATGGCGGCGCTCGGGGCAGGGTGGCTGGTCGGGATGGGCTGGTCCGGGATCGCCTTCAACGGCTACCTCGACCTGTTCGAGATGCTGCCCTTCGCCGCGCTCGGCCTCGGGAGGATCGTCTCGGCCTGCCTGGGCCGGGCGCGGCCCGCCTCAGGGCCCGCGCGATCACCGCGGTGGCGATCGGCGTCGCCGTCGCGTTGGCCGTCTTCGCCACGGTCACCTCGGTGACGACCCGGTCGGACAGCCTGCTGACCCAACGGGCGTCGGTCGCTGCCGTGCTCGCCCACGTTCCGGCGAACGCCACGTTCCTCTCGGTTCAGGCTCCGGGGGCACTCGTGCTTGCCCATCGGCGCAACCCGACAGACGTCCAGATGTTCACCAACGGTTTCAACCATTACCTCAACGACACCTGGCCTGGCGGTCTCCAGGGCTATGCCGACATGGTGCGTCGCACCAGACCCGATCTGATCGCCACGCAGAACGGGCTCATGCCGCACTGGCTCTCTCCCGTGCTCGCGCAGGACTATCGTCGCGTCGGCAGGGCCCCGACGTTCACGTGGTGGGCCAGAGGACACTGCCGCCGGAATTGCGGCACACCATCCGGACCGCGAACCAGAAGGCGGTGGCGCCATGATCCGGGAAGACGAGCCGCAGGAGGAGATGCGCGTGAGCGCTGAGACCGTCCCCGACCGCACCGACTTCTCCTACTCCGTGGTCATCCCGGTCTACAACAGCGAGGCGATCGTCGCCGAGACGGTCGCGCGGGTCGTCGAGGTCTTCGAGGGCGCCGGACTGCGCTACGAGATCGTGCTCGTCAACGACGGCAGCCCCGACCGCAGCTGGTCGGTGATCTCGGGGATCGCCCGGACGACGCCCCACGTCGTCGCGCTCAACCTGCTCAAGAACTACGGCCAGCACCACGCCAACCTCGCGGGGTTCATGGAGTCCCGCGGCGACTACGTGATCACGATGGACGACGACCTGCAGAACCCGCCCGACCAGGCACTGCTGCTGATCGATGCGTCCCTCTCAGGCCACCACGACGTCGTGTTCGGTGAGTTCGCTCGCAAGCAGGCGACCGGCTTCCGCCGCCTCGGCAGCAAGATGGTCAGCGCGATCAACCGCCGGGTCTTCGGCCAGCCCGACGACCTCGCCGTGTCCAACTTCCGGATCCTGCGGCGCGACGTGGTCGACCGGATCTGCGCCTCGCGCACCGCCCACCCCTACGTCACCGGCCAGGCGTTGCTGTTCTCCAACAACCCGGGCAACGTCACGGTCCGCCACGAGGCGCGCGCGGTCGGCTCGAGCAACTACACACTGGTGCGGATCCTGCGCCTGGTGCTGGCCATCCTGTTCAGCTACTCGTCGTACCCCTTGCGGGCGGCGGCCGTGGCCGGCTTCGGCCTGGCCGCCCTGAGCTTCCTCCTGGGCGCGTTCTACTTGGTGCACGGCATCGTCGAGGGCTCCGCGGTGCCGGGCTGGACGTCACTGGTGGTGATCGTGTCGGTCTTCAACGGCTTCATCATCGCGATGCTCTCGATGCTCGGCGAGTACGTCGTCCGCACCCTCAACGCGGTGAGCCTCCAGCAGAGCTTCCACGTCATCGACCGGGTCAGCGACGGTGAGCCGCCCTTCCAGGGGGTTCCGTGAGCCGTCACTTCCTGGTGATCGGCGCCCAGCGCTGCGGTACGACGTGGCTCGCCACGCAGCTCGACGCCCAGCCGACGGTGGCGATGGCCCGTCCGGTGCGCCCTGAGCCGAAGGTGTTCCTCGCCGACCTCGGCCCCGGGCAGGACCTCGCGTGGTACGACCGGACCTGGTTCGCCCACGCGTCGGCGGTCCAGGTGCTCGGCGAGAAGAGCACCAGCTACCTCGACCGGCCCGACGCGATCCCGCGGGTGCGTGCCCTGCTCGGCGACGTCCCCCTGGTCGTGCAGCTGCGCGACCCGGTGGACCGGGCCGTCTCCCACTGGCGGTTCAGCACCACGTCCGGGCTCGAGCGACGTCCGCTCGAGGAGGTCCTGGCCGCCAACCTCGAAGGACCGCTCCCCTGGGACCCCGCGCTCACCTCGGTGTCGCCGTACGCCTATCTGGAGCGCGGCCGCTACGTCGAGTCGATCCGGCCGTGGTCCGACGCGTTCGGCGACCTCCTCCATGTGCAGTTCCTGGAGGACCTGCTCGCCGACCCCACCCGGCTGGCCGAGACGCTGGCGCACGTGGGTGCCGGCTCCGACCTGGGTGAGGTCTCCCGCGAGCCGGTGAACGAGAGCGAGCTGCCGGCGCCGGCCCTGGATCCCGCCCTGCTCGCCGCCCTGAGAGGCTACTTCCACGACAGCGACCGCGAGCTCGAGTCCCTCACCGGACGACGACCGCCCTGGGACCGGAAGGACACACGCGCGTGACCGACTTCAGGCAGCACCCGGACCCGATCCGGTTCAACGTGCCCGGGATCGAGGGCCACGAGCTGGCCTACCTCGAGCAGAGCCTGCGTGAGGGGCACACGGCGTCGTCAGGTCCGTTCAGCGCCCGGGCCGGCGCGGTCCTCCAGGAGGTGTCCGGCGCCGAGGAGGTGCTGCTGACGACCTCCTGCACGGCGGCCCTCGAGCTGACCGCGCTCATGCTCGACCTCCAGCCCGGAGACACGGTCGTGGTCCCGTCGTTCACGTTCTCCACGAGTGCCCTGGCCTTCGCCGGCCGAGGCGCCCGGCTGCTCTTCTGCGACATCGAGCCGACGACGCTCGGCCTCGACCCCCGCCACCTCGCCGAGCTCCTCGACGACTCGGTGCGGGCGGTCGTGATCGTCCACTACGCAGGCGTCGCCTGCGACATCGAGGGGATCTCCCAGGTGCTGGCCGGCCGGCCCGACGTCGTCCTCGTCGAGGACAACGCACACGGGTTGTTCGGCCGCTGGCGCGGGCAGCCGCTCGGCAGCTTCGGGCAGTTCGCGACCCTCAGCTTCCACGAGACCAAGAACATCACCTGTGGCGAGGGCGGCGCGCTGCTCGTCAACGACCCGGCGCGGGTCGACCGGGCCCGGATCCTCTACGACAAGGGCACCAATCGACGCGCGTTCTTCCTCGGCCAGGTCGACAAGTACTCGTGGGTCGACACCGGCTCGTCGTTCGGGCTGGCCGACCTGCTGGCCGCCCCGCTGTTCGCCCAGCTCGAGGTGGCCGAGCACATCCAGGCCAAGCGACGGCGCGTCTACGAGAGCTACGCCGCCGCGCTCGCGCCCTGCGTCGAGCTCGGGGTCACCCTGCCGACGGTGCCGGAGGGCTGCGACCCGGCCTACCACCTCTTCCACGTGCTGATGCCCGACAAGTCGACCCGCGACGCGGTGATGGAGCAGATGCGGCAGGAGGGCATCAACCCGACGTTCCACTACGTGCCGCTGCACAGCTCGATCGGCGGGCGTCGGTTCGCCGCGCGCGACACCGACTGCCCGGTCAGCACCGACGTCGGCGACCGGCTGATGCGGATGCCGTTCTACAACGCCCTCACCGAGGCGCAGATCGACCGGGTCGTGGAGAGCTTCGTCCGCGCGACCCGGGCGGCACTGGCTGTCTAGACCACTCCGTCGTGGGCCGGCTCGCGCTCGGTGAGCCGCGCCGTACCGCGGGAGTGCTCGAGCACCATCCACGCGAACGCGCCGATCTCGACGATCAGGAACACCCAGCATGTCCGGTCGAGGACCGGCGCCGGCCAGAGCGCGAAGTAGACCGTGCCGGGCACGGCCGCGATCAGCCACGCGCGCACCTGGCCGGTGGTCCGGCCGAGCGCGATCAGGAGCAGGGTGGTGATCAGCGCCGCGATCGCGACGGTGGAGCCGGACGCGAGGACGGCCGAGAGGCGACCCGACAAGGTGACGTCGCTGCCGAAGACCAGGGGCAGGAGGGCAGGACCGACGACCGCGCCGACCGGTGCGGCGAGCACCCCGAGGACCACGGTCGCGACGACGAGGGAGGAGCGGGTGCGGGCCAGCGCCGCACGGCGTCCGTCCACGACCATCAGCGTGAACCGGGCCGTGAGCTGGGCGACCATGCCGATCGAGAGGGTGTACGGCGCGCGGAACAGCGCCAGGCCCGCGAAGAGCACGGTGACCTCGGCCGGCGCGCCTCCGGCCAGTGCGAGCAACACCGGGCCGCCGGTGAGGACGATCTGCCCGAGCAGCTGACCGCCGCTGGCGGCGCCGAGCAGGGCCAAAGGCGACTCGTGGTCCTCCCCCTGCAGGGTCATCCGCAGGGCCCAGGGCCACACCAGCCCGGACAGGTAGCCGACGATGAGGGCGAGCCCGTAGGCGACCGGGTCGTGGTTGCCCGCGGCCACGAGGGCCAGGCTGACCCCGACCCGGACCAGGTTCTCCAGGACGAGCGAGGTGGCGACCGCGGCGAAGCGCTCGTGGGCCTGGAGCATGCCGCGGACCAGCCCGGTCAGGGCCGACCCGACCGTGGAGCCGACCACCAGGAGCGGGAACCAGAGGTCGTCGCGATGGAAGAGCGGGTCGCGCGCCAGCCAGGTGAGGAGGCCGATCAACGGGGCCAGGCTGAGGATCGCCACCGTGATCGCCGGCAGCGAGCGCTGCACCTGGTGGTCGCTCCCGGTGATGGTGACCGTGCGCGCCGCCCAGTGCTGCAGGGGGAACGCGAGGGCGGCGGCGGCGAAGCTCCAGTAGGCCCAGAGCACCGAGACCGGCGCGGCCGCATCGGCGCCCAGGGCGCGGGTGACGATCGCGAAGAAGACGTAGGCGAGCAGGCCGTTGAGGGCGGAGCCGACCGCGAGCACGACTGTGTCGCGAGCGGCCGCCCGACGGCGACTCACGAGGCGGTCCGGACGACTGCGGCGACGTGACGGATGTCGTCGGGTCCCACCCGGCAGCACCCGCCGACGAGGTGGACGCCGGCGGCCAGCCACGCCTGCACGGCTCCCGCGTCGAAGGCGGAGACGCCGGTCCAGGCGCGCGCCTCGGCGTCCCAGCCCTGGCCGGAGTTGGGGTAGGCGACCGACGGCAACGGGGCATCGGTCAGCGCGGTGGCCACGTCTCCCGGGACGCAGCAGTTGACCCCGACGGCGATGATCTCGGCCACGTCTGCCGCCATCGTCCACGCCTCGGCGAGCGGCTCGCCATACCGCGTGTGGTCGCCGTCGACGCTCAGGCTGAGCCAGGCGGTGAGCCCGCTGCCGTCGAGCTCGGCGCAGAGCGCCTCGACCTCGGCCAGGCACGGGATCGTCTCGACCGCGAGGACGTCGGCACCCGCCTCAGCGAGCACCGCGAGGCGCGGCCGGTGGAACTCCCTGAGCTCGGCGACACCGAGGCCGTAGTCGCCGCGGTACTCCGAGCCGTCGGCCAGCACCGCGCCGTACGGGCCCACGCTGGCGGCCACCCAGCCCTCCGGACGGCTCGCGTCACGTGCCTCACGGGCCAGCTCGACGCTCCTGGTCATCAGGGCCGCCGCCGCGTCGCGGTCGAGACCGAGGGTGGCGAAGCCGGCGAACGACGCCTGGTAGGACGCGCTGGTCGCCACCTGCGCACCCGCCTCGAAGAACTCCTGGTGCGCGGCCACGATCGCCGCCGGGTCGTCGCGCAGCAGCCGCGCCGACCAGAGGTCGGAGCTCAGGTCGTGACCACGGGCCTCGAGCAACGTCGCCAGCCCACCGTCGAGCACGACCGGTGCGCGGTCGATCGCCTCAGCCAAGCCGGGCCTGACGCCGGGCCTGACGCCGGGCCTGACGCCGGGCCTGACGCAGGGCATGACGTCGGGCGCGACGTCCGGAGCGATCTCGGGCACGGCGAGAGGCTACGGGGTCACCGGCCCGGGGGTGCCCTCAGACCAGCGCGCCGTGGGTGAGTGCCGCGTCCCGCGCGGTGAGGAGCTCGTCGAGGCGACGGTGGACGTCGTCGTACTCGGCGTCAGTGTCGACCGCGTCGAGTCGCGAGGCGATGGCTCTCAGCGAGGCCTCGATGGCCGCGACCTCGCTCGGGGTGTCGGCGGCCAGCAACCGCTCCAAGGTCTGATGCCTGTTCATAGCCGGCGCTCCCATCGCCCGGATCACTTTTGGCCCCGTTCCCGACAGTCTTTACCCAACCCGTGCCCGAGGGAAACCAGGCACGCCGATTCTCGGTCGCCGAGGCGGCCGTCGTCCAGACCCGGGCGGAGATCGGCAGTCAGGGCGCGAGAGGTTTCCGGAGCACCAGCTCGGTCGGCTCGTCGGGGAGCAGCAGGCTGCCGCTGTCGACGTATCCGAGGCGTCGGTAGAGATGTTGGGCCGCCTCGGCAGCCGACGTGGAGGTGAGGACGAGGGCGTGACCCGCGGCCGCCTGGGCGCGCTCCCACGTTTCGACCAGCAGCGTCCCGGCTCCGCGCGAGCGATGCTCCGGCAGCACGAAGAGGAGGTTCATGAAGGGCACGGCGTCCCAGAACATCCCCCAGCGCAGCAGGCCGATCGGGGTGCTCTCCTCTTCGGCGACCAGCACCCGACCGGCAGCGACGACACGGGCCAGCTCCTGCTCGGTCACGTGCCGGTCGACTTCGCCCAGGAAGACCAGGTCACCGGCGTCCGCGGTCCGGGTGCTCACGGTCATGCACTCACCCTGGCACGTGTGCTCAGCTCCGGGAGCGCCTGGCCGCGAGGTAGGAGGGCTCGCGGAGGCGTCGTACCCAGGGATAGTTCTCGAGGCCGGGAACGGTGTGGCGGATCGGGTCGAACGACGGACGCGTGTCGCCGCGGTCGACCGGCTCCTCGTCCAGCGACAGCACGGCGAACCGGTGCCAGCCGCCTCCTCCGATCGCCCACGCCAGCGCCACCTCCTCGTCGTCGAGCACCGCGGAGAGCACCACAGGACCGGCCGGGGTTCGGTAGGGCAGCAACGTGGTCATCGGCCTGCTCCCGGAAGTGCGGGCCGGGGTCAGGGTGAAGCGGGTCAGCCGGCCCAGGCCGGTGGTGGCGAACAGCAGGTCGCCGTACCGGTCGCCCTGGATCGGGACCCGCAGCGCGAGGCCGAAGATGTCGGGGACCGGGGACGGCAGCCCGACCGCTCGCGACAGCCGCACCAGCACGTCGTCCTGACCCGCGTCGTCCAGGAAGGCGACACCGGTTGTCTCCGCTCCCCCGAACCGGTGCAGGGTCCCGGTCAGCAGCGAGCCGCGGGGGTGCAGCGGCTTGTCAGCCGGCCGGACGGCGACGAGCCCGGTGGCGGCGCGCAGGACCCGGCCGCCCGTCGAGGAGGCAGCGCGAACCGTGGAACCGACGACATCCATACCGACTCTGTACCCGCGCGAGGTGTCGGCACTCGAGCCCTGCGCTCGACGCCGGCTTCGTCCTTGGGCGTCGGCTCGAGGTCGGGGCCACGGAACGTCCGCATCGTCGGGCTCTCGACAGGTCGCTTCTACTCGCCGAGCACCTCGTGGGACAGCCGACGGGTCCGGGAGACCAGGTCTGCAGTCTGCGGGCTGCTCGCCTCGAGGTGATCGAGCAGCGAGCCGATCCGCACGGGCCAGTCGTCTGCGGTGTCCGCGGCGCCCACCCGTTCCAGGGCGCCCGCCCAGAGACGCTCGGCTGCCTCGGGCCGGTTCCGGGCCAGAGCCTTGAGCGTCACGACGACGCCCATGCAGGCACTCTCAGCGGGCGACCACGGGTCGGCGTCCGGTATCTGCAGGGACCCCACTCCGCCGCGTGGATCTCCAGGTCCACCCGCCACCACAACGGCCAACCCTGGAACCGCACGAAGACCAGGAGCGGGTCCGGCCGTTCCGCCGGGTCCACCCGTAGCGACTCCACGCGTCCGACCTGCTGCAGGGTCTGGCGGAGTGAGGCCAGGTGCTCGGCTGCCTGTCCCGGCGGCACTGTCCATCGGAGGTCGATGTCGCTGAGGACGTCGGCCTTCCCCGGCTCGGCCATCGAGCCGATCAGGCCGACCACGCCGGCATCACTTGCGGCCGCCAGAACCTCCAGGAGCCGCGCCACTCCCGCTTCGCGGGAAGCCGGAGCGGGAGGGGTCACGTTAAGCAAATCCTCCACCATCCGCCGACCGGTCCTCCCGCCTGACCTCTCGGTTCGACCAGCGCGTTCTCCTCCGCTGAGCCCTGGGGCGACGCGAGCATGAGCGCCGTACGCCGTGGGCGCGACCCAGGCTCGGTCAGCCCCCTACTTCGACTCGTGCTGCTCGCTGCCCTTCCACCGGCGGCGAGGTGGCGGGCGCACGGGACCATCCGGTCGGCGCAGCTCTGGCCTCAACGGCGGCACGTTCGTCCGTTGGCCGTAGAACGTCGGACCTGCGCTGGAGAACTGACCCGGAACACCACCGCCCGACCGACGACGAGCCCGGTACAACGGCGTCCGCCGGAACCACCACACGAAGACAACGGCCAGCAGGGCCAACACTCCCAGTTCCGCGATCACCATGACGATCTTCTCCTCCCCGCGAGGCGTCGTTCAACGCTAGTCGCCGTCGTGAGTCGCGTCGAGCCGGTTTCCTTCCCTTCAGCGGGTCAACAGGAACGTCAGCCCGTTGGCGATCGGGCCGAATCTGAGCATTCGACGCCGGGCAGGGGGAGCCCCGTGATGGCCGCGTGGTTTCGAGACGCTCGCAGAGCGAGCTCCTCAACCAGCGGACATTCGCTGACCGAGCTCCACGACCAGCGGGCACACCTCAGGCGCTGGCACCGACCGGCCCGACCGGCGGCGCGGGTCCGCTGGTTGAGGAAGGCGCCCTGGCGCCTGTCTCGAAACCCGCGGACCACCCCGACCGCATGCCCCTGCCGCGCGGTTTCGAGACGCTCGCAGAGCGAGCTCCTCAACCAGCGGACATTCGCTGACCGAGCTCCTCAGCCAGCGGGCACAGCGTGTGCGGTGCTCTCGGCCGGCAGGCGCGACGGACGGCGAGGTCGGTAGCATCGGGGAGCGCACGGGACCCGGGTCCGGGTCCGACGTCGATCCCGGGAGTCCCTCACGTCGCGGATGCAGGCAGACCCAGGGGCGCTCCTCCGCCACCTGAGCCGGGCCGCGGTCCTGCTGCTCTTCCTGACCGTGCCGGTGGCCGGCGCGCTCGTGGCGGTGCGGTTCGCTCCGCCGTCGCACGTCGAGATCGCCGGGCAGCCGGTGGCGGTGAAGCCGGTCCTCGGGCAGAACACCAGCCGGCTCCAGGGCGGCGCGCTGATCCGTCAGGAGCACGCCCACGTCGGAGTGCTCGGCCTCGACGTCGGCGTCGACATCAGCGCCGACTGGAACCGGCTGATCCCCAGCGACAAGCAGACGCGCAGATACCTGGTCGCGCTGTGGGACGACCCCCAGCCGGAGATCTCGCGGATCGAGAGGGCGGCGCGCGCCTACCTGGTGCAGTGGGGACTCATCGGCTTCCTCGTCGGTGCGTTGGCGTCAGGGAGCATCGTGATGCTCCTGCGCGAACGCCGTCGGCTCGCGTCGTACACACCCGAGCAGGCAGCGCTGGTGTCGGCCCACAATCACCGGCTGCGCACGGGCCTGGTCGCCGCGGGTGTGGTCGCGGCGCTGGCGTTGGACGGGCTCGGTCTGGCGACCTACCTGCATCGGGACCACCACGTCGTGGCCAGCAGCCCGGTCTTCGGCGGCACCACCCTGCAAGGCACGGAGGTCAACGGGCTGATGGCAGAGGTGCTGCCGTTCCTGGCGATCCTGCGACCACGCGACACGTTCTACGACACCGTCGCCAGCAACCTCGAGACCGCGCTGACAGACCGTGACGACCTCCGCCCGCGTGGCGACACGATGGTCTTCGTGCTCGCCGAGGACTTCGAGGACGTCAACGGGATGCCGCGCCAGGTCGGGCTGACCGCCCAGCTGCTCGGCGCCGACTTCATCGCCCTCAGCGGCGACCTGACCTTCGCCGGCAAGCCGATCGAGAGCTATCTCGTCGACACCGTCGACTACTACTCCGCCCACACCCCGGTCTACTTCGCGCCCGGACTCCACGACACCACCGCGATCGTCGACGCCGCGAAAGCGCGGGGCTGGAACGTTGCCGACGGCCGGACCCACACGGTCGGCGGGCTGACACTGCTCGCAGCAGCCGACCCTCGCATCTCGCTGGTCGGGAACTTCGGGGAGGGCGACGTCCTGCGTGACCCGGAGGTGGACCTCGACACGTTCGTCAACGACACCACGGCGGAGGCGTGCCGGACGCACCCCGACCTCGTGCTCCTCCATGACCACGTGCTCGGTGAGCGGGTCGCAGCGTCGGGATGCCCGGGGGTCGCGGTGCTCGACGGCCGGTCCTACCAGTTCCTGGGGCCGCGACCGGTCGAGACCACCACCGGCGACCACGTCTACGAGCTCACCACCGGCAGCGCCGGCGGCCACGTCAGCACCGAGCCCAACCCGGGAGTCCTCCGGTCTCCGGCCCGCTTCGCGATCCTCACCTACGCTCCCGATCACCAGCACCTGCGGTACGCCGTCGTCACGGTGCGCACCGACGCGACGGTCACGGTCACCCGACCGGTCGGCCTCCGTACGCCGTACCCGCCGGGCTGAGAGGGCTCAGTAGCTCGCGCGCTCGCCGAACAGCCGATCGGACAGCGCGAGCGTGCGGGTCCAGAACAGGCGTTGGTAGCCCAGGACCAGGACACCGGCCAGGATCATGCAGCCCAGGTTGAGGGTCAGCTGGGCGGCCGAGCCGACGATCTCGTGGCGCGCCCAGAACGCGAGCCCGAGGGCGAGGTTGCCGGCGGCGGGGATCGTGGTGACGGAGATGAACACGCCGACCATCGTGGACGCCTTGTCGATGGCCATCGCCAGCGCACCCGCGGCGCCGGCGACGAAGGCGACGACGAACGACCACATGTCGGGGTGCCAGATGAAACCGGTCTGCGGCCGCGACGCGGTGACCTGGTCGAGCGACACCAGCCCGGTCACGCGCACCGCGAGCGCCAGCAGGGTCACGACGACGATCGCGAACCCGAAGCCCCCGACCAGCAGGCGGAGACCGCGGCCGAACAGCGTCCAGCGCCCGAAGGCCAGCGCCACCGCCACGGCACCGACCGCGGCGTACTCCGGCCCGACCACCATCGCGCCGACGACCAGGATCGAGGAGTCGAGGAGCACGGCGATCGCGCCCAGGGTCACCGCCATCACCATGAACAGCAAGAACGAGACGGTCGGGTGCGCGCCGCCCTCGGCCTTGGCCAGCACCGAGTCCCAGATGATCGCGTCGTCGGGGTCACCGGGCGCCTTCTGCTCGATCCGGACCGCCTCGTCGAACGGCGTGCCGGACGGCGTCATCACCAGGATCCCGCCCTCACGACCGACCCCGATGCGATGCAGGTGGTCGAGCACCTCGTTGAACTCCTCGCGCGCCACGTCGGCCTCGACGAGGTCACCGACCGGGTCGAGGCAGGCGCCGCGCTGGAGGGTGAGGTTGGTCGTGCAGTCGTAGTCCTGGAGCACCGCGAGCGACTCGTCGGTCAGTGCCTCGGGAACGGTCAGGCGCAGATGGACGAGCATCTCGCCAGACTAGGCAAACGATTCGCCGCTCGCGGCCCACCCGCCGTACGATTTCCCACGACCGCCGCGGGGCCTGACACTCCCCCTCCACGCCAGGAGCGAAGCGGTGGTCCGTGCGTACGACGAACCGACGAGAGGCCGGAGCCGATCCGGCGAAGGTGTGGTGGCACCGCGACTTTGCCCCCGCCCACACCTCCAGGGCAGCACTGCCACTGGAGGATCGATGAAACGCACGCTCACATCCGCCCTGCCCCACGCGACCCCGGGCTCCGAGGTCCTCCTGCAGGGATGGGTCCACCGCCGGCGAGAGCTGGCCAAGGTCACCTTCCTGGTGGTCCGCGACCGCACCGGCCTCGCCCAGGTCGTGCTGCCCGCCGGCACCGACCTGCCGCCCGAGGAGACGCCGGTCGCGGTGACCGGGGTGGCGACCGCCAACGCCCAGGCACCCGGCGGCGTCGAGGTCACCCACGCGACGGTGACCGCGCTCAGCGAGCCGGCGGACACCCCCGCCGTCGAGCTCTGGCGCCCGACGCTCGACACCGGGCTGCCGACGCTGCTCGACCACGCCGCCACGACCTGGCGTCACCCCGTGCAGCGTGCCAAGTGGGAGCTGGCGGCAGCGAGTCTGCGTGGCTTCCGCGACACCCTCGACGCCGACGGCTTCACCGAGGTCCACTCCCCCAAGCTGGTGGAGTCCGCGACCGAGAGCGGTGCCAACGTCTTCACCGTCGACTACTTCGGGCGACCTGCCTACCTGGCCCAGAGCCCGCAGTTCTACAAGCAGCAGCTGGTCGGCGTCTTCGAGCGGGTCTACGAGGTGGGGCCGGTCTTCCGCGCCGAGCCGCACGACACGGTGCGGCACCTGGCGGAGTACGTCTCGCTGGACGTCGAGCTCGGCTTCATCGAGGACCACCGCGACGTCATCGCCTGCCTGCGTGACGTCGTCGCCGGGATGGTCGACGGCGTTCGGGAGCACGCAGGGGAGGCCGTCGAGCGGCTCGGCGTCGAGCTGCCCGTCGTCCTGCCCGAGATCCCGACGCTGCACTTCCGCGAGGCACTGGAGATCGCCGGAGCCCCTGCCGACGAGCCCGACCTCAACCCGGCGCACGAGCGCGCCCTGGGTGAGTGGGCGAAGGCGAAGCACGGATCCGACCTGCTGGTCGTCGAGGGCTACCCGACGGCCAGCCGCGCGTTCTACAGCCATCCCGACCCGGCTGACCCGCACCGGTCACGGTCCTTCGACCTGATCTTCCGCGGCATCGAGCTGGTCAGCGGCGCCCAGCGGCTGCACCGCTACGACGACTACGTCGCCACGCTCGAGCAGCGTGGCTACCCCTACGCCCCCTACGCGTCGTACGTCGAGGCGTTCCGGCGCGGTATCCCACCGCACGGCGGCTTCGCGATCGGGCTGGAGCGTTGGGTCAGCCGACTGGTCGAGGCGCAGAACATCCGCGAGGTCACCCTCTTCCCCCGCGACCTGCACCGGCTGGCGCCGTAACGTGGGCTGATGGCCCGCTACACCGTCAACGCCGCCGCCGTCGCGCACTGCCGCGAGCTGATCGCCTCGAAGCAGTATGTCCTCGACTCCGACTGGGGGCAGGTGCAGCCCGGTGCAGACATCCAGAACGCCTACCTCGAGCGACACGGCTGGGAGCAGTACGCCGCGTGGCACCTCGGCCTCACCGAAGGGGCGAACGACGAGACCAAGGCCCGCTACGCCTTCGTGTACGGCGACCTGCGACGCGTGCACCGCACGGGCCTGATCGCCTGCGTCTACCGAGCCTCCGAGTGGCGCCACAAGCAGGTCGAGCTGGCCGCCCACGACCTGCTCCAGGAGCTGGACCGCACCGCCCGCATCGGCTGAGCGTCGCGGCCGGCCGCCCTCAGCGGCAGACGACCGCCGGGCGCGGTCGGTAGTGCGCGGTGTAGGAGTCACTGCGGTCGGCCTCGCCGGAGACCGGCTGCGCGTAGGTGCGGGTGACGGTGACCCGGAACCCCTGGCTGCCGTCGCGCGCCACGCAGCCGCTGCCGTGGACCACGACGCGGCCGGCCGGGACGACGTCGGTCGGAGTGTCGTGCGCGGAGGTCACCGTCCAGCGACGGGTCGACCAGAGGGTGACCGTGAGCGACCCGGTGCGACGGCCGGTCGGCGCCTTGAGGGCCGCCGAGACCAGCACTCCGTACCGCGTGTTGTCGACGAAGGTGAGGTCCTGACCCTGCCGCAGGGTCGCGTCGCGACCGAGGGGTCCGGTGGTGGAGCTCTGGCCCGGGTACGTCGCGTGGGTGGCGTGCGAGCCGATGCGGAGGCCCCCCAGCCAGGCCGCGTTGAACGTCGCCGTGGCGAGCGCGTCCGCCGCCTGTCCGTCGGGGAGGGCCGCACCGAGCCGGTCGCGCAGCGACAGCGAGTCGCCCGGGTGGAGCACGGTCCCGTCGATGCGGGCGGCGGCCACGGAGAGCCGGCCGGTCTGGGTCCCCGCCGGCAGGCGCACGGCGAACGACGATAGCCGCTGCGTGATCCCGAGCCGGCCGGCGTCGGCGTCGGTGAACGACGCCTGGGCAGTATGGGCGCGGACCCGCGCCGTACGCCCGTCCGAGGCGATCGCCGAAAGCAGCGCCTGGCGGATCGCGGACGCCGCGTAGACCACTCCGGGCCGGGCCCTGACCACCTGCGGTACACCGTCGACCAGCGCCACCGTGGCGTCGCGGGGCGCATCGACCGGGTCGGGTCCGCCGAGCCTGTCGTCTACGAGGCGGGCGAGCCCGGCGGCGTCGGCGGTGGGCTCGAGGTGGTGCCAGACGCGGCGAGCTCCCAAGAGGGGGCCGTAGGACGACGGCTCGAGCCGGACGCTGCGTCGCCCGAGCTGCAGGGTGACCGCCGACGACATCGCCGGGTTGGCGAACGTGGTGACGAACCGGGCGACCGCCCGCTCACCGATGGCCGGCTCGGTCGCGGTCAGGGCGAGGTCGACCTCCGGGTCGTCACTGAGGTAGGCCGACCAGAACGCCTCGCCGGCCGCCTTCGGGTCGAGCGAGAGCCCGGCCCGCGGCGCCCGCACGTGGAAGGCGTCGCGACCGAACACGACCGACCCGTTCGCCGGCGGCCGCCCGTCGCGCAGGTCGAGCCGCTCGACGAGCGCCGCGAGCCGGTTCTGGTCGAGGGAGACGACGGGGGTGACCTCGCCGCCCGCGGTGTAGTAGGCCCACAGCTGAGAAGGCTTCCACGAGTGGATCGCGCCCGCCGCTCGGACCGAGGCGGGGTAGTCGACGCCGAGCCCGACCTGCTGCGGGGGCACCTGCTGCACACGACCGGCGACCCGCACCGTGAACGGCGCGTCGGCCCGGCCGGCGAGCCCGTCGCGGAGCACCACCTCGGCCGCAGCCGGGCGATGGCCGCCGATGTCGACCCCGGCGACACGGGTGCCGACCGGCACCTTGTCGCCGGCCAGCAGGTAGGCGCCGGCGTAGACCGCGCCGACGAGCAGGGCCAGCCCGAGGACGGTCAGCAGGACCACCCGGCCGCCCTCGCTCTCTCGGCCGGGCTGGTCTCGCCGGGTCGATCGCGCCACGTCGGAAATGCTAGGCGGCCGGGTGTCGTGGCGGAGCGAAACGCGCCGGACGACCGGTCACGGTCACAGACCCGCGAACAGGTCGGTCTCGAGGCCGTCGGCGCCGAAGTCACCCGGCCGACCCTGCGCGATCCGGAAGTACTCCGTGCCCCAGGCCCGGTTGCCCAGGTTGTTGGACAGTGCGAAGAACGGCCCCTCGACCGAGACCTGGGTGCGGTGTGCCCGCAGGGCGTCCAGCTTCTGCTCGAGGCGGGCGCTGCCGTCGACGGCAGTGGAGATGTCGGCGTCGGGCGTGGTCATCGGGAGCGGGCCGTCGGGGTCCATGCCGCCGAACGACGTGGTGTCACCGGCCTCCCGGAGCGTCCGCAGGCTCGTCCGCATGCGGCCCTCGGGCATCGCGGTCCAGTAGATCTTGGCGATGTCCCACGCCTCCCCCAGGTCGCGCCGGTAGGACGGCACGCGGGCCAGCTGGGCGCCGTACATCGCCACCCGGTGCGCCTGGATGTGGTCGGGGTGCCCGTAGTTGCCGAACTGGTCGTAGGTGACGAGCACCTGGGGCCGCACCTCGCGGATCACCTCGACCAGGTGGGTCGCGGCCTCGGCGAGGTCGGCGTGCCAGAACGCGTTCGCGTGGAGGTCGTCGGCCGGCACGGCGTGGCCGTCCTCGTGCCACTTCATCCCGGAGTCGCGGTAGCAGCCGAACCCGCCCAGGAACCGGTGGTCGGTGACGCCGAGGATCCGCATCGCCTCGTCGAGCTCGCCGCGGCGGTGCTCGGCGAGCCCGTCGTCCTGGTCGGCTGCGAGGTGCACGAGGTCGGGGACCAGGATCTCGCCCATCTCGCCACCGGTGCAGGTGACGAGGGTGACGCCGCGGCCCTCGGCGGCGTACTCGGCCATGGTGGCGCCGGTGGCGATCGTCTCGTCGTCCGGGTGGGCGTGGACCAGCAGCAGCCGCTGGCTCGGGAGGTCGCTCATGCTTCCGACCCTAGGAGGGCGGTCCTCACGTCGGGCAGGAAGGGTCGGTCGGGCTCCAGCCAGTCGAGCCCATCGAGCTCGTCGGCCGCGAGCCAGAGGAGGAGGTCATGGTCGGTCAGCGGCGCGGGCTCGCCGTCGGCGAGCGTGCACAGCGCGACCCGCAGGGCGTACGCCGCCCCGATCGGCTGCTCGCCGGCCAGCCAGGCGTCGATGGTCACCTCGCAGCCGAGCTCCTCGCGGATCTCGCGCGCCAGCGCGTCGTCGGGGGTCTCCCCCTCGTCGACCTTGCCGCCGGGGAGCTCCCACCGGCCCGCGGCCTCGGCGGGCGTCGTACGGCGGGCGGCGAGGAGGCGGCCGTCGTGGACGACCGCGGCACCGACGACGAGCGCGCGCGAGGTCACGGGGCCAACGTCGTCACCGACGGCGCTCGCGGTGCCCGGGCGGAGGCGACGGGCACGTCGAGGGCGCTCCGGTCGAGCGCCGGGAGGCCGAGGCGTCCGACGTAGAGGGCCAGCCAGGCGGTCGCGAGGTTCTGCGCGGCGTACTCCTCGCGGCCGGGGTAGGTGTCCTGCGTCGCGGCGATGCTCGGGTCGACCGAGTAGGTCCGGCCGTCGTCGGTGCCACTGCTGAGCCGGAGCCGGCGCTGGGCGTTCTCGTGCTTGAGCAGAGCCTCGGCGGCCGGCCAGCCGGTGGCGCCCAGGTAGCGCGCGTAGACCGCGGCATGGGCGTCGAGGCTGACGAAGTGGGCGCGGCGGGCGGTGCCCCAGTCGTCGCCCTGCGGGTAGTAGATCGACGGGGTGCCGCGCTTGTAGACGGTGCCGCCCGGAGGCTGGATCAGGCCACCGGCCTGGCTGGTCTGGCCCGCGGTGAAGACGGTCGTGCTGAGCGAGGAGTAGACCAACCCGCCGTCGTGGAACATCGCCTCCGGCACGGACCTACCGGCGAGCCGGTCGAAGTCGGCGGCCAGCCAGAGCAGCTGCACTGCGGTGGCGTAGTCGGGATGGATGATGTCGTGGTTGACCACGGTGCCGTCGTCGAAGACGTTGTAGCCGTGCACGCGCTGGTCGAGCGGGACGCCGTTCACCACGGCGGTCGAGGTGGTGTCGGCCTTCACCGAGTACGCCGCGACCCCGAGCTCGGCGGCCTTGGCCCGCCAGGCTGCGGCGTGGGGCGCCGACGGCATCATCGCGCTCGCCAGGCCGAGGAGACCGGCGTTCCAGGCGTCTTCTTCCGCCTTGGTGTCGCCGGGGGTGAGGCGGGTGTCGTCGGGGGCGCTCCAGTAGGGCACGGCGAGCGGCAGCTGGTGGTCGGCCTCGTCGGCGACCATCGCGACGACGTCGGATCGGGTCTGCGGCGTGAGCCTCCCCCAGACCAGCCAGGCGGCCGCGCCGGTGAGCATCGCCCAGTGGGCGGTCTGCCAGCCGTCGCCCCAACCGCCGGGGCTGACCGACGCGTGGGCGCAGGCGATCGAGCGGACCAGCTGGTCGACGTAGTGCCCCGCGCGCTCGCCGGAGCTCGAGACGACGGTGGGGTCTAGGGCGCCGGTCCGCAGCCCGATGGCGACGGTCAGCGCCGACATCGCCGGGAGCCGGATGTTGAGCTCGTCGTGGCTCCGGGCGCCGAGCAGGCTGAGGTAGGGGCGGTCGCGGGTCGCGCTCCACAGGGCGGCGTACTGCGTGCCGAGGAGGTAGCGCTCGGTCTGCTCCAGCGAGCTGCGCACCAGCCGGCCCGTGGAGCCGACGCCACCGGTGACGTCGTGGCCGAGGACCCGGCTCGGCGCCACCCATCCCCGCCACCCGACCGCGGCGGTCCGGCGGGTGGGGCACAGCCTGGTGCCGGTGGCGGTCGGCACGCGCCACGTGAGCGGCACGTCGCCGGCCCGTCGCCCGGAGACCGAGAGGATCCGGGTCGCCGATCCGCTCGTGGCGGTGCCGCGCAGGTACCACGAGTCCCTGCGGACGATGCCGAGGCCGTCGCGGCCGTCGCCCTCCCAGTCGCCGACGACGGGCCGGTCGCCGGTGGTGCCGTACCAGACCGTCCGGGGAGTCACCGGCGGCGCCGCCGGGTCGGGCACGGGGTCGGCCAAGGTCCAGCGACCGCGGAGGAAGACACCGATGCCGTCGCTGCCGTCGCCGTTCCAGTCACCGGTCACCGGGATCCCGCGCCCTCCGGTCGGGTCGCTCGGGTCGGCCAGGGTGACCTCACGCCAGACAGGTGGGCTGCTCCCGTCGGCGGGAGCCGGGCCCAGTGCCAAGGACCACTTCGGGCCGCGCACGACTCCGAAGTCCGTGATGCCGTCGCCGTTCCAGTCGCCGGTCACCGGTCGGTCGCCGGCCTGGCCGAACGTGAACCTCAGGCCAGTGCCGGTGGTGCGCACCATCGAGGGGCGGAGGCGCCACTCGCCGCCGACGAAGGTGCCGGGGGTCTGCGCCCCGTCGCCGTCCCAGTCACCGAGCAGTCGCACGCCTCCAGCTGGCAGCACGGACAGCGGGTAGGTGACGACTCCGCCCACGGGAAGGCGGGCCCGCAGCCGCCCCGTGCCGGCGTAGGCCGGGGCGCTGACCAGGCGAGGAGATGAGGACTTCGCCGCCTCGGGGCCGGGTGCGGCGGACGACGTGGCGACGGGGGTGGTGAGCAGCGTGGCCGCCACGGCACACGCCAGGGCGGCCAGCCGCACGCGCTCCGCCACGATCCCCGACCTCTCCAGCCGCGCCCTCCGGCGGCGACACGCGGACCAGGGTAGACGGCCGCATCCCCCGCGTCCGACGCATCCCCAGGTCGGCGCGGGCGATCCTAGCCGCGCGGCTGGCGCGCGAGCTGACGGGACTGCGCGACCAGCCGACCGGCCGAGTCCCAGACCTCGCAGTCCTCCTCGAACATCCCGCCCGCGACGTTGCGAGACTCGTGCCGGATCCGCAGCCACCCGGGAGCCGGTACGGCGCGGACGTGCACGGTGAGCTCGAGGGTCGGCGCCCAGCCCATCCGGCCGAGCTCGAAGGTGACCGGCGGCATCGCGTCGACGGCCAGCAGCAGCGCCAAGGCGTCGGGCTCGCGGTCGTGCAGCCGCCACCAGCCCTGGAGCACGGCCCGTCCGCCGGGCCGGCCGTCCGCCCAGCCGGCGGTGGCCGGGTCGAGGAGGAGGTCGTAGCGGCCCATCAGCGGCGGCGTGCCCGGGTCGGTCAGGTGCCGGCACTCCTCCCGCGGCGGCAGGTCGGGCGGTGTCGCGGTCGTCGCCACGTCGTCGGGGAGCGCTGCGAGGTCGCCGAACGTCGCCAGCGCGCTGATCCGGGCCTGGCCCTCCTGGGCGAGGTCGACGGCGTACGTCGAGGTGGTGCCGCCCTCGCGGAGCCGACGGGTGGTGACCGTCGCTGCGCCCGGTCGCGTGGCGGAGAGGTAGTAGGCGCTGATCGTGAAGGGGTCGAGATGCTCCGGCTCCTGGCGTACGGCGTGGGCCAGGGTGGCCAGGAGGTAGCCGCCGTTGACCCCACCGCCGACCACCCACCCGGGACGCAGGTCGGCGGCGTACTGCTGTGGTCGGGTCGCGGTCAGGGCGATGTCCCGGTCGAACTCGCTCATGGCGGCGAGCGTAGACAGCCCTCTGTCGGGCACCCTGTGCGGTGTGAGCACCCGTCAGCCCCGCTAGGGCTACGAGGCGGGCCAGGAGCCCGACCCGCGCTTCACCCGGGCCAACCAGCGCACGTTCCTGGCCTGGATCCGCACGGCGCTCGCCATGCTCGCCGGCGGGGTCGCGCTGCATGCGCTCGCGGTGCCAGCCACGGCGTGGGTAGTCGTGCTGGTGGTCGGACTGATCGGGCTCGGCGGCGTGGTGTGCGGCTTCGCCTACGTGCGGTGGGCGCGGGTGGAGCGGGCCATGCGCCGGGGCGAGCCGCTGCCGTCGTTCAGGCTGGCGCTGGTGATCACGGTCGTGATGGTGATCGTCGCGGCGCTACTGGTGGTCGTGCTGCTGTGAGGTGACCCGGCCCGTCCTGCCCGAGCAGGAGGGGACGTCGTGGTCAGGCAGCCTGGTGGCGGGTGAGCCAGCGGATCAGGGCACGCAGGCTGGAGTCGGCGTGGCTGCGGCGGCGCAGCGGCAGCATGTCGGTGCGGCCCTCGTGGAGAGCGACCATGAGGATCGCCTCTTCGTCGTACTGGGCAGCAAGGGTGTTGGCGCGGCCGAGGTCGTTGTCGGCGATCGCGCTGTTGACGGCCTCGACGTAGCGGTCGTGCAGGACAGTCAGGTCGTCGATGAGGCGGGACATCATGGGTTCCCTTCGAGAGTTCGTCCCTTACGTGCTTCAGTCTCCTCGCGTCTATTGGAACGATCCAATCCATGACAGTGTGACGTCGGCGACACTGCCGCCCCTCGCTAGCCGGGGCCCTCCGACCTCGGCCGCCCCCGCTTGGGCAGGGGGCCCGCATGGGGCGGCATCCGGCCGGCCTCGGCCAGGGCGCGGCGCAGCAGCAGCTCGATCTGGGCGGTCACGCTGCGCAGCTCGTCGTCGGCCCAGCGCATCAGCGCGTCGTGCACCGCGGGGTCGAGGCGGAGCAGGAACTCCTTGCGAGCGGTCACGAGTAGAGCGAGCCGGCGTTCACCACGGGCGAGGGCGGCTGGTCTCCGCAGAGCACCACCAGGAGGTTGCTGACCATGCTCGCCTTGCGCTCCTCGTCGAGGTCGACGACGTCGTGCTCGGCCAGCCGATCGAGAGCCATCTCCACCATGCCGACCGCCCCTTCGACGATCCGGCTGCGCGCGGCGACGACCGCGTTGGCCTGCTGCCTGCGCAGCATCGCCTGGGCGATCTCCTGTGCGTAGGCGAGGTGGGAGATCCGCACCTCGACGATCTCGACCCCGGCGATGGCGACCCGCGCGGCCACCTCGTCGGCCAGCTCACCGGCCACCAGGTCGGTCGACCCGCGCAGCGACGTCTCGTGCGTGTCGGCGTCGTAGGGGTGGGTGTTCGCGACGTGCCGGAGGGCCGACTCCGCCTGCACGGCCACGAAGTTCTGGTAGTCGTCGACGGCATACGTCGAGCGCGCGGTGTCGGCGACCTGCCACACCACGATCGCTGCGATCTCGACCGGGTTGCCGTCGGAGTCGTTGACCTTGAGCCGGTTCGTCTCGAAGTTGCGCACCCGGACGCTCACCGAGCGGCGGCGCGTCAGAGGCAGGACCCACCAGAACCCCGGCCGCCGTACGGTGCCGACGTAGCTGCCGAAGAACTGGACGACCGACGTCTGCCCCGGGGCGACCACGGCGAGGGACACCACGATGATCACCCCCACCACGATCGGCACCCACGCCCAGGCCGTGCTGTGCCGCAGGGCGTAGTTGGTGACGACGATGCAGGCCGCGACGGCCAACACTCCCCACCAGCCGGAGACCGCGACAGCGCGGCGCTCGGCGATCTCGACGCGGACTCCTTCGTGACCCACAGGTCCTGCTGACGTGGACGTGCTCATGACCGCTCCTCGAAACTAAGTGATATCTATTTGATATCACTTAAAGGCGGTCCTGCCCAGGGCCGGACGTCAGTCGAGGCGGGGCCCGTCCCAGGTGAAGTGCGGCAGCGGCAGGCCCTCCGGCACCGCGTCGGGGGTCTCCGGGTGGGAGTCCATCAGCTCCACACCCCAGTGGAACCACGCCGTCAGCGTCGTGCGGAGGCGCTCGTCGTCGGGCAGCCCGGCGTCGTCCATGGCCTGGGCGAAGCAGGCCTCGGCCCGCCGGTCCATCTCCTCGTGCTCGCCGTTGCCGGAGTGGAGCCGCAGCACCTGGCTGTGGTCGCCCATGACCCTGGTGTAGGCCTGCGGGCCGCCGAGCTGCTCGGCCCAGTACGCCGCGAGGCGCTCGATGTGATCGTCGCGGAAGCCGTGGTGGAAGGCGTGGGAGACCACGGGGTCGGCCAGCACGCGCTGGTGCCAGTGGTGGGCCAGGGCGTGCACCGCGTCGGCACCGCCCATCGCGTCGTACACCGACTCGGTCATGCGCTCCATCGTGGCACGGCTGCCGACCTGCGGGCTCCGACCGACGAAGGACCCTGGAGCGCGCCCCGGCCAGGTGCTAGGTCTGGAGGGTGCTGGAGATCGAGCGCAAGTACGACGTGGACGACGGCTTCGTCGTGCCCGACCTCGCCGACCTCTCCGGCGTCGCGTCGGTCTCTGTCCCGGAGGAGGAGTCCCTGACCGCGACCTACCTCGACACCGGCGACCGGACCCTGCTCCACGCGGGGATCACGCTGCGGCGGCGGCTGGGGGGTCACGACGAGGGCTGGCACCTCAAGCTCCCGGCCACGGACGTCGAGGACGAGCGGCACGAGCTCCAGCTCCCGGTCGGTCGGAGCAGCACCCGGGTGCCGCAACGCTTCCGGACGACCCTGGCGACACTGCTCGACGGCCGGGAGCTCGGTCCCGTCGCCACGGTCGTCACCTCACGCACCCGACGGCTGCTGCTCGACGCCGACGGCAGCGGCCTGGCCGAGGTCGTCGACGACCGGGTCGAGGCCACCGTGCCTGGCGCCGAGACTCTCGGCTGGCGCGAGGTCGAGGTCGAGCTCGGCGAGGGCGAACGGACGCTGCTCGACCGGGCCGAACGACGGCTCCTCGCTGCCGGCGCCCGGGTCTCGGAGCACCACACCAAGCTGGCCCGGGTCCTCGGTGAACCGACCGCAGCACCCGGCGAGCCCGTGCGCCCCCACGACCCGGTGTCGCTGCTGCTGCGGACCCGGCTCGAGTCGCAGGTGCGCGCGTTGGTGCTCTACGACCCCCTGGCGCGGGAGGACCTGACCGACGGCGTCCACGCCATGCGGGTCGCGACGCGTCGGCTGCGCTCCGCCCTCGCCACCGGCCGCCCCTTCCTCGACCACTCCGTCTCCGAGCCTTTGCGTGCGGAGATCGCCTGGCTGGCCGACGTCCTAGGTGCCGGGCGCGACGCCGAGGTGATGCTCGAGCGTCTCTCCACCGGGCTCACGGCCGTCGCCGATGACGGCTTCGACCTCGCGGACGACCCCGTCGTACGGCGGGGGGTGCTGTCACCGCTGGAGCTCCGGCATCGACGTGCGATCACCGACCTGAACCGGGCCTTGCGCAGCGAGCGCTACCTGGCGCTCCTGCGCTGGCTACGTGAGGTTCTCGCCGACCCACCCTGGACCGCACGCGCCGAGCTGACCGTCCGCGACGGCTACCGCCGCCGGGTCGCGCACGACCTGCGCCGGCTCCAGCGGCTGATGGCGGTGGCGGACGCGGAGGTCGGGGACAGCGACGCCCGGAGCCTGACCCTGCACGCCGCCCGGCGGGCCGCCAAGCGCGCCCGCTATGCGGTGGAGCCGCTGCGGCCGGGCTACGGCCGCCCGGCCGACGACCTCGTGCGAGCGCTCAAGGACCTGCAGGCCGCCCTCGGTCGACGACAGGACACCGTGGTGACCCGCACCTACCTGGTCGGACTCACCGAGCCGGACCACCGGCCCCGACTGGGGTCGGCCGCCGCCCTGGTCGCGGGCGTCATCGTCGAGCGGGAGCGGGCCGACGCCGAGACGTGCGAGGCCGAGGCCACCTCGGCCTGGCTCGCCGTACGGGAGAGTGCGGAGTCGTTCCTGCAGTGAGGGCGCGATGGTCCGGCGGCGCGGGCTCGGCGCTCTCGTGGCGATCTGCGGTGGGAACAGGCATTCCGTCGGTAGCGTCCTAGCCGCGGACGTGCCGAGGTCATGGAGAACGAAGATGCGCCGTCGTGGGGTTCTTGCAGTGGCAGGCGCGGCGCTCGTCGTGGCGGGAATCGGTCTCGCGGTGCACGGAGCGTCGGCCCCGCCGGTGACGTCCCAGGGGGCCGAGGCCTGGCTGCCGATCAGCACGGCTCCCCTGTCGCCACGCGAGGGCGCCGTGGTGGCACAGGTCGGCAACGCCCTCGTGGTCTTCGGGGGTAGGCGCTTCCAGCACTGTCCGGACAACGCACGCTGCCCGTTCCCGGGGTACTGCAACGACGGCGCGGTCTACGACGCGCCGTCACGGACCTGGACCGCGATGGCCACGGCGCCCAAGGACGCGTCGAGCGGGCCATGGGCGGTGGACGGAAGCACCCTGGTCCTACTCACCGACGGGCCGACTCAGCGGGTCGTCGCCTACCACCTGGACACCAACTCGTGGAACGTCCTTCCCCCACCCCCGGTGCCGCTCCTGGCCAACACCGTCGTCGCTGCGCGGGGAGGTTTCGCCTACGTCGCCGACGACGCAGGGAATGGTCCCCTGCATCGGGTCGAACGCCTCGACCTGACCACCGGCCGGTGGGACCTGCTGCCCCGCAGCGACCACCAGCCCCGGATGTTCCTCCGAGCGCTCTTCGTCAGCCCGACCGGTCCGATCATGGCCGGCCTGAACCCCTACCGGTCCGACAGCAGGTTGCAGGTCGAGGCACTGCAGAACGGCCACTGGCACCGCTTCCCGACACCGGACCTCCACGCCGCGTCCTACGACTTCGCGTGGACCGGTGCCCGCCTCGTTGCAGCCTTTCCGTCGGGAGGCGGGTCGGGACGGTCGCTGAACCCGAGAACCGCTCGTTGAACCGGCCTGCCGGCCCAACCGGGGTACGCCGACGGCGGCGGCTGGTGGGCGGAGTCCTTCTCCGCCCTCGGCCCACACATCCTGAAACGGGGAGACCTGTTCGACTCTGCCACCGGATGCACCCTGAGACTGGCCGGACCCTCGGGCTCGGGACCCGGCGTGTCCGCCGGCTTGACGCAGCGCCGGGTCTACGTCATGGACAGTGCCTCTCGCGTCTGGTGGCAGCCCACCTGAGACTTCCGGTGCTCACGTCTTGAGTCATGCGGTCGGAGCGGCGCCGTCCTGCATCGCGATCCGCACTCAGCCTGTGACCGGCCTGATGATCTGGAGCCGCCCGCACCCGGACCGCGGGATCGTCGTCTTCCTGGCGGGAGGGGTCGCTCTCTACGTGGCCACCCGCACCTCGGGCGACAGCGACCCTTCGTCCTGATTGCTCCCGTGTGACGCCGTACCTGTCGCGTCGAGGTGCGTCCTTCCTGCCTGGGCCGACTGCTCTGATCACTCGGTCCGGAGCGCGCCGGTCGCCGTTGCGTTGCGTTGCGTACGACGGGTCCCACGAGTGCCGTGGAGGCGAAGGTCGCAGCTGCCTGGCGGGCTCTACGCCGGCGCTCGGCCACCACCTTTTCCCGCGATGCCGAAGAACCAGGCCTGGGGCGGACCCAGGTCCGGGGAGTAGTTCTCGACGGACCCGATGACGGCCGGAAGATGTCGGCGGTCAAGTCCGACGCGGTGTGGGCGTCATCGACCCGCCGCGCGACGAACCGCTGAACCGCGTCGAGGTGGTCTCGGTAGAAGCGCTCGAAGGCATCCGGATCAGTGGCGATCGCGCCGAGATCCGTGTGGTCGTTCACGCCTGTCCTTTGCCGAGAGTGCGCCCAGCGTTAGACGACACCCCTTGCCGTCGCCCACACGTGGGAGCGGAACGATCGCGCGGGGTTCCGGTGGTCGGACTTCCTGCGGACTATGTGCGGACCGCTGGCGCTCGGTCATGGCCGTCGAGGTCGAGGATTTCGTTGGCAACCTCGGACGGGAACTGAGCCAAGTCCAGAGACTGGCGGCGGGCCATGTCGATTCAAATGTTGGAGCGGAGCTCCGCGACATTCCGTCGCCCCTCAACCTCAGGCGTCCGCCAGGCGCTCAACCGCACCGCGGCCTCCCCCGGCGTGACCTTCCCGGCTGCCATGCCGACCACGAGGTCGAATGCCTCATCGTCAGGCGCGTCGAGCTCGATTCCATTGAGGCCGTAGAAGACGACCACGGCCAACCACCCGATCCTCTTGTTGCCGTCGACGAGTGCATGGTTGCGGACCAGCGACTCCAGGAGGACCGCCGCCTTGTCGTCCACACCGTGGTAGGCCTCGACTCCGTACAAGGAGGTCGTTGGTCGGTGGGCCGCAGAATCAAGCAGGCCGAGATCTCGGATCGGCCCGACGTCCAGGTCAGAGACCAGCTGCAGGAGGTCCTCCAACGTCATGTACGTCGTCACCGACCGAGCCGCTCCAACAAGTCTGCGTACCTACCGCGAGCCGAAGCCGAGAGATCGCGCACGTGATCCTCGTGAACGCGGCGGGCCGCCGCTTCGGTGATCGCGCGGACCGCAGCCTCCTGCTTGCTGACACCTTCAGCGCGCGCCAGAGCTTCGAGCGCCAGGTCCTGCTCGTCGGAGAGCCGTAGTGTCATCGCCACGGGTCGATGGTATCAAGTTGATACCAAGCGATCACACGTTGAAGCGGAACTCCACCTCGGTGGGCACTCTCAGGCCGATGAGTGAGCGGTCGGGCGTTGCCCCTTGGGTCGCGGAGCGAGAGCATCTGGTCTGGGGGTGCAGCGATGAAGGTGCGACCAGGTGCCGTGGTCCGAGGAGCAGGCGTAGCCCTTGCCTGCCTTGCGTCCGACCCCGCTAAACGCTCGCCCATCCTGTTCGCGGGCTTCGCCGGAGCCTGGTTCCTCAACAAGCCGGGGCTCCAGATCGCCACCGTCATCCCCGACACCGAAGAGCCCTGGAAGCGCGCAACGGTTCCTTTCCTCACGTCCGTGGGAGCCTGGACGACCGTGATGCTGGCCGCAACCACAGCGGTGAGACATACGAAGGTGCCGGTGCCAATCAGCGCGATCATGCTCGGAGGCGGCGTCCTGGCCCTCGACTCATTGCTTACCGATCTCGGCGAGGCGCGGGAGGCGGCCCAGGCCGCGCAGAAGGAGAACCGCGAACCCGCGCCGGGGTGACCGAACCGACCGCTACTCATGCCGCTGTCCGGGCACACGCACATGCCGGTGGTCTCAACGGGTCAGCGCAACACTTCCTGATCTGAGGAGGTTGCGATGGTGCGTGGGTATCGGAGGTTCTCGCCGGCGGATGAGGACGAGATCTGGCGGAGGATGCGTGCTGGTCACTCGATGAAGCCGGCCGCTCGTGCGTTGGGCCTTCCGACCAGCACGGTGCGTTCGTATCTAGTGCGGTGTGGTGGGATCCGACCGGCACCGCGGCGTCGGTCGCCGGGTCGATCGAGTTTGCTCGAGCGGGAGGAGATCTCCCGTGGTCTGGCCGCGGGTCTGTCGTTGCGGACGATCGCGGCGGGTCTGGGTCGGGCGCCGTCGACGGTCAGTCGGGAGGTCGCCGGGCACGGTGGACGAGGTGGGTATCGGGCAGCGCCAGCGACCACACCCCCGGCGAAGCGCTCTTGGGACTTGTCGCGGATCAAGCTGCCAGCCAACGGGAGCCGGAACTCGTCTCTCGCCGCCTGGGCCGGTCCTACCTGCATGCCCCAGAAGAAGCCCTGCAGCCCCAGGCCGGCCTTGGACACCGACTCACGGCCCCCACGGGTGAGAGCTCGCAGCGTTACCTGGGAACCTTGGGGACCCAGGGTGGCGGAGTCGCCTGCGATCGTGTCGACCCCGAGGCGGAAGTCGACCGCTCGTGGCTGTCGGGCGCGCTCTCCTGCCGATGAGCGGTAGCTCCTGACGTCCGCCAGGATGTGCTCGTGAGCCCCACGATCGAGCCACCGAACTCCGTACTCCTGCTGGTCGGACGGGAGGAGTTCACGCCACTCGAGACCTTCGCTGGAACGACATGCGTCGCGACCTCCGACTGCATCGCGGTCGGGGTCCTGAACGTCGATGACGGCCCCACGCTCGCCACCCTTGCACCGCAGGAAGGCGCGTCTGACCTGGTGACGCTCGGCGAGTTCTCGATCGAGACAGAGGGGCTTGTGTCCCTCCGCGATGTCTACACCAGGGAGTACGAAACTCTCGGCGTCGAGGCTGGCTCAGTGCACGTGAGGGTGCTGGCCAACGACGCTTCCGAGCCGAGCGAGGTCCAGTTCCTGGTGAACGCCGATCACTGACCACTCATAGCCGCTGTCCGCGCGCGGTGGTCCAATCGCGAGATGTTTAAGAGTGACGGAATTCGACCACGTCGCCGTCCTGCATGACGTAGTCCTTGCCCTCCATGCGGACCCGGCCGGCCTCGCGGGCCTTGAGGAGGGAGCCGGCGGCCATCAGGTCGTCGTAGGAGACGATCTCGGCCTTGATGAAGCCGCGCTGGAAGTCGGTGTGGATGACGCCCGCGGCCTCGGGGGCGGTGGCGCCCTTGCGGATCGTCCAGGCCCGGGTCTCCTTCGGGCCGGCGGTCAGATAGGTCTGCAGGCCGAGGGTGTCGAAGCCGACGCGGGCGAGCTGGTCGAGCCCCGACTCAGTGATCCCCAGCTCGGCGAGCATCTCGTGGGCCTCCTCGTCGGAGTCGAGCTCGACGAGCTCGGCCTCGAACTTCGCGTCGAGGAAGATCGCCTCCGCCGGCGCCACGAGGTCCTGCATCCGCTTCTTGAGATCATCGTCGGAGAGCTCGTCGGCGTCGCAGTTGAAGACGTAGATGAACGGCTTGGCGGTGAGCAGCGAGAGCTCGCGCAGCAGCGAGGCGTCCACCTTCGTCGCGATCACCGGCGTACCTCCCTCGAGCGCCGACTGCGCCTCGCGGGCGGCCTCGAGGTTGGCGACGAGGGCCTTGTTGCCGCGCGCCTCCTTCTCCAGCCGGGGGATGGCCTTCTCCAGCGTCTGCAGGTCGGCCAGGATCAGCTCGGTCTGGATCGTGGTGAGATCGGACTCGGGGTCGACCTCGCCGTCGACGTGGGTGACGTCCTCGTCTCGGAAGACGCGCGTCACCTGGCAGATCGCGGCGGACTCGCGGATGTGGGAGAGGAACTTGTTGCCCAGGCCCTCGCCTTCCGACGCGCCGCGGACGATGCCGGCGATGTCGACGAACTCCACCGTGGCAGGCAGGATCCGGGCCGACTCCAACAGCTCGGACAGCGGCTGCAGCCGGGCGTCCGGGACGCCGACGACGCCGACGTTGGGCTCGATGGTGGCGAACGGGTAGTTCGCCGCGAGCACGTCGTTCTTGGTCAACGCGTTGAACAGCGTGGACTTGCCGGCGTTGGGCAGACCGACGATGCCGATGGTGAGAGCCACGGGCGGCGAGTTTACGGCGAGCGGGCGCGGCCTCCGATTCCTCGCACCCCGTGCGCCCCCCGCCGTTCGGGTGCACACTCGGGTTCATGACCACAGCGGGTGAACGGTGGGTGGCTGCGATCGCTGTTCGTGACTCGGCCGGGCTCGAAGCGCTGCTCGCCGACGAGATCGACTTCCGGGGGCTGACCCCGCGCCGCGCCTGGGAGGGTACGACGCCGGGCGAGGTCCGAGACGTGGTGCTGGGGACGTGGTTCGACGACGACGTCACCATCGACCGGCTCGAGGAGCTGACCACCGACTCGGTGGGCGACACCGAGCGCGTGGGCTACCGGTTCCACACGACCACTGGCGACGGCCCGCACCTCATCGAGCAGCAGGCCTACTACCGCTGCGCGGGCGACACCATCGACTACCTGCGGATCGTCTGCTCCGGCTACCGGCCCGTCGCAACCTAGGGCGTCTGGGCGGAATCAGCCGGCCCCGGCGAGCAGCTCGGTCCGGCGGGTCCAGGCGAACCGGAGCACGATGATCGAGAAGACCCACGTCACCGCGACGATCACGGCCTCGAACGCACCTCCCCCGCCCTTGCCGAAGATGCCGTGCTCGAGGTCGTAGAGCAGGTCCAGCGAGCCGAGGTAGAGCCCGGCGGCGCCCACCGCGACCAGCCAGAGCAGAGCACTGGGCCGGCGGCGTACCAACGTGACGAGCGCGAGGACGCAGGCCACTCCCAGCCACAGGTCAGCCAGCGGGAAGGCGTTCTCGAAGTCGTAGTAGGCCTGCGCGTGCTCGCTGGCGATCCAGTCGCGCCGGGCGAACCAGATCGCCCAGTAGGCCACGTCGAGCGCGATCGCGACGACCAGCATGACGATCACGGTGCGTCTCATGGGGAGATCCAACCAGGCGGGCCCACCCCGGCCGGCACTACCGCTGGAGCACCCCGACGCGCCCTCCCGCGCCCGAGGCCCAGCACGTGCCGCCGGGCACGCACTGGACGGAGTCGAACCCGTCGCCGCCCGAGGTCAAGGCGGTCCAGGTGCGGCCGCCGTCGAAGGTGACATCGCTGCCGCTGGTGCCGACCGCGACCGCCGTGCGCGGTGCTCCGGACACGAAGGCGACGCCGGACCGGTAGCCGCCCAGGTCACCACCGGAGGTCCAGGCCTGTCCGCCGTCGCGGGTGTACGCCGAGGCCCGGGCGCCGTTGTCGGGCGCGGTGTAGTCGCCGCCGACCGCCATCCCCTGCCGGGGGTTGCGGAACGCGAGGCCGAAGGTGCCGCCTGCCCCCGAAGGCGTGGCCGGGATCGGCGAGTCGACGACCGACCACGTCGTACCACGGTCGTGGCTGCGGTAGATCCGGCTGGCGGTGCCGCCGGAGGCGAGGAAGGCGTCACGCCCGCCAGCGGTGACCAGGCAGGTGCCGGAGGCGGCGAACCCGAACTCGCCGTCGACCGCCGGCGGCATCCCGGCGTTGTCGACGACCGACCAGGTGCGGCCCGCGTCGGTGGTGCGGATGATCCGGAACGTCCCATCGGGCGGGTCGCTCATCGCGATGCCGGTGCGGCCGCCGGGCCACATCGCCATGCAGTCGTAGAACGCGGCGGGGTCGTCGTTGACGAAGGCGGTCGACCACGTCGTACCGCCATCGGTGGTGCGATAGATCCGGCTGTCGGTGCCGCTCCCGATGGCCAGCACCCAGGCGTGCTCGGCGTCGGTGGCCTCCACGTCACGGAGGAACTGTCCGTCGGTGCCCGGCGGGGAGACGTCCTGCCAGGTGGCACCACGGTCCGTCGTACGCCAGACGCCACCCTTGTCGCCGCTGACCCACGCGGTGTGGCCGTTCACGGCGGCGAGGCCGCGCAGCTCGTGGTCGGAGCCGACCGTGGTCACCCGCCAGCTGAGGGTCCGGTGCACGGTGGCCTCCGCGGGAGTGTGCGCGAGGAGCGGGCCGGTGAGGACGAGAGCAGTGGTGAGGGACACGAGCCCGAGAGTGCGTCGCATCCGGCCACCCTAGGCTGGGCGGATGCGGATCGCGACCTGGAACGTCAACTCACTGCGCTCGCGGATCGACCGGGTCGAGGCGTTCCTCCAGCGGCACGACGTCGACGTGCTGGCGGTCCAGGAGACCAAGGCCCGCGAGGACCAGCTGCCGCTGATGGGCCTCCAGGCCTCGGGGTACGACGTCGCGGCCGCCGGCGTGAACCAGTGGAACGGCGTCGCCCTGATCAGCCGGGTCGGCCTCGAGGACGTGACGACCGGGTTCGACGGGATGCCGGGCTGGGGCGAGCCCCTCGCCGCCGAGGCGCGGGCGATCGCGGCGACGTGTGGCGGCGTACGGATCTGGTCGCTCTACGTGCCCAACGGGCGCAAGCCCGACGACCCCCACTACGTCTACAAGCTCGACTGGCTGGCCCGGCTGCGCGAGGCGGCGGCTGCCTGGATGGACGGCCAGACCGCGCTCGTCGGCGATTGGAACATCTGCCCCACCGACGACGACGTCTTCGACGTCACGCAGTTCAAGAACAGCACCCACGTCACGCCGGCCGAGCGCGCCGCCTTCCAGGCGTTCCTCGACGACGGGTACGCCGAGGTGACCCGCGCCTACGCTCCGGGCTACACCTACTGGGACTACTACCGCCAGCGCTTCGAGCGCGACCGTGGGCTCAAGATCGACTTCGTGCTGGCGACTCCTGCGCTGGCCGAGCGGGTCACCGGCGCGTTCATCGACCGCGAGGAGCGGGCCGGCCAGGGTGCCTCCGACCATGCACCGGTCGTCGTCGACCTGGCGGACTGACTCCGCTCCGGCCACGCCGGCGCCATGGGCCGTGGGGGGGCCGAGAAACCGCGGCGAGATGGGAGGAGGTCACCCCTGTTCGGCGGCGCGCTTTCGCCGCGGTTTCCCGCCCGAGTGCCCCGCGAAGTCGATCACCGGCGGATCCGTGGACGGGTGGAATCGCCGGTCAGGACCGGAAGGTGAGGGCCAGCGCCAGCCACGGACCGGAGGCCCCGCCGGACGCCGTACGACTGCCGGAGGACGACACCACCTGGTAGCTCTTGCTCAGGTAGCGCGCCGAAGTCGCGTAGGTGCCCGCCCCGGTCCACCCGGAGGACCAGGTGGGGTTCGCCGTCCCGTTCGAGAGGGCGACCGCTGCGAAGGCGAGCTCGTGGCCGGTGGTGGCCTGCACCGGGCCCGCGGAGAACGTCGTCCCCGTGCCGGAGCCGGTGACGACCTGGTCGGGCCGCGAGACCCCGGCGAACTCGTCGGAGGCGATCCGGTACGTCGCGGCGGACGGGAAGCTCACCGAGGAGCTTGTCGTTCACTGCCAGCGCCTTGGTGGCGATCCCGGCAAGGACAACGAGCCGGTTTCCGCTTCCGTCCGCGACGTCGCCGACGGCGGCGTAGGAGTTCCCGGCGGTGTCGGTGCCCGTCACCGTCCCGGTCGCGGAGGTCCCGGACAGCTGCAGGGTGATCACGACGAGGTCTCCGGCCTGCACCCCCGCGGGCCGCCACACCGTGACGTAGCCCGAGGTGTGGGTGCTGGTCGAGTAGTTGTTCGCGATCGTGCCCACGTAGGTCGGATCGACGCCGGCCGGGTTGGACACCGTGACCGCCTGGGTGGCCGTCCCCGACAGACCCGAGGTGTCGGTCACCGTCACCCGCACCGTGTAGGTCCCCGCCGACGCATACGTGTGCGACGCGGTCTTCCCCGCCTGCGGCCCGACCGTCGTCCCGTCACCGAAGTCGAACGCATAGGTCAGGCTCTGCCCCTGCGGATCCGACGACCCACTCGCATCAGCAGTCACCGGCAACGGCGCCGTACCCGACGACGGCGACACCGCCAGCTTCGCAGTCGGAGCACTCGGAGCAGCAGCACTCACCGTCACCGCCTGGGTGGCCGTCCCCGACAGACCCGAGGTGTCGGTCACCGTCACCCGCACCGTGTAGGTCCCCGCCGACGCATACGTGTGCGACGCGGTCTTCCCCGCCTGCGGCCCGACCGTCGTGCCGTCACCGAAGTCGAACGCATAGGTCAGGCTCTGCCCCTGCGGATCCGACGACCCACTCGCATCAGCAGTCACCGGCAACGGCGCCGTACCCGATCGACGGCGACACCGCCAGCTTCGCAGTCGGAGCACTCGGAGCAGCAGCACTCACCGTCACCGCCTGGGTGGCCGTCCCCGACAGACCCGAGGTGTCGGTCACCGTCACCCGCACCGTGTAGGTCCCCGCCGACGCATACGTGTGCGACGCGGTCTTCCCCGCCTGCGGCCCGACCGTCGTCCCGTCACCGAAGTCGAACGCATAGGTCAGGCTCTGCCCCTGCGGATCCGACGACCCACTCGCATCAGCAGTCACCGGCAACGGCGCCGTACCCGACGACGGCGACACCGCCAGCTTCGCAGTCGGAGCACTCGGAGCAGCAGCACTCACCGTCACCGCCTGGGTGGCCGTCCCCGACAGACCCGAGGTGTCGGTCACCGTCACCCGCACCGTGTAGGTCCCCGCCGACGCATACGTGTGCGACGCGGTCTTCCCCGCCTGCGGCCCGACCGTCGTCCCGTCACCGAAGTCGAACGCATAGGTCAGGCTCTGCCCCTGCGGATCCGACGACCCACTCGCATCAGCAGTCACCGGCAACGGCGCGGTCCCACTCGACGGCGACACACTCAGCTGCGCCGTCGGCGCACTCGGAGCGGACTGCCCGAGGTACTCGTAGGCTCCGAGGTCGTCGTAGAGCCGCGGCCCCTCGGCCTGGGTGTTCGGGGTCCCCGGGTCGTCGACGCGAGGGTTGCCGGCGGCGTCGATCGCCTGCTCCCCGGACACCCCGGAGTTGCCGCGGTCGATGGCCGGCGAGCCGGCCTGCAAGGTGAGGTCGCCGGTGGCGGGTGCGGTGAACCGCGGGTCGCCCTGGACGCCGTGCTTCTCCTGGCCGGTGGCCGCCTGCATCGCCGCCAGCGAGGTGAAGGAGGACCCGAAGACGTACATCTTGCCCGACTTGGAGAGGTAGACGAGGTTGTGGTCGACGGTGGTGGTGGCCGGCGCGGAGTCCCAGATCCCGATGTTGCCCGCGCGGCGGGAGCACGAGATGCCGTTGTAGGCCGGGTAGACGGCGTTGTCGACGGCGATGTTGTTCTCCACCGTGTAGTTGCCCGAGGTGCCCTCCACGTTGATGCCGCTCGTGCAGTTGTGGAAGACCGTGTTGCCGATGAGCCTGCCGCCCGTGACGTTGTAGTCGTCGATGCCGTGGTCGCCGTTGTTGTAGGTCACGTTGTTCGCGGCGAGGTTGTTGTTGCCCCCGGTGTAGAAGTTGATGCCCGAGTCCTCGTTGTCGTGGGTGATGTTGCCTATCAGCACGTTGCCGGGGCTGATCACGTCGATGCCGTTGGCGTTGCGCTGGTAGCCCTCCGCGTTGTAGCTGGACACGTTGCCCGACACCGTCGTCGCGGTGGTGCCGCTGGTCAGCAGGATGCCGTGGTCGCTGTTGTCGTGCGTGAAGTTCCCCTGCACGAGCGCGGCCGTCGTACCGGAGAGCCGGATGCCCTGCGCTATCTTGCCCTTCACCCGTTGCCCCGAGCCGGTGACCTCGTTGCCGATCACGGAGATGTGGTCACCGCCCGAGACCGAGATCCCCGCCCCGGTGGTGCCGGAGACCAGCAGGTCGGAGATCGTGACGTAGCTCCTCGACGACACCAGGACGCCGTTGGTCACACCTGTCCCCACGACGGGGTGCCGGCCGGGCCACGCAGTGATCGTGACCGGCGCGGAGGCGGTCCCCGAGACGGTGGGCTTGACGGTCTCGGCGTAGGTGCCGTCCCCGACGTAGACGGTCGCGCCTGGTTGGAGTCGCGACACAGCAGGAGCAATGGTGCAGAACGGAGCCGTCGAAGTGCCGGTGCCGGAGTCGGTGCAGGCGGACACGGTCTTGTCGACGTAGATGCCCGCGTCGGCGGCGTGGGCGGAGCCGACGCCGACGAGCTGGACCGCGGCGGCCCCGGCGGCGAGGCACAGTGCCGCTCTCAGGGGACGTCCGGACAGGATGCCCTGCATCCCTCCAGCGTGGGGGTCCGAGGTCGGTTCCGCCACCCCAGAAGTACGTAGGCGCAGCTGGCCCGTTCGGGCCACGAGGTCAGGCCATGGGGAGCCGGTGCCTCCCGTCGCTCACGACGTGGCCGGGCACTTCCCGCTCTGGTAGACGACGTGGTCGACCCAGGTGTCGGTGTGGCTGCCGGTGCCGTCGTGGTAGGTCAGCACGACGCCGTCGGTCTTCAGCGGCAGGGCGTCGGGGTAGACGCGCAGGTGGAGGAAGACGTTGTACGGCGTCCCGGCCGCCAGCGACGCTCCCTTGGCGACGACGCGCTTGGACCACTGCACGGAGCTGCTCTGGGTGAGGATCGACGGGGCCGGCCAGCCCTGGATGAACCCGGTGCCGGCGTTGACCGTGGCTGGGGCGACCCAGGAACCCGCGACCTGGACGCCGTCGGCGTAGGTCACCGACAGGTCGTCGAGGGTGACCGCGGACCCGGCGGTGACGATCACCGGGTAGTAGACGTAGTCGACCGGCTTGGTGCCGGTGATCTGGAAGCAGGTGTGGGAGTGCGGGCCGCCGGACTTCGGGTCGAAGCTCAGCAGCGACGCCGGCGTACCGGACGTGGAGGACTCCGAGGGCGACGGCGTGCCCGAGGTCGGCTCGGTCGAGGGAGCCTGCGAGGTGCTGGGGGTCGCCGAGGCGGAGTGCCGGGGCCTGTGGTGGGACGCCGTGGGCTTGGGCGTGCTGGAGCAGGCGGACAGCAGCAGCGCCAGCGAGGCCACCCCCGTGACGAGCAGGGTGGGGCGTCCGGATCCGTACCTCATGGGGCACACGGTAACCAGTGATGCTGGTGGTACGTGGGACGACCCGGCCGTGCTTCCCGGGCACCTGTCGGTGGTCACCTGCATCATCAGTCGCATGGACCTCATGAGCGGACTGCTGATGATGCTGGTCGGGCTGGCGCTCGGCGCGGTGACGGGCGTGCTGTGGGCGCGCTCCCGCCCGGCCTACGTCGACGGGCGGGGGCAGGGCATGGTCGAGCAGGCCGAGGTGATGCAGGGCCTCGACCGGCTCAGCGACCAGCTCCACGACCTCGAGCACGCGCGGGCCACCTGGCAGGGGCAGCTGCGCCAGCAGGTGCTCGACATGCGGCAGACAGCCGAGGGTCTGCGGCGGGAGACCCAGTCCCTGTCGACGGCGCTACGCCGCCCGCAGGTGCGCGGGCGGTGGGGCGAGCTCCACCTGCGCCGCGCGGTCGAGATCGCCGGGCTGGTCGACCGCTGCGACTTCGCCGAGCAGGTGCGCCTCGCCGACGGGGCGCAGCGACCCGACCTGGTCGTGCGCCTGGCCGGTGGACGCAGCGTCGTGGTCGACGCCAAGGTGCCGCTCGACGCCTTCCTCGACGCCACGTCGACCGACGACCTCGACCAGCGCGAGGCCCACCTGGTCCGCCACGCCCGCCAGCTACGCAGCCACGTCGACCTCCTCGGCTCCAAGCGCTACTGGCGCTCGCTGCCCGAGACACCTGAGTTCGTGGTGCTCTTCCTGCCCGCCGAGTCCTTCCTGTCAGCGGCGCTCGAGGCCGACGGGTCTCTCATCGAGCACGCCGCCGACCAGGGCGTCGTGCTCGCCAGCCCGACCACCTTGATCGCGCTGCTCCGCACGGTCGCCCACGGGTGGCGGCACGAGTCGCTGGCCGAGCAGGCGCGCGAGATCCACCGCGTTGGTCGTGACCTCCACGAGCGGCTCGGCACCTTGAGCGGTCACCTGGGCAGGCTCGGCCGGTCGCTGGACTCCGCGGTGACGTCCTACAACTCGGCCATGGGCTCCTACGAGTCTCGCGTGCTGGTGGCGGCGCGGAGGTTCGAGGAGCTCGACGCCACCGACGACGTGCTCGAGATGCCACGACCGGTCTCCACGCCGGTGCGGGAGGTCGGCTCGGTGCACGCCCTGCCCCGGCGCGCCGCGGACGACGAGGAGGTCGGCGCCCCTACGGTGGCACCGTGAGCCAGGCGCGAGCGCGGGTCTCTCCCACGGGCATGTCCGCCCAGGCGGCTCCGGCGCGCCAGTGGTGGGAAGGCAACTCCCCCGGCGGCGAGGTCGCCGCGCTCGCCACTGCCCTGGTCCTCACCGCTGCGGCCGCCGAGACGACGTTCGTCGGTCGCCTGGGGCTGTTCTTCGACCTCTGCTTCATCCTGGTCTGCCTCGGGGGCGCGCTGCTGGTGCGCCCGCGCGACTTCTTCACCGATCGGGGTGCTGCCGCCGCTGCTGATGGCCGGCACGATGGTGATCGTCGCCCTCAACGGCCCCAAGGTGATCGCCGCCGCCCACGACAGCATCGTCCAGGCGGTCGTCACCGGCCTGGCTCACCACAGCCTGGCCCTCTTCGCCGGGTACGCCGTGTGCCTGCTGACGCTCCTCGCGCGGCAGCACGCCGCCCGGGCCCACTAGCAACGGCGGGCTCGGTCGCGGGTCACTCCTCGAACCGCGCAGGGTCGCCGGCGCCGAGCCGCACGATCTCGGGGTAGCCCTCCGACCAGTCCACGACCGTCGTCGGCTCGGCCAGCGTCTCCCCTGCCTCGACCACGATGTCGACCGCGTGGTCGAGCTCCTCCTTGATCTCCCAGCCGAGACCGCGGGGCTCGGTCTCGCCCGGCAGGATCAGGGAGCTGGTCACCAGGGGCTCGCCGAGCTCGGTCAGCAGGGCCTGGCACACGACATGGTCGGGGATCCGCACGCCCACAGTGCGCTTCTTGGGGTGAAGGAGCCGCCGCGGCACCTCACCGGTCGCTGGCAGGATGAACGTGTAGGGCCCCGGTGTCGCCGCCCGGATGGCGCGGAAGACGCTGTTGGAGATCTGGGCGAACTGTCCGAGCTGGGCGAAGTCGGAGCACATCAAGGTGAAGTGGTGCTTGTCGTCGAGGCCGCGGATCGTGAGGATCCGGTCGCGGCCGTCGCGGTTGCCCATCCGGGTGCCGAGGGCGTAGCCGGAGTCCGTGGGGTAGGCGATCAGGGCGTCCTCGTCGCGGACCGCCGCGACGATCTGCTGGACCAGTCGCGGCTGCGGGTTGTCCGGGTGCAGGTCGACGAAGCGGGCCACGTGCTGATTCTAGGGACGGTCTCGCAGTGCGCTCACAGGTCCCTCGCAGCGCCGCCGCAGCCCCATGGCGTACCTGTGGACCATGAGGTCGCGCACCGTGGTCCGGTTCCTCGCCGTCGGCGCGTGCAACACCGCGATCGACGTCGTCCTGTTCTGGGTGCTCCACGCGCCCCTCGGCGTGGTGCTGGCCAACCTCGTCTCGACGTCGGCCGGGATGACGTTCAGCTTCTCGGTCAACGGTCGCCACACGTTCGGTGCCGAGCGGGTGACCCTGCGCCAGGCGCTGCTCTTCGTGGGCTTCAACGCGGTGACGATGTGGGTGCTGCAACCCGTCGTGATGGTCGTGGCGCAGAACGTGACCGGCGTACCGCTGATGGAGGCGAAGGTGCTCGCGCTCGGCGGCAGCGTGGTGGCGAACTTCCTTCTCTACCGGTACGTCGTGTGGCCCGAGCGTGCCGCTGACTCCGCCGAGGGCGGAGTCAGCGTCAGCGCGCGAGAGTCGAGCCGGAGCACGACCGAGCCTGCGAGGTGGCGTGACCGCGCGGCGACACCGCCGCCGGAGGCGGCGACACCCCGGACCGCGGGCCACCTCGGTTCCGAGACGGTCGCGGAGCGACCTCCTCGACCAGCGGTGCGGGACCCGGCGGTCAGGCCTTCGCCGCGGCGCGGAGGTCCCTGCGCAGCTCCGGGGGCAGCGCGAAGATCAGGGACTCCTCGGCGCTGTGCACCGCTTGGGCGTCGGGGTAGCCGCGCTCGGTGAGGTAGGCGAGCACGCCGTCGACCAGTGCCTCGGGCACGCTCGCACCGGAGGTGACGCTGACCGTGGCGACCCCCTGCAGCCAGGCGTCGTCGATCTCGCTCGCGTCGTCGACGCGGTAGGCCGCCTTGGCTCCGGCCTCCAGGGCGACCTCGGCGAGGCGCACGGAGTTCGACGAGTTGGCCGAGCCGACCACGATCACCAGGTCGGCGTCGTGGGCGATCTCCTTGACCGCGAGCTGGCGGTTCTGGGTGGCGTAGCAGATGTCGTCGCTGGGCGGGTCGAGCAGCTCGGGGAACCGGGCCCGGATCGCGTCGACGGTCTCGAGGGTCTCGTCGACCGACAGCGTGGTCTGCGAGAGCCAGGCGACCTTGGCCGGGTCGCGGACGACGATGCCCGGTACGTCGGCCGGTCCCTGCACGAGCTGGATGTGCTCGGGCGCCTCGCCCGAGGTGCCCTCGACCTCCTCGTGGCCGGCGTGGCCGATCAGGAGGATGTCGTAGTCGTCGCCGGCGAAGCGCTTCGCCTCGTGGTGCACCTTGGTGACCAGCGGGCAGGTGGCGTCGATGGTCTTCAGCGCCGCGGGCCTGGGCCTGCTCGTGCACCACCGGCGAGACGCCGTGGGCGGAGAAGACCACGGTCGCGCCCTCGGGCACCTCGTCGAGCTCCTCGACGAAGACCGCGCCGCGCGACTCGAGGTCGGAGACGACGTGCTTGTTGTGCACGATCTGCTTGCGGACGTAGACCGGAGCGCCGTAGAGGTCCAGCGCCTTCTCGACGGTGATCACCGCCCGGTCGACCCCGGCGCAGTAGCCGCGGGGTGCGGCCAGCCGCACGCCCTTGACCGGCATTCCCAGATCGACGCTCATGCCCTGGAGTCTACGGACCACGGGGGTGGGCTCCTCTAGGGTCACCGCATGGCCCTGGAGACCTCACCGACCGCGCCCGCGCCGGTCCGGCAGATCGCTCTGGCCATCTCCCAGTGGGTCGGTCGGCTCGGGGCCGTGTGGGTCGAGGGCCAGATGACCCAGATCAGTCGCAGGCCGGGCGTCGGCACCGTGTTCATGACCATGCGCGACTCCGCCGCCGACATCTCGGTGCCAGTGACCTGCGCCCGCACCCTGTTCGACAGCCTCAACCCGCCGCTCGTCGAAGGTGCCAGCGTGGTGATCCACGCCAAGCCCGACTACTACCCCAACCGCGGCTCGCTGTCCCTGGTCGCCCGCGAGATCCGGATGGTCGGCCTCGGTGAGCTGCTCGCTCGCCTCGAGCGCCGTCGTCAGCTCCTCGCGGCAGAAGGTCTCTTCGAGGCCGCCTCGAAGAAGCCGCTGCCGTTCCTCCCCCGGCGGATCGGTTTGGTGACGGCTCCCGGCTCCGCCGCCGAGCGCGACGTCGTGGAGAACGCGCGCCGGCGCTGGCCCAGCGTGACCTTCGCGACGGCGTACGCCGCGATGCAGGGCACGCGAGCCGCCACCGAGGTGATCGACGCGCTCGCGCGCCTCGACCGTGATCCGGTGGTCGACGTGATCGTCGTGGCTCGTGGCGGCGGCTCCGTCGAGGACCTTCTGCCCTTCAGCGACGAGGCGCTGGTCCGCGCGGTGGCCGGCACCCGCACGCCGGTCGTCTCCGCGATCGGGCACGAGCCCGACACCCCCCTCCTCGACCTGGTCGCCGACGTCCGGGCCTCGACCCCCACCGATGCCGCCAAGCACCTCGTCCCCGACGTCGCCGAGGAGGTCAAGGGCGTGGCGTGGGCCCGCGACCGCGTCCGCACCCTGATCCGCCAGCTCGTCGAGCGCGAGAGCCAGACCCTGGCCGACCTCCGCGCGCGCCCCGTGCTGGCCGACCCGCGCACCCTCCTCGACGCTCGAGAGGTGGAGGTCACCGACCTGCGCGACCGCGGCCGCCGGGTGCTCGACCACCGGCTGGCCCGCGCCCTCGACGACGTCACCCATCAGCGCGCCCGGGCCCGGGCCCTCTCCCCGCTCGAGACACTGCGCCGCGGCTACGCCGTCGTCCAGGGCGCCGACGGCGCCGTGCTGGCCTCGGTCGCCGGCGCCCGCTCCGGTGATCCCTTGACCATTCGCGTCGCCGACGGCCGAGTGCTGGCCACCACCACGGGCGTCGAGGCCGACCGCGCCCTCACCGAGGAGGACCACGATGGCTGAGCAGAAGAGAGCCGCAGAGACCGAGCCGAGGCCGGGCTACGAGGAAGCGCGCGCCGAGCTGGTCGAGGTCGTCCGCGCGCTGGAGGCGGGTGGCACCACGCTCGAGGAGAGCCTCGCCCTGTGGGAGCGCGGTGAGAAGCTGGCCACCCTGTGCCAGGAGTGGCTCGACGGTGCCCGCGCCCGGCTCGATGCCGCCATCGACGGCGACGGGGCGGACCAGGCCTGATCGCCCTGATGTCCGCATCGGGCAGCCAGCCACCACCCACCCCGAGCACTGCGTCTTTGACGCAGTACTCGCCGGATCAGCTCGCCAGTGATCGCGTGGTGAGCGCCCCGGCGACCTGCTCGAGCTGCTCGAGGGAGGCGCCCCCGAAGACCATCAGGGACGACCGGTGCCAGCGGGCGACGAGCGCCGTGTCGCCGCCGCTGTCGGTCCAGGTCTGCCAGTGCCGGACCAACCCGTCCGGCAGCATCACCGGCCGGCCCGACGTCGGTGCCGGATCGACGTAGGTGGTCAACAGCTCGGCGACCGGGGCGGGGGACTGCACGAAACCGACGTACTGGGCGTCGTGCCCGCTTCCGGTGAGCATCGAGAGCGAGAGCTCGGGCAGCTTCCCGAGGGAGAGGTCGAGCTTCGTGGCATACCAGCCCGCGGGCAGCGAGGCCGGGTAGACCAGCTCGGTCCCGGCCCGCTGGGCGTAGCCGACCTGGGCGAGGTAGTCGACGTGGTCGGGCTGGACGTTGAGGTCCGCCCGGTTGCAGGCGCGGAAGGCGACGAACGCGAGGATCACCAGCAGCGTCACGATCAACGCACCGACCATGCCGGAAGGCGACCGCTGGTAGCGCCCCGGCTGCTCGCTCATGGTGCCCTCCTCACGGCGCCATCCTCACAGGCCGACCCTCACCGACCGTCGCCCAGGGGGACCGGCACCCTAGGCTGCCGAAGTGCCGCCGCTGTCCGACGTCGTCGTCGTGCTCGCACTGGCGGCGATGCTGGCGGTGGCGTTCGGTCATCCGCGCGGTCGGGTCGAGGCCGCGACCGGGGTGGTGTGTGCCGGTGCGGCCATGGCGACCGGCCTGCTCACGTGGGCCGAGGCGAGGTCAGCGGTCGACCAGCTCGCACCGGTCGTCGCGTTCCTGATCACCATCCTCGTCGTCTCCGACGTCTGCGCCCGGGCCGGCGTGTTCCGGGCCGCCGCCCAGCGGGTCGGCCGGTGGAGCGCGGGGCGGGCCACGCGGCTGTTCACCGGCATCTTCCTGCTCGCGGCACTGGTCACGGTCACCCTCAGCCTCGACGCGACCGTGGTCCTGCTGACCCCCGTCGTGCTCGCCGCCGGCCTGACCCACGCCGCCACCCGCTCCTCGATCGACACCCCATCGGCCGACCCCGCGGCCGACCCCGCGCCTGCGGGCGCCGACGAGCCCGGCACCTGGGCCTGCCTACGGATGGCCAACTCGGCGAGCCTCCTGCTGCCGGTCTCCAACCTCACCAACCTCCTGGCGCTGCCGCACCTCGACCTCACCTTCACCGGGTTCGCGGCCCGGATGGCTCCCGTGCTGGGAGCCGTGCTCGCGGTGGAGTACGCCGGGCTCCGCCTGGTGTTCCGCCGGCGACTGCGCGGCGACCGGCCTACGTCCGAGGGTGAGCCGACCCCGATGCCGGTCTTCCCGGTCGTCGTGGTCGCCGCGATGCTGGTCGGCTTCGCGGTGCTCTCCCCGCTCGGCGGTCAGCCGTGGTGGGCCTCGTCGGTGGCGGCGGTCGTGCTCGCCGGGTGGGCCGTCCGGCGCGGACTGGCCCGGCCGATCCACGTCGTCCACGCGGCCCATCCCGGGTTCGCGATCTGGGTGCTCGGCCTCGGCGTGGTCGTGGCCGGTCTGTCCGAGGGGTTCTTGGGAGAGGCCGTGCGTGACCTGGTCCCCGCCTCCACGTCGTACGCCGCGCTGGTGGCGGTGGCGGCGCTGGCCACCGTCCTGGCCGGGCTGCTCACGAACCTCTCGGCGACCCTCCTGCTGGTGCCGATGGTCGCGCCGCTCGGCACCACCGCGGTGCTGGCCGCGCTGCTCGGCCTCAACATCGGCTCCGGCCTCACCTGGACCGGCTCGCTGGCCAACCTGCTGTGGCGGCGGACCTTGCGCCGGCACGGCACCCGGGTCGGCGGCGCGGCGTTCCACCGGGTCTCGCTCGCGCTGACCCCACCGGCCCTGCTGGTCGCGGTCACCGTGCTCTGGCTCACCTCCTGACCCGTGCGAGGCAGCCGTCGCGGGCCGGACCCGACCGATAACATCGCCGCATGACGGCAGCCGACGGAAGCCTGGAGACCGCGCCGGACCTCCCCGACCGCAACCTCGCCCTCGAGCTGGTGAGGGTGACCGAGGCCGCGGCCCTGGCCGCCGCCCGCTGGGTGGGGCGGGGAGACAAGGAAGGCGCCGACGGCGTCGCGGTCGACGCGATGCGCAAGGTCATCTCGACGGTGGAGATGCGCGGCGTGGTCGTGATCGGCGAGGGCGAGAAGGACAACGCGCCGATGCTCTACAACGGCGAGGAGGTCGGCGACGGCACCGGTCCCGAGTGCGACGTCGCGGTCGACCCGATCGACGGCACGACCCTGACCGCCAAGGGCATGAACAACGCCGTCTCGGTGCTCGCCGTGGCGCCCGCGCGGCTCGATGTTCGACCCGTCCGCGGTCTTCTACATGGAGAAGCTCGTCACCGGACCCGAGGCCGCCGGCGTCGTCGACATCCGCAACCCGGTCGCGGAGAACATCCATGCCGTCGCCAAGGCCAAGGGCTCGCGGCCCGAGGACGTGACCGTCGTGATGCTCGACCGGCCGCGCCACGCGCAGCTCGCCGACGAGGTCCGAGCGACCGGCGCGCGGATCAAGTTCCTCGTCGACGGCGACGTCGCGGGCGCGATCATGGCGGCTCGCCCCAACACCGGCATCGACCTGCTGCTCGGCATCGGCGGCACGCCCGAGGGGATCATCGCGGCCACGCGCGATGAAGTGCGTCGGCGGAGTCATCCAGGGCCGGCTGTGGCCCAAGGACGACGACGAGCGGCAGCGGGCGATCGACGCCGGCCACGACCTCGACCCCGACCACGTCCTCACCACCGACGACCTGGTCACCGGCGACGACTGCTTCTTCGTGGCCAGCGGCATCACCGACGGCGAGCTGATGCAGGGCGTCCACTTCCGCGCCCACGGCGCGACCTCGCAGTCGCTGGTGATGCGCTCGCGCAGCGGCACCGTCCGGCTGATCTGCAGCGAGCACCGCTTCGAGAAGCTCGACGCCTCGACTCCCTGAGGGCGCCGCCCGGTCGCGACCGCGCGCCGTACGACGCGGAGGACGTCCGGGTCGACCGCCATCCCGACGTGGGACGAGCGCACCTCGACGGCGGCGGCCAGCGGGTCGACGCAGGCGCGCCAGTCGACGATGCCGTCGCGCCGGGAGTAGACGCGGTGAAGTCGACGCCCGTCGGGCAGCGGCTGCCGGCTCTCGTCGAAGCTCGTGCCCGCGCGCAGTCGCCCGCGACGCACTCCAGCGACATCAGGCCCGGCACGCCGGCGCGGCTGAGCCGGACCAGCGCGTCGAGGCTCGCGGGTCAGGGTCGCGTGGTGGGCGCCCGGGGCGAGCATCGGGCTGCCCAGGGTGACGATCCCGGCGACCAGGTCGGGCCGGCGTACGGCGAGACCGCGGGCGAGCATGCCGCCGAGGCTGTGCCCGACGATCCGCACCCGGCGGCCGCGGCGCTGCGCGACCGCCTCGATCCGCGCCTCGAGCTGGGCCGCGGCCTGCGAGCGTGCAGCCGACGTTGGCATGGATGTGCGACCGGTAGGTGCGGTGCCCCTGCGCGCGCAGCGCACGCGGCCAGCAGGGCCAGGCTGGCGTCGCCGGCCAGGAACCCGGGCACCAGGACCACCGGGTCGACGTCGCGACGCGCGGCGTGGCCGGCGTAGGCCGCGCGGCGGCCGCCGAGCCCGGCGCCCGAGCGCGACCGGGCCGCAGCCGTCCGGCCTCGGTGACCACGCTCGCCTCACGCAGCACCGCCGCCGCGACGCGGCGCGGCGAACCCTCCGGGCAGGAGGAAGTCGGCGACGGCGTAGGTGGCCACGAGATCGACGGTACGACGATCCGCGGGCCACGCGTCTGCCCAAACGGTGCACGTGCCGGCGTGTTGCGCCGGGCGATGCGGTTGACTGGAGCCATGGCCAGCCGTCCCCGTCGACCCCGAGACGCCGCCCCAGCGGCGGCACGACCGCTCGCCGAGTCCTCTCGGCCGAGCTGTTCGCGCCGGTCTCCCCGGGCATCGAGCTGTGCTACCAGACGTTCGGCGACCCCGCCGACGAGCCGCTGCTGCTCGTGATGGGGCTCGGCGAGGCCGATGACGTGGTGGGACCCGGAGCTCTGCGCGATGCTGGCCCGCCGCGGCTTCTACGTGATCCGCTTCGACAACCGCGACGTCGGCCGCTCCACCCGGATCGCGGGCCGGGTCGACCGCGCCGGATGCTGGTGCGCGGCCTTCGCCGGCCGCCGGCGGCGGCCGCCGTACACCCTGGGCGACATGGCGCGACGACGCGTTCGGCCTGCTCGACCACCTCGGCATCGCGTCCGCCCACATCGTCGGGGTGTCGATGGGCGGGATGATCGCGCAGACGATGGCGATCGAGGCGCCCGGGCCGGGTGCGGTCGCTGACCAGCATCATGTCGACGACCGGCAAGCGGACGGTCGGCTGGCAGCACCCGCGCTGATGCCCGATCCTGCTGCGTCCGCTGCAGCCCGGGCCGCGAGGCGTACGCCGAGAGCAGCGTGCGCGATCTGGCGGATGATCGGCTCGCCCGGCTACCCGCGCACCGACGAGCGCACCCGCGAGCTCGCCGGCGAGACATACGACCGCGGCGTCTCGCGCCACCGGCGTCGCTGCGCCAGATGATGGCGATCCTCACCCAGCCCAACCGCTCGCCGCGCGCTGCGCAGCTGCGCGATGCCGACACTGGTGATCCACGGCCTGGCCGACCGGATGGTGCACGTCTCCGGGCGGCCGCGCGACGCGCGGCGGCGGTCCCCGGCGCCGAGCTCCTGCTGTCGACGGGATGGGCCACGACCTGCCGCCGGAGCTCTACGACACGCTTCGTCGACGCGATCACCCGCACGACCGCGCCGCCAGCGCGGCCTGACGCGCTGACCGACGCAGACCCGGCCCCGGTCGCACGGTCCGCGGCCGGCTCCGGCGGCTGGCCGTCAGTCGGAGATGCCGCTCGCCGCTCTCGGTGTCGAACACGTGGACGTTCTTCGGGTCGGTGGTCACGTGGATGGTCGTCGCCCTTCTTGACCGAGTCGCGGCACGCTCGACCCGCACGATCACGGTGCTCGGCGTGCCCTCGACGTCGCTGGTGCCGTAGACGAAGCCGTCGGCGCCGAGCTCCTCGACCACGGTCACGTTGATCGGCAGGCCGCCCTCGGCGGCCGAGACCAGGCGCCAGGCCTCGGGACGCACGCCGACGGTGATGTTGCCGCTTCATCTTGCGCTCGGACGGCGGCGTCGACCGGCACGTGGTAGTCGCCGATCTTGGCCTTGCCCTCGTGCGCCGTGGCCTCGAGCAGGTTCATCTGCGGGGAGCCGATGAAGCCGGCGACGAAGAGGTTGACCGGCTTGTCGTAGAGGTTCAGCGGGGTGTCGACCTGCTGGAGGATGCCGAGCTTCATCACCGCCACGCGGTCGCCCATCGTCATCGCCTCGACCTGGTCGTGGGTCACGTAGACGGTGGTGACGCCGAGGTCGGCCTGGAGCTTGGCGATGTCGGTGCGGGTCTGGACGCGCATCTTGGCGTCGAGGTTGGACAGCGGCTCGTCCATGCAGAAGACCTGCGGGTTGCGCACGATCGCGCGGCCCATCGCCACGCGCTGGCGCTGGCCGCCGGAGAGCGCCTTGGGCTTGCGCTCGAGGAACTCGGTCAGGCCGAGGATCTCGGCCGCCTCGGCGACGCGCTGCTCGCGCTCCTCGGCTCGGCACCTTGGCCATCTTCAGCGCGAACGCCATGTTGTCGGCGACGGTCATGTGCGGGTAGAGCGCGTAGTTCTGGAAGACCATCGCGATGTCGCGGTCCTTGGGCGGCAGGTGGGTGACGTCGCGGTCGCCGATGAAGATCTTGCCGGCGTTGACCTCCTCCAGGCCCGCGAGCATCCGCAGGGTGGTGGACTTGCCGCAGCCCGGACGGGCCGACGAGCACCATGAACTCGCCGTCGTTGATCTCGAGGTCGATGCCCGGCACGGCCGGGACGTCGGCCCCCGGATACCAGCGCTGGGCCTTCTCGAAGGTGACTGTTGCCATGCTGTACTGCTCTCCTTCACCGGCAGGTACGTGCCGGACGATCCGTAGTGAAGTGACGTGCGGTCACACTAGCGGCTGCGGCGGACTCGCTCGCACAGCGCGCCGTGCTCAGCCACCGACTCCCCTCGGGCGACCAGGGGCATCGGCCGGCCAGCGTGAGCGCGCACGGCATGCCCCGGGCCGATGCCGCTGGGCCCGGCTCGGCTCCAGCAGGAGCCGGACCGCGAGGTCTCCCATCTCCTCGAACGGCAGCGCGACCGAGGTCACCTTCGGCCGCAGCCAGCCGGCGAGGTCGGAGCCGTCGAACGAGACCACCGCGACGTCGTCGGGCACGCGCGAGCCGCGCCTCGGCCAGGGCCTGGTAGACGCCCATCGCGATCCGGTCGTTGAGGCAGATCAGGCCGCGCGGCCGGTGACCGGCCCGCAGGCAGTCGTGCAGGGCGTCGTACGCCGGCTCGACGGCCCAGTCGCACCGGATCACGCCCGCCACGCGTGCCCTGCCGCGGTCAGGCGTTCGCCGATCCCGGCGAGCCGGAGCGGCCCGGCGATCGCGCGGGGGGTCGGGTCCTCCCCGACGACGTAGATCCCGCCGGCGATGCCCGCGTCGAGGAACGCGTCGGCAGCCGTCCGGCCACCCGCCTGCTCGTCGGGCAGCACGCGGCACCTGGTCGCGGCGCCGGGATCGATGCAGTTGAGCATCACCACGCGGTTGCCGGCGACAGGCCGGCGCCGTGGTCTCCGACGGTGGTCCGGGTGATGTAGAGCAGGCCGTCGACCTGGCGCTCGACCATCTCGTCGAGCAGGACGCGCCTCGACGGCCGGGTCGCCCTCGGTCTCGCCGATCACCAGCACGTGGTCGAGGGCCCGCGCCGCCGCGTTGGCGCCGGCGAGCATCCGGCTGGCGAACATGCCGCTGGCCACGAAGTCGGTGATCACCCCGATGGTCTTGGTGGTGCGGGTGCGCAGGCTGCGGGCACTGCGGTTGGGTCGGTAGCCGAGCTCGGCGACGGCGTCGCCGGACCCGCTGCTTGGTGCGTCTCGGAGATCCGCATCTCCTCCGCGCGCCCGTTGAGGATGTAGCTCGCGGTGGTCGCCGGACACGCCGGCCAGCCGCGCCACGTCGGACAACGTCGCGCGTCGCGAAGGTCGACACATCGGCCTCGTTCCTGGGACCGGTCGGCCCGCCGCAGCCCACGGGGCGGCGGTCGGCAACGCCTGTTCACCTTCTCGACGCGTGCCTTGACAGTGGTGTCACCAGCCCGCAATGATGCGGCTGATTCGATTCAGCAAGTGGTGTCTATCACAAGCTGGACCGGATCGGCACTCCCAAGTCGCAGGGACCGAACCGCAAGGAGCATTCATGAGGAGCCCCGTACGCCGGACCACACTTCTGGGGACGGCCCTGCTCACCGCTGCCGCCGTCAGCCTCGACCGCCTGTGGCGGCGGCGGCAGGGCAGTGGCGGCAGCAGCAAGACCGTCACCATCTGGTCGAGCGTCGACGCGCCGGTCCAGGCCGGGCTGGAGAAGGCCCTCGTGGCCAAGCTCAAGGCGGACGGCGACGACATCACGATCAAGTGGCAGCAGGTCCAGAACATCAACCAGCTGATCATCACCAAGATCCAGGCCGGCGACACCCCGGACATCGCGATGATCCCGCAGCCCGGTGTGGTCGCGCAGATGCAACGCAGCTCGGCGCCACCAAGCCGCTGGACGACGTCGTCGACATGACCTCGCTGAAGAGCAGCATGGTGCCCGGCACGCTCGAGGCCGGCACCATCGACGGCAAGCTCTACGGCCTGCTCGTCAGCGCCAACGTCAAGGGCCTGATCTGGTACCCGAAGAAGGCCTGGGACAAGGCCGGCTACCCGGCCCGAGCTCACGGACATCGCCGGCGCTCGAGCAGCTGACCGACCAGATCAAGTCCGACGGCGGCACCCCGTGGTGCATGGGCATCGAGGACTCCGGCGGCGCGACCGGCTGGCCGGCCACCGACTGGTTCGAGACGCTGATCATGAAGCAGCAGCGGCGCCGACGCGTACAACCAGTGGGTTCAGCACAAGATCATGTTCGACTCGCCCAGGTCAAGCAGGCCGCTGACGAGTTCAGCAAGCTGCTGTTCACCGACGGGCAACACCCTCGGTGGCCAGAGGGCCATCGCCAGCACCAACTTGCGGACGGCCGGCAACCCGATGTTCGACCGACCCGCCCGAAGTGCTGGATGTACATGCAGGGCTCGTTCATCACCGGCTTCTTCCCGAAGAGCGCGACCAGCAACCTCGACGCCAACGTCGGCGTCTTCGGCTTCCCGCCGGCCACCGCCGGTGGCGAGAACCCGGTCGAAGGTGGTGGCGACCTGATGACGATGCTGAACGACTCGGACAACGTGAAGACGGTCGTCAAGGACCTGTCGGAGACCTCGATCGGCAACGACGCGGCCCCGACGAGCTCGTTCATCTCGCCGCACAAGGACTTCGACGTCAGCCTCTACCCCAACCAGGTGACCAAGGACATCGCGAAGTACCTCTACAGCGCGACGACGTTCCTGTTCGACGGCTCGGACGCGATGCCGGCCCAGGTCGGTGCCGGTTCGTTCTGGAAGGAGATGACCGCCTGGATCAGTGGCCAGGAGGACATCAACACGGCGCTGAAGAACATCGACTCGAGCTGGCCGAGCTCGTAGTCGAGGCCTGACGAGACCGGGGGCGCGGGCGCGGCGCCCACGCCCCCGGCTCGGGCTTCAGCTCTCCTCGCCGCACCCCGAGCCGAAAGGGAGACCACCCCGTGTTGGCCAAAGCACTGACTACCCTGATCACCGTCATCGTCGGTATCGGTGCGGCCCTGCTCGCTCTACTGGATCCTCAACAAGATCGCCGAGCTCCTGCCGGGACGGTGGGAGGACCGGATCAAGCCCTACCTCTACATCCTCCCGGCCGTTCGCCGCGATCGCCCTCTACCTCATCTACCCGGCGGTCCTGACCTTCATCAACAGCTTCAAGGACAACCTGTCCCGGCAAGTGGGTCGGCATCGACGAACTACACCGACGCTCTTCCACGACCCGGCGACTTCAGACAGACGCTGTTCAACACCCTGCTCTGGATCATCATCGTGCCGGCCGTCACGGTCGTGATCGGCCTGATGGTGGCGGTGCTCGCCGACCGGCTCAGCCCGAGGGGCGAGAAGCTCGCCAAGACGGTGATCTTCCTGCCGATGGCGATCAGCCTGATCGGCGCCGCCACCATCTGGCGGTTCGTCTACGACTCCGAGCCCAAGGGCCAGCCGCAGATCGGCATTCTCAACGCCTTCATCGGGATCTTCAACTGGGGCCCGGTGGCCTGGCTGCAGAAGAGCACCTTCCACCTCAACAGCCTGCTGCTGATGGTGATCTTGATGTGGGCGCAGGTCGGCTTCTCGATGGTGCTGCTCTCGGCCGCCGTCAAGGGCGTGCCGGTGGACACCCTCGAGGCCGCCCGCATCGACGGCGCCGACGAGCGCCAGATCTTCTTCCAGGTCGTGATCCCCCAGATCAAGGGCACGATCGTCACGGTGTTCATCACCGTCACCATCGGCGTGATGAAGATCTTCGACATCGTCTACGTCAACACCAACGGCAACTTCAACACCAACGTGCTGGGCAACGAGTTCTACAACCAGATCAGCACGTTCGTGAACTACGGCGCCGCCTCGGCGATCGTGGTCATCCTGATGATCGCGGTCATCCCGATCATGTGGTACCAGGTGAAGCACTTCCAGGCCGAGGAGGCAGCATGACCGACACCGCCACCACGCCGGGCGCCGCGACGCCGACGACCAAGCCGCGCAGCAAGGCGACGCATTTCGACGCCAACCCGGCCAAGGCCGGCTGGCTCGCCAAGGTCGTCCTGGGCCTGATCTGCCTGCTGTGGATGATCCCGATCCTCGGCACCTTCATCACGTCCTTCCGCTCGCTCGACGCGGTCAACAGCAGTGGCTGGTGGACGGTCTTCGGCCATCCGCCGTCATGGACCTGACGCTGCCACAACTACGACAAGGCCCTGTCCGGCAACGCCCACATGGGCCGCGGCGTTCATCAACAGCCTCGCGATCGCCCTGCCGGCGACGTTCATCCCGATCCTGATCGCGGCGTTCGCGGCCTACGCGTTCACGTTCATGGAGTTCCCGGGCCGCGACGTGCTGTTCCTGACGATCGTCAGCCTGCTGGTCGTCCCGAACTACGTGGCGTTCATCCCGATCCTGAAGCTCTACCGGAACTTCGGCCTGAACGGCACGTTCCCGGCGGTGTGGCTGGCCCATATAGGTTTCGGGATGTCGTTGGCGATCTACATCCTGCGCAACTACATGGCGACGCTGCCCAAGACGGTGATCGAGTCGGCGAAGATCGACGGAGCGAGTCACTACCAGACGTTCTTCCGACTGGTGCTCCCGATGTCGGTGCCGGCACTCGCGTCGTTCGCGATCTTCCAGTTCCTCTGGGTCTGGAACGACCTGCTGGTGGCGCTGGTCTTCATCGGGCCGGGTGAGAACGAGCCGCTGACGGTGAGCCTGACCCACCTCAAGACCACGCTCGGGCCAGGGCTGGGAGGTCACCACGGCCGGTGGCTTCCTGGTCATGATCGTCCCGATCCTCGTGTTCCTGGCTCTGCAGCGGTTCTTCATCCGCGGTCTGACCGCGGGCGCCGTCAAGGGCTGAGACCCGACACCTCACGCACGCCCGGGCAGCCCGTCTGCTGCCCGGGCGTCGTGCGTCACGACCACCCTCGAGACCAGGGACCTCCCATGCTGTTTCCCCCCGCCGGCCGCGCGAGCCATCGCGCCCCACACCGGCCTCGAGCTCGACGCCTCCGGCGACGGACTGCCTCGCGTGCTGTGGGCCGGCCACGTGGCCGGAGCGCCGAGCCCTGCCGGGCTGCCGGCCACCGACAAGGGCCCCGGCATGCCGCTGCTCGGGGAGCACGCGCACGCTCTCTACACCCGTCCCCACCTGCGGGGCCACCGCCTCGGACCCGGCGGCGCAGGCCGGTCGTGGACGACCAGGTTCGCCACCGACCGCCTCGACGTCGCCGACGAGCGGCTCGTGGTCGAGGCGTCAGACCCGGACGCCGGGCTCGCCCTGGTGCTCGACCTGGAGTCCCTGGTCGGCGGGTCGCTGCGCGGCCGGTGGACCCTCACCAACACCGGCGACGCGCCGTACGTCGTCGACGGCCTCGAGGTCGTCCTGCCGGTCGCCGACCACCTGACCGAGACCCTCGACTTCACCGGGCGCCACGAACGCGAGCGCACCCCACAGCGGCGGCCGGTCACCGACGGGCTGTGGCTGCGCGAGGGCCGCGGTGGGCGTCCGGGCCTCGACGGCGCCGGCCTGCTCGTGGTCGGGACGGCCGGTTTCACCACGACGACCGGCGAGGTGGTCGGGGTCCACGTCGCCTGGAGCGGCAACAGCGTGCTGCGCGTGGAGCGCGACGCGGCCACCGGTACGACGGTCGGGGGCGGCGAGCTGCTGCTGCCCGGCGAGGTGGTGCTAGGCCCGGGCGAGAGCTACGCCACCCCCTGGGTCCACGTCGCCTCCGCCGACGACGGGCTCGACGGCCTCGCAGCCGCGTGGCACACCTGGCAACGCGCGCTCCCCGCACACCCGGCGAGACAGCCGGTCGTGCTCAACGTCTGGGAGGCGGTCTTCTTCGACCACGACCTCGACCGGCTGACCGGCATCGCCGACCGTGCCGCGCGGGTCGGCGTCGAGCGGTTCGTGCTCGACGACGGGTGGTTCCACCGACGCCGCGACGACACCGCGGGCCTCGGCGACTGGTGGATCGACGAGACCGTGTGGCCCGAGGGCCTGATGCCGTTGATCGACCACGTGCGCGGGCTGGGCATGGAGTTCGGGCTGTGGTTCGAGCCCGAGATGGTCAACCCCGACTCCGACCTCCTGCGCCGGCATCCCGACTGGATCCTCGCGGCCGGGCCGCACCGCGCCCCGCGCCAGCAGCGCCGGCAGCAGGTGCTCGACCTGACCCGGCCGGAGGTCTTCGACTTCCTGCACGAGCGGATGTCGGCCATCCTCGCCGCCCACCCGATCGACTACGTCAAGTGGGACCACAACCGCGACCTGCTCGAGGCCGGCAGCGGTACGACGCAGGGCGCGCCCGCGGTGCACGGCCAGACGCTGGCTTTCCACCGGCTCCTCGACGTCCTGCGGGCCGACTTCCCGGACGTGGCCTGGGAGTCGTGCGCGTCGGGCGGCGGGCGCGTCGACTTCAGCGTGCTCGAGCGGGTGCAGCGGGTCTGGACCTCCGACATGACCGACGCTCTTGCGCGGCAGCAGATCCAGCGGTGGTCGGCTCAGCTGGTCGCCCCGGAGTACCTCGGTGCGCACGTCTCGTCCCCGGTCTCCCACACCACCGGCCGCACCCTCGTCCCTCGACTTCCGGTGTGCCACCGCGCTGTTCGGCGCGTTCGGGATCGAGTGGGACCTCACCGAGGCGAGCGACGACGACCTGGTGCAGCTGGCCGCCTGGGTCGCCCTGCACAAGTCGCTCCGCCCCCTGCTGCACAGCGGACGCGTCGTACGCCCCGAGTCCTCGGACCCGTCGGTGCTGCTGCACGGCGTCGTCGCGGCGGACCGGTCCGAGGCGCTCCTCGCCCATGTCGCCCTGGACGAGAGCGCCCACAACCGTGGCGTCCACGTGCGTGTGCCGGGTCTCGACGACGAGGCGACGTACCGGCTCGTCTGGGAAGGGCCGATCTCCGAGCGAGCCGTCAGCATGTCCGCGCCGCTCGCCCGGGCGGCCCGACCGGGGGCACGGACGTCGTCGGCCGGGCCTTGCGCACCCGCGGCTTCTGGATGCCCGCGGCGGCGGCCCGAGACGGTGACCCTGGTGCGGTCTGACCCGCGTGTGACCTGAGTCGCGCCCCGGCCGATCGATCTCGCGGCGGAGACCCGGTGCGGGCTAGCGGTCGACGTTGACCCCGCCCATGAAGGCGAAGCCACGGATCCGGACGACCTGGCTGTGCTCGTCGATCTCGGCGGGCGCGTCGCGGTCGTCGGGACCGGAGTAGCCGCCCAGGAACGCGGTGCCCTCCATGATCACGTGCGTCTGCGGGTTGACCTTGATGTCGGCGCCACCCATCACCGCGTTCACCGTGAGCACGACCTCGCGAGCCGTGAACTTCGCCCGGCGCAGGTCGAGGTCGGCGCCTCCCATGAAGCAGCGGACGGTGAGGTGGGCCGGCACGATCCACTCGCCCTTGCGCTCCAGCCCGCTCAGGATCGCGAGGTGGTGCTCCACGTCCGGGCCCTGGACGAGCGGCGCCGGAGCCGGCACGGTGGGCCGCGCCGGCAGGTGACCGACCGCCGTGGCGGGCAGGTCATGGGTGATCGGGACCAGGTCGGCGTAGGTGCGCGCGGCGAAGGTCGCCTCGAGCCGCTCGTCGAGCTCGTCGAGGTCGATCCGGCCGTCGCCGGCAGCCTCGCGCAGCACCTCCGCGACCTGGTGACGGTCCTGGTCGGAGATGCGCAGCTGGGCCGGGTCCTGGCTTTCCATGAGGTCAGCCTAGGACTGTTTGCCGGGGCCGGCCTTCTTCCGGGCGACCACGACGTCGCGGAGGATGGCGTGGCCGACGCGGTGCTCGAACGCGCGGTACGCCGGACCGTCCAGCGGCTCCAGCCCGACCTCGGAGCAGAGCGCCAGGAGGTCGGCCCGCGGGCAGGTGTGCACGTTGACCGCGATCCCCACCGCGCCTCCCGGCCGGAGCACCGTCACCCATCCGGGCAGCGACTCGGCGAGCAGGTCGAGCGGGCTTCGGAGCAGGCCGGCGTCCGACCTGCTGCCGTGCTGCACGCCGTACGGCGCGTCGGTGGCGACGACGTCGATGCTGCGGACCTTGAGCAGGTCGGCGGCGTCGCGGCTGTCGGCGAGGAGGGCGCTGACCCGGATGTCGTCGCCCGCCGCCCAGGCCTCCTTCGACAGGGCGAAGCGAGCGTCGAAGCGGCGGCCGTAGCGTCCGCCCCTCGCGCCTGAGGCGGGCGGTGTCGGCGCTGTGCTTGAGCCGCTTGTCCTTCAGCCAGCGCGGCAGGAACGCGGCGTAGGCGTCGAAGTCGCGCTCGTCGACGTCGAGCCCGCAGGCGTGCCAGCCGTACATGAGGGCCTGGTTGAGAGTGGTGCCGCGGCCACAGAGCGGGTCGAGGACGCGGAGGCGGTCGGTGAGCATCCGGGGGCCGCTTGCCGACGACGCGACGGTGACGTTGAGCAGGAGCTTGGTGAACACCTCGTTGGTCTTGCCCTGGTACTTCAAGATCGTCAGCAGGTCGTCGTCGAGGCAGTCGAGCCGCTGGAGCGTGAACGGTCGCAATGCGTCGCCCTCCCGCTCGAAGAGGGCGAAGGCCGTCGAGACGTTGGCGACGTGGCGCAGGTCGGTCTCGCTCAGGTCGCCGGCGAACGTCACGTAGTGGACGCCCGCGATCTCCGTCGGCTCGGCCTGCCCGAGCCGGCCCTCGAGCACCGTCGCGTCGAGGACCCCGAGCTCGGCCACCGTCAACGCCGGCGCCGCATGGGCGTAGACACGGTTGGCCGAAGGCGAGACAAGCAGGGCGAACGACCTCACGATGGTCGAGACTAGGGCCGTTCAGCGACGATCGGGCGTCCGCCCTCGTCCTCAGGAGTCCACGTGCCCGAAGTCGACCGTCGCCGGTTCCTCCAGCTCGCAGGCGGGAGCGCTGCCCTCTCCGTGCTCACGCCGTCGATCGCACGCGCCGCGTCCCTCCCGGCGTACCGTCGCTCCGGGAGCCTCGACGACGTCGAGCACATCGTCGTGCTGATGCAGGAGAACCGGTCCTTCGACCACTACTTCGGGACCATGCGGGGCGTGCGGGGCTTCGGCGACCCGCACCCGGCCCGGCTGCCCAACGGGGCACCGGTGTGGCGCCAGCCCCGCGGCAAGGGGGAGGTGCTGCCCTTCCGGCCCGACCTCGACGACCTGGGCCTGGCGTTCCTCCAGGACCTCGACCACGAGTGGGCCAGCGGGCACGAGGCCTTCGCCGGCGGACGGTACGACCGGTGGGTGCCGGCCAAGGGCACCGGCGTCACGATGGCCCACCTGCGGCGGCAGCGACATCCCGTTCCACTACGCGCTGGCCGACGCCTTCACCGTGTGCGACAGCTACCACTGCAGCCTGCTCGGTCCGACCGATCCCAACCGCTACTACATGTTGAGCGGCTGGGTCGGCAACGACGGTAACGGTGGCGGTCCGGTCGTCGACAACGCACGAGGTGGGCTACGACTGGACGACCTACCCCGAGCGGCTGCAGAAGGCCGGCATCAGCTGGAAGATCTACCAGGACGCGGGCAACGGTCTCGACGCCGCCGGCATGCTGGGGCTGGACGTTCGGTGACCCCTACATCGGCAACTACGGCGACAACTCGCTGCTCTACTTCACGGCGTACCGCAACGCCCAGCCCGGTGACCCGCTCTACGAACGCGCTCGCACCGGCACCCGGGTGGCGACGTCGGGCACCTTCTTCGACCAGCTGGCGCGCCGACGTGCGGGAACGGTCAGCTGCCGCAGGTCTCGTGGATCGTCGCCCCCGAGGCCTTCACCGAGCACCCGAACTGGCCGGCCAACTACGGCGCCTGGTACATCGCCCAGGTGCTCGACGCGCTCACCAGCAACCCGGACGTGTGGGCCAAGACCGCGCTGTTCCTCACCTTCGACGAGAACGACGGGTTCTTCGACCACGTGGTGCCGCCGTACCCCAGTGTCGGCGCCCTGAAGGGCGCGTCGACGGTGTCGACCCGACCACGAGCTGTACACCGGCTCGAGCGGTGCGCCGGGGCCGTACGGACTCGGCGTCCGGGTGCCGATGACGGTCGATCTCCCCCTGGAGCACCGGGGGCTGGGTCTGCTCGGAGGTCTTCGACCACACCTCGATCATCCGGTTCATGGAGCGGCGCTTCGGCGTGCGGGAGCCCAACATCACGCCCTGGCGGCGGGCCGTCTGTGGCGACCTCACCTCCGCGTTCGACTTCTCCAGGTCGGCGACCGCAGCGCCGACGTTGCCCAGCACCACCGCCTACCAGCCACCCGACGCGTCCCGTCATCCCGACTACGTTCCTTCCCCTCCCACGCGGCAACGGGTGCCGAAGCAGGAGCCAGGCGTCCGGCCGTCGCGGCCGCTCGGTTACCACCTCCACGTCAAGCTGCACGTGAAGCCGTCCGCCCTGACCTTCACCATGGTCAACGGTGGCCACCTGGGGGCCCAGCTCCAGGCGCGGTCCAACGACGTGGCCGGGGCACCACTGAGCTACACGGTGGGCGCGGGTCACACCCTCGAGCGCACCCTGCGCGTCAAGGGCCGGTACGACGTGAGCTTCCACGGCCCGCACGGCTTCTTCCGTCGGTTCGCGGGTTCCACCACCGCTCCCCTGCTGGAGGTGCACGCCGACCGCGACGGCGACCGGCTCGTGCTGCACCTCTACAACCACAGCGCCGAGACCGTGCGTGCGTCACGTCGCGGACGCCTACGCCGCCGACCACACCGGGCGGGTGCCGTCGCACCGGAGCCGCACGGTGCGTCTCGGCCTGGCCGCCACCCACGGTTGGTACGACGCGCTGGTCACGGTCGTGGGGTACTCCGGCTTCGCGCGGGCGCTGGCCGGACGCATCGAGACGGGGCGTCCCAGCACGAGCGATCCCCAGCTCGGCCGCTGACGGCGGGCGGTCGGCGCGGGACTAGCATTCTGTCGTGGGTGACCCCGAGTTCCGCTACTCCGACCTGCTCCCGATCGGCGCCGACGACACGCCGTACCGCCTGATCACGAGCGAGGGCGTCTCGACCTTCGAGGCCGGTGGACGTACCTTCCTCTCCGTCGAGCCCTCCGCGCTACGGCTGCTGACCGCCGAGGCGATGCACGACATCGCGCACTATCTCCGGCCCGCGCACCTCGCCCAGCTGCGCAGGATCATCGACGACCCGGAGTCGAGCGCCAACGACCGGTTCGTCGCCCTCGACCTGCTCAAGAACGTCAACATCAGCGCCGGCGGCGTGCTGCCGATGTGCCAGGACACCGGCACCGCCATCGTGATGGGCAAGAAGTCCGAGGGCGTGGTCACCGGCATCGACGACGGCAAGGCGATCAGCCAGGGCGTCTACGACGCCTACACCACCCTCAACCTGCGCTACTCCCAGCTGGCGCCCCTGACGATGTGGGAGGAGAAGAACACCGGCACCAACCTGCCGGCGCAGATCGAGATCTACTCCACGCCGGACCACGACGGGATGCCCGAGTACAAGTTCCTCTTCATGGCCAAGGGGGGCGGTTCGGCGAACAAGTCGTTCCTCTTCCAGGAGACCAAGGCCGTGTTGAACCCGACGCGGATGCTGAGCTTCCTCGACGAGAAGATCCGCTCGCTCGGCACCGCCGCGTGCCCGCCGTACCACCTGGCCGTGGTCATAGGCGGCACCTCCGCGGAGTACGCCCTCAAGACCGCGAAGTACGCCTCCGCGCACTACCTCGACCACCTCCCGACATCCGGATCCCTGTCGGCGCACGGGTTCCGCGACCTCGAGCTCGAGGAGGAGGTCTTCAAGCTCACTCAAGGTTTCGGGATCGGCGCGCAGTTCGGCGGCAAGTACTTCTGCCACGACGTGCGCGTCATCCGGCTGCCCCGGCACGGTGCGTCGTGCCCGGTGGCGATCGCGGTGTCCTGCTCGGCCGACCGGCAGGCGCTCGGCAAGATCACGGCCGAGGGCGTGTTCCTCGAGCAGCTCGAGACCGACCCGGCGAAGTACCTGCCCGACACCACCGACGAGCACCTCGACGACGACGTCGTGCACATCGACCTCAACCGGCCGATGGCCGAGGTCCTGGCCGAGCTCACGAAGTACCCCGTCAAGACCCGACTCTCGCTCAACGGCCCGCTGGTCGTGGCCCGCGACATCGCACACGCCAAGCTCAAGGAGCGGCTCGACGCGGGCGAGGAGATGCCGTCGTACCTGCGCGACATGGCGGTCTACTACGCAGGCCCGGCCAAGACCCCGGAGGGCTACGCGAGCGGCTCGTTCGGGCCGACGACCGCCGGCCGGATGGACTCCTACGTCGAGCAGTTCCAGGCCGCCGGCGGGTCGATGGTGATGTTGGCCAAGGGCAACCGGTCGAAGGTCGTGACCGACGCGTGTGCCGCGCACGGTGGCTTCTACCTCGGCTCCATCGGCGGCCCCGCGGCCCGGCTCGCGCAGGACTGCATCAAGTCCGTCGAGGTGCTGGAGTATCCCGAGCTCGGCATGGAGGCCGTCTGGAAGATCGAGGTCGAGGACTTCCCGGCCTTCATCGTCGTCGACGACAAGGGCAACGACTTCTTCACCGACCCCTCCGGCGCCGTGACCGTGCCGCTGACCGGCATCCGCGTCCGGTCGGCCCAGTAGCCCCCAGTCCTTTCGGCCTCGCCGGTCGAGCCGCCCCGCTGGCCCAGGAGGGCGCGTGACCGGATGGTTTCGAGACGCCCGTAGAACGGGCTCCTCAACCACCGGCCGTGGCCGAGCGAGCCTCGCTGGTTGAGGAGGGCGTTCAACGCCCGTCTCGAAACCCGCGAGGCGCCGCGCCCGCCCCAACCCAACTCAGCCGGCGGACGCGCGGAGCTCGGCCGCGAGGCGGCGGGCAGCCTCGACCACGGTGTGCCCCAACGGACGGGCGGGGTCGTGGATCCGGTCCTGGTGGCTGCCGCCGACGTAGACGGCAGCATCGGGCGCGGCGGCGGTAATCGCGGCGACCGCGTCGCGGACACCCGGCACGTCTTCGGCCGTCGGTACGGCGAGCACGACGGCGCGCGCGCCGGTGGACACCGTGGTCTGGGCCCAATCCTCGGTCGGGAGGTCGGAGCCGACGTAGACCACCTCGACCCCGGCGCGACGCAGCACGGCCGCGAAGGCAAGGATCCCGAGCTCGTGCCGGGAGGCCCGGGCGAGCCCGGCGATCACGCGCGGAGCCCCCGCCGGGGGGTCGGCCTGGGCGAGCACGGCGGCGACGTGGCGCTGGAGGCCGGCGGAGACGAAGTGCTCACCTCCCACCGAGACGGTGCCGGCCAGCCACCCCGCCCCCAGCTCGGCCAGGGCGGGCAGCAGCCAGTCGTCGACGAGGTCCTCGAACTCGGCGGAGGCGAAGGCCGCGCTCAGCTCCGTCTCGAGCCGCTGGGGGTCGAGGTCGGCGGCGAGCGGCACCAGGCTCGGCAACGCGGCGGCGCCCGTGCCGATACCGATACCGGCGCCGGGCGCGCCGGAGGTCGCGGGCCCGGGGACGGCGCCCGCAGTCCCCGTCTTCACCCGCTCGGCAGCCAGCCGCGGCGACCAGCCGGCGGCGACCAGCGACCGCATCGCGGAGAGCCGGCGCAGCGCCTCGTCGTCGTAGAGGCGGTAGCCCGCCTCGCTCCGCTCCGGGGTCACCACCTGGTAGCGGCGCTCCCACATGCGCAACGTGTCCGGGGCGATGCCGGTCAGGCGCGCGGCGTGCTGGACGGAGTACACACCCGACACTCTAGACCCAATCTAGGTCAGACCCTGGACAAGTCCCAGGTGGTGACCTCAATGATATTTGGACAAAGATTGGACAATCTCAAGGAGTCGACATGCGTTTCCGTCCCGCTGCCCTCGCTCTCGCCGGTGCCGCCCTGGCCGCCGTGGTGGTCCCGGCCGGTCGCCGCTGACGCCGCGAAGGCCGCCAAGCCCGACGTCGCCTGCATGCACGCAGGGATCAAGACCTTGCAGAGTGCCCACCCGCTCGACGACGTGGCGCGCAACGGCCTCCCGATCTCGGTCGCGGTCGGCCTCGGCGTCACTGTGCGACCCGGCGCCGACATCTCGGGCGTGCCGAACCCGCTCCCGCTGAGCCTGATCCTGGCCGACCACCGCGCCGGCGGCTCGAGCCTCTTCATCTACCCCTGGTGCGCCGGCTGAGCGTCCCTCCGCCGCCGTGGTGGCCGTCCCGTTTCCCCGAGCGAGGGCGGCCCCACGGCGGCTTTGCGTCCCGGGAGCGGAGGGAGGCTCAGGCAGGGACGGCACGGCGGACAGCGCCGTGCGGCGCCGCCCGTCGAGCGGGGAGGTACGCCGGTCCAGTCGGCCGTCGGTCCCCGGGCCGTGATCATTCTCGACTGTTTTACTCAACTAAGCACTCCGGGCCAAGTCGGCGCGCCGACTAGCGTGGTGGTCATGGAGTACGTCGAGGTGGCGCGGGCCGAGTCCGAGCGCGGTGAGCTGCTGCTGCGGGAGCGTACGCCGGACCGCGGCGGATCGCCCGTCCTCGAGCTCCGGGCCAACGGCGTCTTCGTCATGGACAGCCACGAGCACGCCTCAGAGCAGGCGCTGGCCGATGCCGCGCTCGCCCTGGTCGACAACCCCAGACGCGTGCTGATCGGCGGCCTGGGCCTCGGCTTCACCCTCGACCGGGTGCTCGGCGACCGCCGGGTCGAGCAGTGCGTGGTGGTCGAGATCGAGCCGGCCCTCGTGGACTGGATGCGCGACGCCACGATCCCCCACGGCCCGCGCCTGCTCGCCGACAACAGGGTCCGGCCGGTCGTCGCCGACGTCGCCGTGGCTCTCGCCGAGGCCGCCCCCGCGTCGTACGACGTGGTGCTGCTCGACGTGGACAACGGCCCGGACCACTTGGTGCACGACGCCAACGCCGACCTCTACGCCACGCCGTTCCTGAAGACGGTCCACGACCGGCTCGCACCCGGTGGCGCGGTCGCGCTGTGGTCGGCCGCCCGCTCCCCCGAGCTCCTCGACACCTTGGCCGAGGTCTTCGGGCAGGTCGACGAGATCGCCCACGAGGTGCGGCTCCAGGACCGCGACGACCACTACTGGCTCTACGCCGGCCGCCGACTAGCCTCGGGAACATGAGCCCTGCCGGCCGCTCCGCACCGACTCGCACCGAGCACGACTCGATGGGAGAGGTGGAGGTGCCGGCCGACGCCCTGTGGCGGGCCCAGACCCAGCGAGCGGTCGACAACTTCCCCATCAGCGGTCAGCCGCTGCCGGCCGCGCTCGTCCACGCCCTGGCCCGAATCAAGGCGGCCGCGGCCCGGGCCAACGCCGAGCTGGGGGTCGTCTCGGCCGAGCAGCGCGACGCGATCGTGGCCGCGGTGGCCGAGATCGTCGAGGGCCGGCACGACGACCAGTTCCCGATCGACGTCTTCCAGACCGGCTCCGGCACGAGCACCAACATGAACGTCAACGAGGTCATCTCCTCGCTGACCGCGCGCCCCGGCGTCGAGTGCCATCCCAACGACGTCGTCAATGCCAGCCAGTCGTCCAACGACACGTTCCCGAGCGCGATCCACGTCGCCGCGACCGTCGAGCTCCACGGCCTGGACGAGGCGCAGGCGGAGCTCCACGACGCCCTCGCCCGGAAGGCGCACGACTACCGCACCGCGGTGAAGTCGGGCCGCACCCATCTGATGGACGCCACCCCGGTCACGCTCGGGCAGGAGCTCGGCGGCTACGCCCGCACCGTCGCCCTCGCCCGCAGCCGGGTCGCGGCGACCCTGCCCCGCGTACGCGAGCTGGCCCTGGGCGGCACCGCCGTCGGCACCGGCATCAACACGCTCCCCGACTTCGCAGCCAAGGCGATCGACCACCTCAACGCCGACACCGACGGCGAGTTCACCGAGGCCGAGAACCACTTCGAGGCGCAGGGCACCCAGGACTCCCTGGTCGAGCTCAGCGGCGCCCTGAAGACCTACGCCGTCGGCCTGGTCAAGATCTGCAACGACCTGCGCTGGATGGGCTCGGGCCCGACCGCAGGCCTCGCCGAGATCCACCTCCAGGACCTCCAGCCGGGGTCGAGCATCATGCCCGGCAAGGTGAACCCGGTGATCCCGGAGGCGACGCTCCAGGTGTGCGCCCAGGTGATCGGCAACGACACCGCGATCACCTTCGCCGGCGCCAGTGGGAGCTTCGAGCTCAACGTCATGCTCCCCGTGCTCGCCCGCAACCTGCTCGAGTCCATCTCCCTCCTCACCAGCGCCAGCCGGCTGCTGGCCGACTGCGTGGCAGGCCTCACCGCCGACCTCGAGCGGATGCGCGCCTACGCCGAGTCGTCACCCAGCATCGTGACCCCGCTCAACGGCTACGTCGGCTACGAGGCCGCCGCCGGGATCGCCAAGCAGGCCCTGGCCAACGGCGCCACCATCCGGCAGACCGTGCTCGACCTCGGCTACGTCGAGCGCGGAGAGATCACCGAGCAGCAGCTCGACGAGGCCCTCGACGTGGAACGGATGACCCGACGGTGACCGACTCTCCCCGCACCTACGTGATCACCGGTGGCTCCGACGGCATCGGCCTGGAGTGCGCCAGCCTGATCGCCCACGACCAGCCCGGCTGCCGGATCGTCCTGGTCGGGCGCAGCCCCGAGCGCACGGCCGCGGCTGTCGCGCGGGTCCGGCGCGAGCAGGCGGACTGCACGGTCAGCTCGTTCCTGTGCGACTTCGCCGACCAGGCCGCCGTACGCCGGCTGGCCGCCGACCTGCTCGCGAGCCTCGACCGGATCGACGTCCTGGTCAACAACGCCGGCGCGGTCTTCTCCCGTCGTACCCTCACCGCCGAGGGCATCGAGTCGACCTTCGCGATCAACCACCTGGCCGGTCTGCTCCTGACCGAGCTCCTGCTCGACCGGATCAAGGAGTCCGCCCCGGCCCGCATCGTGTTCACGTCGTCGGACGGTCACTACTCCGGGACCATGGACCTCGACGACCTCGGCTTCGAGCAGGGCTACACGATCATGCGGGCCTACTGCCGCTCCAAGCTCGCCAACGTCCTCACCGCTCGTCACCTGGCTCGGCGGCTGGAGGGCACGGGCGTCACCGTCACGTCGCTCCACCCGGGCGCGATCGCCACCAACATCTGGAGCGGCGCCCCGTGGTTCGCCCGCCCGGTGCTGGCGGTGCTGAAGAAGTGGAAGATGGAGAGCCCGGCCGTCGGCGGCGAGCGCCTCGCCTACCTCGCCCTCAGCCCCGAGGTCGAGGGCCAGACCGGCGGCTACTACCAGCGCAACCGGCTGCGCGACCCGTCGCCCCTGGCCCTCGACGACGACCTCGGCGACCGGCTCCACGACGTGAGCGCGGCGCTGGTCGGGTCGACCCCGGACTGAACCACCCCACCTGCCGACGCCCGCGGCCCGCCACCTCGAGAGGTGACGGGCCGCAGGTCGTGAACGCCCGGGGAAGGCGGTCAGCGGCGGGTGAGCGTCGCTGTGTGGGTGAGCGTGGCCGACTTGTTGGCGACCTTGTCCTTGGCGAACGCGCGGTAGACCAGGGTGCCCTTGCGGAGACCCTTCAGGGTGACCGCCCAGACGTGGCGGCTGTTGGTCCGCACGACCGCGACCCTCGCCTTGGCCAGCGCCTTGGTCTTGGTGGCGGCCTTGAGCCAGGTCTTGGTCTTGGCGTTGTAGCCGTACCAGAACGTGCCGCGCTTCTCGATCGCCTTGACCGTCACGTTCTTGACGCCGGTGCCGCCGGTGTCGGTGGCCTTGCCCTTGATCGTGCGGAAGGCGCGGACCGAGTGCTTGTTCTTCGGCAGCACGAGCTTCACCCGCGGGCCCACGGAGTCGACCTTCACCGTCACGGCGGCCAGTGTCAACTCGGTGTGGTTGCCGGCCTCGTCGGTGATGGTCACGATCGGGGCGAAGGTCCGCCGACGGCGAACACGTGCTTCGGCGGAGCAGCACCGCCGAGCCACGTCGAGGACGTGCCGTCGGTCCAGTCCACGGTGCGGGTGACCAGGTCGGACGGGGTCCAGTTGTCGACCACCGCCGTCGTCTCGGACACCCCGACCTTGGTGTACTTCGCCCAGGCGGTGGTGCGGCTCACAGCGAAGCCGCCGGTGGGGCCTGGCTGTCAGACACGACGACCCCGCTGGCCGGGTCGACGTCGGTGGTGTTGCCGGCAGCGTCCTTGAGCGTCACGTGCGGCTGGTAACGCGCCTCCGTGAGCGGGTAGGTGTGAGTGATGGGTGCGCCAGCGGCGTAGACGACCGGGGCGCCCTCACCCCAGTCGACGGTCCGGGTGACACCGCTGAGCGGGGAGTCGTCGGTGAGGTCGCTCTCGATCAGCGTGGCCTGCCCGGTGTTGGTGTCCTCCTGCACCGTGTAGGTGGCGGTCGGGGCGATCGTGTCCAGCAGGTGTACCGACGTCGAGGAGGACTTCCCCTTGAAGTGCCCGATCACAGCGAAGCCTGACCCGGCGTGGCGGAGACCGTCTTGTTCCATACCAGGGTGGAGGCAGAGAACTTGCTGGTGGCCAGGGTGCTGCCCGAGCGGCTGATGCTGACCTGGTAACCGGTGGCGTTCGCCACGGCCCCCCACGTGATGTGGAGCTTGTAGGAGCCGATGGCGGGCTCGGTCGCCGATGCGGACAGGACGACTCTGCCCGGCTTGGTGGGCCTGGCCTCGGCGGTCGTGGTGGTGACGGCACCGACGGCCAGCGCGAGGACGGCGCTGGTGGCGGTCACGCGAAGGGCGCGTGAGAGCAACATGAGAGATCCCCCAGGATCGAATCAACGTGGTGAGGAACCGAGATCCGTAACTCGTCCCAGTGGCTCCCCCAGCCGGGCCACCAGTCAGTCAACCCAATCGGGACGGGGGCGCAGGGGAATCAGGAGAATCTTGGGTTCCCCACGGCTAGGACCGCACAGTCTGTACGTTCGGCCAGCAGGGACCTAGTCCCTCAGTACCAGCCGTGGCCCTGCTTGAAGCCCCAGGCGCCGCAGGGCGTGCCGTAGCTGGCCTTGATGTACTCCAGGCCCCACTTGATCTGGGTGACCGGGTTGGTGCGCCAGTCGGCGGCCACCGTGGCCATCTTGGAGCCGGGCAGCGACTGCGGGATGCCGTAAGCACCCGACGAGGAGTTCTCGGCGTTCCAGCGCCAGCCGCTCTCGCCCTCCCAGAGGGGCACCAGGCACGACATCTCGGAGCTGTCGAAGCCGTACGTCGGGAGCAGGGCCTCCGCGATGGCCTGCGGGTCCTGGGCCGAGAGATTCTCGCGGCCGCTCACGGCGGGACCGGAGCTGAGCCCAAGGGCGGCCGCCTTGGCGGGGTCCTGCGACTGGCGCCGGTCGGCGCGCAGCCGGTCACCGGAGCGCGAGACGATCGGCGCGCGGTCCTGGAGCACCTGGGCAGTGCTGGCCGCGGCGGGAGCAGCGGCGGGACTCAGCGACCCCGCGAGGTCGGCGGAGGCCGGCAGCGGCGCGTGCACGACTCCAGCGGCGACTGCGACCCCGGTCGCGGCGGCCGCCAGACCGCTCAGGGCGATCGAGGAGCGCACCGCCTTGCCGGCGGGCCGCCGGCGTGCGCCGGTGTGCCGTGGGCCGGTGAAGGCTACGGGTCGGCTCGGCTCGGGCGCAGCGCGGTGCTTGGGCGTGTACTGCGAAGGGGGCACGGGAGATCTTCGGGGGTAGACGACTCGGGTGCAGCCTCGCCACCGGGAGGGGGTCACAGATACCCATCGGTCGGCGACGACTGGCTCACCACCTTGCATGACATCGCTGGGGCCTGCAAACCGAACGCACCAAAAGGAATCGTAAAAAGGACCTGGGCCCCACCTCAAGGGCCTCATCCGACGCTCCGACCACAGGTGCCACAGCGCAGAGGTGGGCTTGGTCACGGAACGATCACGACGCCGGTCCGCAGCGGCCAGCCCGAGTCGACTCCGAGGCGGGCTGGGGCCGACTCGGGGCGACTCGGGCGGCCGGCTCGCGGTCAGAGGGTGACGTCCTCCAGCATCTCGGTGACCAGGGCGGCGATCGGGGAGCGCTCGGACCGGGTGAGCGTGACGTGGGCGAACAGCGGGTGGCCCTTGAGCTTCTCCACCACCGCGACCACGCCGTCGTGCCGGCCGACCCGGAGGTTGTCGCGCTGGGCGATGTCGTGGGTCAGCACGACCTTGGAGTTGGCCCCGATCCGGGAGAGCACGGTCAGCAGGACGTTGCGCTCCAGCGACTGCGCCTCGTCGACCACGACGAAGGCGTCATGGAGCGAGCGGCCGCGGATGTGGGTGAGCGGCAGCACCTCGAGCATGCCGCGGTCGAGCACCTCGTCGATGACGTCCTTGGAGGTGATCGCGCCGAGGGTGTCGAAGACGGCCTGGCCCCAGGGCGACATCTTCTCCGACTCCGACCCGGGGAGGTAGCCGAGCTCCTGGCCGCCGACCGCGAACAGCGGGCGGAAGACGACGACCCGCTGGTGCTGGCGACGCTCGAGGACCGCCTCGAGCCCGGCGCACAGCGCCATCGCCGACTTGCCGGTGCCGGCCCGGCCGCCGAGCGAGACGATGCCGACCTCGGGGTCGAGCAGCATCTCGAGGGCGATCCGCTGCTCGGCCGAGCGGCCGTGGATGCCGAACGCCTCACGGTCACCTCGCACCAGGTGGACGTGCTTGTCGGCGCCGACCCGCCCGAGCGCCGTACCGCGCTCGGAGAGCAGGACCAGGCCGGTGTGGCAGGGCAGCTCCCGCGCGGACTCGATGTCGGTCCAGCCGTCGTCGTAGAGCTCGTCGAGGGTGGCCGCCGGCACCTCCAGCTCGGCCATGCCGCTGTAGCCGGGGTCGGAGTCGCCGAGGTGCTCGCCGTGGTACTCCTCGGCACGGAGGCCGACGGCGGAGGCCTTGATCCGCATCGGCAGGTCCTTGGAGACCAGCGTGACGTCGTAGTGCTCGTTGGCGAGGTTGCGGGCGACAGCCAGGATCCGGGTGTCGTTGTCGCCCAGCCGGAACCCCGACGGCAGCGAGGCGGCGTCGGTGTGGTTGAGCTCGACCCGGATCGAGCCACCCAGGTCGCCGATCGGGACCGCCTCGTCGAGGCGGCCGTGGGTCATCCGCAGCTCGTCGAGCGCCCTCAGCGCCGTACGCGCGAAGAACCCCAGCTCTGGATGGTGCCGTTTGGCCTCGAGCTCGGTGATCACCACCACCGGCAGCACCACCTCGTGCTCCTCGAACCGGCGCAAGGCGCCCGGGTCGGACAGCAGCACGCTGGTGTCGAGGACGAAGGTTCGGGAGCGCTTCTTCTGCGTCGGCACCGGACACCTCTCACGGACCGGTCGGGCACTCCTCGCCCGGTCCCGCTGGTTCAGCTGGTGGACCGGGAAGGAACCCGAAGACCGGAGTGCCGGCCCCCTGCGCGCGGCGGAACCCGTCGCGCTGTCTGGCCGTGATCGCTCACGAACGGGCCTCCCGATTCGGCGAGGTTTCCCCTCCCCACCGATGCCGCGAACGTACGCCGCAGGTGGTGCGAATCACGTCCGACACGCCTGAACCGGCGGTGAACAGTCGGCGGCGTCAGCCGCCGTAGCGCCGCTCGCGCATGGCGTAGGCCCGGATCGCGCGCAGGAAGTCGATCTTGCGGAAGTCGGGCCAGTAGGCCTCGCAGAAGTAGAACTCGCTCTGCGCGCTCTGCCACAGCAGGAAGCCGCCCAGCCGCTGCTCGCCGGAGGTGCGGATCACCAGGTCGGGGTCGGGCTGGCCCTTGGTGTAGAGGTGCTGGGCGATGTGGTCGACGTCGATGACGTCGGCCAGCTCCTCGAGACTGGTGCCGCGCTCGGCGTGCTCGTGGAGGAGCGACCGGACGGCGTCGGCGATCTCGCGGCGGCCGCCGTAGGGCACCGCGACGTTGACCAGCAGGCCGTCGACGTCGCGGGTGGCCTCCTCGGCCTCCTTGAGCCGCGTCGCCACCTGGGTCGGCAGCAGGTCGAGGGCGCCGACCGGGTGGATCCGCCAGCGCCGCTCCTCGGCGAGCGCGTCGACCGCGTCGACGATGACGTCGAGCAGCCCCTCGAGCTGCTCGGGTGGCCGGTTGAGGTTGTCGGTCGACAGCAGCCAGAGGGTGACGACCTCGACGCCGACCTCCTCGGACCACTGGAGCAGGGGCTCGATGTTGGCCGCGCCGGCGCGGTAGCCGTGGGTGGTGTCGCGCCCGACGCCCTTGGCCCAGCGCCGGTTGCCGTCGAGCATCACGCCGATGTGCTGGGGGATGCGGTCCTTGGGGAGCGCCTTGAGCATCCGCGCCTCGTAGGCGGGATAGAGGAGGCGGCGAACGCGCTCCTTGGCGTCCCCGATCACCGGCATCCTCCGATGGTAACCACCCCGGACCCCGTCGAGGTCGGAGGTTGCCGAGCCTCGCTGCCCGGAGGGCGCGTAGTGTCGTGTCATGAACGACTCGATCCGAGCCGGGCTCGACTCCCTCGCCGTCTCACTGGCCGAGGTGAAGCCACGGCTGCGCGGCTGGCTGCACCTGGGGACCGCCCCGGTGACGCTCGCCGCCGGGATCGTCCTGATCGCGCTGTCTCCGACGGCGACCGCCCGGTGGGGCTCGGCCGTCTACGTCGTCTCCGCGGTCATGCTGTTCACCACGTCGGCCGATCTACCACCGCGGACGCTGGTCACCCCGCGTCGGAGCCCTGCTCCGGCGCGCCGACCACGCCAACATCTTCCTGCTGATCGCCGGCACCTACACGCCGTTCTGCCTGCTGCTGCTGTCCGGCACCACGCGCGTCGTGATGCTGACGGTGATCTGGGCCGGCGCCCTTCTCGGCATCATCTTCAAGGTGTTCTGGATGGGGGCACCTCGCTGGCTGCACACCCCCGTCTACATGGTGTTCGGGTGTGCTGCCGTGGTGGTGCTGCCCGAGTTCGCCCGGGGCTCGGAGCGGCTGGGCGTGGGTCATCGGGGTGGCCGTGATGACCTTGATCGCGGTCGGGGGCGCGCTCTACCTGCTGGGCGGGGTGGTCTACGGCTTCCGCCGACCCAACCCGTGGCCGCGCTACTTCGGCTTCCACGAGGTGTTCCACACCCTCACCATCCTGGCCTTCGTCAGCCACTACGTCGGCGTCTCGCTGGCGACGTACTCCTCGCACTGAGCGAGGGCGCTGAGCGAGCGGCTGGAGACCTCCGTCACTCCTGGCCCGATCGAGGAACAATCGGGTGCCCTGCCGCGTCAGACCCGAGGTATGGCTGAGAACTCGCACACCCTGAACTACCCGACCGTGGTCGCCGGCGCGGTCGCTGCGGCGACCGCGACCGCGCTCTCCACGCAGCTGGGCCTGGTCGGCACCATCCTCGGCGCCGCTGTGGCCAGCATCATCTCCGCGGTGGTCACCAACGCCCTCGCGCACTGGATCGCCCGCATGCACAGCGCGACCCGCGACCGCGACCCGGCGCCGATCCGGCAGGTGCTGGTCGGTGTCGCCGGGATCGTGCTGGTGGTGATGGCCTTCCACACCGGGCTCGACCTGGTGAGCCGCGGCCTGCCGACCCACGGCTTCGCCGGGCGGCTGGTGGCGCAGATCGGTCTGCGCTGACGGTCTGCGCTGACGGTCAGCCCGAGACCGGCCTCGACCGGGACCCGGACGGTGAACGTCGAGCCGCGGCCCGGGCTCGACGAGAGCGCGATGCCGCCGCCGAGCCGGGTGACGATCCGGTGGGAGATCGCCAGTCCGATGCCGGCACCCGGCAGCCCGTCGACCCGGTCGCGGCTGCGCCGCACGATGTCGAAGACCACCGTCCTGCTCGTCCTCGGGGATCCCGACGCCGTCGTCCTCGCACACCATCTCCGCGAAGTCTCCGTCGCGCAGCACCCGCACGCGCACCTCGCCGCCTGGCGGGCTGTACTTCACGGCATTGCCGACGACGTTGCCGTAGGCGCGGGTCAGCACCTCGGCGTCGACCAGCGCCGGCACCGGGTCCGGCGCCTCGAGGGTCACCGTCACGCCGCGGGCCTGGGCCTCGACCTCGGTGTGCCGACACGCCTCGCCGACGAGGACGACCACGTCGACCTCGCTGGCGGTCTGGTCGAGGCTGCCCTCCTCGACCCGGGCCAGCGCCAGCAGGTCGTCGACGAGACCGGAGAGCCGCTCGGCGCTGCGGCGGATGGCCGCGACCGGATGGGCGCCGGCGTCGGACGGCAGCCCCTCGGACTCCAGGAGCTCGGTGTTGAGCGTGATCGCGGTCAGCGGAGTGCGCAGGTCGTGGGTGATCGAGGCGACCAGGTCGCGGCGGTACTGGTCCAGCTGCCGCAGCTCGTCGAGCACCTGGAGGTCGTGGCGACGGACCTCGAGCTGGCTGAGCAGGATGCCGAGCCGGCGACCGAGACCCGTCGAGCGCATCGCGCTCCTCGTCGGACCAGGGCCGGTCGTCGCCGGAGCGGAGCACGAGCAGGGCGCCGCGGACCGTCGTACCGCTGCCGATGCTCGCGAGCAGGGCCTGCTCGCGCCGGGCCAGGTCGGCGACGCGGCCGAGCAACGGACGCTCGTCGTGGGTGAGCGTGGTGTCGAACCGCCAGCACTCGTCGACCAGCGGCTCCACGAGCGCGCAGATGTCGGGCCCGAGCCGGTCGCCGACGTCGAAGGGGTACGACGCGGCCTCCATGTGCACGCCGGCCACCTCCGCGCAGGCCCAGACGCCCCGGCTGCGCATCATGTCGGCGACCCCGGGGCGCGACGGCCCGCAGCAGAGCGACGACGTCGAGCTGCTGGGCGGCCAGGCTGAGCACCGACTGGGCGGCGTCGGACATCCGCAGCTGCTCGGCCAGGGCGTGGTTGTCCCGGACGAGGGACAGCGCCAGCCGCGCCTGGTCGGCGTACAGCTCGACCAGCACACAGGCGCCGGCCTCGAGATCGGCGAGGTCGATCTGGCCGACCGTCGTCAGGACGCCGAGGAGCTCGCCGGTGGGGGTGCGCAGGGGTGCGAGCAGGACGTCGCGGCACTCGGGCGAGCCGGGAACTCCTGACGGGTCGTTGCTCGGGGAGCGGCGACGTAGGGCAGCGCGCCGCCACCTGTGACGTGCAGGTGCCCGAGCCGCTCGGCGTGCTCCAGGCTGCGGGCGAGGTCGTCCCTGCGCCAGCGGAGACCGGGCAGCTCGTCGGGGTCTGCCGCGGGAAGCGTGCCCGCGACCGCGATGACCTCGAGCCACTCGTCGTCGAGGACGCGGCTGACGAGGGCGCCGTCGGCGCCGGCGATGCTACGGACCGACTCCGCGATGCGCGTGAGGTCGTCGACGAGCGGGGTGGACGTCTCCCCCTCGGTTGGATCCCCCATCCGAACCTCGTTCTGGTTCGCCGCTCCCCCCGGACGCGGTCGCGGCAAGACTAGAGGAACCGAGCACCCTCCGGAGACCAAATCGTCGGGGCTCGTCACCGGGGCGGCGCAGACCATCGAGCGGCACACGTACGCCGCCGGTCGGCCGTCGACCGGCCCTCGCCCCTCGAGCAGCGGGATGCCCGGCATCGCCGCGTCGGCGACCACGACGGTCGCGCCCGGCCAGGCTCGGGCCCGCCGCTCGAGGTGGTCGCGGTCGGGGCCGCGCGGGCCGACCACTGCGATCTCGGGCGCACCGGCGAGCACCGCCTGGGCCGCGGCCAGCGACCAGCCGGCGAACCGCGGCGCGCGCCGCGCGAGGTCGGCGACGCCGGCCAGGGCCTCCTCCGCGGCGTCGCTCCAGCGGCCGTCACCGGTGAGGGCGTGGGCGGCGAGCAGGGCGTGGATCATCGCCGAGGTGCCGGACGGGCTGGCGTTGTCGCTGGGGTCGCGGGGCCGGGTGACCAGCCGCTCGCCGTCGGAGGGGGTGTCGTGGAAGCCGCCGTCGTCGGCGCGGAACAGCCCCAGCGCCGTGTCGAGGAGGTCGGTGGCGCGCGCCAGCCAGCTCTCGTCGGCGGTCACGCCGCACAGCGCGAGGAAGCCGGCCGCCACGCGCGCCATGGTCCTCGAGCACGCCCAGCGGCGCGCCGACGCGACCGTCGCGGGAGACCCGACGCAGCCGGCCGTCGACGAGGTGGACGTCGGCCAGCAGCGCACCCGCCCGCAGCGCCGCGTCGACGTACCGCTCCTCGCCGAGCAGCCGGCCGGCGTCGCAGAGGCCGCTGATCGCCAGCCCGTTCCAGGCGGCCACGACCTTGTCGTCGCGGGCCGGGCGCACCCGCGCCTCCCGCGCGGCGAGCAGGCGACGTCGTACGTCGTCGAACCGGGCCGGGTCGTCGGGGTCGCGGAGGAGCTGGAGGGTGGAGGTGCCGTGCTCGAAGGTGCCGGTCACCTCGAGCACCTCGGCGGCCCAGGCGCCGTCGTCCGGGCCGAGCACCTCGACTCAGCTGGTCGGGCGTCCAGACGTAGAAGCGGCCCTCCTCGCCCTCGCTGTCCGCGTCGAGCGCCGAGGCGAGGCCGCCCTCGGTCGGTGGTGAGCTCGCGGAGCAGGAAGTCGCCGGTGAGCCGGGCGACCCGGTCGCCGAGCGGCGTGCCCCAGCGGGCGTAGAGCCCGAGCAGCTGGGCGTTGTCGTAGAGCATCTTCTCGAAGTGCGGCACCACCCAGCCGGCGTCGACGCTGTAGCGCGCGAAGCCGCCGCCGAGCTGGTCGAAGATGCCGCCGCGAGCCATCGCCGCGAGGGTCCGGTCGAGCATCCGACGCGACGTCGTCGTCGTCGCGCCGGCGGAGGAGCTCCAGCACCATCGACGGCGGGAACTTCGGGGCGCCACCGAAGCCGCCCCTGCGCTCGTCGAAGTCGCCGGCCAGCGCCTCCACGGCGGCGTCGAGGTCCGCCGGGGTCAGCGGGTCGCCGGCGAGGGTCACCTCGCGGGCCAGGTGATCGGTCACCGTCACCGCGGCCCGCCGTACGTCGTCGGGCTGGTCGCGCCAGGCCGCGGTCAGCGCGGTCAGCACCTGGCGCAGCGACGGCTGGCCGTGCCGCGGGCCGGTCGGGGAAGTAGGTGCCGGCGAAGAACGGTCGGCCATCGTGGTCGAGGACGACGGTCATCGGCCAGCCGCCCTGGCCGGTCAGCGCGACCGTCGCCTCCATGTAGACCGAGTCGACGTCGGGCCGCTCCTCGCGGTCGACCTTGACGCACACGAACTCCGTCGTTGAGCTGGGCCGCGGTCGCCTCGTCCTCGAACGACTCGTGCGCCATCACGTGGCACCAGTGGCAGGCGGCGTACCCGACGCTGAGGAAGATTGGTGCATCACGACGCTTCGCCTCGGCGAACGCCTCGGGTCCCCACTCCCACCAATCCACTGGATTCTCCGCGTGTTGGAGCAAATACGGGCTGGTTGCCGAGGCGAGACGGTTGGCCATTCCTGTGACTCCTGACGAGTGGCACGTGTATCACTTTTCCCTGAGTGATACACGAGAGTGATACACGAAACCGGCGTACGATGGTCCTCCAGCCTAGGAGGTGCTCGTGGCCCCGCCCTCTCGACCGAAGCTGCTCGCCCAGGGCAAGCCGCGCACGATGGGCGGCAGTTCGCGGCCCTGGCGAGTGCGGCTCTACGCACCGTCTCCGGGCAGCAACAAGTACCAGGTCATGTTCCGGGCGCCGGCCGGCGAGGGCGAGCCGTGGAAGCGGGTGCTTCGCCGCGCTGCCTCCGAGGATGAGGCCCGCTCGATCTTCGCGCAGGCCGAGACAGCACTCGACACCGAGCAGGCGACGCCCGTCGGCGCTGACGTGCGCGCGTCTCGAACGATCCGGATGCTCGGCGAGGAGTACCTCAAGGACTCGATCGAGCGCGGCAAGCAACCCCGCACCATGGAGGGACGCGAGTCGCGCCTCAACGCCCACATCCTCCCGACCATCGGCGACGTGCCCGTGACGAAGTGGCGCGTCGAGCACAGCCGCAGGGTGATGGAGAAGGGTGCCAAGACACTCCATTCCCAGCGCGGCCGCGAGGACCTCCGCGGCCAGCTATCTGCGATGCGCAAGCTCGCCTGGCGGTTGGGCTGGCTCGACCGGAGCATCGACCCGCTTGACGGACTGGAGATCGGGCGGGCAAACGTGCTGCACGGAGCGACGGCGCAGTACGTCGACCCGCGGCTGCGGCCCGGAGACCCGGCAGGTGCGGGCGATGGCCGCCGCGGCCGACAAGCTGTGCGGACCCGAGGGCACCGACCCGCTGATGACCCGCCTTCCCCTGTTCGGCACGAAGATCCGCGTCGCCGGCTTCGGCGGGCTGCGCCTCGGCGAGCAGAACGCGCTGCGCGCCGTCGACGTCTTCTTCGACCGGGGCTACGTCCACGTCAACGGCTCGTGGATCACCCCACGCCGAGCGGCCGGCTTCCGCGGCCCGGTGAAGAACCACACGCTCCACGAGGTGCCGCTGCCGAAGTCGCTCATGCACGACGAGCTCCTCCCCCGCGTCGCCGCGCTCCTAGGATTGCCCGCGGACGCGGCGTTGCAGCGCGTGCTCAACGCCCAGGAGGAGGAACGCCAGCGCCGCTCGTCCCTGGCGAGCCGAGAGAAGGACCGGAGCCTCGCTTGGTGGAACTACCCCATCCCACCCGAGGATGAGCTGTGGCTCTTCGTCGACACCGTCACCGGCCTGCCCGTGAAGCCCGAGATGCACAACGAGCGATGGCACCGCGTGCGCACCTGGGTCGACGAGAACGACCCCGACAACGCCTGGCCCCGCACGATCGTCTACCGCAACCTCCGCCACCACGCGGCAACCAAGTGGTTCCACGAGGAGCTCGGCGAGCCATGGGAGGTCGTCGCCCAATACCTCGGCGACAAGCTCACGACGGTGTTGAACCACTACGTCCGCGCGGGCGAGGACGCCCTCCGTGGCTCAGTCAGCAAACTGGCGGAGTTGTAGGTCCAAAGATTGCGTCTCTCAGGTAGCCCACACCGCCCAGTAGGCAGCACCGTCGATCCACCCATGGAGCCTCTTGCCACCGTTCCCGCAGCGCACGAGGATGGTCTGCACGATGGCTGGCCGTGCCGCGTAACAGCACCAGCCTGCCTCGTTACGACGTCCGTCCATGGAGGAGTCGGTGGGAACCAGTCCGTCGGCATTAGACCAGGCTTCCTTGGAGGCCCTCCGACGACGGCGCGCGGAGCTGCGCGAGTCGATGAGCGCGGTCGAGTTGGCGTTGGCGGAGCCGTCCCGGAGTGGTCTGTTGCGATGGGCTGGGCGCGTCCATGTGGCAGTGGTCGAATTGTCTGCCGACATCCTCGAGCACATCCGCGTCACGCAGGGGCCCGAGGGGCTCTATGCAGACGTCCTCGCGACCTCGCCGCGGCTCTCGGATGCGGTGGGTCGCCTCACCCAGGAACACAGAGGAATCGGCGACCTCATCGAGGAGCTGCTTGCCCTGACAGCCACGACGGCAAGCCAGGACGTCGACTGGATTCGCAGTCTTGGCAACACGCTCCTGGGAGCGCTTGTTGGCCACCGGCAGCGCGGCTCCGACCTGGTTTACGAGGCATACGAGTTCGACATCGGCGGCGAGACCTAGAAGTCGGCTCCATGGCGGCCAGCCAGCTCACCCGGGCCACCTTCGGGCCGGTCCGGCGGACCAACGTACGAGCGACAAGTCGCCACATCAGATGTAGCGCTACTCCGTGAAGCGTTCGGGCACCTCTGGGCGGGTGAAGTAGTCGCTGGCTTGTGACGACCACCATGCCTCGACGGTGCTCAGCCCCGTGGGTGGCTCCACAGATCCGGCGCAGATCCAGATCGTTGCTAGTGACGCATCGGCTCGCCAGAACAGGGAAGATCCGCATGATCGACAGAACCCGTACTCCGCACCGTCCACGGGGTGCCAGGTCAGCCGCTGCGTGGGGTCATCAATGGTCACGTCCACGGAAGCTGCGGCAGTCGCAGCCATGTAATGCCCGGTGAAGCGACGGCAGCGCTCGCAGTAGCAGTTGATGACATCGCGCAGGCTGCCGGTGACTAGGTAGGCCACGGCTCCGCACAGGCAAACTCCCGATCTCACCGTTCCGGAAGACATGCCGCGAGTCTGGCTCCGCGCAGCCGGTTGCGTCCACCATCACCTCCCAGCCGGAGTGCAGCATGGGCGAGGTAGATGTGACATTTCGACGCCTGCGCTCGGCCCGCTGTTGCCTGCCCGCGTGGTCTTCGCTGGGCTCGGGAATCGGAGGCGTCTGGGTCTCGTTGGTGCATTCCGTGGCGCAGAGGTGGATCGCTGTACGGACGGCGGGCATGGAGGTCTTCGAGCTCGTCGTACGACATGCCACCGCCGGACGCTGGTGAGGTCACCATCGAGGTGCGGGCGGCGGGCGTGAACCCGGCCGATGCGTCGCAGGTGCGACGTTGAGCACTCGGCCGTGTCCCGCGACCCGCCCGGGCGGGTAGAGCACAACCGTCTTCCGGAACCCCCCTCCAGTCGGACCAGGCTGCGTCAGCAGGTCGCAAGCTCGAGGTGTGGGTGCCATCGTGCGGGCAAGCAGCGGGGCGCTCACGGCCGGACAAGGGCGCCCGCGTCTCGTACGTGGGCGGCGATGGCGGGAGCGACGTACTCGGCATCGCGGTTCACACCACGGAGGGTGTTCGAGGCGTACGAACGTTGGAACTCGATGCCGACGTACGCCAAGCCGGGATGCGTGGTGGAGATGCCCCCGGTATGCCGTGGGCCGCCGTCAGTGAGCGCTCCCAGCTCGTCCAGGTAGTCGAGGTGGGGCCGGTAGCCGGTTGCGAACACTACGGTGTCAACCGCCTCGCGCTCACCGTCAGACCAGATCACGTCGCCGCCGTCCAGCGCGGCGAACATCGGGCGTCGGTCCGGCCGTCCTGATTCGACGGCGGCCTGGTAACGACCGGTGTCCGTGACGAGTGTCTGTGGCAGGAGTCGGCAAAGCCATTCAGCAGGAAGGTCGTCGAAGCCGGTGCGTTTGAGCCAGTAATGCAGGTCTCGTCCCTCGATCCTTTGGGGAAGGAAGACGAGGGGATGACGGGTTGCGATGGTGACCTCGGCCACCTCGGCGAGCTCGCAGCCGATCTGTACCGCCGAGTCGCCGGCCCCGACGACCACGACACGCTGGCCGACATACGGCTCTGGACGCTGGTAGTCCGCCGCGTGCAGGAGGCGTCCTTCAAAGCTGTGCAGGCCGCCCAGAGCGGGCACGTGGGGGCTGCCGAACGAGCCGGTCGCTGCCACGACGCCTGCCGTTTCGAACACTTCGCCGGTGTGCGTGGTGACCCGGAATCCTCGGTCGCCTGCAGCCGTGACCGAAGTGACGCGAGTCCCGGTGCGGATGTCCACGTCGAGGGTCGACGCGTACTCCCGTAGGTGCTCGACCACCTCGTCGCGAGCTGGGTAGCGCTCAGGATCACCCCCGAACGGGAAGTCTGGAAGACCGCTGTGCGCGGCAGGGGAGAACAAGTGGAGGCTGTCGTAGTAGCTGGGCCACGAGCCCACGGGCGCGGCGCCTGCTTCCAGCACCAAGGGCGCCAGGCCCGCTGCCCTGAGCGCACGCGCCGCCGTGAGACCCGACTGGCCCCCACCGACGACGATGACGCAATTCATCACCCGACTCCGGGCTTCTCGACCGCGGAACCGTCGAGAACCTGTGCCAGCTCCGCGAGCTTCACCGAGTCGACGCTGTAGTAGATCCACGTGCCACGTCGCTCCGCCGTGATCAAGCCGGCCTTTCGCAAGACCTTGAGGTGGTGCGAGATCGTGGGCGGACTCACCTCGAACGCCTCGATCAAGTCACACACACAGGCTTCGCCGCCGTCGTGACACGCGATGAGCGCGAACAGGCGCACACGGACGGGGTTGGACAGCGCACTGAACATCGCCGCGACCTCGACGGCTTCGACGCGGCCGAGCGGCTCGCGGCCGATCCGCACGAGTGTCATCGGGTGAGAAGAATTATTTGACATCTGTCTAATTTGACAGAGTTCGAATATAGGTGCAACCTCCCGAGCTTCAAACGGGCCGTTCGGACCAGTCGGCCTCGCATCAACGGCTCCCAAGACTCCCGTCGGGTTCACCCGCACACCGACTCAGTGCGCCGGCTCGTGACCCAGCTCGCAGCGGTGTCCAAGGCGCTGTCGGCTGCCCGCGGGCACTCCCACCCCTGGTCGCCGTGGCGCGGTAGCTGAGGCTCCCCCCTCGTCGTTCGTCTGTCGGGTGGGCGCCCCAGAACGTCCACCATCGGACCGGACCGGGAGCCGGCCCTTGCCGGGGAGCCTCCCGGCCGAGTCCGTCGGATCCAGTGGTGACGCACGATCCAGGTCGCGGCCACCCCGAACGAAACGACCACGGCTGTTACCGCGAGCGAGAAGAAGACGATCAGGTAGATGTTCATCGGGTTGCTGCTGAAGGACAACATGTCCTCGCCATTCCTGCTTCTTTTGAGCGACTGAGGTTCTGGGGATTCCTACCGGGACACCCGTTCGTGACGTCAGTAGGCACGGCGTCGCGGGACGAGGCAGGACGATGCGGCCGGTACGACTCCGGTGAGTGCGAGGACGACCCAGTAGATGGCGGACGGGAGATGCCGAGGTCAGGCTCAGACCGATCCGGGGGCTGAGGACCCATCGAACAGCGAGCGTGGTGATCCGAGGGCACGCCTTCATCCAGAACCTCCGCCGCGGCCACTACGAGCTCGCCTTCGACGCAGCGCCGGCGCTCCCGGTTGGCCGCCGCATTCGACGAACTGAAGCGCCCGCTATCTGACCAACCCAGGCCCCAGGGCCCGCCCTTGGCATGGGTTGGGATCGAACAACGCAACAGAGCCGCCGCAACGCCTTGTAGAAGACCACCGTGCCATGCGCTCTGGTGTGAAGTAGGCTCAGGAGCGACGCCGTGGAGGCGCGATGATGGCTCTGGCCCGGGAACTGCTCATTGGTCGCCACGAGCACCTCAACGTGCTGGACGACCTGCTGGACAAGGCTGCTCAGGGAGAGGCCTCCTTCGCGTTCATTTCCGGCGAGGCGGGAATCGGCAAGTCCGCCTTGCTCCATGCGGTGGCCGAGTCGGCCGACCGTCGCGGGTTCCTGGTGCTCGAGGGCAGCGCGGCCGAGTTCGAGCTCGAGATGCCCTTTGGCATCGTGACCGACGCGCTCGACACCTACCTTCGGACCCTCGAACGTGCTGCCGTGGATCGGTTGGCAGCCGACAAGCTAGGGGAGCTCGCCGCAGTGTTCCCCGCGCTGGGCGATCTCGCGGGCCGGGCCGAGCACCCCATGTCGGCGGTGGAACGCTTCCGCACCTACTTCGCCGTGCGGGACCTTCTCGAGCGTCTGGCGGCGCGCCAGCCACTCGCCCTGCTCCTCGACGATGCCCACTGGGCTGACCCGGCATCCTTGGAGCTGCTGCACCTGGTGATGCGCCGGCCCCCCGAGGCGGCGGTCGCAATCGTGCTGGGAGCGAGGACCGATCACGGTGACGCCGCGGCGCTGGAGATGAACCAAGCACTGCAGCGGGCCGAGGGCGTGACGAGCATCGAACTCCAACCGCTGAGCCGCGATGACGTCGGGACCCTGCTCGACGGTGTGTCCGGTGTGGACGTCGAGTGGTTGTACCAGCAGTCTGGCGGCAACCCGTTCTACGCCCTGGAGCTGGCTGATCTGCACAAGTCCGGCCGGTCGTCGATCGACGCGTCGATATCGGCGGACAACATCCCGGTCAAGGTGGCCCGGGCGATCCGGTGGGAGGTCGACCACGTATCGCTTACCGCGCAGGCCTGCGTCGAGGCCGCCTCGGTGTTGGGCGATCCGTTCGACGTGGACCTGGTGGCAACCATGACCGTCGCCGACGAGCAGGTGTGGTCCAGCATCGACGAGCTCGTGGCAGCCGACCTCATCCGCCCGACCGCTGTACCTCGCCGATATCGCTTCCGGCATCCGCTGGTGAGAAGCGCGGTATATCTGGGCGCCACGCACAGCGTCCGATACGGACACCACCGCCGCGCCGTCGACGTCCTCGTCGCCCGAGGTGCGGCGCCGAGCGCAACGGCGGTCCACCTGGAGCAGGTGGCGCAATACGGAGACCTGGACGCCGTTGATGTGCTGCGCCGAGCCGGCCACGAGGTGGCCGACCACGCACCGATGGCCGCAGTCAGGTGGTTCGATGCCGCCCTACGGCTGATGCCGGCCAACGCAGCTCCTGCGGACCGGATCGACCTTTTGACATCGCTGGCCGGCGCCCAGGCGACGATCGGTCATTTCGACCAGGCGCGCCTCGCGCTGGAAGAGGTTCTGGAACACGGCGCAGAGGTCGACGACGAGGCGCGGGTCGACCTGATCGTCCGCCTTGCTCAGATCGCGCAACTACTCGGACGCCACAACGAGGGGCGAGCTCGGCTGCAGCGCGCCTTCGACGAGCTCCCCGCCCTGCAGTCTCGAACGGCGGTGTCCCTGCTGATTTCGCTGTGCTCGGTCAGCCTCTACCTATCGGACCACGACGCGATGCTCACGTGGGGAGAGGTCGCTGTCACCGCTGCAAGCGAGTTGGGCGAGGACGATCTCCTGGCCGCCGCCCTGGCCGCAGGCACGCTCGGGGCCGCCTTCGCCAACCGCATCGACGTGGCACTCGACCTCCAGGCCCGAGCCGCGAACATGGTCGACCAGATGACCGACGAGGCGATCGTTGGTCGTCTGGACGCCTTATCCAATCTGGCCACGGCCGAGCTGTATCTCGACCGCCACGTTCAAGGGTGCGAGCACGGTGAGCGGGCTCTCACCTTGGCCCGCGCTACGGGGCAGTCTCACGTGTTGCCGACACTGACTCCGATCTTGGGTACCTCGCTGGCGATGGCCGGTCACAACCAGCGTGCGGCTGAGGTCTTGGACGACGCCATCGAAGCTGCCCGTCTCGTAGGCAACGCCCAAGGGCTCTCTCTCAACTTGTTCAATCGGGCGCTGACCGCAATCGGGGTGGGCGATCTGGGCACTGCCCTGCGCGTCGGCGCCGAAAGCGTCGAGGCGGCCCGCTCGGTCGACAATGGGGTGATCACGGCCTTCGCAGGGGCGATCCTCGCCCAGGCCATGATGGAGGACGGTGACGCCCAGGGCGCGCTGGAGCTGCTTCTCGACAGCGTCGGCGGCGACGAGATCCCGCTTCTCGCTGGCGGCTGGAGGGCCCACTTCCTCGAACTGATGACGCGGATCCAGATCCGACTCGGTGAGCTCGGCCCGGCGCAGAAGTCCGTCGCTCAGGCACAAGAACTCGCTGCGGAGGTCGCCCTGGATCTGCCCCGCCTGATGGCTGATCGTGCCAGTGCAGCGCTTGCCTTGGCGAATGGTCGACCCGGTGAGGCTGTGGCTTTCGCCGTGAGCGCGGTCGAGGGCTCCGAGCGGATTGGGGCGCCCTGGCACACAGCGACCTCTCGGGCACTGGCGGGTCAGGCACTATCATCGGTGGGGCGCAGCAACGAGGCGATCGCCCAGCTGGAACAAGCGGCGGCCGAGTTCGAGCGCATCGGCGCGCTGCGCTATCGGGACCAGGTCGAGTCCGAGTTGCGCGGGCTCGGCGTCAGAGTTCACCGTCGGAGCCGTCGCGGGAACCTCGGCGGCAGCCCTGCGGACTCGCTCACCGGACGCGAGGTCGAGGTCGCCGACCTCGTCGTGGGCGGCAAGACCAACCGCGAGATCGCACAGACTCTGTTCTTGAGCAGCAAGACCGTCGAAAGCCACCTGCGCAACGTCTTCCACAAGTTGGGGGTGTCGACGCGGGGCGAGGTCGGTCCCGCACTTCAGGAGGGGCGCGCAGGGCGGGACCCCGCGAGACCGACTTGACCTTCAACCACGGAGTCGATGCCGTGCCCCAATGGCTGACGCGCTATGAGCCATCGCGGTGCGGGTCGCCGGGGGCGCCTGCTGACATCCAGGACCGCAGAACTTCAGGGTGAAGTGGAGGGTGTCTCCCTGATGTCTGCCACACCCAGCGCGTTGCATGCTCGCGGAGTGCCGCACTTCAGGCTTCACCACTGCCATGAACCCGGCGACTGTGCGGCTTCGTACACCGCATGGAAGGGGTTCCAGAGCCCCTTACGTGGCGCGCCCGCGACCGCTTCGTGTCAACAGGGTGGCCACGACATCTGGTGGGACGTGCAAGCGCCGGACGAAGCGACCGCGCTGCGGCTCCTGCCCCGCTTCGTGGCCGTGAGAACCGAGGCGATCCGGGTCACGTCAGTCGAAGTTCCGTAGACGACAGCACCCGCACACATTTCCTCGTGAGGATCCCCAGAACACCGCATCCTGCACGGACTGAACAGGAGAACCGACATGGCACTGATCGAGACGACGGTCGCTCTGGCCGCGGCGAGAGCCGAGAACGTCACCAAGACCTACGGAGTCGCTGACGCCGCCGTCCATGCGTTGAGCGACGTCAGCGTCGGCCTGGACGGAGGAGCCTTCACTGCGATCATGGGTCCATCCGGCTCGGGGAAGTCGACGTTGCTGCACGTGCTGGCCGGCCTCGACCGCCCCACCTCGGGACAGATCTACGTCGGCGACACCGAGATCACCGCGCTCAGCGACAAAGCCCTGACGTTGCTGCGCCGGGACGCGATCGGCTTCATCTTCCAGTCCTTCAACCTGTTGCCGACCATGACGGCGGCGGAGAACATCGTCCTTCCGATGCGGATCGCGGGACGCAAGCCGGACGACCGCTGGGTAGCCTCGATCGTCGAGACCGTTGGTCTCACCGGCCGGCTCGCGCACCGGCCGTCGGAGCTGTCCGGTGGCCAGCAGCAGCGAGTCGCCGCAGCGCGGGCTCTCGCCTCCAAGCCCCAGATCGTCTTCGCGGACGAACCAACCGGGGCCCTGGACTCCAAGTCCGGCACCGCATTGCTCACGTTCCTCCGCACGGCGGTCAGCGACCTCGGCCAGACCGTCGTCATGGTCACCCACGACCCGACCGCGGCCAGCTACGCCGACCGGGTCATCTTCCTCGCTGACGGCCGCATCGTCGACGAGATGCACGCCGCCTCCGCCGACGAGGTCCTCGACTACATGAAGCACTTGGGAGCCTGACCATGTTGAGCGCCACCCTGCGCGGAATGGTCGCGCACAAGCTGCGACTGGTCCTCACCACGGCGTCGATCTCTCTCGGCGTGGCGTTCCTCGCCGGGACACTCGTCCTAACCGATACCATGGGCCTCGCCTTCGAACAGCTGTTCGGCAAGGTGTCGGCCGGCACAGATGCGGTTGTCCGCACCCACGCGCCCTACGCCGCCAGCGACGGTCTCAGCACCAGCCGAGCACCGATCCCCGCAGCCGTCCTCCACGCCGTGGGGAAGGTCGACGGGGTTCGGGCCGCCGAGGGCGCGGTCACTGGCTACGCGTTGCTCACCGACAACCACGGCAAGGCCGTCCTCACCAACGGCGGCGCGCCGACGGTGGGCTACAACATGCCCGGAGACGAAGACCTCCGTGGTGACGTCGAGATCCTCTCCGGCACCGCTCCGGATGCCTCCGACGAGGTCGCTATCGACGCCACCAGCGCCGAGGACCACGACATCGCGATCGGGTCCACCATCAAGGTCTTGTTCCAGGGCCCGACCCGGACGTTCACGGTGGTCGGCACGGTCGGCTTCGGCGGCGAGAAGAACCTCGGCGGCACCACGTCGGCGTACTTCAACACCCCGACGGCTCAGAAGGTTCTCGGGACTCCCGGCTTCTACGACACCATCGCGGTGAGCGCCGAGGACGGCGTCAGCCAGGCCGAGCTCGCGAAGCGGCTCAACGCCGTCATACCCCAAAACGACGAAGCCGTGACCGGTGAGACCGTCGCGCAGGAGAGCTCCGACGCCGTACAGAAGAACCTCAAGATCGTGGGCATCCTGTTCATGATCTTCGCAGGGATCGCCCTGTTCGTCGGGTCCTTCATCATCTGGAACACCTTCACCATGATCGTCACCCAGAGGTCGCAGGAGATCGCGCTGCTGAGGGCGATCGGTGGCACCAAACGCCAGGTGCTAGGCAGCCTGATCATCGAGGCCGGGATTCTCGGGCTTACCGCCTCCGCGATCGGCATCGGGCTCGGTCTGGTTGTGGCCAAGGGTCTGACCAAGTTGATGGACCTGGTCGGGTTCAGCCTGCCGAGTACCTCGCTCCAGCTCGAGCCCCGCACCATCTGGGTCTCGCTCCTGGTCGGCACGCTGGTCACCGTCCTCGCCGCGCTCGTCCCCGCCCGCCGCGCCACCAAGGTGCTGCCGGTCGAGGCGCTGCGCGATTCGACGCCCGGCGCGGAGATGCCGTCCAAGCGGCGCGCCGTCATCGGTCTGGGCATGATGGGAGTCGGCGCGGCGGGGATCCTCTCCGCCCTGTACGGAGACGCCGACATACAGGTCTTCGGGCTCGGGCTGCTCTTCTCGGTCGCCGGCGTCATAGTCGCCCTGCCCCTGGCGGTTCGTCCGTTGACCGCTCTCATCGCCACACCGCTCAGGTTGCGCGGACTGCCCGGTGAGCTCGCGAAGCAGAACGCGCAGCGCAACCCGCGGCGTACCTCGTCCACTGCCGCCGCCCTGATGATCGGCCTCACCCTGGTCGTGAGCATGGGAGTGTTCGCCGCCTCACTGAAGGCATCATTCGGTGACGTCATCGCCAATCAGACGAACGCGGATCTGTTCGTGTACCGCTCGAGTGCCCAGGCCCCCGGGTTCAGCCCCACCGTGATCGCCGCCGTCAAGGGCGTCGACGGCGTGGACAAGGTCGCGGCCGGTGGCTGGGGGCAGGCGCACTTCGACAGCCGCGAGACGAGCTACTCCGCCGTCGATCCGGCCACCGCCGACCACATCATGAACCTCGACGTGTCCCAGGGTTCCGTCGCCGACCTGGGCAAGGACGGTGTCATGGTGTCGAAGTCGACTGCCACGGCAAAGGGCTGGACGCTGGGTTCCGTCGTGCCGACCGAGTTCGCCGCGTCCGGCAGGCACCAGCTCCACGTCGTCGCGATCTATGACGGCAAGGGCTGGATCAGCGACAATTACGTGATCAGCCTCGCGGCGCAGAACGCGTTCGCAGGTCCGCAGCTCGTCGCCTCGGGACTGGTCACCCTGGTCGAGGGCGCGGACAAGGCGGCCGTCCAGAAGGCCATCTCCGACGCCCTGGCCGACCATCCGGACGCCAAGGTGCTGGACCAGAAGGGCTTCGAGAAGGAGGCCAGTGGGTTTATCGGCAGCCTCCTGACCTTCGTCACCGTGATGCTGTTGCTGGCGGTGCTGATCGCGCTGCTCGGCATCGTCAACACGCTGGCCCTGTCGGTCTTCGAGCGCACCCGCGAGCTGGGCCTTCTCCGTGCGGTCGGGATGACCCGCGCGCAGGTCCGGGCCATGGTCCGCTGGGAGTCGGTCGTCATCTCGCTGATCGGCGCCTTGAGCGGGGCAGTCCTCGGGATCGGCATCGGACTGGCGTTGTCCCAGGCGCTCAAGGACCAAGGGATCAAGGCCATCTCGATCCCCGGCCCCCAGATCGCCCTCTACGTCGCGTCGGCCGCCCTCGCCGGAATCCTGGCCGCTATCGGTCCGGCCCGCTCAGCCGCCAAGGTCGACGTCCTGAGAGCCGTGGTCACCGACTGACTCACAGACCGACACAGGTGACCCCACCCTTCATCCGAGCCGACAGTCCGCGCAGGTTGCCATCGGCAGCCGCGGTGTCAGCGACGGCGGCGCTGAACTGGCGCAACACGTCAGACAGCGCCAGTGGCAGCGCCCGTAGCGGTGCTATCCGGTCGGTGATGTCGAGCAGGGTGCGGTCACCGCCCGCGGGGGTATCACCTGTACTGACCGGGCACGTTGGTCGAGATTGTGTGACGACACGATCTGAAATGAGCTTGGCAGGCGAAGACATCCGGACGTGGAGTGGAGCTATCTAGGAACCGCTCCACAACCCAGGGGGTCTTCGTGTCCCACGCTAACGCCCGCCCTGACTCCGCGCGCACGACTGAGACTGGCGCGGCTGGTGGTCGCCCAGGGCTGCCGATCGCACGGGCGGCCGAACGCCACGACGTCTCGTGGCCGCCCGCGAAACGGTTGGCTGATCGCTATCGCCTCCTCGGCGAGGCCGGCAGGGACGACGCCTCTTCACGACTGCACGACTCGCCGAACAAGACCCCAAAGCCCGTGGTCCGCAAGATCGTCCACCTGCGCTGGAAGCAGCGCCTGGGGCCAGTCGAGATCGCTGCCCAGCTCGGCGTCGCATCCTCGACGGTCCACAAGGTCCCCGTGCGCTGCCGGATCAATCGCCTCACCCACGTCGATCGGGTCACCGTCGAGCCGATCCGCCGCTACGAGGACGACCACCCCAGCTCCCTCAACCACGTCGACGTGAAGAACCTGGGCAACGTCCCCGACGGGGGGCTTTGTCGGCCGCCAGCAGGGTCGTCGTAACCGGCTCGCCACCCGGGCACCACGAAGAACACGTGGCGCAACCCCAAGCTCGGACACGCCTACATTCACACCATTCTCGACGACCATTCCCGAGCGGCCTATGCCGAGATCCACGACGACGAATCCAAGGAGACTGCCGCGTCGATGTGCTGCGCAACGCAGTGAGCTGGCTCGCCGATCGCGGCGTCACCGTCGAGCGGGTCTTGTCCGACAGCGGCAGCTGCTACCGCAGCCACCTCTGGCGCGACACCTGCACCGAGCTCGGCCTCGTCCACAAGCGAACCAGGCCTTACCGGCCGCAGACCAACGGCAAGCAGCTCGAGCGATTCCATCGAACCCTCGCCGATGGCTGGGCCTTCAAGAAGCTCTACAACTCCGAGTCCGCGAGACGCGCAGCCATGCCAGCATGGATCCACTACTACAACCACCACCGGCCCCACTCGGCAATCGGGAAGGCGACACCCATCACCAGGTTGAACAACCTGGCTGGGCATCACAGCTAGCTCAACGTGCGCCGTGCCACCCTGAGCGGTCGCGCGCCGAATTCACTTCCTGCGCACCTGACAAAGGCTCGAACCCGCCTCGAGGGCCCGGGACTCCTTGCATCTGCTTTCGGTCCCTTGCGGCCCGACCGCGGCCCGAGAGGTCGGAACTCCAACATTCATGCAGATCAGCCTGCATGCCAAGTCAGTACTACGACATCTGAGTTCATCGTGATGTACCTGCGGCCCACGCCGCGCACGGGTTGAAGAAACGCCCCCTGACCAGCGAAGACACCGTTCAACGTCTTCCACGGTCAGGGGTCGTTCTCCTCTACATCTGACTTCACGTGCGGCCCCAGCGCGGCCCCGGAAGGCGAGCGCGAAATCAGATGTAATACATCTGATCAGCGGCGCGGCATGAGCCAGCGGAGCAGTCAGGCTGAGGCTGCAGCGGCTGGGGCGCGTGCAAAGGCGTCTAGCGTCCCGCTTCGTCATCCCGAACATCCGCAGGAGTCGTTCGGCCATCTCGTCGGACAGCGCAGCGGCGTCCGCATCGGCACGTACGTCGTGCCAGTGCGGCGATCCCAGGAGCGAACCCACGGCAGCCATGAGGGCGAGATCGGGTCCTCGACGTCGAAACGTCCGGCCGCAGCGTGTTCCGACGTGTTCCAGCGTCAGGGTGGTTCTCCTTGCCATCCGGAAGGTCGGGGCCGAGGGCTATGGCCGTACCCGCAGGTGTCGCCTCAAGCCAAGAACTTGTCGGCCCGTGGCAAGGCAACGGTGGCGATCGGCCGGAAACGTGAGGACCACGAGGACGCATCAAGGAGGTCGCCGTGGACCGCGAGGACATCGCCTTTCGCTCTGGAGGGCTCGCGTGTGCGGGTTGGTTCTATCGCAGTCAGCGCCGAGGGCCGCAGCCAGCCGTGGTCATGGCCCACGGGCTGGCCGGCATCAAGGAGATGCGGCTCGACGCCTATGCCGAGCGCTTCTGCGCGGCCGGCTACCACGTGTTGGCTTTCGACTATCGCCACTTCGGTGCGAGCGAGGGGCAGCCGAGGCAGCTGCTCGACATCGGCCGGCAGCATCAGGACTGGCTCGCAGCGGTCCGATTCGCTCGGAGCCGGCCTGAGGTCGACGAGACGCGGATTGCTCTGTGGGGCTCATCGCTGTCGGGTGGGCACGTGATCGCGGTCGCGGAGGAGGTGGCTCCGCGAGCGGTCATCGCGCAGGTCCCTCACGTCGACGGGCTGGCCTCGGTTCGTGCGCTCGGGCCGCGACAGGCAGCCCGCCTGACCGCCCACGGCTTGGTCGACACCGCCCGCGGCGTCCTCGGGCTGACACCGCATTACGTGCCGGCGTCCGGACCGCCCGGCTCCCTGGCTCTGATGACCGCTCCTGAGGCCTCCGGCTACCTCGCCCTGGTACCTGAGGGGCACCCGTTCGACCAGCGGGTCGCGGCGCGCTTCGCGCTTCGCGTCGCTCTGTACTCGCCCGGCCGCGTCCTCAGGTCCCTCGATCTCGCGGTGTTGGTCCAGGTCGGCACCGAAGACCAGACCACGCCGCCCGGCCCGGCGATCAAGGCGGCACGGAGCAACCCGAAGGTGACCCTCTCGACGTATGCCACCGGGCACTTCGAGCCCTACACCGGTGAGCTCTTCGAGTCCTTCGTGGCCGAACAGCTCGCCTTCCTGGACAAGAACCTCGCCTGACGCTCGCGCCTGGGCCTGACACACCTCACTGCCTGGAGAAACAATGGCTCGAACCATCGTCATCACCGGAGCCGGCGCCGGCATCGGCGCCGAGGCCGCCCGCCGCTTCTCGCGAGCCGGGTGGTCGGTATGCGTCACCGATGTCAACCAGGCTGCGCTCGCCGGCCTGCGCAAGGAGATCGGCGAGGAGCACACCTACGCCCTCATGGACGTCACCAATCCCGATCAGGTCACACAGGTGCTCGCCGAGTTCGCGGGTCGCCATGGTGGGGCCTTCGACGCCCTGCTCAACAACGCGGGAGTCGCCTTCATCGACAACTTCGAGGAGCTGACCCTGGCGCAGCACGCCCTGGTCGTAGCGGTCAACGTGAACGGCGTTCTCAACTGCACCCACGCTGCCTTCCCGTACCTGACCAAGGGCCAGCGGGCAACCGTCATCAACATGTGCTCGCGGTCCGCCGAGTACGGCGTGCCGAGCGAGGCCACCTACTCGGCCAGCAAGTTCTTCGTGCGCGGGTTCACCGAGGCGATGAACATCGAGTGGGAGCGCCACGGGATCCACGTCTGCGACATCCTGCCCAACTTCGTCGACACGCCGATGATGGAGAAGGCCCACGGCGACATCGTCGACTCCATCGGCGTCAACCTCACCCCTGCCGACGTCGTGGGGACCATCATGCGGGCCGCCGAAGATCGTCGCCGCGTCCACTGGACTGTCGACACCCTCAAGAACCACCTGCTCATCGGCGTCCTCAACCGCACGCCCGCTCGGCTCCACCGCACCGTCATCAAGCAGTTCGCCGGCTTCTGAAGCCACCCCGCTCAGATCCAGGCAAAAGCCACTCAGGAAGGGAGACCTCCGTGCCTCGTTACCCCCTGCACGGGAAGTCAGTGATCGTGACCGGCGCGGCCGGTGGGATCGGAGCCGCGACCGTGGCGGCCCTTGTCGCGAAGGGCGCCCAGGTGACTCTGGTCGACCTCGCCCAGGAGGCCGTCGACGAGGTGGCGGCCGCGCTGGACGCAGAGCAGGTGCTCGCACGTGCGGCCGACGTCACGGACGTCGACCACATGACGGCGGTGACCGCGGCAGCGGTGGAGCGGTTCGGCAAGGTCGACGTTGTCTTCGCCAACGCCGGCATCGCCAACAACCCCCCGACGACGCTCGCCGCAGCCGATCTGGACGCCTACGAGCGAGTCATCGAAGTCGACCTGCTCGGCGTGGTGCGCACCATCAAACCCGCCCTCCCGCAGATCATCGAGAACAGCGGCCACGTGCTGATCACCGCCTCGGTCTACGCGTTCTTCAACGGAGTCGTGAACTCCGCGTACGCCGCGTCGAAGGCGGCCGTGGAGATGCTGGGGCGGTCGCTGCGGCTCGAACTCGCCGCGGAGGGTGCCTCGGCGGGCGTGCTGTATCCGGGCTGGGTGGTCACCCCCATCGCGGACGCGACCCGCGGGCACAACGAAGCCGTCACGGCCATCAAGGAACGTGTCTTCCGCGGCCCGCTCGGCACCTTCATCGAGCCCGAACAGGTAGCCGCCGCCGCGGTCAAGGGCATCGAGTCGCGGGCTCCTCGCATCATCGAGCCGAAGCGGTGGGCGCCGGGGTCCGCCTTTCGAGGGATCATCAACATCCTCAGCGACGCCGTGCTCGAGCGCGACCGCGAGGTCCTCGCCCTCGTGCACCGTATCGACGCCGAGGAGCGTCAGCGCCGGCTGTCCTCCATCGTCTCCTGACCGCCGGCACCACCCGGCGGGGACGGGCTCGAGATCCGGCTCCGCAGGACCTGGCGGTAGGCCAGCGGCGCGGCGCCGTACCAGCGGCGACAGGCCCGTGTGAGCGCCCCCTGCTCGGCGTACCCAAGCTCCCGAGCCAGATGACCCAGCGTGATGTCGGTGTCCCGGAGCAGCCGCTCGCAGACGCCGCGGCGCACGCCGTCGAAAACCTCGGCGTAGCTGGTGCCCTCCTCCGCGAGCCGGCGCTGAAGGGTGCGTTCGTGGAGGCCCAGTTGCTCGGCGACGAGGTCGAGCCGGGCCTCTCCGGTCGGAAGCAGCCGGCGCACGAGCTCAGCGACCACGGGCTTCACCGTCGACCCGCCGGCCGGGACGATCGCCTCCAGATAGGCGATCAGTGCGTCATGCGTGGTGGGGTCCGGGGCAAGCCGCTGGTCCAGGTCCGAGGACCGGATCGTGAAGCCGGCGATGGAGTCCTCGAACGTGACTCGCGCACCGAAGTACGCGAGGTACTCCGCTCTCGGGACCAGGGCGATGTGCGGCAGCCGGACGCCCAGCGGAGACCACGTCGAGCCCAGCAGCAGCCGCAGCACGCGCAGCGCCACACCCAGGGCCAGCTCGATGCCCTGGCCATGGGGCGGCAGCCGCTCGGCTACGATCCGGAACTCGAACGTGGTGAGGCCGGGCCGATCGGCCTCGCTATCAAGCCGGATCTGGATCGCCGGGCTGTAGGCGCCCAGGTAGCGGCCGATGATGGCCACAGCATGCCGTACGGTGCCGGCCGTCCGCGCCGCTGCCCCCACCACACCGAGGATCTCGATGCCCTGCAAGTCGGCGAGCTGCCGCCCGAAACCTGGCGTGCGAGTCTCGCGCGCGGCGTCCTCCAGCAGGCGCAGCAACCCGACGTAGTCCACGAAAGAGTCGAAGTCCCCGACGGCGGTCCTCGGAATGCCGTGGCGACGCAGCAGCTCGTCGGGTTCGGCGCCGCCCAGGGCTCTCACCAGCTCGGGGAAACCGGTCAACGAGGTGCCCCGGATCAGGCTCATCAGCTACGCCCCTGCCACACGCGATCGAGCGTAGGGCCGTGCAGCGTGCAGGGGCATGCCATCGCTGGATCGCCGGCGCAGAATCTTCCGCCACGCGCGGGCGGCCGGGAGGAGCGTGCTTGATGTGCACCCGCGGCGGTGCCCCGAGGCATGCCAGCCAGTCCCTTCCCGTCATCGCCGGCCTGCTCCAGGAGGACCCCGCGATCCATCTCGCTGAGGTCGGCGTGGGACGACTCCCGAACCGCACGACGGATCGAGACCGGCGATGCTTAGCAATGCCGTGGGAAGCAAGAGATGCACCTCGAAGCCTAGAGCCAAGAGTGCTCAGGCCGGTGGTCTGCTCGCGGCCCCGACGCGGCCCGCACTGTCTCAGATCCATTGTCTTCACAGGTCAGGCCCCAGGTGCGGTCAGAACTA
>CAVXFQ010000009.1:0-111260 GCA_963761085.1 uncultured Actinomycetota bacterium
AACAGGCCTTACCGGCCGCAGACCACTGGACCCTGACGGCACCTGTCTACATCTTGGGCGGCCTGACCTTCGGTATCGCGACGTTCCGCGCCGGCATCTTCCCGCGATGGGCGGGTGCGCTGCTGGCCGTTTCCACCGCCTTAGCTCCGGTAGCTGCCCTGCTCCCAACGCATCTCGGCCGAAGACTGCCCATCCCCCTGGGTATCGCGCTGCCGTGGCTCGGCTTCTCGCTATCGTCGCCGCCGCGAACCGAACCGGTTACGCCGCCGCAAGGCAGGACACGCAACGACCGTCTGAGCATCACCTGCGCGTCATTTGCCGCTCTGCCCACATCTGGACCTGCACCGCGCGCCACGATCCTGCCCTTCGAATCCGCCGCTGCCTCGGGTGATCGACCAGGCCAGTGTCCTTGTTAGCGAGGGGAAAGTTCCCTCTGGCAATCACCACATCCGGCCTAGCGCGGGCGGCCGCGGTCGCCGCAATGGCTGGAGGCAGCATCTTCGTCCCGTCCAGATCGGACACCCGCAGCTCACTACTCCTCGATCACGTCCACAAACGTCAGATCAGGGATGCCTCAAAGTCCTGTTTGCGGCGCTTGCTGTCGCTGGCATCACCGGCATGTACCTGAGCCAAGTCCGCCGAACAGCGTGCTGGGACTGAACGGCTACCTGCTCCTCGCCACAGGCTACCTCGCCATCATGTGCACGACGTTCACTGACGTCTTCGTCATGCCGACGATCGTCGAAGACCAACCCGGTTACGTCGGAGATGTGATCGGCCTCGCCTCGGTCCGCGGCACCGTCACCGGCGACCTCGGTCCTGGACACGTCCTGGAAGCTCCAAGCGGTTTGCTACCTGGCAGGCGGTCTCATCTTCGGCGTCGCCCTGTTCCATGCACGCGTTCTCGCACGGTGGGCTTCCATATTCCTCGCCGTCAGCGGAGCAGTCAGCGCCCTCCTCTCGAGGATGCCCAACGGCTTCTACCGACTTCTCGCCGTTCGCAACGCAATCGCCCTCATCGGCCTCGGACTTCGCTGTGGCAATTACAGCGACGGCCGATGCCGAGGGTCAAGGTGCCGCTGAACCATCCGAGCCAGCGGCACTGGGATGACGAGCCGAGCCTCGACGTCGCGCCTGCCCATCGCCCTAGACCCGCTCGCCACCATCCCGGTCATCGCCGGCTCACTTCGCCTGATCGACTCGGCCACTGGGTCAACGGTGATGCCACTCAACCCCCGCTTCTCCGCGACACCGCTGCCCGTGCTGATTCGCATCATCGAGCGCCATCGTCTTCGCACTGCTCAGTGCCTTCCGATTTTCCACCCGCTGCGCGACGCCGCGCGCCTGGCACCGCCGCGCCGGACGCATCGTGATGGTTGCCAGGCTCGGTGTCGGGCTCTGCGCGCTGTCGTTGAACCAGTTCTTCCCACGAGCAGGCGCGACTCGCGAACTGCTGTACCCGGTGCGGATCGTGCTCGGCGTCACGATGCTCGTCACCGTCGCCTTTCGATTCCTCGCCGTCCGCCGCCACGAATTCGCCAATCGTCGCGTCTGGATGATCCGCAGCTACGCCATCGGCCTCGTCGCCGGCGCAGGCCTTCACGCTCGGCATCGGCGGGGCCATCTTCGGCCATGGACAATTCACAACTGCGTTGCTCCTCGTTGCCACGTGGGCAATCAACCTCACCGTCGCGGAATCGGCGATCCGGCGACGACGCCCGAGCTCTGCCGGCATCGGCAGAGGCCAATGGGCAAAGCGGCAGGTCATGCCGCCGTACGGTCGCGTCATTTCGCCGGCTGTCGGCGCAGAGTCTCCGACCCGCGACGTTCCGCCGTGTCCCGGTGCTGAGGGGCGCCGGCAAACTCGGGTGTCTGTCGTGGGCGTGGATCTCAGTTCCCCCGTGCCATGAGTTGGTCGATGCTTCTCACGACAAGGGTCGGGGAAGCCTGGTCCATCCAGTGCGGGGCGCTGACCGGCTTCCAGACTCCCGGGCGACCAGGTTCGGACGTACGCCTTCCGGAATCGGGCGTCAGAGTACGTCCCCTCGGTCAGCGGGATCCTTTTCGAGGACGGGGTACATGAGTGGTACGCGAGGATCGTGAGCGCGGTGGTCGTATGCCCATTTCGCGAGCCGGCAGTTGTCGATCTTCTCCAGTGAGTCCCAGGCATCGGCCCTGCGGTTCCCTCTCAGGCACAATCCTTGGAAACCATGGCGCTGGTCGATGATGTAGTCGGCGGGAGTCGAGGCGTCGAGGAGCAGGACTCCGGCGACCCGACGGGGGTGGGCGACGGCGTAGGCCGCAGCGACGAGGCCGCCGAAGGAGGCGCCGAGCAACACGAAGGGACCCTGCTCCCGCAGGGCTGTGGAGCACGCCGTCCACGTCGGCGACGACGTCCACGGGTGTCTGGGTCCCGGCCACGGTCTCGCTCCGCCCTGTGTTGCGGCGTTCGTAGGACGCAAATCCGATGCTCTCCTCCATCGGCTGCCTCGATGACCTTGGCCACGTCTACTCCGCGTTTGCTTCAGGTCTGGTGCCCATCCGGTGAAGTAGACAACTGTCGGCGACCCGGTACCGCTGCACCGTGCATAGAGGTCGTGGCCGTGGACCGCGACAAGGCCTTCGACGGTCGCTCCGTTTGCGACCGGCAGCGCGATTCGTGGGAGAGCGGGCTGACCACCGTAGGTCGCAGCACTCGAGCTGCCGCTGGCTCGCTCTGCTGTCTGCGCTGGCGTCGAGGAGTGAGCGCCACATGCGGCGAGTGCGACGGCGCTCACGACAAGTCCCGCGTGTAGTTGGAGGCGGAGTCTCATGGCCGCGGTTGCAAGGTGCCGAGGACGCGGATGCCACCGGTGGCGACCGCGGACGGCGCTCCCCCCGTCGAGGGCATCAGCCACAGCTCGCGGCTTGTCGGGGTGACGGCGGTGAAGAGGATCGAACGACCGTCGGGGGTGTACCGGGGCTTGGTGGCGCGCAGGCCGGGATTCCGGTATTCCGTGAGGCGTTGGATGTCCGAGCCGTCCGGATGCATCCGGAACAGGTCCGAGACGACTGCGTCGAAGTTGAAGGCCTGCAATGGGTGGCTGCTGAAGACGATCCACTTGCCGTCGGGTGACCAGTCGGGGTCGCCGTAGAAGTCCCGCCATCGCGTGAGGCGGCGTTCGTGCTTCCCGTTGGCGTTGACGACGAAGATGGCCGTGCCGGTCGTGGTGCCGTTCTTGTCCTCGTTCCAACGCCAGTAGACCAGATGCTTGCCGTCTGGCGACCAGCGTGGGTGGTACTCACGCCAGCACAGGGCATTGTGGGTGAGGGGCCGGATCTGGCCACTGCTCACGTTGCCGAGCCAGATGCCGCAGTCGGTGGGTACGTCGCCCACGAAGGGGCCGAGGGCCCTGACCACGGCGACCGTCGTGCCGTCCGGGGCGTAGGCGGGCTCGTCGTCGCCCAGACAAGAGCTCTCACAGGCGAACAGCTCGCGGGACCGGCCCGAGGCGAGGTCGTACACGTACGCCGGTTCGTGCTCTCCGCCACGGGTGGCGAAGACCAGGTGCGTGCCGTCCGGCGACCAGTCCGGGAGGACCTGTTCGTCATTGACGCCCTGCGCGATGCGGTGGTCACCGGTGCCGTCCGGATGGATGAGCCAGACGGCTTCGGAGCCGTCGCGCGACGTCTGGTAGGCGATCCACGGCTGATCAACATCGCGGTGATGACTCGGGCCGGCCGTGCTCGCTGCGGCCACCCCGAGGGCGATCGCGATGGTGATCGAGGCAGTCAAGAGACTCACCCGGGCATTCACGAGTCCTCCAGGGCGGGGCGCGCGTCGTTGAGGACGACCTGGATTCCGTCCGGGTCGGCGAAGCCGACGACCGAGCCCATCGCGCCTTGCACAGATCCGGAGTTCTCGATGCCAAGGGCACTAAGATGGGTGACCCAGGCCCCGATCGCCGCGTCGTCGTCGACGGCGAAGGCCACCGGGTCGTAGCCGGCGAGCGCCGCCGCTCGCCTGGGATCCTCGCGAAGTGCGTAGCTCACCCCGCCGATCGGATAGTAGGCGACGCCGCGGACGACGCCATCCTCGTCGGGGAACTCCATGAGCACCCTCAGGTCGAGGAGTCTCTTCGTAGAACTCCCTACTTCTCACCAGGCTCGCGACTGGGATCTTCACGTGATGGATGCCGCGGATCGGTGGTCGCATCGCTCTCTCTCAATCTCTCTGTCACGCATTCACGTGTGGTGCCGCCCCGCGAGGGCGGGAGCTGGTCCGGGAGGGGCTACTCGTCTTGTTCGAAGTCGAAGCCCAGCTGCGCCAGCGCCCGTGCAGTGAGAGGAGTCGCCGGCTTGGTTCAGGTGAGTGTGATCGGCGAGGTAGCGGTCGGCGTCCCGACGGCCCCCCATGCCGTTCATCAGGGGGCCCATCACGGCGCATTCGCCACCGTGCGCCCGGGCCACAGCACACTGGGCCACGGCGAATGCCGCGTTCCCCAGGACAGACGGCGTGACCGCGGCGTGGGCGTCCCAGCCCGGGTCGTTGTGGTCGCCGATCACGTTGTTGTAGACCGTCGTGACTCGTAGGAGTAGGGGCTTGTCGCCTCGCAGTGCGCTGCTGGTCGACATGACCTTGCCGAGCGCCGCGCTGAACTGGTGGGTGACTTGGGTGGTGCACTCGGGCGTGATCTTGCTCCACTCGATCACCGGGTAGCGCGGGGCCGCGTGGCACGGGTCGTCGACCCGGTTCCAGGGCGTGTCGTTGAATCCGATGGTGATCACGACCATGTCTGCGGCGGCGAGAGCTCGCCTCGGTCGCGGTGTCGGTGCTCACCTGGGCAACAAGATCCGCAACCGCAGCACCGGGGACCGCCAGGTTCGACACGTCGGTCGGCTCGCCAGTCGTGCGGCTAGCGAGCCGACCGTACAGGTCGCCGTAGGTGACGCATCCGGTGCAGGCGTTGTCGGTGGCGATGCCGAACCCCCCAACACGACGAGATGGTGACGTACGCCGTTCGGCCGGCTTGCCTCGGGACGGGCGTCCGAATCGCCACACGCAGACAGCATCAACGCAGCCGCGACAGCAAGCAACGACGCCCATCCCGGACGAGCCATCGGATTCACCACGCGGGTGTCACGGTGACGTGGTCGTTCCATTGTGAACTCTCTTCCACCGCACTAGAAGTGCGGTTAGAACATCTCCAGGATTGCACGCATCACCTCTGCGGTCAATATGATTGACCCGTGCCCGACGACAAGCCACCATCCCGAAGGCCGTACCGCCAGAGCCGACGTGCGGAGTCGGCCGCGCAGACCAGAGCGAGCATCCGGGAGGCAGGTCTGCCCGTGAGCTGTTGCTCGATCGCGGCTACGCCGGAACCTCGATGCGGGCCGTCGCCGAGCGAGCCGGCGTCGGCACACGCACGGCGTATGACTACTTCCCCACCAAGACGGCGCTGCTCAAGGAAGTCGTGGAGCACGCCATCGTCGGCGACGTCCTGCCGATACCGGCCAGCGGACGTGGCTGAGTTTGCGGGAAATCCTCGACGAACCAGTCGCTGACCGTCGCGCGGCACTGCTGGCACGTGCCTCGACCCAGCTCCACCAACGGACCGCCGCCCTGTTCGCCGTCGCGCGCAACGCCGCGGCCGACGACGCCGACGCGGCCGAACTCTGGAAAGCGGGCAAGAGCGGACACCGCAGGGACTGCGAGCGGTTCGCCCGCGCCACGCTCGGGCAGAACCGAGGTCCGGCACTTCACGCGATGACAGCCACGATCTACGTGCTCATCGGCCCCGAGACCTACACCCTGCTCGCCGACGAGCTCGACTTCACGCCGCAGGCCTACGAACGGTGGCTCCGCAATCAGCTCACAGCCGTCTTCGAGTCAGCACAACGATAGCTGCCCCGCGACCACCCGCGGGTGCGTCATAGCGCCCCCGACAGCGCGCGCGACCGACGCCGGCTGTCGGCGCGACCTGACCCCGTGTCACTCCAGCCGGGATGAGGATGATCCACCGGAGCCAGAAAGAACCTCCGAGCTACCTGGGAGTGCACCTCCGGCGTGCGGTCGCCCTCTGCTTCGATCGCGAGGGAGCCGGTCGGCTCGCCGAGCGTTCGTCTCGACATAGGGTGCAGACAGCACCAAGGACGCAGTGATTGAGTGGTGCCCACCGCCCCGGGAGGCAGCCGTGACAGATCCGGCGGGTATCGCCCACATCGGCAGCACTGAGGACGCAGGGGCCTAGTGGGCCGCGAACTCGGGCCATCGGACTGGGCTGAGGTCACCCAAGAGAACGTCGACCTCTTTGGCAGGTCCGTACATGACTGGCACTGGGCGCACAACGACCCCAAGCGCGCGACGCTTGGACCGTTCGCATCCGCCATCGCACACGCCCACATGACCCTGAGCACGCTTCCCCGCTTTCGTGAATCGCTCCTGCCCGTCAGCAGCGGCGAAGTCATGTTCTACGGATACAACCGGGTCAGGTTTCCGAGTCCAGTGCCGGTTGGCTCGCGGATTCGAATGCACGCTCTCGTGGTAGCCGTCGAGCCCATCGAGCGGCGAACAGATCACACTCGATGTCCGCATCGAGGTAATGGGTCAAGAGAGACCAGCGTGCGTCGCTCAGGGTGTCTGGCGCCACTACTACGTCGATTCGCCCGGGTAGGTCGCCAAGGGCAAGCCCAGGGCGAGGTGGCACTCCGCCGCCTGTCGGACCGCAGATCTGGGAACGCCGGCTTCGCCTTCGATACGTGGTCCCAGCGGCACAGCAGATACGCATCCACGCCCTCCAAGCCGGCTACGGCACAAGCTCGTCCCACCACTTCAGGAGCGCACCTCGCGCGATGTACTTCAAAAGTCGCGAGGAAGCATTGGTGCTTCGTCGTGGTTCCAGGATTCCCGCCTTGACCACCGGTGCTCATTCCACCGGGCGTTTCTTGCAGAGATCCCGTCCTCGTGCTGACGGGCCTGCTCCAGCATCGGAAGCGGGAACGGGCTGGTGGTGACTTGGCCGCTGTTCGCCGGGATCGGAGCGACGCCGGCGAGCATCGCGAACGCCGCCTCGGAGTGGATCCGGCCGGGGTGGGACCATGCGGACAACACCTTCGCCGCCACGATCGGACCAACCCCGAACTCCTCGAGAAGATCGGGGCGCCAACTGCGGATGATGGTCACGATGGCCTTCTGATGTTCACGTGCCTCTTTCAGCATCGCGTGCGCGCGACGAGCCAGCGACCGCAACGCCACCACGGTGCTGGTCGTCTCGATGTCCCAAGAGGAGTGCACTCGCAGGTTCGCGGCGGTGTTGAGCATCGCGGCAAGCTTCTGACCACGGAACCGGGCACGGATCGGCTCGGGCGCGGCGATGACCAGGCTGAAGACCTGCTGCTGGGCCTCGGTGGAGGCATTGATCGCGGAGCGGCGAGCAGCCAGCAGCATGACAGTGCTTGGCGTTCTCCGCCACTGCGAGGCGTCCCCAACTGGGGCCGAGCCATCGCTTCACGCGCGGCTCGGATCGCATCGAGCGGGTCTGACTTCGCCCCGTTGCGGCGCGCAGCCCGCTTCGGGCGATCCAACTCGATGACGATCTCCGAGTACTGAAGCAGATGACGGCTCAAGCCGGCGCCGTGACCGCCGGTGCCCTCGATCGCCCAGGCCCGCAAGGTCGCGTGGTTGTTGGCGAACTCCACCAGCTCGGCATAGCCCTCGGTTGTCGCCTCGACGGTGATCTCTCGAGGACACCACCGGTCGCGGTGTCGACCACGGCCGCGGAGTGGGTGTGGACGTGGGTGTCGACGCCGATGACGACATCGACCACCTCACGCAGATCGGTCAGACTGGTCATGCGTTCTTCTCCTTCGCTGGACGGGACGTGGTTCCGGCCCGGGACGGAGGTTCGGCAGGACTGTGTGAGACACGCCCGGCGCCACTAACGCCAGGTGGTCAAGCTCCTGATCAGGCCAGCTCCTCCAACCGGGCCGGGGCCGGCAACAACGAGCGGACAAGTCCAGCAAGGCACCGAGCCGGTCACTCCGGGGGTCACACTCGCGGTCGCCAACCCACAGCCCAGCACCATCAGGCTGCCAAGGCGATCGTCACAGTCATTCCGCCGCCTATGACTGTCAACAGGGCCTGCCCGACCGGGCGACCTGGCGCAGTCGGCGTTCACGCGTTGCCCTGGTTTCGTCGTTGCCCGGTGTGGACGTCCTCGCGCCCAGCTCAGCGATGGACCTCGGCGAACGTGTCGGCGACCCAGTCGGCGATGAACAGGCGACGTGCTCAGATGATCGAGGCCGATGTGCTCGGTCGCGCCCTCCTCGGGCGTAAAGATCCGCAGCTCGCGCTTCGGGCTGTTCACCGCCTGCTCGTAGGAGCGCTGCGCGTAGTGGACAGGGATCTGGCGGTCGTTTCGCCGTGGCAGATCAGGAACGGCACGGTGATCTGCTCCACGACGCCGTCCAGGCACACGCCGTCGGCATGCCATGAATCGTCGAGGTCGTCGAAGCCCCACACCCACAGCGCGTGTCCCAGTAGTGCGGCACCGGCTTTTCGCCCTCGCGCTGAAGCGGGGCCCGCTGCACCGCGCCCCAGTCGTGGTTTGCTCCCCAGGCCACCCCGAGCGCCAGCCGCTTCTCGTACGCCAGCGCCCGGGGCGCGTAGTAGCCACCGAGCGACCAGCCGACGAGGCCGATGCGGTGCGGGTCGACGTCACCGCGGCTCAGCAGGTAGTCGACGCAGGCCGCCGCCCACGCCTCGGTGTCGATCCGCGCGGTCAGCCCCTGCAGGCGCAGCGCCTCGCCGCTGCCGGGGCAGTCGACCATCAGCGCGCTGATGCCGCGGGCGGCGAGCTCGTGCGGGAACTGTGACGCGTACATGTGCTCCTTGGTGGAGTCGAAGCCGTTCCACATGATCATCACCGGTGCGTGGTCACCGGCACTCATGTAGTAGGCGGGCAAGCGTCGTGCCCTCGTACGGGACCGCGACCCGCGAGACGGCGGCTCGATCAGGTCGAAGGACTTCTGCTGCAACTCGAGCATGCGCCGGTACGTGTCGAGTCGCCCGGGGGACGACGGCGCTCTGCATCCGCTCGGCCTGGCAGAGGTAGTTCGTCGCCCGGGCGTACAGCCGTCCCGGCCGTGCGAAGGTGACCGGCCTTCTCCGCCTGCTCGGCCTGTCCGACGAGCTGGTCGGTCAGCGCCGTCCAGGCGCGCAGGAAGTCGTGGTGCCGGCGTCCTCGCCGCGCTGCGCGATCTCCCTGATCGGCCGGCACGCGCGGTCGACCTCGTCGATGAGCCCGCCACTGTTGAGGGTCGCCACCACGCCGAGGTTCCAGACGTAGTTCCGGGAAAGTACTCGAACACTCGCTCTCCTATCGCATCGCGTCGCTGATCGACTTCACGCCGCCGTGCGCGGTCAGGCCACCGTCGACGGCGATCTCGGCCCCACTGATGAACGACGCCGCGTCGCTCAGCAGGAAGGCGACGAGCGGCGCGACGTCGTCAACGGCCCGGCGCGGCCCAGGGGCGTCTCGGCCACGTTGGCGGCGCGGAAGGCCGGGGCGCCGACACGGTCATCGGCGTCTCGATGTAACCCGGATGGACGGTGTTGACCCGGATGCCGCGCGGCCCGAGCTCGACGCAGGCCGCCTTCGCCACGCCGCGCAGCGCCCACTTGCTGGCCGTGTAGGCGACCGGGTAGTGCCCGGTCAAGGCGGCTACCGAGCCGACGAGGACGATCGAGCCCCCTCGCTCATCAAGGGGCGATAGCTGGATCGCGAGCAGGGCGCCGACGACGTTCACGTCGTACATCCGGTGCAGGTCGGCGGGCGTGACGTCGAGAAGTCGCCCGCGAAACGTGACGCCTGCGTTGGCGACGAGTCCGTCGACTGGCGTGCGGTCGGCGGCGAGTTCATGGGCGAATGCGACCCATGCCGGCTGGTCGGTCACGTCGAGCCACGGTACTCGACATCGGGAGGTCCTCCGCCGGCGCGGTGGCAAGGTCGAGCCCGAGGACCCGCGCGCCTTGCGGGCCAGCAGTCGTGCCTCGGCGGCGCCCTGGCCCTGCCCGGCGCCGGTGACGACGACGGTCGTCATTGCGGACGCTTCCGGAGGCGCGGGCGCGCCCGTGCTGGGCGGACGGACGGCAGCTGGGACCGGCGACGACTCGGTTGCGGATCGTGCCGATGCCCTCGACGGTCATCTCCACCACGTCGCCCGGCTGCAGCGGCGGCGGGTCGACGCTGCCGCGGACGCCCCACAGCTCCGCGAGGCAGCCGCCGTTGCCGCAGGTGCCCGAGCCGAGCACGTCGCCGGCGCGGACCCGGTGTTGCGCGAGGCGTACGCGATGAGCTCCGCGAACGGCCAGCCCATGTTGGACAGCAGGTCCTGCCCGACCTCCTCGCCGTTGACCACGACGCGCAGGTCCAGGCCGAGGAACCCTCGTCGTCGCGTAAGGCTCGAGCTCGTCGGCGGTGACCAACCACGGCCGAGCGTGGTGGCGAAGTCCTTGCCCTTGGCCGGACCGAGCTTCACCTCCATCTCGCGGACGCTGGAGGTCCCGGGCCGACCAGTCGTTCAGGATCGTGTAGCCGAAGACGTGATCGCGGGCCTGCTCCGGGGTCAGCGAGGCTCCGTCGCGGCCCGACCACCACCGCGACCTCGAGCTCGAAGTCGAGCGCTCGCGAGCCGGGCGGGACCGGACCTCGTCGTGCGCGCCGATCAGCGCGTACGGGTTGGTGAAGTAGAAGGTCGGGCCTCGTACCACTCGGGCGGGACAGTCGCGCTCCGGCGAGCCGCCCTCCACCATGCCCTCGACGTGCTCCTCGAAGGCGACGAAGTCGCGAACGGTCGGCGGTGCAGCGGCGGGAGCAGCCGCACCGCGTCGAGGGGATCGGCGGCTCGACCAGCGCCGCCTCGCCGACCGCGAGCGCGGCCGGCAGGCCGGCCCGGACGAGGTCGAGCACCGCTACGTCCGGGCGGCAGCGCGTGCAGCCCGCGCTCGCTGACGACGCCGGCCCGTGGACGCCGGCCGTCGAAGCAGGTCGCGAACCGCATCAGACCGGGGCGCGACGAACAGACCCTTGTCGGGGTCGTTGAACGACTTCTGCGCGACGAACTCGTTCATCGGGTTCGCGGTGCCCCACTGGTCGGCGACGTCGGGCGTGGCTGAAGTCGTACACGTGCGGGTGCCAGGTGTCCTCGTCGACCTCCTCGAGCTCGGTCGTGTACTCGACGGTGTTGCCGTGCGGGTCGAGGAAGTAGGTGAAGGTGTTGTTGCCGGCCAGGTGCCGGCCGGGGCCCCAGATCTTCTCGACGCCGGCCCGCAGCAGGCGGCCGGTGCCGCGCAGGTACTCGTCGATGCCGCGCATCTCGAAGCTCGCGTGGTGCAGCGACGGGTGCGGGCCGCGGGCGATGGCCAGGCTGTGGTGCCACGCGTTGATCCGCATGAACCACATCATCTCGCCCATGCGCGGGTGCATCAGCGTGTCGGACAGGGCGAAGGCGAGGTGCTTCTCGTAGAAGGCGCGGGTGCGCCTCCGGCTCGGCCGAGTTGACGACGACGTGCGAGAGCCGCACCGGGATCGACTCGCCCTGCTCGATCTTGCGGTGCTGCCGCACGGCGACGTCGGAGCTGATCTCGACTGTGCGCCCCTCGTTGTCGAAGAACCGGAAGCCGTACCCGCCGCCGGGGGTCTGGAGGGCATCCGGCTCGCTGACCAACTGCACGCCGTCGGCGGCCGAGCTGCGCGGCCAGCGTGTCGACGTCCGCCGCGGTCGCGGCGCCGAAGGAGATCAGGTCGATCCGCTTGTCGGCTGAGCGCCGCAGCCGGACGACGTACTGCTCGGGCGATGCCTTCGGCGGCCAGGAACGTCAGGCCATCGTCGCCGTGCTCGGCCGTGAGGCCCCACGTGTTGGTGTAGAAGTCCAGCTGCTTGCTCGTAGTCGGGCACGGCGAGGTCGACGTGCCGCAGGTGGGTGATCAGGCGTTGGGTCATCGGAACGGCCCTTTCAGGCGGGCGGCTGGCTGAGCAGGTCGGCGGTCGGCGTGGATCAGGCCTGCACGTCGCCCTGGACGTGGTCGAGCTGCCACTCGGCGAGCTGGTTGGATGCGTCGACGACGGTCTTGCGCGCGTGAATCGGCGTTCGTGGAAGGCCTCCCACAGGCCTGGTCGAGCATCTCGCGCCCGACGAGGAGCTCGGCGAGGACCGCGGCGTCCTCGAGGGCCTGGCCGCGCCCTGGGCGACGGTCGGCGGGCAGGTGTGCGCGGCGTCGCCGATCAGGACGACGCGCCCGCGGTTCCACGGCGCCTGCAGCACGTGTGTCTCGAACCACGTGTAGTTGACGCTGCGCCGGGTCGGTCAGCGTCCTCGCGGATGTCGTCCCACGGGCCGTGGTAGGCCTGCGAGAGCTCGCGCAGGTCGCCAGCTGCTCGTCCGGCGACAGGGTGGAGCGGTCCTGGGCGTCCTCGACGATGTAGGCGTACAGCGAGTCCTCACCCGTCGGGCAGTAGCCCGCGATGTAGCAGGGCCCGCCGTAGTATCAGATCGGTGCGGGTGACGCTCGCGGGCCGCGGGCCGAAAGCGCGCCAGATGCCCATCCCGACCGACGTGGTCTCGAGGTGGATGCCGAGCGCGCGGCGGGTCGCACGACCGGATGCCGTCGGCGCCGATGACGAGGTCGTAGCGGCCGGCCGAGCCGTCGGAGAAGGTGACGTCGACGCCGTCGTCGTCCTGGGCCAGCTCGGTGAACGTCGTGCCGAAGCGGAGCTTGACGCCGGTCGCGGCGGCGCGGTCGGTGAGGATCCGGGCCAGGTCGGGACGGGGCATGCCCAGCGTGGCCGGCAGGTCCGGCCCGCCGGTCTTCACGTCGGGCATCTCGATGATCACCGTGCCGGCGGGGTCGGGTGCCCGCAGGCCGAGCGTCTCGAAGGCGTAGACCGTTGCGCCGAACGTCGTCCCAGACGCCGAGTCGGCTTGAGCACGCGCAACGCATTGCCCTGCAGGGTGATTCCGGAGCCGAGTGGCGGTCGGCTCTGGCTTCACGTCGATCAGGTCTACCTGTACGCCGGCCTCGGCGAGCAGGATCGCCACGGCCGAGCCGGCGGCACCCCCGCCCACGACGAGTGCGCTGTTGACTGCGGTCACGGCGGTCTCCTACTTCACGGCGATCGGGTTGATGGGCGAGCCGACCGCGCCGGTGATCGGCAGGGGCGCGGCGGCGAGGAGGAACTCGTAGACGCAATCGGCGGCGCAGTCGGCTGCGAGCAGGTCCAGGTCCCACATCTCGCCGATCGTGAGACCGATGTGCGGGATGGCGACCTGGTGCAGCGGTTGGAAGGCGTTCTCGAACTCGTTCGGGCCGCACCTCGAAACCCCAGGTGTCGGTGGCGATCGCGGCGATCTCGCGGTCGTGGAGCCACCCGGCACAAGTGAAGGAGAGACCGGGCGCCGGGCCGCCGGCGTAGTCGCCCCAGACCGTCGCGGCGGGCGCGGGGCAGCTGGCCGGTGCGCACCAGCACGATGTCGCCGCGGCCGATGCGCGACTCCGGCGCGGCGCGGTGTCGTCCAGGTGCTCGGCGGTGATCGGGAAGCCGTCCGGCAGCTCGCCGTCGGCCCCGAACATCCGGCCGACGTCGAGCAGGAGGCTCCGGCCGGCGACGAGGTCGGCGACCCGCTCGATGCCGGTCAGCTGGTCACCCTCACTGGTGACGACGTCGCCGGCCCGCCGCCCGTTCCAGGCGAGGCCGTGGTCGAAGATGTGGCCGAGCCCGTCCCACTGCGTCGAGCACTGCAACGGCATGAAGATCACGTCGTCTGCCCCGCCGATCCCGTGCGGGAAACCCTGCCCACCGCGCTCGGCATCGACACCGGTGTCGAGCATGGTGTGGACGGGGTTCGTACGGCGTCGCCACCCCCGCTGTGGCCCCGCCGCGTCGAAGCGCTGGGCGAGGGAGAAGCTCGCGCCGCCGCGCACCAGAGCGGCGCCTTCGATCCGCTTCTGCGGGGTGAGGAAGTTCAACGTGCCGCGGTCGTCGTCGGCACCCCAGCGCCCCCAGTTGGAGAAGCGTTGCGCGGCGTCGGCGATGCTCGCCGCGGGATCCTCGCGGATCACGAGCACGGCTGCGGACTCGGCTGGCATGGCGACAACTGTCGTCGGCCGGCCTGTATCAGGGAACACGTATGCAGTGATGTTCCGAATCAGTCCCGCTTATGCGAGCCTGACCGACATGGAGCTCTCGAACCTCGACTTCAACCTGCTCCGCACCCTGGACGCGGTGCTCCAGGAGAGCAGCGTCACCCGGGCCGCGGAGCGTCTGGAGGTCAGCCAGCCGGCGGTGAGCCTCGCGCTCGCCAAGCTGCGACGGCACTTCAACGACGAGCTGCTCCGACGGGCCGGCAACCGGTACGAGCTGACCCCGATGGCCGTGCAGCTGCGTGAGCGAGCCGCCGTGGCGATGCTCGGGGTCAAGCGCGTGTTCGAGGCCCAACCGACCTTCGACCCGAGCACTGAGGAGCGCGAGTTCACCCTGCTCGTCTCCGACTATGCGATCGCCGTCCTGGGATCGGCGCTGCGGGTCCTGACCAGCGAGCGCGCGCCGGGAGTCGTGCTGCGGATGGTCCAGCACAGGACCACTGACGTCGACCACGCGCACGAGACCGTCCGCACGGTCGACGGGTTGGTGGTACCCCACGGCTTCGTCTCCGGCCTGCCCTACACCGAACTGTTCACCGACGGCTGGCTGGGCTTGGTGTCGACGTCGAACCGGGCCGTCGCCGAGGAGTTGACGATGGAGCACCTGGCGCAGCTGCCCTGGGCGTTCACCTACCTCGCGCCGACCGCATTCACGCCGGCCGGCCGACAGCTGCAGACCCTCGGCGTCGAGGCCCGCGTCGAGGTCGTGGTCGAGTCGTTCCTGGCACTGCCGCATGTCGTCGCCGGAACCGATCGCATCGCCCTTGTGCAGAGCCGGCTCGCCGAGCGGATGACCCGGACGGGCGACGTGCGTGCCCTGCCCCTCCCGTTCGACGCCGTCCCCATCACCGAGGCGATGTGGTGGCACCCGATGTACGAGCGCGATCCGGCTCACGTCTGGCTCCGCGCCCTGATCGTCGAGGCGTGCCAGTCGACCTTGATCCCGCCGCAGACATAAGCCCGGCTGATCCCGGCCATAGTCATCATTGTCTGGACTGGGGCCATTTCGCCCGCGCACGCTTCCCTGCAGTCCACCGCGACAGCGCGGTGACCGCACGCGCAGGAGCTCGAATGACCGTGAACCGTCGCCGCCTCGTCGGCAGCCTGATCTCACTCCTGGCGGCGATCGCACTCGCTGCCTGCTCGTCGGCCGCCGGGTCATCCACCGACTCGTCATCAGCCGGAGGATCGACCGGCACCTCGACCACGGCGGCTCTCGATCCGGCCGCCGCGATCAAGAAGGCCTACGCCGGCGTCGTCGAGCAGCCGCCGAGCACGCCGGTGAAGCCGGCCACGAACGTGCTGGCGTGGGTGGTGTCGTGCGGGCAGCAGGTGCCGACGTGCGCCGGCCCGTCGGCCGCCGTCGTCGCTGCCGCCAAGGCCGCCGGCTGGGACTCGAAAGTCTGCGACGGCAAGCTGAACCCCCAGGGTTGGGCTGCCTGCATCCGGCAGGGCATCAGCGCCAAGGCCACGGGGATCGTCGTCATCGGCCAGGACTGCAACAGCTTCCAGGCCGCGCTGCAGGAGGGGAAGGCAGCCGGCATCCCGATCATCGGCGCGGGCGGGAACGACTGCGACGTGACCGGCGGGCAGAAGCTGTACTCGGCCACCGTGCAGAGCCTGGCGCAGATGACCAACGAGCAGTGGTGGTCCGAGCTCGGGTCGCTGCAGGCCGACTGGATCATCGGCAAGACCAACGGCAAGGCACAGGTGCTGAGCCTCCAGTTCACCGACGCCATCTGGGGTGGCTGGATCCAGGACGGCTTCACCAAGGAGCTCGCGACGTGCGCCGGCTGCAAGGTCGTCAGCACGCTGAAGGTAGGCAACGCGGACGTCGCCACCGGCAAGCTGCCGCAGATGTTCGGCAACGCGCTGCTCAAGGCGCCGACGGTGAACGCGGTCGACGTCCCGCTCGACGGCTGGTTCTTCGCCGGCCTGTCCCAGGCCGTCCAGTCCTCGGGACGGGGCGCCCAGCTCGCGGTCGTCGGTGCCTTCGGTGAGCCGGGCAACCTCGACCTCATCCGCAAGGGCGTCGGCGAGGACGCCACGGTGGCCTTCAACGCCGAGTGGGTGGGCTGGTCGGGAATCGACAACCTGGCCCGCGTCCTCGCCCAGCAGCCGGCGCAGCCGGCCGGTGCCGGACTGCAGGTGATCGATGCCGACCACAACATGCCCGCTGCGGGCAATCCGTTCCAGTACGAGCCGGTCGTCGACTTCGAAGGTGCCTTCAAGAAGGACTGGGGCGTGGAGTGACGGTCGTCCTCGAGGCCACGGGCCTCGCCAAGCACTTCGGCGGCACCCCGGCCCTGGCGGACGCGGCCATCCGCGTCCGCCAGGGCACCGTCCACGCACTGCTCGGCGGCAACGGGTCGGGCAAGTCGACGCTGATCAAGTGCCTGGCCGGAGTCCACACCGCGGACGCCGGGACCATCTCGATCCGCGGCGAGCAGCTGGCCGCCGCGGACCTGACACCGCGCCGAGCCCACGCGACCGGCCTGAGGTTCGTCCATCAGGATCTCGGTCTGTTCGAGGGGCTGACCATCGCCGAGAACTTCGCACTCGACGACGGGTTCCCGACCAACCGGGTCGGCGGGATCCGCTGGCGTGCCCTGCACGATCGGGTGGCCGACCTGCTCACGCGATACGGCATCGGCGCCGGCCCGAGTACGCCCGTCGGCGCCCTGCGCCCGGCGACGATGACACTCGTCGCCATCGCCCGCGCATTGCAGGATCAAGACGGCAGTGAGTTCGTCCTGTTGCTGGACGAGCCGACCGCCAGCCTTCCCGACGCCGAGTCCCGCGCGCTGATGGACGCCTTGCGGCAGCGGGCGGACGCCGGCCAGACGATCGTTCTCGTGAGCCACCGCCTGCCGGAGGTCCTCGGCGTGGCCGACGACTTCACCGTGTTCCGTGACGGCCGCGTGGCCGCCTCCCTCGTGTCGGCCGACCCGAGTGAGGACGAGCTCGTCCGGCTGATCACGGGCCGCACCCCGGAACGGCACGTGACGCGCGACGTACGGCCGGGTGGCCGCGTCGTGCTCGACGTGCGCGGCCTGGTCTCCGGACCACTGAACGACCTCGATCTCTCCGTCGCAGAGGGCGAGATCGTCGGTGTGGCCGGGCTGCTGGGCGCGGGACGCTCGACCTTGCTGAACTCGATCTTCGGGGCACAGCGGCCGGTGAGCGGCACGGTCACCGTCGCGGGCGCGGACATCACCGGTCGGCCGATCCCGGTCGTGATGCGGCGCGACGTCGCGCTCGTCCCGGAGAGCCGACTGCGCGATGCCGCCTTCGCGTCGATGTCAGTGCGGGAGAACGCCTCTGCCGCCGTCCTGCGCCGCTACTTCAGCGGCTGGATGCGGCAGCGCGCGGAGCGGGCCGACACGTGGGAGCTGATGCAGCGGTTCGCGGTCAAAGCGCCGTCGAGCGAAGCCCAGCTCTCGACCTTGTCGGGAGGCAATCAGCAGAAGTTGGTGCTCGCTCGATGGCTGCGGCGCGATCCTCGGTTGCTGCTGCTCGACGAGCCCACGCAGGGCGTCGACGCGGGCGCCCGCGCGGACATCCATCGCACGATCCGCAGCTACGTCGGACAGGGTCGCGCCGCGCTGGTCGCCTCGTCGGACTTCACCGAGCTGGCCCAGCTCTGCGACCGCGTCGTGGTCCTGCATCGCGGCCGCGTCGCCCTGAGCGTCAGCGGCGACGAGCTGAGTGCCGACCGGCTCACCGAACTCGTCCAGAAGGAAGGCGTGATCGCATGACTGCCACCACTTATGCGCCCAGCGCGACCGCGGCCGGGAGCCGGTCCCCGCGACGGACGACCGTCCTGCACACGGCGGAGCGATACGCGCTTGTCGGTCTCGTGCTCGCCGTCGCCGCCTTCTTCTCCGCCTGGCCGGAGAGCGCGGCCACCTTCCCCACCGCGGCGAACCTGCGCATCCTCGCTGCGAACCAGGCCGTGACCATCCTCCTGGCACTGGCCGTGCTCCTGCCGCTCGTCGCCGGGCACTTCGACTTCTCGGTCGGTGCCGTTGCCGCGTCGTCCTCGGTGGTGTGCGCGGGCCTGATGCAGGACCACGGAGCAACGCTCACCCTCGCTGTGGTGGCCGCTCTCTGCGCGGGACTGGCGGTCGGCCTCGCCAACGGCATCGCCGTCGCCTACCTGCAGATGAACGCGTTCGTCTCGACCCTCGCGGTCGCTACGTTGCTCGGCGGGTTCATCCAGTGGTACACGGCCGGCCAGGCGATCAGCAACCACATCGCCCCTTCGCTGGTCGCCTTCGGGTCCGGTACCTGGGCGGCCGTTCCGCAGCCGATCGTGGTCGTGGCCGTCGTCGCCGTGCTCGCCTGGTACCTCCTCAGCCACACGCCCTTCGGGCGCGCCCTCTACGCGGTGGGTGAGAACGGTCGGGCCGCGAAGCTCGTCGGCATCCCGACGCGGCGCTACACGCTCCTCTCCTTCGTCGGCGCCGGCACCGTCGCCTCGATCGCCGGCGTCGTCCTCACCGCCCGCACAGCGGGCGCGACCGCCGACAACGGCACAACCATGCTCTTCCCCGCCCTGGCGGCGGTCTTCCTCGGCGCAACCGCCATCCGGCCCGGACGGTTCAACGTCTGGGGCACGGTCTTCGGGGTGACGCTCGTCGCCATCAGCGTCAGCGGCCTCACCCTCGCCGGCGCGGCCGACTGGGTGGAGCCGGTCTTCAACGGGAGTGCCCTCGCCGTGGCTGTCGGCCTGTCGAGCTACCTACGGCGACGTGCACTCGGCGGAACTGACTGACGGATCTCTCCACAGGGCCGCCCGCCCAGGGCTCGACGCCGTGGCTCGTGATAGGCGCACCCGGCGCCGGCGCCCACTTCGCCGGGAATCAGCGCGATTCCTCGCTGCATCGGTCCGCGTATGCGCCTGGACACAATGACCCGCTGCGGTGCCAGCGTTCCTCGATCAGCTCCGCCGAAACGGCTATCGCAGAGGCTTCCCGCGTCGGGCCCGCCTAGCGCCTCTGCATCTGGACTCGCGGACCCCACGGCGCCCCACCAAAGTCGTGTCGGAATCGCGCGCTGGTTCACCTCACCCGGCATCGCTGAACTGGGCTACAGGTGATCGAACTACCTCGGTCCGTCGTGCCGGCCGACAACGGCTCCTCGAACTCTCTGCTGTCCGCGCCGTGTTCCTTCAGCCCACCCCAAGCCCCCAACCCGTCATCGCCAACCATCAACGGCTCCCGACTCCGCCCTCCAGATCGCCCATCTCACCCTCCCGAAATCAAGCGGCACGCATGCTACGAAGTTTCGTAGTGGGACGGGCGCCGATGTGGCCGCTGACCTGCGGTTTCACGGTTATCGATGGTTGTTGACGGAGGTGATTTCGATGCATGGCGGCATGAAGATCTACCGCGGCGCAGCGGCCGCCGCTCGACACTACGTCGAGGCCGATCGGTCCCGGGCGGACGACTACTACCTCGCCGAGGGCAGCGGCGTCGCCATGCACTTCACCGCGACCCCCGATGGCGTCGAGCGCCGAGCCGACATGGACGGCGAGACCTACGAGCGATGGGTCGCCGGCTACGACGTCGAGACCGGCGCAGCGCGAAGGGGCGGCTGCGGAAGGACGACAAGGGCGTGCGGTTCGTCGAGGTCACCGTCAACGGGCCGAAGACCTGGTCGCTCGCGGCCGCGCTGCACCCCGAGATCGCCGAGGCGTACGACGCCGCGCAGATGGCAGCGGCCGAGGAGATCATCGGGTGGCTCGCCACCCACGCGACGACACGCGTCGGGCCGCGCGGACCGGCAGGTGCAGGTGCCGGTCGAGCAGATCGAGGCGGCCGTCGTACGCCACTTCACCTCCCGGGCCGGCGACCCTCATCGACACCTGCACCTCCAGATCAACGCCCGAGTTTTCGCTGCCGGCGCGTGGCGAGGGCTCCACACCGTCGGGGTTCGCGACAGCCTGGAGGCGATCAACGGGATCGGGCACGCGGCGGTGATGACCAATCCGGGGTTCCGAGAGGCCCTGGCGAGACGCGGGTTGACACTGGACGCTGAGACCGGCGAGGTCGTCGAACTGGCGCCGTACACGGGAGCGTTCAGCGCACGGGCGAAGCAGATCGAGGCGAACATCGACACCTACGAGGCCGAGTGGCGCTCCGAACATCCCGGCGAGGAGCCCGGGCCGGCGCTGCGGCAGGCATGGGATCGGCGAGCGTGGGCCGACGCCCGGCCGGACAAGGTCGTGCCGACGAGCGGTGACGAACTGCGGCAGCGCTGGGTCGAGGAGCTGCACGAGCTCGGCTACCTCGCACCTGCCCCGAGCGCGCCGCTCTGCTCGCTGCGCGACGGGTGCGGTTGATCGCGACGGCGTGGTCGAGCTGGCACTCGTCCGGCTCGGGCTCGCGCCGCTCGGCGTGGAACGCGGCCGACGCCCGGGGCGAGGTCGAGCGGATCATCGCCGTCCGGCGGAGGCGTGGTCGACCGGGCCGTGCGCCGTGAGTTGGCAGAGGATCTGACCGCTCGCGTCATCGCCGCCTCACGCCCGCTACTCCCCCGATCGGACGTGCCCGAGCACGTGCGTTCGTTCACGTCGGTCGACGTGCTGGCCGTCGAGCACGAGATCGTCGACCGCCTTGCGACTCGTGCCGAAGCCAAGACGATCACCGTGATCGAGGGCGCGGCCGGGGCTGGCAAGACCGCCCGTCTCGCGGCAACCCGCGAGCGCGCGATCGCGGCCGGGCGTCGGATTGGTCGTGGTGACACCGACTCTCAAGGCGGCCCAGGTCGCAGAGGGCGCGATCGGCGCGGCGTCGTACTCCGCCGCCTGGCTGCTCCACCAGCACGGCTTCCGCTGGGACGAGGACGGTCGGTGGAGTCGAGTCGACTCCGTGCCCGACGTCAGCGCCCGACTACGTCGAGGCGACCTGCTCGTCGTCGACGAGGCGGGCATGGTCGACCAGGACACCGCCCGCGCGCTACTCCGCCTGGCCGACGAGACCAAGGCCCTCGTGATGCTGGTCGGCGACCGCCATCAGCTCCCCGCCGTCGGCCGTGGCGGGGTCCTGGATCTGGCGATCAGGTACGCCCCGGATCGGGTGCAACAGCTCGACGGCGTACGCCGCTTCAAGGACCCCCGCTATGCCGAGCTGTCGGTGCGGATGCGGACGGGCACCGCGCCCGGCGAGGTGTTCGATGAACTCCTCGCCCGCGGCGAGATCGTCATCCACGGAAGCGACGTCGAGCGGACCCGACGCCTTGCCGCTGAAGCCAGCGTCGGCAAGCTCGTCGTCGCCGACACCCGCGAGCAGGTGGGCCGGATCAACGCCTTCGCGCACCGGATCCGCAAGGCGACCGGTGAGGTCGACGAGCAGGTGCTGACCGCGGCCGGTGAACGGCTCGGCGTCGGCGACACCATCGCGACCCGGCGCAACGACCGCGATGCCGACGTCGCGAACCGCGAGTTGTGGACCGTCGTCTCGTGCGATCGCGGCGCGCTCACCGTCAGGGGCGAGGCGGGGACTCGTGTGTTGCCGCCCGACTACGTGCGCCGCGATGTCGAGCTCGCCTACGCCACGACCGCCTACGGCGCGCAAGGCGCCACTGTCACCGAGAGCCATGTGCTGGTCGGCGAGCACAGCGGAGCCGCGTCGGCGTACGTCGGGATGACACGCGGCCGCGAGCGAAACGTCGCGCACCTCGTCGCCGAATCCGTCGAGGATGCGCGCAAGCAGTGGTGCGACGTGTTCGGCCGGGACCGTGCCGACCTCGGGCCGGCGCACGCGCGGGAGGCGGCGGCCGAGGCGATCGAGCGGTACGGACCGAAGGCACCAAGGCGACGGGCGGCGCCGCGTCTTCCTGCCGAGCTCGATTCCCGGCCTGCGGCATCGCCGTCGGCACCGGGCATCGGGTTCTGAAGCGACGTTGAGCACCGGATCGGGTTCAGCCCGTTCGCCACAGCCTGATCAGTTGCTCGCCGACGTCGAGCCGGTCGTCGTAGGGCTCGACCGTGACGCCGACGACGCATCCGGGTCCGCTCGGCGCAAGCACAACGGTGTGGCCGTTGCCCAAGTCCGCCCACCTCCGCGCGAACGCGACTCCAGCGTTCCACGTTGCCGCGGCGGCCGGGGTGCCGCGACGTCGCCAGTTGAGTGGCGAGCCGTTCGGCAATCTTGGCGACGGTCGCTGCCGGTTTCATCCCGTCGCTGCCCATCGACGGCTCTGGCGGCCGCGGGTCGAAGCGCGTCCGGATGAACCGCACCCGCGGCTCCTTCGGAGTCGGCGCCCTCACTGGCACTGCTTCGTGTCCGCGGACCCACGCTTCAGCCGTGAACGAGTCGTCCCCTCGGCCCAGGATCCGCACGGTGTCCGGCTGGGTCGGTCCCCGCGCGATCACAATCGGCCACTTCCACGCCTCGCGGACCGCGTCCGGGAGGTCGAGCTCCTCCCACACCTCGACGAGGAGGGGGCCGTCGATCCAGCGGATCATCTCCTCGGGCGAGCCACCTTGGAGCAACTGCTCGTAGACGCCCTTGCGCTGTGCGCGGTCGTGCATGTCCCACTCGCGCATCGGCCCGTTGCCGACGAGGTCGGGGAACGCCAGGATCGCGAAGCAGTCGGGCGTCTCGACGTGCCACAGGGTGCTCGGCACCCAGAAGTGCCCAACTCCGGGCGCTTCGTGCTCGACCCAGTCGATGAGCCGGCGCAGGTTGAGGTCGTAACCCGCGGCCTCGAGGATCCGCGCGGCTACCTTGAGCGTCGGCGACTTCAGACCTCGTTCGTACGCCGACATCGTCGCCTGCGACGTACCGGATCTGGCGGCGAGCTCAGCCTGCGTGAGACCGCTGGCTCGTCGTGCGACTTCGATCAGGTAGGCCCGATCCATCCCTCGACGATATCCGATCGAACGTATTTGCCGTGCTGCGCGGCACGGCCTTCACACCTACCTGTCGCCCACGATCCTCGCGGGCCAACGCCTGGCAGGAGGAACCATGAACAGCAACACCCACGACGTCCCCTTCCACGCTCGCCACGACGACGAGCTGCTCACGCTCGATGACGTCGCCGAGATCCTGCGGACCCCGGTCAACACCGTCCGCTGGTGGCGGCAGGAGGGCACCGGGCCGGAGTTCTTCAAGATCGGCCGGCGCCTCTACACGACCGTCGGCGACCTGCGGACCTTCATCCGCACCCAGCGCCTCGCCTCCCAGCCGATGCTCGGCAAGCCGAAGGCGGTGTGAGAGCCATGGGCGACCCCCGCCACGTCTTCCTCAGCGCGAGCGAGGTGATGGCTCGCTACGGCTGGGGCAAGACGAGGGGCTACCAGAACCTCAAGGACCGCGAGCTGGTGCCGGCGCCGGTGATGACACATCCCGACCGCTGGCGGCTCGACCAGCTGCTCAGCGTGGGAGGAGAAGCGCATGGCGCTGGCCGAGGCAGCGTTGGAGGCTCTGGTCGCGCCCGACCGCGAGCCGACAACCGTCACCGACCTGCTGCCCCAGCCCAAGCGACGACGGCGGTCGGCGTGACGGCTCTCCCCGCAGCCGTGGCGCCGAACGCCGCCCGGCACGAAGCTGTTGTGTTGTCGTGAGACCCGACGAGCCTCAACAACTGTGCGATGTTCAGTTCAGGGCCGCCTCACCAGCTCGTTCGCGATCTCGACGAGCACCATCGCTCGCCGGACGAGAGGCTTCGCCTTGGCGAGCGTGATGAGCGTGGCGCCGTACTCGACTTCGCCCTTCTTCGAGATCAGTTCTCGCAACGCGTTCTCTGCCGCTGCGGCATCGCGGTGAGCACCGAGCGCCTGGCGCAACTCCTTCACGGCCTTGGCGTGGTCCTTCGCCTTGCTGGTCTCCCCGGTCAACGCCGTCACGATCGCGTCCTTCGCGCTGATGCCGGCATGGATCGCATCCCCAGCGGCCGGAGTCGCGCGCTCGAGATCGAGGTTGTCCTGAGCTGAGTCCAGGTACTCCTGCGCCTTGTGGAGGAACCTCTTGGCGTGGTTCCTGCTCTCCCTGTTCGTCATGACGCCACCCGACTCCGACGCGGCATGGTGCCGACCAGGGCGATCCCGTCGCGCAATATCTCGGACACGACCGGCTCGCGGTCCTCTGGAGCGAGCTTGAAGTGGTCGCCGGTCAGGTGCAGGACGTCGCAGTCATTGCCGAACCGCTCATGGACCTGCTGCTGCAGCTCGGCCCCACCGTCCCAGGTCGCGGGGGCGATCACCACGAGGTCGACGTCGCTGTCTGCGTGGGCATCGCCGCGAGCAACTGATCCGAACACGATGACGGCTTCGACGCCTCGCACGGTCTCCTCCACGACGCGAGTCAGCATCTCGATCGGGCTGGCCAAGGAACGCAGTGGGGCGATGGCTGCATGGCCTTCATTGATGTGGTGCACGCCGGCACGCCCGATGGCCTCCGTCGTGATCAGCCCCAGCCGATCGAGGTCTCGCAGCGCCTGCTGCACGGCACCCAGACTGTGGCGATCCGCGACCAACGCGTGCACGCGCCGTCCGGTCAGGGGCGCGCCAGTGCGAAGCAGCACGGCGAGCGCCGCACCGCGCGCTCCAGCTATCAGGCCGCCGAAGGGTTCACCGAAGTCCATATGAACAGAATACTGATCATGTGAGCAGGGATCTAGTCATAGGTCTCAGGCGCAGGCGTCTGCACAAGGTCGACCGGAACGTCTGCAAACGGTCAACTCGAGACCGCGAGTGATGCACGAGAGTGATACACGAAGGCCCGGAATCGGTGTCCAACGGCGGTCTTGGCTGAACCGGCATGACCCGCCACACCCCTTCTGACCTGCGGTTTCGTCAAGATCCGCCCACAGCCGCCAATCCTGGAACCTCGTGGCACCAGTGGCACGCGGCGTACCCGACGCTGAGGAACACCGGTATGCCGCGTCGGCGGGCCTCCGCGAACGCCTCGTCGCCCCACTCCCACCAGTCGACGGGGTTGTCGGCGTGCTGGAGCAGGTAGGGACTCACGGACGCAGCGAGACGGTTCGGCATGGTGCACAGTCTCGGCCACTGCCCATCTGACAGGCGAGGCATCCCTGCCGGCAGCGCGGCAAGTACTAGCGGACGCCTCGCACGGGCACGATGGCGGCGGCGCCGAGTGCTGCGCAGGCACCGGCGACGGCGTAGAGGACCGCATAGCTGCCACCCCCCAAGGCGAGGATGACCGGCGTGATCGCCGGCGCGAGCGCAAACGGGAGGGCGCCGGCGATGTTGATCACGCCGAGGTCCTTGGCAGCGCTGCCGGTCCGCGGGAGGACGTCGACGACCAGGGCCAGGTCGACTGCCATGTACATGCCGAAGCCGAGTCCGCTGACGGCCATGCCGACCAGGTAGCCAGGGACGTTGCCCGCGTGGGCGATCAGCAGCATGGCAGCGGCGTAGACGAGCGCCGCCACCGCGACGAAGACCTTCCGCCGGCCCACCTTGTCGGAGAGCCTCCCGGCGACCGGTGAGACCACGACGAGGACGGCGGACTGAGCAAGCGTGCCGAGGTAGATCTGGTGCGGGACGTCGCCCTTGCTGCTGCCGAGCTGCTCGATCAGGTAGTAGGCCTGGTAGGTGACCAGAAACGCGAAGGCCATCACCAGCATGAACCGGCTGGCGAACGCCCATGCGAAGTCCGGGTGGCGTCGCGGGTCGACGTAGAGCGACCCGACCATCTGCCGGAACGACCACGGCGGCCGATCGGCCGGGTCGAGACGGCGGTCACGGAGTCGGCACGTGAAGACGACGACGAACGCGCCACCCACGAGACAGGGCACCATGAACATGGCGAGCTGGTGCCCGTTGAAGGCCTGCACGAGATAGGCCCCGGCCACCGACGCCACCGGCGTGCAGACGCCCAGGACGCCGGAGACCGCCCCGCGCTGCGAGCGGGGGACCTGGTCCGGCAGGACCGCCACCTGCGCAGCCAGCAGCGCGTTGAAGAAGACCTGGGTGAGGCACCAGCCGACGAGCACCACCAGGATGCTGGGCGCGGTGGCGACCACGAGCGTTCCGACCGTGCCGCCCGCAAGACCCACCAGCATCCACGGACGCCGCATGCCCAGCCGCGCGGTGGTGCGGTCGCTGAACCGGCCGAACAACGGGTTGCTGACCATCGCCAGCAGCGACCCCGTGCCGGTGACCAGTGCCAGGTTCTTCGGGGCTGCGTCGATGCCGACCAGATCGTTGACCTTCAGCGCCAGCGTGACCAGCAGCGGGGCGATGAAGACCAGGGCGTTGCCGGTGAAGGACAGGGCGTAGAGCGAGATGAAGCCCCAGCCGACTCTTCCCGGGATCGGGCCGGCAGGCGGCTGCCCGGCGACCTTGGTGCTGCCAGGCGCCAACGCTCCCATGACGCTCCCTCGGCTGCACCTGTCGCGTCCCGAGCCTCTTGGACACCCAGGATGCGCCCCCGCGGGGCCGATGTCACCACGAGCGTCTCACGACGGGTGGACCGCAGCGCGAAGTCCCGAGGCGGTTCGGCCCTACCCTGTGCAGATGCCGGTCCTGGGCACCAAGCTGCACCTGCCGACGCCCCGGCGTCGGCTCGTGCCCAGACCCCGGCTCACCGACCGACTTGCGGCTGACCGCGGCTCGATGCCGCGACTCGTTCTGGTCGCCGCACCAGCCGGATTCGGCAAGACCACCTTCCTCACCCAATGGCTCACGGCCACCGACTCGAGCGCCGACTCGAGCGCCGACTCAGGCGCCCGTGGGCCGACGCTCCGCGTGGCCTGGCTGTCGCTCGACCAGGACGACTGCGACGTGGCCCGGTTCCTGGGCCACGTCGTCGCCGCGCTCCAGACCACCAATCCCGACATCGGCACCGAGGCGTTGGCCCTGATGGACGGCGACCGCGGCTTCGCCACCGACGAGGTGCTGGTCAGCCTGCTCAACGACCTCGACACCATCGCCGAACCCACCGTGCTCGCGCTCGACGACTACCACGCCGTCGATACGCCGCCCGTCAACGAGGCCGTCACGTTCCTCCTCGACAACCTGCCGGCCCAGGTCACCCTGGCCATCACGACCCGGGCGGACCCGCCGCTGCCGCTGTCTCGGCTACGCGCGCGGGGCGAGCTGCTCGAGGTCCGAGCCGCTGATCTGCGGTTCACCGACGACGAGGCCGAGCGGTTCCTCAACGACGTCATGGCACTGGACCTGGCCCCGGACTACGTGGCTGCCCTGGAGGCGCGTACGGAGGGGTGGGCGGCCGGCCTCCAGCTGGCCGCCCTCTCGGCACGCGGTCGCACCGGGGCGGACGACATCGACGACTTCATCGACGGCTTCACCGGCAGCCACCGGTTCGTCCTCGACTACCTGCTGGAGGAGGTGCTGCGCAGCCAGCCCGACGAGATCCGCACGTTCCTTCTCGACACCTCGGTCCTCGGCGAGCTGACCGGGCCTCTGTGTGACGCCGTCACCGGACGCCCGGGCGGGCAGCAGATGCTCGAGGCCCTCGAACGGTCGAACCTGTTCCTGGTTCCACTCGACGACCAACGGCAGTGGTTCCGCTACCACCACTTGTTTTCCGACGCGCTGCAAGCCCAGCTCATCGCGACCGACCCCGAGCACCTCGAACGACGTCACCGGGGCGCCGCCGACTGGTACGCCGGGCAGGGCAGGTTCGTCGACGCCATCGGCCACGCCCTCGCCGCCGGCGACACCCCCCTCGCCGCCGACCTCGTCGAGCTCGCCATCCCGGGCATCCGCCGGCACCGCCACGACCGAGCGCTGCGCCTTGGCTGGGGGCGCTGCCCGACGACGCGGTCCGACGACGCCCTTTGCTCGCCACGTTCACCGGCTGGGTCCACCTGTCGGAGGGCGACCTCGACGGGGCCGAGGCCTGGCTCGACGTCGCGCAACACGCCCTGAACACCCAGGACGTCTCCGGCACGGAAGCATCCCAGCTGCCCGTGCCGGACGACACCCGGCTCGGCGTCCCCAGTACGGCGGTCCTCGACCGCGCGCACGAGCTGAACGTGCTGCCCGCCACGATCGAGGTCTACCGCGCGTCTGTTGCCCAGGCGCGAGGTGACGTCGCCGGCACCATCGCCCACGCCCGGCGCGCGCGCGAGCTGGCCGGCCCCGAGGACCACCTGGCTCGCAGCGGGGCTGCCGGGTTCCTGGGCCTGGCGGCCTGGGCCGCCGGTGACCTGACCACGGCTGTGGACACGTTCAGCGAGTGCATGCGTCACCTCCACGCGGCCGGTGACGTCGCCGACGAGCTCGGCGCCACGGTCGTCATCGCCGGCATGTGGCTGGCCCGGGGTCGACCCGACGAGGCCCGACGCCGCTTACGAGGAGGCCCTCGCCACAGCCGAGCGTGTCCAGGGACCGGCCATGTCGACCGTCGGCGACCTCCACGTCGGGCTCGCCGACGTCCTGCGCGAGCAGGGAGAGCTCGACGCGGCCGCCCAGCACCTCCACACCGCCCGTGAGCTCGGCGACCGCGCCATCTCTGCTGGAGAACCGGTTCCGCTGGTACACGACGATGGCAGACCTGCTTCGAGCCCGTGGCGACCTCGACGGCGGCCGTGGGGATGCTCCAGCGGGCCGAACCGCTCTACCTGCACGGCTTCTTCCCCGACATCCGACCCATCGCAGCTGCCATCGCCCGCGTGCGCATCAGCCAAGGTCGGCTGGCCGACGCCCAGGGCTGGGCCGCGCAGCATGCGGTGTCCACCGACGACGAACCGACGTACCTGGCGGAGTTCAACCTCCTCACCCTCGCCCGGCTCCTCATCGCCCAGCACCGCGTCGAGCCCGATCCGGCCGGCCTCGACGCGCGCCAGCGGACTGCTCGACCGAGTCCTCACCGCGGCGCAGGCGGCCGACCGCGGGGGCAGCATCCTCGAGGCGCGCCTGGTCCGAGCCCTCGCCTCCCAGGCCTGCGGCGACCACGACGCGGCCCTTGCCGACCTCGGCCTCGTCCTCGTCCAGGGCGTCCCGGCCGGCTATGTGCGGCTGTTCCTCGACGAAGGTCCGGCCGCGGTGGAGCTGCTCCGGGCCGCGGCCGCACAACCCGCCCTTCCCGGGGCGGCCCACGCCATCGAGCTGTTGCGCGTCTCCGACCGTGAGCAGGTCAGGCCCGAGCGTGCCCCCGCTGCGGCGGTGGGTGGCTCCGCACTCGGAAACGAGGCACTGAGTGAGCGAGAGGTCGAGGTGCTCCGGCTGCTGGCCACCGAGCTGACCGGCCCCGAGATCGCCGCGCACCTGTTCGTCTCCGTGAACACCCTGCGCACCCACACCCGGCACATCTTCACCAAGCTCGACGTCACCACCCGCCGTGCCGCCGTCCAGCGGGCGGCAGACCTCGGCCTGGCGACGCCCTAGGGGCCCACGGCCGGTCCCGCCCGACGCCGCGTGAGCCATGACCCCGGGGCGGAATCACCAAGCCGGTCACATCACATGGTGATGTGAGGTCACCATGTCGATTCCTAGGTTCCTGTCCATCGCCGGGCACCCCGCCCGACCAGGAACCAGGAGACAGAAATGAGCGTCACCACCACCGGCCTCACCAAGGCGGCCGGCATCTCCGCAGCCGTCGCCGGCGTCATCTTCATCGCCGTCCAGATCAACCACCCCGGCTTCGACACCTACCTGGCCGACACCCACGAGTGGGTGCTCCGCTGCTCCGCCAAGAGCGTGATGACGGTGCTCGCGCTCGCGGGCATCACCGGCATCTACCTTCGCCAGGTCCGACAGGCCCGAGTCCTCGGGCTCGTCGGCTACTTCGTCTTCGCCCTCGGCTACCTCATGATGTGGGCCACCGAGATCATGGCCGTCGCCTTCCTGCCGGCCCTGACCGACAAGGCCCCCGCGTTCGTCAACGACACCGTCGTCGCCTCCGGCGGAGGCACTCCCACCGGCGACATCGGCCATCTGCAGACCTTCTTCCAGCTCACCGGCGCCTGCTACCTGCTCGGCGGTCTCGTCTTCGGCATCGCCCTGTTCCGGGCCCGGGTCCTCGCTCGATGGGCCGCGGCGCTGCTCGCCGTGAGCACCCTCGGCACCGCTGCCCTCGCGGTCCTGCCCGCGTCCTTCGACCGACCCATGGCCGTCCCCGAGGGCGTCGCCCTCATCGGCCTGGGCATCTCCCTGTGGCGCGACCAGCGAAACGCGGTCGGTGACACAGCTCAGGACGACGACGTCGAGCACGCCGTTCACACGACCCCCGCGAACGCTGTCGTGCGATGACCGTCAAGGCGACTCACGAGACTGCACCCACGGTCCCGGCGCCTCGGCGCCGGGACCGGCCCCGCAGCTGGCCGGTCCCGACCGCCCTGGTCGTCTTGTCTGCGATCCCACTGACCGCGGGCACTCTGCGCCTGCTCCAGCTCGCCGGCGGCCCCGCGGTGATGCCGGCAGACCACCGCTTCGCCGGCTTCCCCGGCGCCCTGGTCGCCCACATCGTCGGTGCCGCCGTCTTCGCCCTGGCCGGGGCGTTCCAGTTCGTGCCCAGGCTCCGACGCGGCAGCTGGCACCGTCGAGCCGGGCGGGTCGTGGCGCTCGCCGGCCTGGTGGTCGCCGGCTCCGCGCTCTGGCTGACACTCTTCTACGAACCCCAGCCCGGCAGCGGAACGGTCCTGTTCGTGTTCCGACTGGTCTTCGCCCCCGCCATGGTCGCGTGCCTGGCCCTCGGCTTCACCGCCATCCGGCGTCGCGACATCGCCTCCCACCGCGCCTGGATGATGCGCGCCTACGCCATCGGGCTCGGCGCCGGGACGCAGGCCTTCACCGAAGGCCTGGGCGAAGGAATCTTCGGCCATGGCGTGCTCGTCGCCGACGTGTCCAGGGTCTCGGGCTGGGTGATCAACCTGGCGATCGCCGAGTGGTTCATCCGGCGGCCGGCCCGCCGCCGCTCCGCTCGCCGCCGCGCCGATGCTCGAGGAATCCGCGCAGCGGCCTAGCGCCCACCATCCCGAAGCCCCACTCGCTCGAGCCCCACCGCACAGGAGCAGCCATGAACAGCACCAGCGGCATCCGGACCAGTCCCCGCGCGGCCACCCTCGCCGGCCGGGCCACCTACCGCATCGACGTGGCCGGACACCTCGACAGCCACTGGTCCGACTGGCTCGGCGACGTCGCCCTGGTCCGCAACGACGACGCGACCACCACCCTCACCGTCCGGGTCGCCGATCAGGCACAGCTGCACGGCGTGGTCGCAGGCGTCCGCGACCTCGGGGTGACCCTGCTGTCACTGCGCACCGTCGACGAGACACCGGACGAAGGCGTCGAGTCCGCGCCAGTGCTCGCGCACTGCCTGCACACCGATCGACTCACTCTGCGGCCGGCGACAGCAGCGGACGCCGACGCCACGTGGGCCTACCGCCGCCTGGACTCGGTCAACGAGTGGCTGGGCGGCGTCCCGGCCGGCGTCGAGGACTACCGCGCGATGTTCACCGCACCCTCGCGCCTCGCGACCACCGTCATCGTCGAGCTCGACGGCCGGCACGGCGGCGCCGTCGTCGGTGACCTCATGCTTCGCCGCGAAGATGCCTGGTCCCAGGCGGAGGTCGTCGACCAGGCCCGCGGAGCGCAGGCCGAGCTCGGCTGGGTTCTCGACCCGGTCCACACCGGTGCCGGGTTCGCCACCGAGGCGGTCCGCGAGCTCCTGCGCTACTGCTTCGAGGAGCTCGGGGTCCATCGCGTGACCGCCAACTGCTTCCTCGACAACGACACCTCGTGGCGCCTGATGGAGCGAGTCGGCATGCGCCGCGAAGCCCACGCGGTGGCCGAGTCGCGCCACCGGTCGGGGCGCTGGCTCGACACGGTCGGATACGCCGTCCTGGAGGAGGAATGGCGAGGCCGCCCTGACCCCCGGCGGTGATGCACGCCGGCGCGCCCTCGACGCCGGGCGGTCAGCGGGTACGGCGGACCGGCGGCGGGGTCCAGGTGCCGTCGAGGGCTGCGGCCTTCGGCGCGTAGAGCCGCATCGTGATGCCGAGCGGGCCCTCGGGCGCCGGCAGCCAGTTCGAGACCTTGCCCGGACCGGGGTTCGCGTGCTGGAGGTAGACGTCCAGCGACCCGTCGGCGTTGAAGGTGAGCTCGTCGCGGTCGCCGATGGCGAAGCGGTCGATCTCGTTGCCCACCTGGAACCCTTCGGCGTGGTACATCGTGATCGACCAGAACGCCGAGACCGGCGGGAGCCGGTCGGCCTCGAAGTGCATGACGTAGTCGTGGTCGCCGGACGCCGGCTGGCCGTCCGCGTCGCTGAGCAGCACCGGGTAGACGGCGTCCTCCGCCGGGTTGGCGCCCAGGCCGACCTGGGTGACCAGGGCCCGCTTGAGGTAGTAGTTCCCGTATACGCCCATGGTGTCGGCGGGGATGACCCAACCGTGGGAGACCCTGCCCATCCGCGACAGCGACGCCGCCAGCACCTGGCGCGCCTCGGCCCCGCCGGCCTCGACCTCCTCGAGCTCGGAGGCGCTGAGCCGCGAGGCGTCGAAGTCGTGGCCCGGCGCCAGGCCGAGCCCGGCCATCCGACTGACCTGGGAGGAGTCGCTGTGGTGCGGGGCATGCTCCTTCATCAGCTCCGCGCCCAGGGTGAGGAACTCGACGGCGCTCATGGCGTTGACCAGACGCAGCGGCTCCGTCGTCATGTCGCGGTCGGGATCGACGACCTGGCCGACGGGCTCGCCCAGCTCGGTGATCGTGAGCCCGTCCTGGAAGGCACGCACCGCATCGTAGTCGGCAGGGCCGTCGGTCTGCGTGCGCCCGATGACCCAGACCCGTGGGGTCGGCGCCACGATCGTGGTCGCGCCCTCCGGGACCGGGCCGTCGTACCCCGATGGGACGACGAGGATGGTCTGCACACCGGTGCCGGTCGTGCGCTTCCCCGGGTTGGCGAACACGTCCGTCCACATGTCCAGCATCGGGAGCATGTAGTAGCGCTCGCCGCTGTCCGGGACGTCGATCCGGACCGGACCGCGGCTCAGGTCGAGCCACGCCGAAGAGTAGAGGGTGTCGAAGTTGGGTCGTACGACGACGCGGAACTCCGCCGGCGGGAACTGGCGGACGTGGCTGAACGTGTTGGCGGGCCCGTACGCCGGCTTCTGCCCAGCCGGGAGGTTGCACATCTGCCGCCGCGTCATCTTCATCGTGACCAGCGGGTAGAGGTAGGTGTACGCCTCGCGGCTCAGGATGCGCGGGTCGCTGTCGAGGGTGCTCATCGGGTGGTGCCTTCCAGAGAGCCGCGCTCGCAGTAGGGGCGGCTGGTCCCGAACGCGACGCTCGGCCACGGGCGCAGACCGTCGACGTCACCCGCCGAGGGTGAGTCCGCATCGGGTTCTCGACGTTCGCCCTCCGCGGTGGCCCCGGCCGGGTCAGGCCCGGGCTCGCGGGTGGGCCAGACTGGCGCCATGGACGCCGAGGAGTGGGACGAGCGCTACCGCACGAGCGAGCTGGTGTGGTCGGCCGGCCCCAACCAGTTCGTGGAGGCCGAGCTCGCCGAGCTCATCCCTGGACGCGCAGTCGACCTGGCCGCCGGTGAGGGTCGCAACGCGATCTGGCTGGCGCGTCAGGGCTGGCGGGTCACCGCCGTCGACTACTCCCAGGCAGGACTCGACAAGGGACGCACCATCGCCGGCGAGCTGCCCGTCGACTGGGTGCGCGCCGATGTGACCACCTGGCGCGAGGACGCGTCGTACGACCTGTGCGTCATCGCCTACCTCCAGCTGCTCGCCGACGACCGGCGCCGCGCGGTGCGCAACGCCTACGCCTCGCTGCGAGTGGGCGGCACCTTCCTGCTGGTCGCGCACGACACCACCAACCTGACCGAGGGCACGGGCGGCCCCACGGACGCCGCCGTCCTGATGACCGCTGAGGACGTGCTCGCCGACCTCGCCGACGAGACCTTCGACGTACGGCGAGCCGAGCGCGTGGCCCGCCGGATCGGTGGCCCCGGGCATGTCCACGGCGCCGAGCCCAGCGCGACCGCCTGGGACTGCCTCGTGCACGTCGTACGACGGGGCTGACCCTCGCCTACCATGCCTCCCATGACGACCCTGGTGCCAGTGCGCATCGGCGGCCTCGGTACGCCGGAACTCCTGATCATCCTGATCGTGGCCGGATGATGTTCCTGGGCCTGCTCGCCGTCGTCCTGATCGCCGTGCTGGCCGGCCGAGGACGCCGTCAGGAGTAGAGGCGGTAGACGACCACGGCGAAGACCACGATGCTGAGGCAGCCGAGGACGATCCCGCACCAGGCCAGGCGACGACCCTTCAGGGCGCCGTCGCTGGTCTCGATCCGCCGGAGGGCGTGAGCGCCCAGGAAGATGGCGGGGATCCCGGTGAGGATGCCGAAGGGGACGATACCGAGCAGCCCGAGCACGAGCGCGCTCCAGGCCCGGCTGTCCGTGGTGACCTCGAGGTGCGGGTGGTCCGGATCGGGTAGTCCGGCATGCGGCGACGCCTGGTAGCCACCTGCGAAGCCTGCCTGTCCAGGGCTGCCGCCCGGCACCATGCTCATGATCGGCTCCTCGTGGGTCACCCGGACCCTTCTCCTCGACGCTACGCCGGTCGGGTCGTGCGCAGCACAGCACTAGTGCCCACGGTCGCGGGCCGATCGGCCACTCTTCGCTCCTCGTCGCGCAGGCACGACCCTCACGTGCGTCTGGTGTGGCGGGTGTCGTGGGCTCTGTGGTGGTGGAAGGAGCAGAGCAGGAGCCCGTGGGCCAGGTCGGTGCGGCCGCTGCGGGCCCAGGGCCGGTGGTCGTGGCGGGCCTCGCACCAGGCCGCCGGGATCTGGCAGCCCTCGGCGCGGCAGCGGCGGTCTCGGACCGCCAGCGCCTTGCGTTGGCCCGGTGAGAACAGCCGCCTCGACCGGCCCAGATCGAGGACCTCGCCCTTCCCGCCCATCTCAAGGTACTCCTGGTGCGCCGGAGCGGAGTACGTTGTGGCCACTCGGGTCCTGGGCAGCACGGACGATACGAGGTGACAGATGGACCACGACCTGGTCGACCGGGTGGTCGCCACAGCAGCGGCAGTGGTCGCCGGCGGCGCGATCTCCGCCAACGGGCACGGCAACGTCAGCGTCCGCGACCCGGGCAGCGACGAGATGTACTTCTCGAGCGGACCGTCGATGAAGGGCCTCGACGCGAGCGGCGTCGCTCGGGTCGGTCTCGACGGTGTGCTCCGCGAGGGCAACCTGCCGCCGATCCAGGGTGCGGTGGTGGCCATGCACACCGCGATGTACGCCGACCGGGATGACGTCGGCTGCGTGATCCACACCCACTCGCCCTACGCCACGGCGTACGCCGTCGCGCGCCGCCGGATCGAGTGCTGGATCGAGGCCCTGGCGATGTTCGGCCTGGCCGACGGCGTCCCCGTGGCGGGCTACGCGCCGCGCGGGTCCGACGAGGCGGTCGCCGAGATCAGGAACGCCGTGATCCCCGGCAACCCGGCAGTCTTGCTGGCCAACCACGGCGTGCTCGTCTTCCACCGCACGCCGGAGCTCGCGGTGCTCGTCGGCGGCGTCGTCGAGGAGGCCGCCCAGGCCTCGCTCACCGCAGGGCTCGCCGGCGGACCGGTCGCGATCCCCGAGGAGATGCGAGCGGCTGCCCTCCAGCGCGCGATGGCGTTCGCCGACGCCGGCACGCGGAGGGTGTGAGGCTCAGCGGTCGCGCTCGACCGTGGTCGGCGGGAGGCCGGGCTCGGTCGACGGGTGCTCGTCGTAGACGCCTGCGTCGTTGGCCTTCTCCACCTTCTTCAGCTGCTTGGTGAAGCTGCGGAGGAGGAACACCACGGCCACGATCAGCACCAGCACGACGGCGAAGGCGACCCAGCCGGCCTTGACGTTGTTGTCGCTCGGCACCGGGTCGGACGCGGCAGCCTGGATCAGCAGAGACAGCGGGGCGAGCATGCGCCCAGTGTCTCAGGCGCCCCGGCGCTCAGCGACCCCGGATCCCCGCGAACAGGTCGGCCTCGGGCAGCTCGGTGTCGACGTGGCTGGTCACCAGCTCGTAGTCCTCGGTCGGCCACACCTGCGCCTGGATAGCGTGCGGGATCGCGAACCACGCGCCGTCGGGGTCGATCTGGGTCGCATGGGCCAGCAGGGCCTGGTCGCGGACGCCGAAGAAGTCCGAGCAGGGCACCCGCGTCGTGACCCGCTTCTCCCACGCCTCGTCACGCTCCCACTTCTCCATCCGCTCGGCGTACGGCGACTCGAGACCGTGGGCGAGCATGGCGTCGTTGATCGCCTTGAGCTTCGCGTAGCTCCAGCCGTGGTGGTAGTAGAGCTTCAACGGCTGCCAGGGCTCGCCCGCGTCGGGGAACCGGTCGGGGTCACCGGCCGCCTCGAACGCCGCGACGCTCACCTCGTGGCAGCGGACGTGGTCGGGGTGCGGGTAGCCGCCCTTCTCGTCGTACGTCGTCATCACGTGGGGCTTGAAGTCGCGGACCAGGCGGACCAGCCGCTCGGCCGCCTCCTCCAACGGCACCAAGGCGAAGCACCCCTCCGGCAGCGGCGGGGGCGGGTCGCCCTCCGGCCACCCGGAGTCGACGAAACCCAGCCAGTCCTGGCGAATCCCGAGGATGTCGCGAGCCCGCTCCATCTCCTGGCGGCGTACCTCGGTGATGTTGGCGGCGATGTCGGGCCGGTCCATCTTGGGGTTGAGGATCGAGCCGCGCTCACCACCGGTACAGGTCGCGACATGGACGTCGACCCCTTCCGCGACGTACTTCGCCGTGGTTGCCGCACCCTTGCTCGACTCGTCGTCGGGGTGGGCGTGGACGTGCATGAGGCGCAGGCCCGCGCCGAGGCGCGGAGCGGGGTCCGGAGACATGGTCGCCAAGTCTAGGTGCCACCATGAGCGGCGTGGACCAGACCCTGACCGAGCGGTACGCCGCCCCTCCCGCGTGGCGGCGGCGGCTCACGGTCGGCGGGGTCGTCGTGCTGGCCGTGGTCGCCCTGGGCTGGGTCGCCTGGGCGACGTTCGTGCAGGCGACCCCGAAGGTCGAGTCGGAGCTCCTGGGGTTCGACCCGGTCGACGCCCACCACGCCAACGCCTCGCTCCGGGTCACCATCCACGACGCGTCGTCCCACCCCCGGTGCACCGTGCAGGCACTCGCCTCCGACCACACCATCGTCGGCGAGCTGGTCTTCACCCCACGCGACGGCGTCAACCGCGTGACGGTCCGCACCGAGCGAATGGCGAGCGCGGTCGACGTACCGGGTTGTGTCGCCGACGGCCAGGACCGACCGCGCTGACCAGCGCGAGCCACCTGTAAGGGTGGCCTGACCTGCGCGTTTGTGGGTTCCGAGCCGCTGTCTTGGTAGACTTTCGGCTTCTGGCCGCGCCACGACGACGCAACCAGCGACTGAACTGATCCGGTGGCGTACCACTTCGACATGACACAGGCGTCCCCCCACGCCTGGAGGAGAGTTCCGCATGACCTGGCTGACCCAGCAGACCTTCGACCGGCTCCACGCCGAGCTCGAGGAGCGACGCGGACCCCTCCGTGCCGAGATCGTCGAGCGGATCAGCTCCGCGCGCGACGAAGGTGACCTGAAGGAGAACGGCGGCTACCACGCCGCCAAGGACGAGCAGGGCACCAACGAGGGCCGCATCCGCCAGCTGGAGGAGCTGCTCAGCACCGCCAGCACCGCGCCGTCCCCCGACAACCAGGAGGTCTCGGCCGGCAAGCTGGTCACCTACCGCTACGCCGGTGACGACGAGGAGCAGTTCGTGCTCGGCGCCCGCGAGATCGCCGAGGACCATTCCGGCATCGAGGTCTACTCCCCCGAGTCGCCGCTCGGGGCCGCGCTGAAGGGTCACAAGGCCGGCGAGACTGTCGACTTCGAGCAGCCCAACGGCCGTACGGCGAAGATCGAGATCATCAGCGCCGTCCCGTTCATCCCGTAGACGTCAGGTCATTTCCGTAGACGTCAAGCATCCTCGCGAGCAAGCTCTCGTCGGGCGCGCTCCGGTCGTTCTGCTTCCGCGGCGCGAAATCACGACGTCCTCGCTTCACTCCAACACCCGGTAGCCGCGCTCGCGGAGGTGGGTGAGCAGCGTCTCGGCATGGGCCAGCCCCCGCGTCTCCAGCTGGAGGTGCACCTCGACCTCGTCGAGCGAGAGGTCTTCGTGGATCCGGGCGTGCGCGACCTCGATCACGTTGGCCCCGGCCGCGGCGAGGTCGGTGAGCAATGTCGCCAGGCCACCGGGCCGGTCGGGGATGCGCAGCGTCAGCGTGAGGTAGCGACCGGCCGCGGCCATGCCGTGCTGGATCACCTTGCCCAGCAACAGGGGGTCAATGTTGCCTCCGGAGAGCACCGCGACCGTGGAAGTCGAGAACCGTCCGGGGTCGTCGAGGATGGCTGCGACGGCCGCCGCGCCGGCGGGCTCGGCCACCAGCTTGGCCCGCTCGAGCGTGGCCAGCACGGCGCGTGACAACGAGGTCTCCGACACGGTGACGATGTCGTCGACGAGGTCGCGCACGGCAGCGAAGGTCATCTCGCCCGGCAGCCCGACCGCGATGCCGTCGGCCATCGTGTTCATCGCCGTGAGCTTCACCGGGTGGCCGGCTGCCAACGAGGGCGGGAAGGCTGCGGCCCCCTCGGCCTGGACACCGATCAGCTGTACGTCGGGCCGCTTGGCCTTGATCGCGACCGCGATGCCCGAGAGCAGGCCACCACCGCCGCACGGCACGACGACAGTCTCGACCTCGGGGGCGTCCTCGAGGATCTCCAGCCCGACCGTGCCCTGGCCGGCGACGATCTCGGTGGAGTCGAAGGGGTGGATCAGCACGGCACCGGTCTGCTCCTGGAACTCCCGGGCCGCGACCAGGGAATCCTCCAGGTAGCGGCCCGCGAAGACCACGTCCGCGCCGTACCCCCGAGTCGCGTTCTCCTTGGGGATCGGCGCACCCTCGGGCATGAAGACGGTGGCCTTGATGCCGAGCGTCTGCGCTGCCAGGGCGACGCCTTGGGCATGGTTGCCGGCCGAGGCGGCCACCACACCGCGGGCCCGCTCCTCGGCGGAGAGGGCCGAGATCCGCGTGTAGGCCCCGCGCACCTTGAACGACCCGGCGCGCTGGAGGTTCTCGCACTTGAGGCGGACCCGGCTGCCTGTCAGCGCCGACAGCCAGCGTGCCCCCTCCATCGGGGTGCGCACCGCGATCGCCTTGATCAGCTCGGCGGCCCGCTCGATGTCCTCGAGGGACACCCGCACCACGTCACCCATCGCCACCCTCCTCGTCCGCCGGCTCCACGTCGCCGCGCGGCGGGTCGTACTGGTCGGCCGGCCCGGCGTCGTCCGTGTCGCCGACCCGGCCGTCGTCCTCCGGGTCGGCGTCGTGGACACCGGCCCGGGGCGGATCCCCGGTCTGGGCATAGTCGTCCTCGAGCGCCTCGTCGGGATCCTCCCCGACCGTGGTCTGGGTCGCGAGGTGCTGGACGACGGCGTTGGCCGCCGCGGCGAACGGGACGGCGACCAGGGCGCCGGCCACGCCGGCCAGCAGGATGCCGGCCGCGATGGCGATGATGATCCCCAGGGGATGGATCGACACGAAGCGGCCCATCAGGAACGGCTGCAGCACGTGGCTCTCGATCTGCTGCACCAGCACGACGGCGCCGAGCATCAGCAGCGCCACCACCGGCCCGTGGTCGACCAGCGCGACCAGGACCGCGACCGTGCCGGCGACGAACGCACCCACGATCGGCACGAAGGCGCCGAGGAAGACGATCACGCCGATCGCGAGCACGAACTGCACCTGCAGGATCGACGCGGCGATCATGACCCCGACCGCGTCGGTGATCGCGACGATCACGGTCGCCCGCACGAACTGGGTCAGCGAGACCCACGCCACCCGGCCGGAGCTGTCGACGTGGGCCCGCGCCGCGCGGGGGGCGATCCGCACGATCCATGACCAGATCCGGTCGCCGTCGGCGAGGAAGAAGTAGGTCGAGAACAGCACCAGGAAGAGCCCGGCCAGGATGTGGGTCAGCGCCGAGCCGATGCCGGTGACCTGGCTGAGCACCTTGCCGCTCTTCGCCTGGCTCTGCAGCGAGTCGGACGCCTTCTGGATGTAGTCGTTGATCTGCTGGTCGCTGACGTGGAGCGGGCCGGTGCGCAGCCAGTCCTTGATCTCGTTCAGCCCGGCCGACACCTGGTTGGCCAGGTCGTTGGCGCCGGCGGCCACCTGCTGCCCTGCGAAGCCGAGCATCGACGCCACCAGCGCCAGCCCCCCGAGCACCACGAGGAACGCCGCGAACCCACGCGGGATGCCGATCCGCTGCAGCCACCCGACCAGAGGGGAGGCAAGGGCGCTGATCAGCAGGGCGACGACCACCGGGATCGTCAGCTCGGCGAAGAACTGCACCATCCGGAAGAGCACGTAGGAGGCGAACCCGATCAGCAGCAGCCGCCACGCCCACTGCGCCACCAGGTCGACGCCGTAGGGCACCTTGGCAGGTCGCAGGTTGGACGGTCCGGTGGCGACGGGCTCCAGCTCGGTACGACGCTCGGAGCGGACGTTGGCCCACTGGTGGGCCAACCGCTGGGTGAGCCGCTCCCGCGCCCTGCTCTCGGCAGGCGTCTCCGGCCGCGCGTCGTTGCTCACGGACGTCACCCTAGGCGGTCGGAGCCGTCGCCAGGCCCGGACACGACCGGACGACCGCCGCATCAGCGGTGCGCCGGCGCCAGCAGCCCCGCGGCAGCGAGGACGTAGTCGGTGTCGACGACGACCTCGGCCCGACGAGGCAGCTGCCAGCCCGCCGTCCACCTCGCCGACGCTGCCGGCGAACACCCGCCGGGCCACGCCCGGGCGGCCGTGCCGCAGCACCCCGCCCGACCCCACGAGGAGGTCGACCTCGCGCAGGTCCTTGCCGGTGCGCTCGACGACCCGCCCCTCGGGGCTGACCACCACCTTGCTGCGGCCCGCGTGCCGACGCAGGGCGAGGCCCACGGCCGCTCGGGCGATCTCCTCGTCGAGGGCGCACTCGGCGTCGTCGTCGGGCACGAAGCCGACGTCGTCGTGACGGCGTACGGCGGCCGCGGCCAGGTCGTCGCGCCCGGCTGCCTCGGCGGTGGTCACCGCCGACCACCGCATGCCGAGGTCGCCCTCGACGGTCCGGGTCACCCGGGTCGTGGCGACCACCTCGCGGCCCGAGGCCCGCGTCCTCCGGGTCGAGCTCGACGACACTGTGCACGTCGGTGGTCGCTCCGCCCACGTCGACGACGACGGTGTCGCCGGCCGCCTCGGCGAGCAGCTCGACCCCGGTCAGCACGACGTCGGGCGTCGCGCCCTGCACCATCGCCAGGAAGTCGTCGCGGCTGCTGAGGTGCTTGCCGCCGATCACGTGGGAGAGGAACAGCTCGCGGATGGCCGTCCGGGCACCTTCGGGAGCCAGGACCCCGATCCGGGGGACGATGTTCGGCGCCACGACGAGGGGGTGGTGGGCGAGGATCTCGGCCACCTCGGCCTGGGCGTCGACGTTGCCGGCGACCACCACGGGCCCCGACCACAGCGGCGCCAGCGCGCGGGCGCAGGCCAGGATCGGCTCGCGGTTGCCGCCGTCGGTGCCACCGGTGAGCAGGACGACGTCGGGCTCGCTGGCCGGCAGGTCGGCCAGGTCGTCACCGCGACCCGCGGCGAGGACAGCGACCACCTTGCCGCCGCTCGACAGCGCGACCCGCCGACCGGCCTCGGCGGTCACCAGCTCCTCGTTGCCGACCACGGCGATCCGCAGCCCGCCGCCGGCGCTCGAGCAGGCCAGGGTCGGTGCGGCCACGGCGCGGGCGTCCTGACCGGCGAGGCGCGCCAGGCACGCGTCGTACCCGTCGAGGACGTCGGTGTCGATCGTCGTCCGGTGCTCGGCGGCCGCCACGATCCGACCTTCGTCGAGGTCGACCAGCGACGCCTTGGTGAATGTCGACCCGAAGTCGACGCAGATCACGACCCCGGCGCTCTCCCCCGCCCCCACCGCTGGTTGTGGAGGTTGCGCAGCAACCGTCTCGAAACCAAGCGGTGCCCCACCAGGCGCCGACGGGGCCGCCTCACCCACCTGACAGAGCCTGGTCGAGGTCGGCCAACAGGTCGTCGATGCTCTCGATGCCCACACTGAGCCGGACCAGGTCGGCCGGGACCTCGAGGGCGGTGCCCGCCACGCTCATGTGGGTCATCCGGCCCGGGTGCTCGATCAGGCTCTCGACCCCACCGAGGGACTCCCCCAGCGTGAAGACCTCGGCCCGTCCGCACGCGTCGACCGCGGCCTGCTCACCGTCGGCGTGCCGGAAGCTGACCATCCCGCCGAAGCGCTTCATCTGCCGCGCCGCCACGTCGTGGCCCGGGTGCTCGGCGAGCCCGGGGTAGATCACCTGAGTGACCTTCGGGTGCCCGGACAGGAACTCGACGACCCGCTCGGCGTTGTCGCAGTGCCGGTCCATCCGGACCCCGAGGGTCTTCAGCCCGCGGTGGGTCAGGAAGCAGTCGAAGGGCCCGGGCACGGCGCCCATCGCGTTCTGGTGGAAGGTGATCGCCTCGGCCAGGTCGAGGTCGCGGACGACGACGGCGCCGCCGACCACGTCGCTGTGCCCCCCGACGTACTTCGTCGTGGAGTGGACGACGACGTCGGCGCCGAGGGCGAGCGGCTGCTGGAGGTACGGCGAGGCGAAGGTGTTGTCGACGACCAGCAGGGCGCCCGCGTCGTGGGCGACCGAGGCCAGGGCCGCGATGTCGCCGATGGCGAGCAGGGGGTTGGTCGGGGTCTCGACCCAGACCACCTTCGTCTGTCCACGACGTACGGCGGCACGCACGGCGTCGAGGTCGGAGACCGACACCGGCGTGTGATCGAGACCCCACACCTTCTCGACCTTGTCGAAGAGGCGGAAGGTGCCGCCGTAGGCGTCGTCGGGGATCACCGCGTGGTCACCCGGCCTGGTCAGGGCCCGCAGGATCGTGTCCTCGGCGGCCAGCCCGCTGGCGAAGGCGAAGCCCCGCTCCCCCTCCTCGAGCGCGGCCAACGCACCCTCGAGCGCCGTCCGCGTGGGGTTGGCGCTGCGGCTGTACTCGTAGCCGCCGCGCAGGCCGCCGACGCCGTCCTGCTTGTAGGTGCTGGTGGCGTAGATCGGCGGGATCACGGCACCGGTGGTCGGGTCCGGCTCGTAGCCGGCGTGGATCGCACGCGTCTCGAAGCCACTCTTCTGGCGGTGTTCCTGAGTCACCGTCACACCGTAGTGGGGGGCAACCCGCCGGTGACCAGGTGCGTTCCCAGTAGCGTCCGACGAACAGCAAGGAGGCCTCGGGTGCCACGCAGGGATGACGCGGCGTACGTCGAGTTCGTCGCCGCCAGCCAGCAGCGGCTGCGGCGTACGGCGTATCTGATGACCGGTGACTGGCAGGCCGCGGCCGACGCCGCCCAGGAGGCACTGGTCCGGGTCTACGTCGCGTGGCCGCGCCTCGAGCGCAGTGGCGGGCTGCCGACGTACGCCCGACGGGCCCTGGTCAGCGCCGTCATCGATGCCGGCCGCCGACGCAGCACCCGCGAGCGCTACGAGGGACGCTCCCCGCCCGCGACCGAGCGGTCCGACCCGGCGGAAGGTGTCGTCGACCGGCGGCTCCTCCTCGACGCGCTGAACGCCCTGGCACCACGACAGCGGGCCTGCGTCGTGCTGCGGTTCTTCGACGACCTCAGCGTCGCCGACGTGGCCGAGGCACTGGGCTGCTCGGAGGGCACCGTGAAGAGCCAGACCTCCAAGGCGTTGGACAACCTCCGGCGCAGCCTCGGTGGCCGGGCCGGCGACCAGCTGATGGGAGACCTTCGATGAACGACCTCCACGACCTGCTCGAAGAGCTGAGCACCCCCGAGCACGACGCGCCCCTCGACGGGCACACGCTGCTCGCCCAGGGTCGGCGCCGCGTACGACGTCGTCGGCTCGCCGGCGGCAGCTGTCTGTCCGTCGTGGCCCTGGGCGCTGCGTCGTTCGGGATCCTGCACACCGGCCACGGCACCGCGGACGACGCGGTGACCGGCCGGCCGGCGTCGTACGCCGACCTCGACCTCACCCCGCTCTCGGTGGGCCAGGTCGAGGCGAGGTGCCATGCCCCACTCCGGCAGAACGGCGTCGTCGGCGGCTACACGATCCGCGCCGACACACCCCAGCAGACCCCGCGGCCCTGGCACGTCGGGTCGACCGTGTTGGCCACCCCCGACGACGGCTCGGGGTCCACGGGTTGCACCGTCCCGGAGAGCACGGCCCCCCTGGCCCCGCTCACCATGACGGCCGACGCCGCGCAGGTGCAGCAGATCTGCAGCGACGACCTCGGCATCGACCTGGCCGGCTGGCAGCCGGTCGCGGCGGCCGCCGGCGGCGGTGTCGAGGCCGGCCTGTACCGCTCCGCCAACGGCTACCTCGCCGACTGCCACGCCCAGCACACCGAGCTGCTCGGCGTGCAGGGAGACAGTGGGGTCGAGAAGGTCGGCGACTGGTTCGGCTACGGCGGTTGCCTCCCCACCGCGTCCGGCGGCAACCACTGCATGGGGCTGGGACGCGTCGGCGACCACACCGCGACGCAGGTCGCCATCACCCTGCCGAGCGGTCGCGTCGTCGACCGGCCGGCGGTCGACGGCTACTGGGCGGTCGCCGTCCGCGACGACGCGAGCGGGACGACCACCTCTGCGCAGCCCCTGAAGGCAGTGGCGGTGCCGTAAGGGTTCTGTCAGGTCTCCCGGGAACGCCTGCGTCCCCTCGTGTGTTGGACACTGTGAGCACCCCATCCAGGGGCGCCGTTAGGAGTGACCATGTCGTTGTTCTCCCGCCACACGACCACCTTGCCGAGCGCCGCGGAGGCGTTGCCCGGCCGCACCGCCAGCGAGTTCGCGATCGCCGACCGGCACCGCGTGCTCGACGCGCCGGTGGTGACCCCGACCGCCCCCGAGGGCTACGAGGTCGCGGTCTTCGGACTCGGCTGCTTCTGGGGTGCCGAGGAGGTGTTCTGGCAGGTGCCGGGTGTCTGGTCGACCTCCGTCGGCTACGCCGGCGGCGTCACGCCCCACCCGACGTACGAAGAGGTATGCAGCGGCCGGACCGGCCACACCGAGGCCGTCCGCGTCGTCTTCGACCCGGCCCGGGTCTCCTACGCCGAACTGGTCAAGCTGTTCTTCGAGGTGCACGACCCCACCCAGGGCATGCGCCAGGGCAACGACGTCGGCACCCAGTACCGCTCGGCGATCTACTGGACCACCCCCGAGCAGGAGCAGGTCGCGCGCGACCTGACCAAGGTGTACGGCGACGAGCTGCGCCGCCAGCGGATCGGTGAGATCACCACCGAGATCCGGCCCGCCGCGGAGACGCCGTACTACTACGCCGAGGACCACCACCAGCAGTACCTCGCGAAGAACCCCTTCGGCTACCGCTGCCACGCGAACACCGGGATCAAGTTCCCCGAGACCGCCTGACGGCAGCCGCCACACGAGCCCGCAGCCTCGGCTGCGGGCTCGCTGTCTTCCGGGCATCTCTCCATGCAATCCATCCGGTGCGTAGCCTCGGAGACACGACGTCCTCACCGCGGCGGCGGGCCCGCACCTGTTCGACCAGCCAGTCCGGTGCCCGCATCAGCTCGATGGCCTCGGACTTGGTGATGAGCTCTCCCGTCCGCATGGCCGTCCGCCCGCGGGCCATCGACGTGAGACCCAGATCAGCGATGACAGGGTCGAGCCACATCCAGGGTCGGCGCGCTGCCCACGCCCAGTAGCCCTGCACCTCGTTCCGGGCTGCGGCACGAACATCGTCGTCGGTGACCGGCGGCAGGATCTCGCTGGGTCGTCTCCCGAACACGGGAAAGCCGTTGCGCACCAGCTCGGCGCGAGTGACACCCGACAGGACGCGACTCACCAGCCGGCCGTGGGTCCAGGTCGGGTGTAACGCAGCTTCGTCGGAGACCCCGGCTCCCTCTACATAGACACAACCGAGGGCAGCTCCCCTGGCGGGCCCCTCGTCGAGCTGTGCGTGGATGCCAGCCAGTCGGGACTCGCGGGCCGAGTCCGTCGTGCCGTCGATGACTGCGACCAGGTCGAGGTCACTGACCCCGGGGAGGTGGTCACCGGTGGCCAGCGACCCGGCGACCCACAGATCGCTCACCCAGCCCAGCTCGCTGAGCCTTGCCGCCAACGCCGTCACAGCGGGTGGGAGTGCCTCCACGCGACGGACGCTAGCGGCTTCCCGGTGAAAGCTCGACCGGCACGGACCCCGCCGCATGAGCGCGCCCCGTCAGGCGCCCCCAGGAGGATCGGATCACGACCCCAGGGCGTCGCAGCTCTCGGCGTCAGCCGGCTTGCCCGGGCACAACAGAAGTCCCAAGGGGATCTCGAGAGTCCCGGAATGGCCAGACCCGCTGTAGGACACGACCCATCCCTGCGCGACAGCCGGGCCAGGGGTCGTCTTCAAGACGCGAACTGCGAGCTCGTACCCGCGGGGTGTCTTGTGCTCGCATGCGACATCCACCGATCGACTGGTGAACCCGAAGTCCTGCAGCGGTCGTCGCACGTCTCCCAAGAATTCTCCCGGAACGCCCTGGGTCGGCTTCCAGTTCTGGTTCGGGCGCACCGCGAAACCGATCACCCGCAGCCCCTGAGGTCGGACAGGGGTCACGCTGGTGAGCTCGACCTTGCCGGACTTGTCGAGACAGATCGTGCTCCCCATTCCGATCGACCAGCGATCGCCGAGGTGTGCCCGTGCGACGCCGACCGCCCCAGAGTTGATCGACACTGGAAAGACCAGGGCAGGGCCTCGACTCACGTTGAGCCCGATGACGGCACCGAGCACGACGGCGATCGAAAGCAGGAGCAGGGGTCCTATGCCCACGATCCTCTTCACAGTCCCCGAGAGTAGGGGCCTCGTCCTCGCCGCATCTGAAGAAGGGCCGCTCGTAGCCGCTGTCACGCGATCGCAGCCGACGAGCGTGGCATCGTCCCCGCCCGAATTCGCCGTCTCGAGGTCGATGAGAACACCGGTCCACGCGTCTCAGTGGTTCGAGCAGGGATCCTCCGATTCGAGGACGGACCTTCAACCCGACCTTGACCGGCTCTCCGGAGGCTCCGTCCGGCTGCCGCCTCACGGTCGCACGCCTGCCGCGACATCCGGCGGATGTTCGCCCTCGACTTCCGGATCGAGCGCCGTCGGCTCGCGCAAGGGGAAGTACGTCGAGGCCACCCCTCCACACCATCCGGACCCGACGCAGAACGCCTGATGTCTCGGGGAGACCCTCGGGAGCATCGACGTTGCTGGTGCTGATCGTGCCGGGAACTTCGATCGCGCCGGTGACCCGCTCCGGGGCATCCCAGTACAACGGCGACTCCGTGGATCATGTTGATCCGCTCGGTCACCGGTGACGGAGAGAAGCCGAACGGTCTCGCGCACCGCCCACTCCTTCGGGGGGCCGCATGACACCCCGTGTTCGTCCAGCGGCAGTTCGAGTCAACCCGTAGCGCACGTCGGAGTCGTCGTCGCCGAGGAGAAGACGGGCAACGGCTGAGGCGACACGCCCACGCGGCTCGTGCCGGCGTCCGACTTTCAGGTGGTCGGCATCCCTAGCCTGGAGAGGGCCCCCCAGCATCCCCATGCCTGAGGGGCTGGCGCAACGCCCGCTGACGTCCCCCCGACTCGGCGGGCGTTGTCACGCCCACAACCCGCGCAAGGGGGAAGTCGCGGTCGGACTCACTCCTCGGCGCCGGCTCCTGCTCGAGTCAAGCGCTCGCGACTCAGATACCGCACCGGCTTGCCGAGCGACTCCGCGTAGGCGATCTCCCGTCGAGTCGACTCACCTACGTAGCCGCCCGGATCCACGACGTACACCTCGTCAGCCATGCGGATCTTCTGGAAGTGCACGTCGCCGAGCCGACCTTTCAGGCCCGAGCTGTCTGCTGCCCAGTCGTAGTCCGGCAGATCAGGAAGGCTGAACATCCCGAGGCTGATCACGACGCAACCTTCCATCGCGAGCCGCTGGTTGACCTCTGCGAACTCAGCCTCGAACCTGGTCGAGCCGCAGAGCGTGATGACCTTCGCCGCGCCCTCCGCCGGCTTCGGCCCCTGCTGGTCGTCCATGGGATCAATGATCGGTGAACGGCGGGAGGGAACTCTCGCCGGCCCCTGCACGTCCGCGGAAGCCAGGTCGCTTGGGCCTCAGCGGGAGCCTCGAGCGGCTACATGGCAGCGTCCAGTCTCGAGCCTGGAGGGCCGATGCACCGATCGCGTTCGTTGCCCATCGTGACCCACCGACGCGGCGGAGGTTCTTCGCGATGACCATGTTCAGACCACTGGGGCATGGCCAGTCCCTGGCGCGCACGACGTCCGGACCCGTGGCGGCGGAGCAGCCGGGAAAGAAGGCCGTCGCGCCCGCGAGGTGAGAGCAACGGCGATGACTCCCGCCGTGATGGCCGACCGTCGCAACCACCGGTGCCGGTGCAGAGCACCCTGCTCGGCGGGAGTAGCGGAGCTCATGAGCCGATGTTCCCCGATCAACCGCCGGGCAGCGCTCCGACCGCTTTCAGCCACGGGTCGGGGTCGGTGGTGTCCTGGTAGATGCTGCCGCCGTCGGGGTGGAGCTCGAAGTGGAGGTGGCAGCCGGTCGCGTTCCCCGCTTCACCGACCCGCCCGATGACCTGGCCCGGCTTCACGTGCTGGCCGGGTCTGACTGTCAGCGCCTCCATGTGCGCGTACCACGTGGTCAGTCCTCCCTGTCCGGTCGAGACCATGACCAGCCAACGGCCAGCCCACGCCTGGTCCGTGAGGATCTCGATCTTGCCGGCGGTGGCCGCGAGGACGGGCGTGCCGCAGGCGACCGAGTAGTCGTCGCCGGTGTGGATCGAGGCCCAGTGCGCGCTGCGCTGACCCCAGTTGTGGTTGTCGTAGAACCCCGAGTGCGGCGGGAGCGGGAACGAGACGCTGCCGGGCTTGAGCTGGTCGGCGTACTTCATGGCGTCGGCGAGAGTCGCCTGCATCTGGTCGGCCAGGACCGACAACGTCAGGACGTTGCGGGCCTTGTCGAGCTGGGCGAGGACCTTCTGGCCGGCAGCTGTGGCAGCGTCGAGCGTTTCGTGGGCCTTCTGGTCGGCGGCCTGCGCTGCGGCAGCAGCGTCTTGGGCGCTCGCTGCGGTCTCTCGCATCTTGACGGCGGACGTCTCGGCATCGGCGACCACGGAGGCCTCGTTGCTGCCGATCTGCTGCATGGTGCCCACCCCGACCATCACGTCGTGGGCGCTGCGCACGGTCAGCAGGAACTGCATCGAGGTGACGGGGCCCTGCTCGTAGCTGGTCACGACCATCTGGACCAGGAGCCGGTGATCTCGCACGTAGACGCGGTGGGCCGCCGCAGCGTCCGTGCGCGCCTGATCGAGCTCGGCGCGGGCCTTGGCCGCGTCCGCAGCCGCGTGCCGAGCGGCCGCCCCGGCGGTGTGGTAGCGGCCCATCACGACCTGAAGGTGGGCGGCCACTCGCGCGAGCTCGGCGCGGGACTCGCGGGTCGCAGCGCTGTCTCCGGTGTGTGGCTGCAGAAGCGTCGGGTCAACGTGCCAGGTAGCGGCGAGCGCGAGGTCTCGATCGGTGGCGCTGCCGTCTCCGCCGCTGGTGTCCGTGCCGTGCGGGGTAGCGCCGTGTGAGGTGGCGCCGTGCGCCGTGCCGCTGGACCTGCCGGCTCCGTGCCGCTGGCCGGTCATCGGCCCTTCCGGGGCACGCTGCCGCAGCAGCGGATGGTGATCCGCGGCCGACCGCGGGAGGTCGGCGAGCGCGAGCACCGACGTGGCCGAGGACCTGCCCATCATGGGTACGGCGCCGCCCGTGGAGGCTGACGCCGAGGTGGCCACCAGGAGGCACGCCGTAACGCCGCCGACGACGCCGCCGACGACGCCGCCGAGGACGCCGCCGCTCAGGTCCGCGGAGACGCGGAGGCGCACCCGTACCGCGGGCAGGAACTGTGGGGACATGACGCTCTACCGCGCGCGCTGGGTCGGGTTCGTCGCGCGAAGTGGGCGCTGACGCATAACAGACATGTGGCGGCTGATTCCCGGTTCGGTTCCCCCCGCATCGCCGTCGAGAACCCCCCGTGACAGCTGATGCGTGCCAACCCGGTCGGGTGGCACGACCATGGTCGCCCAGTGATCTGGCGGCCACCTGGAAAACAGGGCCGGCTAGTCCCATGACCACCCAAAGGGGCTACGGCACCTGACCGTCCGGCTCCAGGACGGGCGGGACCTGGTCCCCCACCAGGCCGTCGCGCGCTGAGTCGGTCGTCCGAGCTCGGTCGTCACACGGTCTCGGGTGGGTTCGCCTTCGGTGGGTCACGATCGTGGCCGAGGCGTCGAAGTGGGGGTCGGCGACGAGGTACTGCGCGAGGAGACTGTCGTGCCGGCGGGCACGTGGGTGGACGGGATCGGGGATCACACGGCCTTCGGCGGCGTCCCAGAACCGGTCGGCCATGGCCCACATCTTCCGCGCCGCCGAGCCGAGGAGGACGGTGTGAGGCGTTCTGGGGTGCGGACGCGTCGGCCCGTGGATCTCGACGTCGAACATCCGCCCTGCCAGAGCGTCGACCGTTGCCGGGTCACCGTGCCGGCGCAGCTCCTCGACGAGGTGGGTCTCCAGGCGGTTGTGGTCGTCGAGCCGGTCGCGGGCATCGGCCCACAGCGACGGCCAGGTGAGGTAGATCAGGTGCGCCTCGCCGTACAGCTTCCCCTTGATTCTCACGAGTGCGTACTCGAGTCCGCGCGCAGCCGCGAGGTAGTCGTGGCTCAGCCTCGAACCCTCCGGAACGCTGTGCCTGACCTGCGAGACCAGGACGGCCTCGGTCGCGGCCAGGTGTCGACTCGCCGAGGCGATGAAGGTGTCCGTGGCCGCGAAGTGGTCGCGCGGCCGGTGCGGATCACGGTGTGGGAGCAGCGCCTCGTGGAGCCACTGTTCCAGAGCACCCTGCGTGGCTTCGACCGCCATCGCCAGCGACTCTCCGTTCGCCATCACTCTCTCCTCGCAGGGCCTCGCGCCCGATGACTACGAGCCCTCTTCGGACCGCGTCCCACGGGTGGATCCCGTTGCGATGTATTCACGAAGAACGGGTGCGCTCGGTTCGATGGGAGAGGTGGCCGGCACCGGATCTGTGCGAGAGGCGAGAACTTCTCTGCCGGGCGCTGTCGGATCGGCGGTACGCCGTTCGTGGAAGGGTTGAGGCGGACGCCGGGTCCGCGACTGACGTGAGGAGCAGAGATGACCGAGTACCTCATCTACTTCAACCAGCAGTGGGTGGGCGACCACACCGAGGAGTGGTTCCGCTCGCGCGGGCCGCTGGCGATGGGGGTGGTGAACGAGATCAGGGAGGCGGGGGCCTACGTGTTCGCGGGTGGGCTCGTGGAGGAGGTCGAGGAGGCGTTCAGCGCCGACGCGACCAGCGGCACGCTGATGTTCAGTGACGGGCCCTACGTCGAGACCAAGGAGTTCCTGGGCGGCCTGACGATCGTCGACGTACCCGACGAGGAGACCGCCCGGATGTGGGCCGGCAAGATCGCCGAGGCGTGCGGCTGGCCCCAGGAGGTACGCCGCTTCAAGGCGCAGGGCTCGTGACTCCCGCGACCAGCGGGGTGGTCAGGTTCGGACCAGCGCCGAGTGGTGCTCTGCCCACACGGCCGCCATGTCGTCCACGTCGGGGTCGTGCAGGCGGGCGATCAGGGCGTCGATCTCCGGCGTCATGACGCAGAGGACGCGCGCACCTTCGTCACCGACGGTGGCGAAGGTGTGCGCGCAACCCGCCTTCACCACATGGACCTGGCCGCTCTCGAGCAGGTGACGGGTCGTGCCGTCCTGCACCTCGAGCCGCCCGTCCAGCACGATGAACCCCTCGTCCCCCGCGTGGTGCACGTGCAGCGGCGCCATGTCGCCGGGGTAGGGGCTCAGGTTCCACTCGCGGATCACGAAACCGGACATCTCGCCAACCTAGCCCCGATCCGAACGGCGGGCGAGCGGCTCGGTGGTGTAGGCAAGGCTCATGGACGACAGCAGCGCCTCCCGCGACCGGCTGGGTCTGCTCACCGGCGGTGAGGGCCTGATCACCGGCACGGTGGTGTGTGCCGCGGTGATCGCGTACGCCGCCGGCAACGTGGACTCGTCGGCCCAGCTGTCGGTGGCCATCTTCGGCACCGTATTCGTCTACTGGCTGGCGCACCTGCACGCGACCACGGTCGGGCTGTCGGTGAAGCACGGTCACCATCCACTGGTCGCGCTGAGGCTGGCGCTGATCCGGACCTGGCTGGTCGCGGGAGCGTCGATCTTGCCGACCGCCGCGCTGCTGCTCGCCGAGCTGGCAGGCGCTGGGCTGAAGACGGCAGCCTGGGTGGCCCTGATCGCCACCATCGTGCTGCTCACCGGCTACAGCTACCTGGCCGGCGCCCGAAGCGGTCTCGGCCCGTGGGGACGACTGGCCAGCGCGGCGGTCGGGGCCGGCATCGGCCTGCTGGTCGCCCTGCTCAAGGTGCTCCTGCACTAGAGCCGAGGTCCGAGACGCTCGAGGGGCATCGCCGACGTCCGCGACGACTCCTCCGTTCCCGCGGCCCCCACGCGACCGCGGCACTTGTGCCCGGGACCGGATGACGTTGGCCCGTGCCGCTCACCCGGTCGTGCGCGCGAGAGTGGGGTCGTGGCACAGGGCTGGGGAAGCCGTGGCGGGACCGGGCGTCGCCTGGTCGTGGATCTGGCCTTCGTCGCCGCAGGCGCGGCGGCGGTGATCGAGGTGGTGCAGGGACCCCCGGCGGGCAACGGCTACGGCTGGGGCTCGGTCGTCATCAGCGCGATCGTCGTCGCCGCACCGCTGGTGGTCCTCGGCCTTGCCGTCCGGGCCGCGGAGCCCCGGTTCGCGTGGCTGACGATGGCCCTGGCTGCGGTGATGGCGGTCTTCGTGCTGCTGGCGCTGGTCGGGAACTGGCCCGGGCAGCCTCTCACCGACAACGCCCTCGACTCCGTGCTCACCGTGCTGGTGCTCGCGACCTGCGTGGGCACCTGGGTCGAGGAGCTCCCGTTGCTGGGGCGACCGGCCCACTAGGTGTGGTGAGGCAGTGATCTGAGTGGCCGTGTGTCACTGTAAGACCTAGGTCGGACTCGCCTCCTCCCGCCGTTCCGGAGTCGTCGGTCAGCCGCGCCGGGTGAGCACCACCAGCGCGCTCAACCAGGTCAGGCCGGCGAACGCCGAGAGCGACGAGAAGACGACAGCGAGGTCGCTGCCGAGCGCGGTCGTCACCACGAAGCCACCGACCAGCACCACCACCAGCACGGCGAACGTCGCGGCCGATGCCTTGTTGTTGATCGAGCGCTGCCGCTCGTCCCGGGCGTCGCCGCTCATCAACCCGACGACCTCGCTGCGCGGTGAGAACAGGTAGAGGAACGCGCCGTACGCCGCGAAGACCACCAGCACCCACACCCCACCGGGCTGACCGCCGAGCGCCATCGCGCCGGCGAGCAGGAGCCCGAGGGCCAGCAAGAACAACGGCAGTGCCCACCGCGGGGTGCGGCACATCCAGTGGGCGAAACCCTTAGCAACCGTCGACATGGAACACCTCTTCCACCGAGAGCCCGAAGTAGCGGGCGATCTTGATCGCCAGTGGGAGCGAGGGGTCGTAACGCCCGCGCTCGATCGCGATCACCGTCTGTCGGGAGACGCCGAGAGCGGCTCCGAGGTCGGCCTGGGAGATCTCCTGGGCCGCCCGCAGGTCCTTCACGTCGTTCTCCACGATGTCAAGCATGCTTGACATCTCCGACCATGTCAAGCGACCTTTACATCGCCCCAATCGCGAGGCTGCCGATGCGCGCCGAATCAGGTCCCGCTTCGCTCGTCGGGCACGATGAGAGCATGACCGAGCTTCCACGCAAGGCGGTCGCGCGTACGGCGCGACTCGCGGCGCTGCCGCTCGGGTACGCCGGCCGCAACGCGATCGGGCTCGGCAAGCGCCTCGGCGGCAAGCCGGCCGAGGCCGTGATGAGCGAGATCCAGCAGCGGACCGCCGAGCAGCTGTTCCGCACCCTGGGCGAGCTCAAGGGCGGGGCGATGAAGTTCGGGCAGGCGATGTCGGTGCTCGAGGCCGCCCTCCCCGACGAGCTCGCCGCGCCGTACCGCGCGGAGCTCACCCGGCTCCAGGACTCCGCTCCCCCGATGCCGACCCAGACGGTCCGCGACCAGATCGCGCTCGACCTCGGCCCGACCTGGCAGGACGACCTGGTCTGGCTCGACGGCGGGCCGACGGCCGCCGCCAGCATCGGCCAGGTGCACCGCGGCCGCTGGCGCGACGGGCGTGAGGTCGCGGTCAAGGTGCAGTACCCCGGCGCCGGGGAGGCCCTGAACTCCGATCTCCGACAGCTCGCCCGGCTCGCCCGCACGATCGGGCCGCTGGTCCCGGGCATCGAGGTGAAGCCGCTGGTCGAGGAGCTCCAGGCGCGGGCCGCCGACGAGCTCGACTACACCCTCGAGGCGGAGGCCCAGCGCGCCTTCGCCGAGGCGTTCCGCGACGATCCCGACATCGTCGTCCCCGACGTGGTCGCCGTCGGGCGCGAGGTGCTGGTCACCGAGTGGCTCGAGAGCCCGGCCTCGCTCGCGTCGGTGATCGACAGCGGCAGCCAGGAGGAGCGAGATCACTACGGCGAGCTGTTCGTGCGGTTCCTCTTCGCCGGGCCGGCGCGCACCGGCATGCTCCACGCCGACCCGCACCCCGGGAACTTCCGGGTGATCCCCGCCGACGACGGCAGCCCGGGCCGGCTCGGCGTCCTCGACTACGGCGCCGTGGCCCGCCTGCCCGATCGCGGGCTCCCCGAGGCGATGGGGCGGCTGATCCGGATCGCCGGACGCGGCGACGACGCCGCACCTGGTCGACGGTCTGCGCGAGGAGGGCTTCATCAAGGCGGGTCTCGACGTCGACCCGGAGCTGGTGCTGGAGTACCTCGCGCCGTTCGTCGAGCCGACGAAGGTCGAGCGCTTCCGCTTCTCGCGCGAGTGGATGCAGACGCAGTTCCAGCGGATCAACAACCCGCGGTCGGCGACGTACACCGTGCCGCTCAAGCTCAACCTCCCGCCGTCCTACCTGATGATCCACCGCACCTGGCTCGGCGGGGTCGGGGTGCTCAGCCAGCTCGGCGCCGAGGCGCCGATCCGGGCGATCCTCGAGGAGAACCTCCCCGGCTTCGCCCCACTCGACGCCTGACGAGAGCGCCGCCGTCCGGAGGTGGCACAGTTCGGTGGTCGATGAGGGAGCTCTGCGGCGGCGTCCGGTGGTTGAGGAGGGCGCTCTTGCGCCCGTCTCGAAACCAGCCGGACACTCACCCCAGCCCGAGATACATCACGTGCAGGCCGACGGCGCCGTAGGTCCGTGAGCGGAACGCACCAGGCACCGTGCCCACGGTCTCGAACCCGAGCGACTGCCACAGGTGCACCGCGGCGGCATTGGTCTCCACCACGGCGTTGAACTGGATGCCGGCGTAGCCCTGCTCTCGGTGCCAGTCGACGACGTACGACGCGAGGGCGCGGCCGACGCCGAGCCCTTGGGCCGCGGAGTCGACCATGAACGACGCGGTGCCGACGTGGTCCCCGCGGCCGGGACGGTTGGGCCCCATCTTGGCGGTGCCGAGGACACGGCCGTCGTCCTCGAGCACGACGGTCAGCCCAGGTGGCCGTTCCACCCAGAGGTCGCGCGCCCCGTCGCTGCTGAGGTCTTCGGGGTAGGCGTAGGTCTCGCCGTCGGCCACGATCGCGGAGAAGATCGGCCAGATCGCCGGCCAGTCGTCATGGGTCGCGGGCCGGATCCGGCGGTCACTCACCCGTCTGGCCGTCGATGGCTTCCCGGATCAGGTCGGCGTGGCCGTTGTGGCGGGCGTACTCCTCGATCATGTGGACCAGGATCCAGCGCAGGCTGAACGCCGAGTTCTCGCGGCGGCTCTGGCGCACGGAGGTGGAGTCGAGGCCGGCGTCGGTGGCGAGCGCCGCCTCGATGATCGCGTCGGCTCGGCCGACGGCCTCGTCGAACAGCGCGCGCAGCTCCTCGGGGCTGTCGTCGCGCGCGGTGTGCCACTCCCAGTCGCGGTCGGCCTCCCAGTCGACGGTGTCGAACGGTGGCATCTGGCCACCGCCCTGGAAGGTCTCCTCGAACCAGCCGCTCTCGACGACGGCGAGGTGCTTCATCATGCCGCCGAGGGTCATGTCGGAGGGGCCGTGGGCCTGGGCCAGCTGCTCCTGGGTGAGACCGCTGCACTTCCAGCGGAAGGTGTCTCGGTGGAAGTCCAGGAAGGTCCTCAGCGTGGTGGCCTCGTCGCCCCGCAGGGGCGGGTCGACCCGGGAGGCCTCGTCGAACGTCACGGTCTTGGTCATGGCTGCGACGCTAGCGACCCGCACCGACGGACCGCACGCGCCTTTCGTCGGCTACTGACCGGTCGTGCCGTCGATGGACTCGCGGATCAGGTCGGCGTGCCCGTTTTGACGGGCGTACTCCTCGATCATGTGCAGCAGGATCCAGCGCAGGCTGAAGCGACCGACCCCGTCGGGGGGATCCAGGACGGAAAGACCGTCGAGACCCACACCCCCGGGCTGCAGCGCCTCGTCGAGCACGGCGTCCGAACGTCGCACGGCCTCGTAGAAGAGAGCGAAGAGCTCCTCTGGTGTGTCGTCGCCGGCCGTGGGCCATTCCCAGTCGCGGTCGGCCTCCCAGTCGACGGTGTCGAACGGAGGCATCAGGCCGCGGCCCATGAAGTCGTCCTCGAACCAGCTCTGGTCGACGATGGCGAGGTGCTTCATCATCCCGCCGAGCGTCATGTCACTGGGTGGCAGCGGCTGCGCCAGCTGCTGCTGGGTGAGACCGGAGCACTTCATCTTGAAGGTGTCGCGGTGGTAGTCGAGAAATCCGCGCAAGGGTGGTGACCTCGTCGGCGCGGAGCGGGCGCTCGGTGCGTTCCATGCGGTGGACGCTAGTCCGGGTCACCCGCCAAGGTCGCCGGCTGACGAGGGCGTCCTGACGACCGCGGCCGTCGCGCGCCTCTACCGCCGCGCTTCTGCTCCCGCTGGTTGAGGAGGTCGCTCTGCGACCGTCTCGAAACCACCGGGAGCCCAGAAAACAGACCCCAGGCACCGTCACCGGGTTTCGAGACGGCGCTGGCGCGCCTCTTCAACCGGCGGAGCGACCGCGTCCCCGCGCGCCTCCTCAACCGGCGGAGGTGTCCTCGAGCGCCGGCCCCTAGAGTGCCCGCGTGAGCGACCCGAGCACGGCCACGATGGGGCTGCTCGGGCTCGCGGGACTCTCCGCGGGTTTCGTCGACGCGGTGGTGGGCGGAGGTGGGCTGATCCAGCTCCCCGCGCTGCTGCTCGGCCTACCGGGCGCAGCGCCGGTCACCGTGCTCGCCACCAACAAGCTCAGCTCGATCTGCGGCACCACCGTCAGCAGCGCGACGTACTACCACCGCGTCCGCCCCGACCCTCGCACGTTCGGCCCCCTGATGGCGTGTGCCTTCGTCGGCGCCCTGGGCGGCGCGGTGATCGCCTCGCACATCTCCGCCGCGGCGTTCGACCCGATCGTGCTCGTCGTCCTGATCGTGGTGGGCGGCTACGTGCTGTTCCGGCCGAGCCTCGGAGAGACCACGGAGCTGCGTTACACCGGCCGTCGTCACGTCGCGGTGGCGATGGCGGCCGGCCTGGTGATCGGCTGCTACGACGGAGCGCTCGGCCCCGGTACCGGCAGCTTCTTCGTGATCGCCCTGGTCGGGCTGCTGGGCTACAGCTTCCTCGAGGGCTCGGCCAAGGCGCGCCTGGCCAACTGGGCGACCAACCTCGCGGCGCTGTGCGTCTTCGTCCCCCAGGGCGCGGTGCTCTGGAAAGTCGGGCTGGTGATGGGTGCCTGCAACCTGGTCGGCGGCTACGTCGGCGCCCGGACGGCAGTCTCCCGAGGCACCCGCTTCGTCCGGATCTTCTTCATCGTGGTCGTCTCCGCGTTCATCATCCGGATCGGCGGCGACGTGGTCGGCCTGTGGTGACGTGGGTACCGTCGCGCCATGGCCGACGTCCGCTGGATCACCGCGTTCCTCGATCTCGCGCCCGAAAATGCACGCGGCGGCCACGGAGTCCTGGCTCGGGGTCACCGGGGCCACGCTCTCGCCGACCCGAGGGGAGTACGGCGAGTTCGCGACGCTGGTGCCGCCGAACGGCGACGACCACCTGCGCGTCCAGCGGCTGGGCGAGGGGCCGAGCCGGATCCACCTCGACGTGCACGCCGACGACCACCAGTTCGCCGTCCACACCTCACCCGGCGGACTGGTCTGGTGCTCGGTCAGCCACCGCCCGGACCCCACCACAGCCGATGACATGGAGCGGTGGACACCGCAGCCGAGTCGACCAGGTCTGTCTCGACATCCCGCAGGACCGCTACGAGGAGGAATGCGCCTTCTGGTCCGAGCTCACCGGGTGGCCGGTCGACGACTCCAAGGCGTACGCCGAGTTCCGGCGGCTCCGGATACCGGACGGCACGTTGATGAAGGTGCTGTTGCAGCGCCTGGACGAGCCCACCGGACCGGTCCGTGCCCACCTCGACCTGGCGACGGACGACCGGCCCGCCGAGACGGCTCGCCACGTGGAGCTCGGCGCCGCTGTCGTCGACACGCGCCGGGGCTGGACCGTGCTCCGCGACCCGGCCGGCACGGCGTTCTGCATCACCGACCGGAGCCCCTGAGGCCGGTCATGTCGTGGCGCACGAGCGTGGGATGCCGTGGCCACTCGCGTGGTTCCAACCGTCCAAGAAGGGTGCGCTCCATGAGTGAACGGTTCTACTCGGATGCGAGGCTGTATGACCGGTTGTTCCCGGGTGGCGAGCCGGCTGTCGACTTCTACAGGGCCGAAGCCGATCGGCAGGGCGGGTCTGTCTTGGAACTCGGGTGCGGCACCGGACACAAGCTGATCCCCCTCGCCGTCGACGGGCATCCGTGCACCGGCCTCGAGCTCTCGTCGGCGATGCTGACCGAGGCTCAGCGCAAGGCGGACGAGCGCTCGCTCGCCGTGGAGTGGGTGCAGGGAGACATGCGTGACTTCGACCTCGGCCGCACGTTCGACCTCGTGTTCATCGCAGCCAACTCATTGCTCCATCTGCATGAGACTGCCGATCTGCTGAGCTGCTTGCGATCCGTACGAGCCCACCTGGCACCCGGAGCGCACTTCGTCTTCGACGTGTTCAACCCGGACGTGCGTCTCCTTGCCGATGCCGACGGCGTTCGACGCCCCCGCGATGGGCTGTCGTTCGCGGATCCCGACCGGGGCAACGTGAGGGTGGATGTCGCCGAGACCTACGATGCTGCCGCCCAGGTGACCCGCGGGACGTGGCACTTCTCCACCGACTCCGCGCCCGACTTCGTCGTCGCACCGCTCGAGCTCAGGAGCATCTTCCCCCAGGAGCTGCCACTGCTGCTCTCCTTGGGTGGGCTCCGGCTCGTCGAGCGCTACGGCGACTGGTCCGGTCGACCGTTCACCGGGGAGGCGGCCATCCAGCTCTGCGTCTGCGAATCGGGCTGAAGAAGGAGCCCGGCAGCCCGCTCAGGTCATCCTCGAAACACGCCCGGGCCGATGCCGACGGATCGCATGTTTCGGGCGGACCTGAGGGGTCAGAAGGAGCAGGCGACGGCGCACTCTCAGCCGCTGACCGTGTGGAGCCGATGAGCGTTCGCGGCCGTGCACTACCGATCCACCTGCCATGAGGCACCGCTTGGAGGCGCGCCTCGGAAACAAAGTGGGCGACGATCCGCAGCGCCCCGCCCATCGGCGCGGTGTCACGGTCGGGGTCAACATCGACCCGACCGTTCTCGAGGACGAACCCACCGCTCGGCCTGACCCCGGCTGGGTCGACCGCGTGTTCCCCGGGGTCGCCGTCGCGGTGTTCCAGGAGCAGGACCATCGCTCGGGAGCCATCGCTCAGGAGCGCGATCGTGCGGCCCCGTGAGCTCTCCAGCCGCGTTGCCTCGTTCGTGCCGAGACTCGGGCGCTCCGATCTTCTCGGCCATGGTGTTCGCTTCGACCAGCCCGGATCGATCCGTGACATGCCGCTGCCCGCGGACACGCGGAATGGATGCTCAGGTAAGTGGCCGCAGCTTGAACATCAGGATGCCGAGATACCTGTTCATCACTGCCTGCTTGTGGGGATACCGCCGCGCGGCCTCCGCAGGCAGCTGCGGCTCGACTGCAGTCTCGATCCACAGTCCAGCCGCGCTGAAGGTGTTCAGAAGGTCCGACATCGTGTACGGGCGCTTGGTGAGGGTGACCTGTTCGTTCCAGCTGCGGTGCCGGTAGGCGAATGACTCAGTGGCGAAATACTCCTCCCCCAGCGAGGTCCCGTTTTCCTCTGCCCGCTCGATCGCGTAGCGAATCGGCTGGGTCCTGGTGAGCAGGATGTAGCCGTCGTCGGCCAACATGTCGCGGGCGGTCTGCAACGCCCGGACCGGGTCAGCGGCGTACCCGAAGGACTGCAGGAACAGGATCCGGTCGAATCGTCTGCCGGCGAGGCCGGGCACCGCCGCCAGATCGGAGAGATCACCCTGGATGAGCTCGACACCCGGCGGCGGCGGCGCGATGAAGTTCGCGCTGATGTCGACGCCGACCGACGTCACGGCGCCGTCGCCAGCCAACTGAGCGATTTTGGCCCCGTTGCCACAGCCGGCGTCCAGGATCGTAAGTCCCGTGACGTCACCGAGCAGCGCGCGTTGCGCGGGCCACTCGACGAGTCGATCCAGCGAGTCCACGCGGGCACGGGCCTCCTCGAAGCCCGAGGAGAGCGTGTGCCATGGGCGGCTCGCGTCGCCGTCATCCAGCCCACCACCGCTGTTGAGCGAGTCAGTCATGCCAGGATTATCGAATGCTTCCGACCGCTGCCCGGCGCACGCAGCCGATGAGCGGCCGGTCACGGGTGAGAGGCCAGCAGCGGACGACGGAAGGCGATCTGCACACCGGAGTCACGCACCTCACCCGACGCGTGCCAGCCGGTGGACTCGTAGAACTTCCTACCCTGCGCGTAGCCGGCGATCGTCCACACGATGGCCTGGCGGCAGCCGCTGCCACGCAGGTCACCGAGAGCGGCGTGCATCGGACGGCTGCCTACCCCACGACGCCACGCCAGCGGCGATACCGCGATCGTGTCCAGCTCGCCAAGGTCAGGGTCGACCGGATCGCGACTCGGTCCCGTTCCAGCGAAGCCGACGACCGACGCGCCGGTGTCGGCCAACCACCACTGCACGGGCCCTGTACCGATGTCGCGTTCCCACCGGGCTATCTGCTTCCGATCGAGCACCCGTGGCGGCATGACCTTCGCGAATCCCGTGTTCCATGACTCCACGTAGACCTCGGCGACCCCCCGCGCGTCCTCAGGAGTGGCCCGTCGCAGGTGAAAGTCCACCGCGACAGTGTTGCAGCGGGAAGGCGTCGGGTCCGCCTCAGATCTCGTTCATGCGCGGTCGGGTCCTCGGACGACGGTGTCAGGAGCGCTCACCTGCCGACGGGCGCTGGCGCAGGCACACTGTGAACGTGTTCGACTTCGACGTTCCCAGTGCGCGCTTCATGCGTGAGCATCACCGAGCTACCGGTGTCGATCTGGCTCTACGCAGAGGGCCCGACGGAGAGGCGTTGCCGCGGGAGCGTCAGCTCATCTGCCAGTTCGGCTGGCAGAGCCCTCGCACTGCCGTTCGCTTCTACCTGCTGGGTCAGTACCAGGACCATGTGCTTCAGGAATGGTTGAAGGCGAAAGGCAGCACGTAGTACGAGCTGTGATGCCGCAACATCCACGACCGACACTCCAACTGAATCCTCGCCGCCCGACCTGTCCTCGGAGCATCTGACCTCCCCTCTCAGCGGCGTGAGCGGTCGTTCGCGGCATGACTGAGGCCGCCAGGTCTAGGACTGGACATCGTCACGGGAGGCTGCCTGAGCGATGAGCGGCGCCATGAACTCGATGAACTCCCACGTGCGTTCCGCCCGTGTGGGATCGGCCAGCTGATGGATACGCACCGTGGGGTATGGGCGGTCAGCGACGGCATGGTCGATCAGGTCGTGCCATTCGTCCGGTACGACGCACCTGGTCCAGCGAGCAGCGTCGTGCTTGCCGATCACCTGCGCGTTCGTGGCGGTGTAGAGCAGCCGACAGCGGGTGAGCACCTCGTGCGGTTGACCCCACGCGTTACTCAGGTAGTCCATGTCGGCGGCGATGCCTTCGGCCCGGCTGACCGCCAGAGAGGCAGCCTCGTGACGCAGTACCCGTGGAGGCACGTCGTCGATGAGAGTCGCCGGATCGGGGCCGCAGATCCGCAACGCCCGGTTGTGCAGGACCCAACGGAACACCTCGGTGTTGTCGTGGGTGGACCACTCCATCTCGCGATTGCCGTTGTCGACGTAGAGCCAAGGGGTTCTCGGGTCTGCCCGCGCCCGTAGGTCGTCAAGGCTGGCGTAGGAGCCTTCCAGCACGTGTGCCCAGTGGTCCTCCTGGTCGGGCAGCACTCGATGGAGATCACGGACGGCTTCATCCTGCGGGGCGTCCAGGGGGCCATGTGTGGCGATGAGGAAGTCGACGTCGGAATGGACGTCACCCGAGCCAAGCGCGAAGGAGCCCTTCAGGTACACGCCGGCGAGAGTCGCTCCCAAGACGCCGAGTACCCGCTCCGCCAGCATGGCGAGTACCGATACCAACAGGTCCGCCTCGGACACGCCGAGTTGGGGGCGCAGCCGAGCCGGCAGATCGGGGTTCACACGCTCATCGTGGTCTGGAGCAGCAACGACGATCCACCCGGTTTCCACCGGCCGCTCATCGGAACAGGGCATCGGGCACCGGGAGGAGGGAGCGAGTGGCGAGGGTGGCCATCGCCCCCGCCACACACCCTCCGCTCAGAGTGCCCTGGTGTAGTCGACAACCGGGTAGCCGGTGAAGCCGAGCGCCTCGTACAGTCGCCGGGCGGGAGCGTGGAACATGTCACCGCCAGTGCCGACGTGCACCACCATGACACCACGGCTGCGCAGTCGATCCAGCACTTCGTGACACAAGGCTGTGCCGACCCCCTGGTGTTGTGCAGACGGCGACACAGCGACCATCTCCAGGCGGCCCGAGTCTCCGTTGGTGATGTTCCATCCGACGTAGCCCACGATCCGGGCCGCTTCTTCTGCGAGGGTGACGAAGCGGTCGTTGTCGGCGTCGAAGAAGGTCGGGACTTCCTGGCGATAGTCGCCTTCCCAGTCTCCGTGGTCATGCGTGAAGACCTCGCTGGCCAGCTGCCCGGGCAGGTGCTGCTCAAACAGCGGGCGGAACGTCTCGATGGTGAGGGCGATCAGGGCGGGCAGGTCGGACGAGTGATAGTCGCGGATGTTCACAGTGAGCATGTCCTTCGTGAGTGCGTGAGGATTGAGCTGCCGGGCCCTGTTGGTCGGGCAGCGCGTTGCGGCCCGAAGGCCGCGCACTCAGTGGCGGGTGCGTCCGCTCGCGAAACATGCACAGTGCACGCAGTGACGTTACCGGAGAGTCGACCCCACATCGGCTGGCGGTACGAAACCAGCTCGGGCCGGCGCGCTCCCGATGCACCGTCGGGTCTGCTCGCTGCTGCGAATCCCTGAGGTTCCCGACGGATTCGGATGCCCGACCAGCGATGCGATGCTCCATCGATGCACAGGATCACCGTCCAGTACTTCGACCCCGCCGATGGGGACGACTTCGAGACTGCCTACCGCGAGCGGCACGTGCCGCTCGTGCTTGCGGTCCCCGGTCTCGAGCGCTTCACCATCAGCCTTCCCCACGCGGACGACGCGCCCTACTTGGTCGCGGAGCTGTGGTTCGCCGACGGCAACGCCTTGAGCACCGCCCAGACCTCTGCCGAGATGGCTGCGGTACGTGCCGATTCGGTGACGTATGACGTGGCCCGCCGGGTCATCTTCGCCGGGAGCGTCGAGGACGTCTGATCCAGCGTGGGCTCGGAGCTCCTCCAGGCCCTTCGCCGCTTCGGAGATAACGCAACTCATCGCACCAACGCGGACGGATCCGCCACTGTCCGGCGCACTGTCATCCCCCCGTGAGCGGTCGTCCCCCGGACCGCGTATTAGCTCAGACTCGACTCGTTCAACCACGATGCAGAGGGGTGACAACGCCCGTCGAGCTCTCCCCGAGCTTGCGACGGGCGTTGTTGACTCCACCACACACATGTTCGACAACCTCCGCGTGGCCGGAGGGGTGGACCGACATCGAGCGGACCGTCCCTCGTGACACGAACGCATCCACGGCACACCGCCCCCAGACGAGGCCTCAACTCGGCAGTCGGCGTCCACGCCGACTCCCCCTGGTCTACCAGCAGAGCAGCTTGGCGCGGGCTGAGCCGCTCGCGCCCGGTGGTTCTTGGCCGCGTGCGCTCAACCGCATGAGCCGCGATCGCCTGCGCCCTCGTGGCCCGAAGGCACCGCCGAACTCCGTCCCCGATCCAAGCAGAGTTGAAACGGATGGGGGCCGCTGATGGCGAGCCGCCCCCATCCGTGCCTCCGAAGGGGGAGCCAGACGACTGTCCGATCAGGCCGGCCGGTCATCGGCAAGGACGTACCTCAACGCAACATATGAGTGCGTTGCGGCACGTCAACGGCTTGGGCCGGTTTTCGTTGCCGACTTCTGGGCATTCTTGGCGACCGACGGCGTCCTGGTGGTCAGCGACTTGATCTTGGTCAGCGCGATCTTCAGCGGGGACGCGGAATAGCTCGACCAGTCCGTGTTCGAGCTGTCGTTGGTCAGGCACTGGAAGGTCAGGTCCTGGGTCGCCGGGACGCTGATCATGCCCGACATGTTCAGGTCCGCCCAGTTCTGGCCGGTCGCGACGTCAAACCAGTCGTAGAGCTGCTGGGTGCCGTCCACGATGAGATCGCACCGGATGCCGGCAGCACGGCTGCCGTAGATGAAGCCGGACCCGTTGACCAAGTAGTTCCCCTTCGCCACGTTGGCGAGCGTGACTACGAACGACGGAGCGCTGGGCTTCGAGATCGGAGTAGTGAAGAGGAGGGTGTTCACGCCGAGGGCGGATGCATGGACGCCGTCCACCCGATCGGCGTTGAGGTTGGTGACCTTGCCCCTTCCGTTGGTCACCAGAGGGGCGGCGCCACTGTTCTTGGTCGTCAGCTTCAGCACAGTGCCGTTAGTGGTGCGCGCCAACGTGGTGACCTTGTCCGCCTTGTTGGTCTTGCCGAGGATGAATGCGTGGCCAGTGGCCGCATAGGCGACGTAGTTGGCACCCATCACGAGTACCGCCGCCACGAGCAGCGCCGAGCCGAGCGTCTTCAGTCTGCGCATCGTCGTTCTTCCCGTCTGAGTCGATCTGGTTCCACATCGGTTACCGGGTCATGAGGGCCCGGACCGGCAGCCTGATGTCAGGACCGCTTGATCAGTAGGTCACATCTGATGGGGAAAGGCAGCGCGACACGCGTCGAAGTAGCCCACGGTCCGCACGCGCTGGGTGACCGACCAGCACGGCGGCAACCGAGGCTCTTGTCGAGTGGCGAGCGTCGTGGCGGGATGGCAAGGGCTGGTGGGGCGACCCGTCCTGGGCAGCTGCGGCTGCATCGTTGTTCAGGAGGGCTTCCAGCGGAAAGGCTCGAACCTGTCTAGGCGATGCAACGCACCCTCATGCCTGAGCGGCCGTCCGCCTGCGGTCAGGAGGCAGAGGCCACGAGGTCCTTCAACTCGTCCACCACGCGACTCAAGTGTTCACCAGGCCCAAGAGTCAGGTCCGCGGATGCTCGCCAGCCGTGGCTACCGCATTGGGCCTGGTCCTTCGACACGGTGACGTGTAGTTGAACGAGCAGGAAATCGTGACCGGCCTCGATCCTCAGGTCGTATTCAAGGGACGTCCACTCGCGCGTTCCTGACCAACCGCGCCGGTCCGTGGCCAACCCCCCGAAGAGGGCGGCAGGGTCACGCCACCCCGATGCGTAGTGCGCGTAGACCCTCATGGTCGCCGAGAGCCCAACGTCCACAAGGTTCGCGACCAGATAGTCGAGCGTGGGGTCATCAGGCTCCGGGCTCAGCCGAAGATGACCCGAGACAGACCCAATCTCTACCGAATCCACGGGCTTCCGGCGGCAGCGGCGTGCGCTCAGAAGAACCCGTGCCTCGCCAGCGGCCCGCGGAGCTCGCGCTCCTCGTAGGCCAGGTGGCTGAGCAGTCGGTCCGAGAGCCGCCTGATCGTCGCGTCCAGGGCATCGAGGGCCGACTCGTCCCCCTCGCGGACCAGGTCGACCAGGGCGTGGTCGAGAGCGTCGAGCAGGTGGTGGATCACCTGATGCTCCTCGTGGAGCCGGTCGACCACCGGTCCGAGGTCCGGCTCGGCCCGCCGCAGATGCGGGAAGACGCTGGCGTCCTCGAGCGTGTGGTGACCGTTGACGAAGCCGCAGTAGGACTGGCAGTAGGCGCCGAGGGTCCAGTTGTTCTGCCGCAGGGTCATCGCCTGGACTCCGGCGCGGGCGTCGCCCGCCGACAGCAGTCCTCGTCGTACCTCGTCGACGAGACCGTGCAGCCGCTCGAGCTCCGAGCGCAGGTGGTCGTGCACCTGGACGAGGTGGTCGGCCGTGGCGAGCTGCGCCGGGGAGTACGGCGCGTTGCCGGGCTCGGCGAGGGTGGGGCGGGTCGTCTCGTCCCAGGTCGGGTCGTCGCCGAGGTCGGGGCTCATCTCGCTGCTCATCTCGCTGCTCATGTCGCCGCGAATCTAGCCGCCTAGGGTGGACGGGTGCGGATCGTCTCGTTGCTGCCGTCGACCACAGAGATCCTGTTCGCGATCGGGGCGGGAGACGACGTGGTCGGCGTGACCTTCGAGTGCGACTACCCGGCGGAGGCCCGGTCGCGGCGGATCGTGTCGACGTCGGCGATGCCGGAGAGCCTGTCGCCGGTCGAGATCGACGCCTTCGTCGTCGGGGCGATGGCACGCGGCGACGACCTCTACCACCTCGACGCGGGTGCCTTGGCCGGCCTCGACGCCGACCTCGTCGTCACCCAGGACCTGTGCGCCGTCTGCGCGGTCGACGTCTCCGTGGTCGACGACGCGCTCGCCCACCTGGGGTGCACCGCCGAGGTGCTGACCATCGATCCCGCCACCCTCGAGGAGGTGCTGGAGTCGATCCTCACCCTCGGCCGCGCGACCGGGCACCGGGCCGAGGCCGAGCACCTCGTGGCCGAGCAGCGGCGCCGGCTCGACGTCGTACGCCGGGGGGTGCGCGGGCGGCCGCGACCGCGGCCGCGGGTGATGTTCCTGGAGTGGACCGACCCGCCCTTCGCGCCCGGTCACTGGATTCCAGAGATGATCTCCCTCGCGGGTGGCGAACCGCTCCTCGGCACGCCCGGGGAGAAGTCGCGGCGGGTGACCTGGGAGCAGGTCCACGCCGCCGAGCCCGACCTGGTCGTCGTCGCGCCCTGCGGCTTCGACCGCGACGGATGCCGGCGCCTGGCCCTCGACCTGGTCGCGAGTGGGGTGCTGCCGTCCGGCCCCCCGGTGCACGCGGTCGACGCCAACGCCTCGTGGGCACGGCCCGGCACCCGCCTCGTCGACGGTGTCGAGGAGCTCGCGGCCGTCCTCAGGCCGTAGGGAAGACGACCTCGGCGAGCAGGCCCCCGGCGGACACGTCGCCGAGCACGATGTCGCCACCACGACGGCGGACTAGCTCCCTCGCGATCGCCAGCCCGAGGCCCGTGCCGCCGCTGTCCCGGTCGCGGGCGTCGTCGAGCCGCGCGAACCGGTCGAAGACGCGCTCGCGGTCGGCCTCGGGGACACCCGAGCCGTCGTCGCCGACCACGACCACCGCGCTCTCCGCCGTACGACGAAAGGAGAGGTCGACGCGGGAGCGGGCGTGGCGCCGGGCGTTGGTGAGCAGGTTGCCGAGCGACCCGTTCGAGCTCGAGACGGCTCATCGGCACGGTGCCGTCCGCGACCGGCCCGAGCACCACCGCCGGCGGATCGGTGGTCGCGAAACCCGGCAGCACCTGCGACGGCAGGGCGGCTGGGTCGGGCTCGGGCAAGGGCTCCCCCGCGTCGAGCCGCGCCAGGACGAGGAGGTCGTCGACCAGCGCGGAGAGCCGGTCGACCTCGGCGCCCAGGTCGGCGCGGTCCTCGTCGGTGGCGCCGTGGCGCCCGGCGACGTCGACCTGGACCCGCAGCGACGCCAGCGGGCTGCGCAGCTCGTGGGCGACGTTGGCCACGAAGCTGTGCTCGCGGTCGCGGGCGGCCGCGAGCCGCTCGAGCATCGAGTTCAGGGTGACTGCCAGGGCGTGGATCTCGTCGCGCGACTCGGGCACCGGCAGTCGCTCGTCGTGGCCGGAGCCCGACACCCGCTCGGCCGCCGAGCGCAACGACTCCACCGGTCGCAGGGCCGCCCCGATCACCCGCCACGCGATGAGGCCGAGCACGAGCAGCAGCAGGGGGTAGGTCACCAGCAGCGTGACCACGAGCAGGTGCTGGCTCCGAGCCAGGTCGGAGACCGGCTCGGCCACGACGACGACCGGCGCCCCCGGGTCGGACGAGACCGGCGTCGCGCTGACCCGCAGCGTCGAGCTCATCCCCAGCCGCGACCCGGAGACCGTCACCGGCGACGTCCGGGCGCGGGCGAGCTCGTCGGGAGTGAGCAACGGAGTGAGGCGGTCGCCGTTCGCCGAGGCGCTCAGCACCCGGCCGTTCGCATCCACCACCTGGACCGACTCGGTGCCGGTCACGGGGATCGGGTCGGGCAGGCGACCCGTGGTGACCAGCTCGGCGACCTGGGCGGCCGTCGCGTCCGCACGCCGGTCGAGGTCGTGCCGGTTGGCCACCGACAGCGCGACGTAGAGGGTGATGCTGCCGACCGCGAGAGCCACCGCAAGCCCGAGGAGCCCGATCGTCATCAGCCGGGCCCGGAGCGACCGGCGGCGCCACCAGCCCACCGGCGCGGCGAGCGAGGTGCTCATCGGGCGAGCCGGTAGCCGGCGCCCCGCACCGTCTCGATCACCCCGGGGCCGAGCTTGCGACGCAGGTAGCCGACGTACACCTCGACGGTGTTGGGCTCGTAGCCGCCACCGCGGGCGTCCCAGACCCGGTCGAGCAGCTCGGTCTTGGTGATGACCCGGTCGGGGTGACGCAGGAAGAACTCGAGGAGCTCGTGCTCGCGCCGGCTCAGCGCGACCGGCTGCCCGGCCAGCGTGACCTCGCGGGTCGCCGGGTCGAGGGCGACGTCGCCGTGGGTCAGCACCGGCGGCCGCGGGTCGCTCTGCCGGCGGAGCAGGGCACGCAGCCGTGCCAGCAGCACGACGTAGTCGAACGGCTTGGTCAGGTAGTCGTCCGCGCCGTAGTCGAGCCCGTCGGCCTGGTCGTAGGGCCCGTCCTTGGCCGAGACCATCATCACCGGCACCCAGTTGTCCTCGGCTCGAAGCCGCTTGACCACCTCGTAGCCGGACAGCGCCGGCAGCATCACGTCAAGCAGCACCGCGTCGTACCGACCCACGCGCGCCCGCGCCAGCCCGGACACCCCGTCGCCCGCCACGTCGACGGTGAACCCGTCGGCGGTCAGGCCACGCTGGAGAGCGCGCGCCAGTCGCGCTTCGTCCTCGACGACGAGCAGCCGCATGCGCCCACCTTGGCACGCCGCCGGCCAGGGTCGCGCCAGGGCGTCGCTGACTCCGGTCACAGGTTCTCAGCGGACTCACAGCGGGTGCGAGCCATGATGGGGGCATGGCTTCGCTCCTCCACTCCCGTCGTGCCCGCTGGGGCGTGCCCGCACTCGCTGCGGCCGCCCTGATCGGGGTCGGCCCCTTGGTCCACGCCGTCACCGCCAGTGCGCAGGGCACCCTTCCCCCTCGTACGGCGGCCCAGCTGCTCGCCGACGTGAGCCAGGCGAAGGTGAAGGCCCTGTCGGGCACGGTCGTCGAGACCGCCGACCTCGGGCTGCCCGCGTTGCCCAGCCTCGGCGGCCGCGGCGGCAACGCCGCGAGCTTCTCCTCCATGCTCTCCGGCTCGCACACGATGCGGGTCTGGTACGCCGGCCCCGACCAGCAGCGGCTCGCCCTCCTCGGTCAGCTCGGCGAGTCCGACCTGGTGCACAACGGCACGAACGTCTGGGCCTGGTCCAGCCACGACAACACCGCCACCCACTGGACCGTCCCCGCCGGCAGCCACCACACCCAGGCCGCCCCGCAGTCGCCGGCAGCCGGGGCGATGACCCCCCAGCAGGCCGCGGAGAAGGCGCTCGCCGCCATCGATCCGTCCACCCAGGTCTCCACCGACCCGACCGCGACCGTGGCCGGCCGCGCCGCCTACCAGCTCGACCTGGTCCCCCGTGACTCCCGCTCGCTGGTCGGCTCGGTGCGCATCGCGATCGACGGCGCCACCCACATCCCGATCCGGGTCCAGGTCTTCGCCCGAGGCGCGACGACCCCCGCGTTCGAGGTGGGGTTCACCTCCCTGTCGACCGCGACGCCCGACGCCTCCGTCTTCGGCTTCACCCCGCCGCCGGGCGCGACCGTCAAGGAGGGCACACTGCCGTCCATGAAGGGCACCGGCCAGCTGCACGAGCAGATGCCGAAGCAGATGCAGGGCCGGATGCCCGGTCACCTGAACGGCGCTCCCCAGGTCGTCGGGAAGGGCTGGACCAGCGTGCTGGTCGCGACCCTCCCGGCCGACCAGCAGGCCGCCGGCGGGTCGACCGGCGGGACAACCGGCGCGACCAGCCCCACGGCGATGCTCAAGGCCTTCCCCCGCGTCAGCGGCGCCTGGGGCTCCGGCCACCTGCTGCGTACGGCGCTGCTCTCCGCGGTCCTGACCGACGACGGCCGGGTGGCTGTGGGCGCCGTACCGCCGCAGCTGCTGTACCGCGCCCTGTCGGCCCGATGACGGCGCGGTGACCGAGCTCGCCGTCTCCACCCGTGCGCTGACCAAGCGGTTCGGGTCGCAGACCGTCGTCGACGCGATCGACCTCGAGGTGCCGACCGGCTCGGTCTACGGCTTCCTCGGCCCCAACGGGTCGGGGAAGACCACGACGATCCGGATGCTGCTCGGGCTGATCAGCGCGACCGGCGGTGACGTCCAGCTGTTCGGTGAGGAGATGCCGGCGCGGGCCGCCGCGGTGCTGCCGGCCGTCGGCGCTCTGGTGGAGGGGCCGGCGTTCCACCCCTACCTCTCCGGCCGGCGCAACCTGCTCCGCCTCGACGCCGCCGACCGCACCGCCGACCCGGCGACCGCCCGACATCGCGTCGACGCCGCGCTCGACCGCGTCGGCCTGCTGGCAGCCGCGGACAAGCGGTTCCGCGCCTACAGCCTCGGCATGCGTCAGCGGCTCGCGATCGCCGGAGCCCTGCTGACCCCCAAGGACCTGCTGGTGCTCGACGAGCCGACCAACGGGCTCGACCCCCAGGGCACCCGGGAGGTGCGCCAGCTGGTCGGGTCGCTGGCCGGCGACGGGACCACCGTGCTGGTCTCGAGCCACCTGCTCGCCGAGGTCGAGCAGATGTGCACCCATCTCGGCGTGATGCACGTCGGCAAGCTGGTCGCCCAGGGCTCCAGTGCCGACCTGCGGTCCGGTGGTGCCACCGAGGCGACCGTCGAGACCGACGCCCCTCGCGACGCCGCCCGGGTGATGGGCGAGCTCGGCCTGACCGACATCCACACCACGGCGGGCAGCGCGACCGGTCACCTCGGCGAGGTCGCCCCCGAGAAGGTCGTCGCGGCCTGCGTGCACGCCGGCGTCTCCGTGGTGGGCTTCCGGGTGGCCCGGCCGTCGTTGGAGGACGTGTTCGTCTCGCTCACCGGGGAGGGCTTCGATGTCAGTGGCTGAGGCTCCACGGGCGAGCATCGTCCGCCGGCCGCGGGCGATGGTGTCGCCCCGGTTCTTCCTCTCCGAGCTCCGGCTGATGTTCGGCCGACGCCGCAACCAGGCCGGCCTGCTGGTCCTGGCCGCCGTGCCGGTGCTGATCGCGATCTCGGTCAAGAGCACCCTGTCCCAGCCCGGTCAGGACGCCCCCGACTTCTTCCGCTCCATCACCGAGAACGGCCTCTTCGTCGCCCTGGCCGCGCTGACCATCGAGCTCGGCCTGTTCCTGCCGCTGGCTGTCTCCGTCGTGTCCGGCGACTCCGTGGCGGGCGAGGCCAACATCGGCACCCTGCGCTACCTGCTGGTCACGCCGGTGACCCGGCTCCGGCTCCTCCTCGTCAAGTACGCCGGCATCACGGTCGGCGCCTTCTTCGCGACGTACGTCGTCACCCTGGTCGGGATGGTGATGGGGCTGATCCTGTTCGGCGGCGGCTCGATGACACTGCTGTCCGGCACCCAGATCTCCTTCGCAGCCGGGTTGCTCCGGGTGCTGCTGGCCGCCTCCTACCTCGCCTGCGGGCTGGCCGCCCTGGGCGCAGTCGGCCTGTTCGCCTCGACCCTGACCGAGCAGCCGATCGCGGCGACCATCGCGACGATCATGTTCAGCTCCACGTCGTTCGTGCTCGACTCAATCCCGCAGGTGGCGTGGCTGCACCCCTACCTGCTCACCCACCACTGGCTCGACTTCGGCGACCTGTTCCGCGACCCGATCGCCTGGAACAACATCGTCGCCGGCCTTGCGCTCGCCGCGTCGTACGCCGTGGTGTTCTTCGCCGCGGCCTGGGCGAGGTTCACCACCAAGGACGTCACCAGTTAGAGAGCGCGCTCAGATGGCGTCGGCGAGCGGCCAGCCACCCGCGGCGAGCCGCTCCGAGACCCGGGCGACGTCGACGTCGTCGGCGCGCTGGTAGACGATCTGCTCGACCATCGCCTCGATGTCCTCGCGGGAGATCGGGTCGACCGACTCCAGGGACTGGGCGGCGAGCCCGTCGGCGATCGCGTGGATCTCCTCCGAGGTGAGCCGCCGCCGCAGGACGCCGAGGATCGGCGCGTAGTCCTGCGGCGGGATGCCCTCGGGGTAGCCCGCGCGCAGCCAGTCGAGCACGCTCTGGCCCAGCGAGGAGGTCTGCTCGGCCACGGGCGCTCAGCTCTTGGCGACGATCGTCGGGTAGGTGTGCTCGAAGCTGAGCTGGTCTCCGTGGCCGGAGGCCCAGATGTAGGCCAGGCCCAGCCCGATGCCGGCCAGCACGATGGCGAAGCAGACCCCGGCTGCGACCTTGCCGAGCAGGTGGCGAGGTCGTAGCGAGGCCGTCTCGGCGCCGCCCTCGGCGCCACCCTCGGCGCCGTCGACACCGACGGCGCCCAGCGCGGAGGCACGGACTCCGAGGGCGTAGACCACGGGCAGGCCGGCACCGAGGATGAGGCTGTAGATCAGGACCTTCCAGATGTCCTGGAGGAACAACGAGAACATCGGTGCCTCCTCAGGCCGCGACCGGGTCGGACGGCTCGAGGACCGCGCTCGGGTCCTCCCAGTCGTCGTTGACGTTCTCGGCCGTGACCGGGTTGCGGCGGGAACGGACGTACATGAGACCGGCAGCCACCACGAGGATCGCGACCATGACGAGGGCGCCGACGAGGCCACCGCCCACTGCGTTGCCGATCTCCCAGGTGGCCGCGCCGACCAGGGCCGCCATCGGCAGGGTGATGAACCACGCCACGGCCATCCGACCGGCGACGCGCCAGCGGACCGAAGCTCCGGGCTTGCCGAGGCCGCTGCCCAGGATCGAGCCGGTGGCGACGTGGGTGGTCGAGAGGGCGAACCCGAGCTGGCTCGAGGCCAGGATGACCGCGGCCGCCGAACCTTGGGCGGCCGTGCCCTGGCGCGCCTCGATCTCGGTGATGCCCTTGCCCATGGTGCGGATGATCCGCCACCCACCGACGTAGGTGCCGAGCGCGATCGCGACCGCACAGGAGAACTTGACCCACATCGGGATGGCGCCGAGGTCGGTCCAGCTGCCGTAGGCGATCAGCGACAGCGTGATCACGCCCATCGTCTTCTGCGCGTCGTTGGTGCCGTGGGCCAGGGCCATCAGCGACCCGGTGCCGATCTGGCCCCAGCGGAACCCGCCGTTGTTGAGCCCTTCCCCGAGCGCGCGGGTGATCCGGAAGATCAGCCAGGTGCCGACCATGGACACGATCGCCGGCGATCACTGGCGAGGCGAAGGCCGGCAGGATCACCTTGCCGACGACGCCGTCGAGCTTGGTGCTGTCGCCGGTCCAGTGGACGCCGCCCCAGCCGATGCCGGCGATGGTGGCGCCGATCAGGCCGCCGAAGAGCGCGTGCGACGAGCTCGAGGGCAGGCCGAACAGCCAGGTCGTGCAGGTTCCAGATGATGCCGCCGACAAGGCCGGCGAGGATGATCAGCAGCAGGGCCGATCCGTGGTCGGCGGTCAGCGCCGGGTCGGGCGCGCCGTTGGAGTCCTGGATGGAGACGACCGCGTTGGTCACGGTCAGGGCCACCGCGACGGAGAGGAACGCTCCGACGAGGTTGAGGACCGCGGCCAGCGCGACGGCGGTCTTGGGCTTGAGGGCACCGGTGGCGATGGTGGTGGCCATCGAGTTGCCGGTGTCGTGGAAGCCGTTGGTGAAGTCGAAGCCGAGCGCGACGATCACGACGAGGATCAAGGTGAGCAGCTGTGCCGACACGTGGTCGAGTGTGAGGCCAAGATGACGTCCAGGGAAATCCCCCGTGTCCAGTTCACCAACTGTTCAAGGTTTCGTTCACCTGACGTTCATCTGGGCGCAGGCAACAGCCGTCGTGACGCGTGATGCGGATGTGGCGCGTCGGGCTCCTGGGGCCGGTGCCTGCCCTAGAGCCCCCGCTCGGTCCAGGAGCCTCTGCCGCCGCCGTACCAGTCGCTGTAGTAGCCGCCCGCGAAGCCGGCCGGACCCCGCGAGCCGAGGTAGGACCCGACCACCGCGGCACCGAGGTCGTCGAGCTCCGGCGCGACGACGCGGCCGTCGACCCGCTTGGCCATCGAGTCGACGAACCGGGCCAGGCCCGGGTCGGTGCCGAGCCGGAAGAAGGTCACCTGGGCCCCGAGCCGGCCGGAGCCGTCGAGCTCGCGCACCGAGTAGGCGACGGTCAGGGGGTGGGGCGGGTACTCGAAGTAGACCTCCCCGTTGGGCTCGAGGTGGGAGGTCGGCTCGCCGTCGGTGACGATCAGCAGCACGGGCTGGGCGCTGGGGTGCTTGCGGAAGAACCGGTTGGCCAGCAGCAGGGCGTGGTGGAGGTTGGTGCCCTTGTCCCACATCGCGTCGAGGCCGGTGAGCTCCTCGATGTCCATGACCTGCGCGTGCCGGCCGAAGCCGATCAGCTGCAGGGCGTCGCCGCGGAAACGCGACCGGATCAGGGTGTGCAGCGCGAGCGCGGTGCGCTTCATCGGCACCCAGCGGCCGTCCATCGCCATCGAGAACGACGTGTCGACCAGGAGCGCGACGGCGGCCTGGGTGCGGGCCTCGGTCTCGCTCACCTCGACGTCGCCGACCTCGATCCGGATGCACGTCGCGGGCCGGCCGCCCTCGGCGACGGTGCGTCGTACGGCGTTGGTGATCGTGCGCGTGACGTCCCACGGCTCGGTGTCGCCGAACTGCCACTCGCGGGTCGCGCCGGACAGCTCGCCGGCCGCGCCCGCCTGGCGCAGGTCGCGCTGGCCCTGGCGACCCGCTCATCCGCTGGGCGACGTCCTTGAGCAGGGCCTTGCCCAGCTGCCGCATCGCCTTCGGGCTGAGCTTGAGCTGGCCGTCGCTGCTGCGCTTGAGGTAGCCCGAGTCCCGCAGCGCCTGCTCGAGCCGTTGCAGGGTCCGGGCGTCGACGGCGGCCTGGTTGCCGAGCTGCTCGGGACAGGAGGTCGAGGTCGATGTCGTCGAGGCGAGCGCCGTCGTAGGACTGCGCGACCTGCTCGGCGAGCTGGTCGAGACCAGCGAGGTCCTGGAGGACGCCGGTGCCGTCGCCGAGGCCGAGACCCTGCTCGCCGTCGAACTGCTCGGAGCCGCGCCAGTCCTCGCCGGGCCGCAGGGCCTGGAGGTTGGCGTCGAGCTGCGCCAGCTGCTGCATCAGGTCGGGTGAGCCGAACGCCTGCTCGGCCAGCGACATCAGCTCGGCCCGCTGCTCGGCGGTCATCGAGTTCATCATCCGCTGGGCGGCCGCCGCGCGCTCGGCCATCGCGTCGATGCAGCTCATCGACGTTCTGCGGGTTCTCCGGGAAGAACTGGCCGTGCTTGTCCATGAAGTCGGCGAAGTCCTCCGGGGTGTCCTCGCCGCGCGGCGTGCTTGGACAGGAGCTCGTTGAGGTCGGTGAGCATCTCGTTGATCGCCGCCCGGTCGGCGTCGGTGGCGTTCTCCAGCGCCTCCTTCATGCCGGCGAACCGCTGGTCGAGCATCTCCCGCCCGAGCAGGTCCTTGATCTGCTCGTAGTCCTCGCGCGCCTCGCGGCTCTTCCAGTCGTACGACGACAGCTCGCTCACCGCAGCAGCCGTCGAGGACGGCAGGTTGTCGAGGGTGAGCTCGCGCAGGGCGCGGTCGCCCTCGTCGAGGTCGATGTCGCGGGCGAGCTGGCCGCGCTCGCTGAGGACGGCGTGGTCGAGCAGCTCGCGGACCTCCTGGAGCGTGCCGTCGAGGTTGTGCCGCTGGGTCAGCTCGCGGCGCTTCTCGGCGATCCGGCGGGCCAGGTCGTCGAGCCCGCGCTGGTCCTGCCCGCCGCGGCGGAGGAACTCGCGCATCGCCCGCTCGGGCGAGTAGCCGGCCATCACGTCCTGGCCGATGGCGTCGAGCGCCTCGGCGATGTCGACCGGAGGTGCCAGCGGGTCCGGCCCCCCGTCGTAGGCCCGGTAGCGCGAGCGGGGCTCGTGACGCCTAGCCATCGGACCGCTCCACGCTCATCCCCGCGCGGAGAGCGCGCGGGACCTCGGCGACCTCGTCGACCCTGGCGAGCAACCCGGCCACCTTGCCGGCCGACGCCGTGGAGTCGACCTCGACGGAGTACGCGACTCCCTGCGAGACCCAGGTCTCGCGGTCGAAGGCGCCGTCCGCGCGCACCCGCACGCCTGCGACCGGGACGCCGGACGCATGGCCCTCACGGAACGTGTCGTTGAGGACGCAAAGCGCCACGGACAGGTGCAGGGCCACCGCGCCGTTGCCGTCGCCCTCGACGAGCACGCCGTCGGGGGTCCAGTCGTGTGGCACCGTCCAGCCGGACGCCGGGTCGGCGCGGAGGGTGCCGGCGCTGGCGACCACCGGGAAGTCAGCCATAGACGGTCTCCCCGCCGCCGGACTCCTTGCTGATCTTGCGGGCGAGGTAGAGCCCCTCCAGCGCGAGCTCGATCGCGCCGGCGCGCTCGCCGTCGTTGCCCGCGCCGAGGCGATCGCAGACCTGGTCGTAGAGGTCGGACTCGCCGAGCACCGGCAGGCCGGTCAGGAAGTCGCGGGCGGTCACCTGCTCGCCCGTCGTCACCATCTGCCCGGCCTCGATCCGGTCGACGAGGAGTGCGAAGTCGAGGCCGCGGAAGTGGTGGCGGACGGTCTCGGCGGTGGCGGTGCGGAGCAGGTGGGTGAGGATCTCGGTCTCCCGGCCCTCCTCACCGGTCTCGAACTCGATCTTGCCGCCGAGCACGTCGACCGCGGTCTCGAGGTCGACGACCCGGGCGACGGGCGCGTCCTCCCCCTGCCGCCGGGCGCGGTGCAGGGCCGAGGCGGCTACGGTCTCCGCACCGGCGATCGCGAAGCGGGCGCTGACGCCCGAGCGCTGGTCGACCGAGCTGGACTCGCGCAGGTTGCGGGTGAACCGGGCCAGGATCTCGACGAGGTGGTCGGGCACCTCGGCGACGAGGTGGGCCTCCTGGCGGATCACCGCGATCTCGTCGTCGAGCTCGGTCGGGTAGTGGGTGCGGATCTCCGCGCCGAAGCGGTCCTTCAGCGGCGTGATGATCCGGCCCCGGTTGGTGTAGTCCTCGGGGTTGGCGCTGGCCACGACGAGGGTGTCGAGGGGCAGCCGGAGCACGTAGCCGCGGATCTGGATGTCGCGCTCCTCCATCACGTTGAGCATCGCGACCTGGATCCGCTCGGCGAGGTCGGGCAGCTCGTTGATCGCGACGATGCCCCGGTGGCTGCGGGGGATCAGCCCGAAGTGGATGGTCTCGGGGTCGCCGAGGTGCCGGCCCTCGGCCACCTTCATCGGGTCGACGTCGCCGATCAGGTCGGCGACCGAGGTGTCGGGGGTGGCGAGCTTCTCGGCGTACCGCTCGTCGCGATGACGCCACTCGACCGGCAGCTCGTCGCCGAGCTCCTCGGCGCGCCGGCGCGAGGCCGGCGTGATCGGGTCGAAGGGGTGCTCGCCGAGCTCGGCGCCGGCGATCACCGGGGTCCACTCGTCGAGCAGCCCGACCAGGGAGCGCAGCAGCCGGGTCTTGCCCTGGCCGCGCTCACCGAGGAGGACGACGTCGTGCCCGGCGATCAGGGCGCGCTCGAGCTGCGGGATCACGGTGTCCTCGAAGCCGTGCATGCCCGGCCACGGGTCGTCACCGGCGGCGAGCGCGGCGAGGAGGTTGTCGCGGATCTCGTCGCGGAGGGGCTTCTGCACGTGACCGGAGGCACGGAGCTGTCCGAGCGTGCGAGGCGTGGGAGCTGGGGTGGAGGCCTGAGTCACTCTTCCACGCTACGCCCGGCCCCAACCGGGTCCCGCTGGACGAACCCCGAGGGGCTGCCGCACACAGTGAAAGACCCCGACCCCGGTCTGCTCTCATAGGACCGGGGCCCGGGTCTCCGGGGGGATTCCTGAACATTCACAGGGGAGTTGATGACCGTTCTGATGACCAGGATGCTCCGCGACGGCGCTCACACTCAGGGGGGTGAGTCCCCCATCTGCGGGGTCATTCGACCCCGGCGCCTTGCCGAGAAATTGTCGAACGACCGGTCAGGAGAGCGGTACGACGACGACCGTCGTGGGCGCGTGCTCGACGACGGTCACGGCCAGGCCCTGCCCGATGACGGCCGAGACACCGCCCGAGACGTGGGTGCCGACGACGATGAGGTCATGCTCGCCGCCCTGCTCGACCAGGACGCGCGCTGCCGGTCCGTCGACGTCGCGCTGGGTCGCCCGCACCTCGGGATACTTCCCGGCGAGCTCGGACATCCAGGTCCCCAGCTTGCCGCGGTCAGGCTGCTCGACGTCCTCGGCGTCGGGCGAGCTGAGGGACGTCGAGCCGTGGTGGAGGACCAGGACCGTCAACGGCAGGTCTCGCGACGCGGCCAGGTGGTAGCCCGTCTCCAGGACCGGGAAGGCGTCCTCGTGGAGGTCGGCGGCGACCAGCACGCCGGAGCCGACGTGGTCGTTCTCGGGACGGCGTACGACGATCGGGCAGACCGCGTGCCGCACCAGCGCCACGCCCACCGACCCGAGCAGGAGGCTGGCCACCGGGCCGCGTCCGCGTGAGCCGACGACCAGCATGGAGGCGTCGCGCGACGCCTCGAGCAGTGCCGACCGGGCGTCCGCGTGGAAGAGCCACTCGTGGACCTCGAGCGAGGCGTCGGTCTCGTGGGCGCGGTCGGCGGCGGCGAGGAGGAGCTTGCGGCCGTCGCCCTCCATGACCCTCAAGATGTCGCGGTCGACGCCCATGCTGTCGACCCAGAGGACCCGGTCGAGGGTGTAGGCGTGGACGAGCGCCAGGGTGCGATGGTCCTGGACGGCCTGCTGGGCGGCCCAGGTGACCGCCTCGAGTGACGACGTGGACCCGTCGACGCCGACGACGATGCTGCCCGGAGCCGGCATCGGGATGGCCTGTCCGGTGTCGTGCCCGGTGTCGTGCCCGGTGGCGTTCATGGCCGCGCTCCTGTCGTGGGTCCCCGCCCTCGGGGCCCGCCCGAGGGCTCGCTTCCAGGGTCTCGCCGGAGTTCGGCGCGGGGCAGGGCAGATGCGCCCGCAGTTCGGGACCATCGGCCCTCCGCCGGTCACCGAGGCGCCGGGCACGATGGATCTCAGGTCCAGGAAGTGCCCATCAGACGTCTTCTCTTGAGAGGTGCCTTGCGATGTACGAGTCGTTCGACCTCGCCGAGACCCAGTGTGCGGAGCTGATCCGGGCCGGTCTGGTCGGACGGGTCGCGGTGTGCACCCCGAACGGGCCGCACATCGTGCCGGTCAACTACTCGGTGGTCGATGACGCGGTCGTGATCCGCACGACGCCGTACAGCCTGCTGGGGAGCAACGCCAAGGGCTCGGTCCTCGCGCTGGAGGTCGACCAGTTCGACTACGACAACCAGCGGGGCTGGAGCGTGGTCGCTCGTGGGCGCTGCGACGTCGTGGTCGACCCCGACGAGCTCGAGCACATCCGGGGGACCTGGAACCCCGCGACCTGGGCGAAGGGCGGCCGCACGCTCTACCTGCGGATGCGGTGGACCGAGATCTCCGGACGGCGGCTGGGCCAGGGCTGGGACCCGATGGCCTCGCTGCCGGTCACCAGGGCCCCCTGAACGCGCCGGAGACCGCGGCGCCGGCCCGCGGCGGTCAGATGAACAGGACGCCGACCACACCCGGGACGGTGCCGGCCAGCACGCGGGCGATCTCGCGGGCGTGCGGTTCATTGGGGCCGTCGAGCCGGGCGATGCCGTCGACCACCTCGACGACCGACTCGACCTCGGCCGAGCGGAGCAGCTCGTCGAGCTCGGCCTCGATCAGCTCGTCGCTGCGCGCGAGCACCGCGATCACGTCGCGCCGGCTCACGACGCCGACGACGCGCTCGCCGTCGACGACCGGCAGGCTTTTGATCTGGGTGTCGACCAGGACGGTCGCGGCCGCGGCGAGGTCGGCGTCCGCCGCCACGCTCATCGGGTGCGCGGTCATCACGTCGTGCACCAGCAGCGGCGTGGTGCGGCCCTCGGTGCGCACCGGGATCTCGCGAGTGCGCCGGTCCGGCAGCAGGGCGCCGCGCAGCACGTCGGCCTCGCTGAGGACGCCGACCAGGCGGTCGTCGCCGTCGACGACAGGCAGGGCGGTGACCTGGTGTTCGTGCAGCAGCTCGATGGCCCGCTTGACCCGCGTCTGCGGGTGCACGGTCACCACGGCCGTCGTCATCACGTCCCGTACCAGCATCGTGCAGCCCTCCTGTGGTCATGGGCGCCCGCGCCGCCCGACAGGCTGCTCGAGCGTCCCACGTCCAGCACAACGCGCGCACCCGCGAGCGGACAGGGCCGAGGGGCCCCCACGCCGCGGGCACAACGACCCTGCCCTGCAGCCGAGGCGCTCCGGACCATGATCAGAGGAGGACTCCGATGACCACAGACTCGACCACACCGGCGCTCCCGGTGCCGACGGCTGCGCCCGCGGACGTGCTGCTGGCGGACGGCTCCGTGGCGCTGGTGCGGACGCTGGAGCGCGGCGACCGGGAGGCCCTCCTCACGCTGCACGACACCGTCGGTCTCGACAGCCTCCGCCTGCGGTTCTTCAGCGCGAGCCGCGCCGCCGGCCACTCCTACGTCGACCACCTGATCCAGCACCTCGACGAGGGCTCGGTGCTCGGGCTGGCGCTCTGGCAGGACGGCGAGCTCGTCGGCCTGGCGACCGCCGAACGGCTCGAGGACGAGGCCGAGGTCGCCTTCCTGGTGGCCGACCGGCTGCACGGTCACGGCGTGGGCACAATCCTGCTCGAGCACCTGGCCGCGCTCGGCCGCAGCGCCGGCATCCGGCGGTTCACCGCCGAGGTGCTTGCGGACAACGCACCGATGCTCCGGGTCTTCGTGGACGCCGGCTTCGAGGTCAGCCGTGAGCTCGACCGCGGGGTGGTCACCGTGGAGATGGACACCAGCGTCTCCGAGGAGGCGCTGCGGGCCGCCGACACCCGTGAGGCCCAGGCCGAGGCGGCGTCTCTCCAGGCCCTGCTGCGCCCTGCGCGGGTCGCGGTCGTGGGCGCCCGGCGCGACGGAAGCGGTGTCGGGGCGGCCGTGATCGACTCGATCGTGCAGGGCGGCTTCCTCGGCGACCTCGTCGTGATCCACCCGAAGGCCGAGGAGGTGGGCGGCGTGGCCGCCTACCCGTCGTTCGCCAAGGCGCCGGGCCCGATCGACCTCGTCATCGTCGCCGTACCGCCGCGCTCGGTCACGGGGTGCATCAAGCGGGCCGCCGTCGCCGGCGCTCGAGCGGCCGTGGTGATCACCTCCGGGTTCGCCGAGATCGGCCCCGAGGGCAAGCTCCTCCAGCACGAGCTGGTGCGGACGGCCCGTTCGCTCGGCCTCCGAGTGGTCGGGCCGAACTGCCTCGGGCTGCTCGACAACCAGCGCGACATCCGCCTCTCCGCGACCTTCGCCGGGGCCAACCCGCCTCCGGGCGGCCTGGCCATCGCTTCGCAGTCCGGCGGTGTGGGCATCGTGGTCACCGACCTGGCCAGGCGGCTCGGGGTCGGGGTCGCCCACTTCGTCTCGCTCGGCAACAAGGCCGACGTCTCGGGCAATGACCTGCTCTCGGCCTGGGCCGACGACGACGACGTCTCGGCCGCCGCGCTCTACCTCGAGTCCTTCGGCAACCCGGCCAAGTTCGCCCGGATCGCCCGGCGCTTCGCCGAGCGGAAGCCGCTGCTGGCCGTCGTCGGCGGTCGGTCGGGCAGTGGCGTGCGCGCCGGGATCTCGCACACGGCCGCGGCTGCGACGCCGTCGGTGCGGGTCGACGCCTTGTTCGCGCAGGCCGGCGTGATCGGCTGCCGCCATGCGGAGGAGCTGACCGAGACCGCGCTCCTGCTCGGCACGCAGCCCCTGCCCGCGGGCCCCCGGCTGGGGATCCTGGGCAACGCCGGAGGCCTGGGCGTCCTGGCGGCCGACACCGCCACCCGCTATGGCCTGGACGTGCCCGTGCTCTCCGACGACCTGGCCGAGAAGACCGCCCGCCACGTCATCGGGACGGTCGGCACTCGCAACCCGGTCGACGCCGGCGCAGGGGGTGGCGCCGCCGCGCTGGGTGCCCTCACCTCCGCCCTCCTCAAGACCGACGAGGTCGACGCCCTCCTGGTGGTGCTCGCCAGCACCCGGACCCTCGACCACGCCGCCACCGTCAAGGCGCTGAAGAAGGCGCGCTCCACCCATCCCGGCAAGCCGATGGTCGCGGTCCTGCTCGGTGGGATCGCCGCCCCCCCGATGCACGGGATCACCGTCCTGCCCTCCGTCGAGAGCGCCGTCCGGTCGCTCGCGCACGCGGTCCAGTACGCCGAGTGGTTGCGGGCGCCGCGGACCGCCCCACCGACCACCGACCCCGACCGGCTCGTCGCCGTACGTCGCTGGGTCGCCACGTCCCTGGCCGCCCACGGTCCGGGCTGGCTCGACCCCGACCGGATCTCGGCGCTCCTCGCGCCCTACGGCGTCATGCCCTCGGGTGTGGTCGCGCGCGGTCCGGAGGCCGCGGCCTCCGCGGCCGCGGAGGTCGGCTTCCCGGTGGCGGTCAAGGTCGCCGACCCGGCGATCGTGCACAAGTACGAGCGCGGCCTGGTCCGGCCCGGCGTCGCTACCGTGTCCGAGGTGAGGACGGTCGTCGAGGACTTCGTGCTCGCGACCGAGGACCTCCATGTGCCGGTGCTCGTCCAGCCGATGGCCCACGGCACGGAGCTCGCCGTCGGCGTCATCCGTGACCCGGGCCTGGGTCCGCTGGTCATGGTCGCGGCCGGTGGCACAGCCGTCGAGATCTTGGACGACAGCACCCTGCTGCTGGCCCCCGTCACGGCCCAGGACGCGGCGCGGGCCCTGCGCTCGCTGCGGATCTGGCCGCTGCTGTCGGGCTACCGCGGCGCCGAGGCCGTCGACGAGAAGGCGCTGGTCGACCTCGTGGTGGCGATCGGACGGCTGGCGGTCGACGTGCCCGAACTCGTCGAGGCCGACCTCAACCCGGTCGTCGCCACCCCGCACGGGGTCGCCCTGGTCGACATCAAGATGCGTCTCGACCACGGTGCGCCGGTCGACGCGGGCGTGCCCCGCCGACTGCGCGCGCCGGCCTGAGGGCGTCGTGGCCGACGACGAGCCGGTCGAGGAGATCGTGGACGCCCCGGACCCGCTGCCACCGTTGCCCGACCTGCCTGAGTCGAGCCAGGCGCTGCTGGCCGCCGTCATGGCGGTGTCCTCCGACCTCGATCTCGCAGGCGTGCTGAGCCGCATCGTGGAGTCGGCCTGCGACCTCACCGGCGCGCAGTACGGCGCTCTCGGCGTCCTGGGGCGGGGCGACACCCTCGGTGAGTTCGCCACCCACGGGCTCTCCCAGGAGCAGCACGACCGGATCGGCGAGCTGCCCGCAGGGCGCGGCATCCTCGGTCTGTTGATCCAGGACCCGCAGCCCCTCCGGCTCACCGACCTGACCCGGCACCCGGACTCCGCCGGCTTCCCGGCCCACCACCCGCCGATGCGGTCGTTCCTGGGCGTGCCGGTGCGGATCCGCGGCACCGTCTTCGGCAACCTCTACCTGACCGAGAAGTTGGGCGGCGGTCCCTTCACCGACACCGACGAGACCCTCGTCGTCGCGCTGGCGCAGGCCGCCGGCCTCGTCATCGAGAACGCTCGCGCCTTCCGGCTCAGCGAGCGCCGCCGCGAGTGGCTCGAGGCCAGCGCCGGGCTCACCGACGCCCTAGAGCCCCCCGTCGACCCCGACTTCGCGTTGCAGCAGATCGCCCTGACGGCTCGACGGGTCAGCAGGGCCCACGCCACCGCCCTGGTCTGCGACGACGAGGTCCGCGCCGTCGTCTGCGACCCGGAGGACCTCCACGGCGTCTTCGCCCGGCTCGAGGGGCTGCTCGCCTCGCTCGACGTCGCAGGCCTCCCCGACCCGGTCGACGTGCAGCAGGACGAGATGGTGGCCACCGTCATCCCGCTCCGCGTCGAGCTCTCCCCCGGCTGCGTCCTCGTCGCGCTCTTCACCCCTGAGACGGTCCGGCAGCGCGACGTCGACGAGCGCGAGCTGCTGCTCTCCTACGCCGACCAGGCCGGGCTGGCCCTCGACCGGACCACCGCGGTCTCCGAGCGCGAGACGCACGCGATCACCAGCGACCGTGAGCGGATCGCCCGCGACCTGCACGACGTCGTCATCCAACGGCTCTTCGCCACCGGCATGCAGCTGCGCGCGGCCTCGCTCCGCGGCGGCGACGAGCTCGCCGCCCAGGTGGAGCAGGCGGTGCAGGACCTCGACGGCACGATCCGCGACGTCCGCGGCACCATCTTCGAGCTGCAGAACGAGGGGTCCGGCTCGGTCCGCGACGACCTGCGCTCGCTCGCCCGGGAGTACGCCGAGGTGCTGGGCTTCGCGCCCTCCGTGCGCACCAACGGCGCCATCGACACCGCCGTCGGGGACGCCCTGCGCGACCAGCTGCTCGCCGTGGCCCGCGAGGCCCTCTCCAACGCGGCCCGGCACTCGCAGGCCACCCGCGTCGACGTCGAGGTCACCACCGACACGGCCCAACTGACGCTGGTCGTCGCCGACAACGGGGTCGGGCTCTCGGGCGCGACCGAACCCCCCGACGGCCGCGGGCTCCGCAACGCACGTCACCGGGCCCGGGCCTGGGGCGGAGAGCTCGAGCTCGAGCCGCACGAGCCGCACGGGCTGGTCTTCCGCTGGTGGGTGCCACTGCTCCCGCAGGGGGTGGGCTGAGGCCAGGTCTCACTTTCTGGCATACAGAAGGCACCTAGGTGCCGGCTCGACGTGCCGTCTGCAAGCCAGAAAGTGGGGGATCCCGCGAGTCGACGTCAGTCGGGCTGCTCGTTGCTGAGCAGCTTGGAGGCCAGCACCGCGGCCTGGGTGCGGCGCTCGAGGCCGAGCTTGGACAAGATGCTGGACACGTAGTTCTTGACCGTCTTCTCGGCGAGGAACATCCGCTCGCCGATCTGGCGGTTGGTCAGGCCCTCGGCGATCAGGCCGAGCAGCTTCAGCTCCTGCTCGGTGAGGCCGGCCAGCTCGGGGGCGGTGCTCGGGCCGTTGCGCACCCGCTCGAGGACGCGCGCGGTGAGGGCCGGGTCGATGAGGGAGTTGCCGGCCGCGACCTGGCGCACGGCGCCGATCAGGTCCTGGCCGGCGATCTCCTTGAGCACGTAGCCGGACGCACCGGCCATGATCGCGGCGAACAGCGCCTCGTCGTCGTCGTAGGAGGTGAGGATCAGCGCCTTGACGCCGGGGTCGACCCCGCGAACGGTGCGGCACACCTCGATGCCCGACCCGTCGGGCAGGCGCGCGTCGAGGATCGCCACGTCGGGTCGCAGGGCCGGGATGCGTGCGGAGGCCTCGGCGGCCAGTCCGGACTCGCCGACGACCTCGATGTCACCGCCCGACTCCAGCAGTGCGCGGAGGCCCTGGCGCACCACCTCGTGGTCGTCGAGCAGGAACACCCGGATGGGCGTGGTCGACTCGCTCATGGCGTATGTCTAGCACCGTCCTGACTGCTGGGGTGACTCACCTCGCCAGGACGGTCCAGGTGGATCAGGTCGTCGAGGTGCTCCAGCCCCACCGGTTCGTGGGTGATCCAGACGACTGCACGCTCGCGCGCACCGTCCAGCACGTGCCGCGCGAGCAGCTCGGCGGTGGCGTGGTCGAGGTGGGCGGTGGGCTCGTCGAGCACCAGCACGCGCTGGTCGGCGAGCAGCGAGCGGGCCACCGCGAGCCGGGCGCGCTCGCCTCCGGACACCTGGGAGGCTCCGTCGCCCAGGCGGGTGTCGAGACCCTCCTCGAGACCGTCCAGCCAGCCGCCGAGACCGGCCCCGTGGAGCGCGGCCACGAGCTCCTGGTCGTCGGCCTCGGGGCGGGCCAGCCGGATGTTCTCGGCCAGCGTGGTGGCGAACACGTGCGGGTCGTCGTCGACCAGCCCGAACACCCGTCGTACGTCGTCGAGGGCGAGCCGCGGGAGGTCGACGCCACCGAGGCGCAGGACCCCGTCGTCGGGGTCGACGAACCGCAGCAGCAGGGCGGCCAGCGTGCTCTTGCCCGAGCCCGACGGACCGACCACGCCCACCCGGCGGCCGGTGGGGACTTCCAGGGAGAGTCCGTCGAGGACGGTGTGGTCGTCCCACGCGGCCGTGACCGCACGCACCTCGACCTCGGTGTCCTCGGGCGCGGGGAGGGGCTGCGGCGGGTCGCTGACGGCGGGGGTGAGCGCGAGCAGCGCGTCGAGCCGGGCCTCGGCCGCTCGGGCCCGGGCGGTGGCGGTCGCGGCGTCCACGGCCGGGACCACGACCTCGGCCAGGGCGAGCGGGAGCAGCACGAGGAGCCCGGCGAGGGGCCGGCTCAGTCCGCCGTCCGCCACGACCGGCGTGATCACGAGGGCCACCAGGGCAACGGCGATGCCAGAGCCGGCCAGGGCGATCGCGCGCCCGAGGCCGAGCCACAGGGCGCTGCGGACGGTGCCGGCGGCCACCGCGTCGCTGGCCTGCGCCACCCGGCCGACCGCCCGCTCGGCGGCCTGCCACATGACCAGCTCGTCGGCGACCTGGGTGGTCTCCACGACGCGTTCGGACAGGTCGGCGCGGGCGGCCACCATCCGTTGCTCGGTGCGCGACGTGCCACGCCGGACCAGGGCGTGGGCGGCCAGGCCCACGGCGATGCCGCCGACGACCACGACGCCCGCGGTCACGTCCAGCAGCCCGGCGACGACGCCGCTGAGGACGGCGACGATCAGGAGGCCGCGCACCGGCATCCGACCGCGCAGCTCACGGTCCAGGACGCTGTCGACGTCGTCGACCACCGAGGCGAGGACGTCACCGCGCCGCGGACCGAGCCGGCCGGGGGTGAGCGGGACCAGCGCGTCGTACACCTCGGCGCGACGGCGGGCCAGCATGCCGAGAGCGGTGTCGTGCGACAGCAGCCGCTCGACGTAGCGCAGCAGGGGACGCGCCAGGCCGAAGGTACGGACCAGGACGATCGCGACCAGCAGCGTGAGCACGGCGGGGCGGTTGGAGGCCTGGACGATCAGCCAGCCCGAGCAGGCCGTGAGGGCTACCCCGGCCGCCGACGCCAGGGCGCCCACGACGGTGGGCAGGAGCAGGCCGGTCCGGCGGTACGACGCGGTCTGCTCCAGCGGAGCAACGGGCGCGGTCGCGACGTGGGTCGTGGGCTCGGTCGTCTCGGGGATCGACGCAGTCGGGCCCGAGATGTGGACCACGTGGTCGGCCAGGGACACCAGGGCCGGGCGGTGGGCCACCACCACCACCGCGCGGGTACGGGAGAGCTCGACCAGCGTGTCGGCGACGACGTGCTCGGTGAGAGCGTCGAGGTGGGCGGTCGGCTCGTCGAGGATCACGAACGGGCGCTCGGAGAGCACGATCCGGGCGAGGGCGAGCCGGGCCCGCTCGCCGGCCGAGAGGGTGGCGCCGTCCTCGCCCAGAGGGGTGTCGAGGCCGAGCGGGAGCTGCCGGACTCGCTCCTCGAGGGCGACCCGGCGGAGCACGGCCCAGACCGCGTCGTCGGTGGCGTCCGGGGAGCCGAGCCGCACGTTGTCGGCGATGGTGCCGGCCACGAAGACCGGCCGTTGCGGCAGGAGCGCCACGCGGGCACGCCAGGCCTCACCGCCGACCGGCACCCCGCCGACCAGCAGCCGTCCCGAGTCGGGGGCGCGCAGGCCGGACAGGACGGAGAGCAGGGTGGACTTGCCGCCGCCGGACGGACCGGTGACGGCGGTGATGCCGGTGCGCGGGATCATCACCGACAGGTCGTCGAGGGCCGGCAGGACCCGACCGGGGTAGGTGACGGTGACCGAGTCCACGACCAAGTGGCCGTCGGCGCCCGGGTGGGACGGCGTCTCGTCGCCCGGCGAGGTCAGCAGGTCGTCGACCTTCTCGAACGTCGCGACGCCCTCGGCGGCGGCGTGGAACTCCGCGCCCACACGACGCAACGGCCAGTAGGCCTCGGGGGCGAGCAGCAGGACGACGAGGGCCGTGCGCAGGTCGAGATGCCCGTCTGCGAGGCGGACACCGACGGTGACCGCGACCAGGGCCACCGACAACGTGGCGATCAGCTCGAGGATGGCCGAGGAGGCGAAGGCGAGCTTGAGCGTGGCCATCGTGGCCGTGCGGTAGCGTTCGGTCACCTCGCGGATCCGGCCGGTCTGCGCCCGCGCGCGGCGGAACGCGACCAGCGTGGGCAGGCCCTTCATCACGTCGACGAAGTGCCCGGACAGCGACGACATCTCGCGCCACTGGGTCTCGGCGCGGTCGCGCGTGGCCAGGCCGACCAGCGCTCCGAAGACCGGGATCAGCGGGAGGGTGGCCAGCACGATCACCGCGCTCATGACGTCCTGGGTGGCCATCGCGATGACGGTGAGCAGGGGCAGCACACCGGCCAGCACGAACGCCGGGAAGTAGCGCGTCAGGTAGGGCTCGGCTGCGGCGACTCCGCGGGTGAGCAGGACGGCCGTCTCCCCGGACGGGACCGCAGCCCGCCGGTCCGGTGAGAGGACCACCCGCAGCAGGCGGCGTCGTACGTCGGTGCCGACGATGCCGGCCGCCCGGGCGGCGCAGACCTCGGAGAGCAGCCCGACCAGACCGCGGAGCACGAAGACGCCGGCCACGGCCAAGGCCCACGGCGCGACGTCGCGATCGTCGACCACGGCGACGACCACGCCGGCGACGAGCCAGGCCTGGCCGATGACGAGCAGGCTGGTGCCCACTCCTCCCGAGATGACCCCGGCCAGTGGGCGTTTGGCAGGTGCCAGACGCCGCACCAGCCGGGGATCGGTCGGTCTCATCCGACGGCGGGCGCCTGGGCGGCAGCTGCCGGCACCGAGTCGACAGGGATGTGCTGCACGGAGATCCGCTTGCGGAAGACCCAGTACGTCCAGGACTGGTAGGCCAGGACGATCGGCGTCATCACCAGTGCCACCGCCGTCATGATCTGGAGCGTGAGGTGGGTCGAGGACGCGTTGGTCGTGGTCAGGCTGTAGGCAGCCGACGTCGAGCTCACCATCACGTCGGGGAACAGCGCGATGAAGAGTCCGGCGACCGCGAGGGCGAGGCAGGCGAACGTGCCGATGAACGCCCAACCCTCACGCACCCGGAGCACCGCGCCCAGCGCACCCACCAGGCACAGAGCCGCCAGCACGAAGAACACCGCCGAGCCGACGTTCCCGGTCATGAACTGGGTCCAGACCAGGAACACGACCGCGACCACCGCTGCCGCCAGTCCCACCTTGACCGCCAGGACCCGGGCCCGCTCCCTGATCGGGCCGTCGGTCTTGAGGGCGGTGTAGATCGCGCCGTGCGTGAGGAAGAGCAGCAGCGTGGTCAGGCCGCCGACCAGGGCGTAGGGGTTGAGCAGGTTGAAGAACCCGCCCGTGTACTCCATGTTCTGGTCGATCGGGGTGCCCTTGATGATGTTGGCGAAGGCCACGCCCCACAGCAGCGACGGGATGAACGAGCCGACGACGATCGCGGTGTCCCAACGGTTCTTCCACTGCTCGCCGTGCCCCTTGGCGCGGTACTCGAACGCGACACCGCGCACGATCAGCGCCACCAGGATCAGCAGCAGGGGCAGGTAGAACCCGCTGAACAGGGTCGCGTACCAGTTGGGGAACGCGGCGAAGGTGGCGCCGCCGGCGACGAGCAGCCAGACCTCGTTGCCGTCCCAGACCGGGCCGATGGTGTTGATCATGACCCGGCGTTCCTGGTCGGTCTTGCCGAGGACCGGCAGGAGCATGCCGACGCCGAAGTCGAAGCCTTCGAGCGTGAAGTAGCCCATCCAGAGGATGGCGATGAGTGCGAACCACAAGGTGGTGAGTGCCACGGGAAGTCTCCTCAGTACGCGAACGCGAGCGGGCGGTCGGGGTCGTCGGAGTCGTCCTTGTCGAGCTCCGGGTCGGGCGGTAGTCCGGCCTTGATCGCGGCCAGCAGCAGGCCGACCTCGATCACCGCGAGCACGGCGTACAGCAAGGTGAAGGTGATCATCGAGGTGAGCACCGCCCCCGCGCCGACGCTGGGCGAGACGCCGTTCGCGGTCGTCATGACGCCGAAGACGATCCAGGGCTGGCGGCCCATCTCGGTGAAGATCCAGCCGAACGAGTTGGCGGCGATGGGGAGGAACGGCAGCAGGATCGCGCCGCGCACCAGCCACTTGTTGGTGGGCGCGCGACCCTTGCGGGTCACCCAGAGCAGGAGCGCACCGATCGCCGCGGTGACCAGTCCGAGCCCGATCATGAAGCGGAAGGTCCAGTAGGTCACCGGGATGATCGGCGTGAAGTTGCCGGGCGAGTAGTAGGCGGCACTCGGGTCCTGGCCGTACTTCGCCTTGTACTCGGCGCGCAGCTGGTTGATGCCCTTGATCTCGCCGTTGAACGAGCCGGTGCCGAGGAACGACAGCAGGCCCGGGACCTCGATGATCGCGGTGTGCTTCTCGCCGTTCAGGCTGCCGATCGTCAGGATCGAGAACGGCGCGTTGGTCTTGGTGTCGTACAGACCCTCGGCGGCCGCCATCTTCATGGGCTGCACCTCGGTCATGATCTTGCCCGAGGCGTCCCCGGAGAACGCGACACCGAGGCCGGCGATCAGCATGATCGCGGAGCCCGTGTGCACCGCGCGACGGAAGGTCTCCCTCGCCTCACCGTCGGTCTTCGCGAACTTGTAGAAGGCGATGCCCGCCACGAAGGCGCCGGCGGTCATGTACGCCGCCAGGACCACGTGGGGGAACGTCACCAGCTGCACCTTGTTGGTGAGCACCGCGAAGAAGTTGGTCAGCTCGGCGCGACCCGTGCGGGGGTTGTACTTGTAGCCCACCGGGTGCTGCATCCAGGAGTTGGCGGCCAGGATGAAGTACGCCGAGAACAGCGTCCCGATGTGCACCAGCCAGATGCAGGCCGTGTGCAGCTTCTCCGGCAGCTTGTCCCACCCGAAGATCCACAACCCCAGGAACACCGACTCCAGGAAGAAGGCGAGCAGGCCCTCGACGGCCAGCGGTGCACCGAAGATGTCACCGACGAAGCGCGAGTAGGCACTCCAGTTCATGCCGAACTGGAACTCCTGCACGATGCCGGTCACGACCCCGATCGCGAAGTTGATCAGGAAGAGCTTCCCGAAGAACTTGGTGAGCCTGAGCCACTGGGGGTTCTTGGTGCGCACCCAAGCGGTCTGGTAGATCGCGACGATCGCAGACAGGCCGATGGTGACGGGGACGAAGAGGAAGTGGTAGACGGTCGTGATGCCGAACTGCCACCGGGCGAGGTCAAGTGGGTCCACGGGCATGACGATCCTGGACCGCGCCCTTCGCGCGGGACGGTCAGGGGTACCGACCGCGCGGGACCTTGGTCCCGATCGTTCGGGGTCGTGAGACCGTGCCGTGCATCACAACGCGTACCTACCGTCGACCTCAGGCCCTTGTGGTCGGGGCCGTTGACCAGGAGGACGACGCGCCGACGGAACGCACCGCGTGCGGGGCACCGCAACCGATCGCGTCGGGCGTGTGCGCCGTCGTCCTCCTGGTCGGACTCTTCTGCGCGTCGTTCAGGCGGTCACCGGTGTGCGGCCCGAGTAGGCCGCGAGCCTCTCCAGCGCGCCGGCCCCGTCGCCCGGGGTGACCTCGTCGGCGAACACCCGCCCGCGGCCGGACACGATGAGCTCCTCGCCCAGCCCGGCGACGTACGCCACGACCTCGTCGGCGATCTCGATCGGTCGCCCGCTGCCCTGCGCGATGTCCCAGCCGTGGAGCAGCAGCTCCACGTCGATGATCGACGGGCCGATCGCGGCCGGCACCTCGCGGCCGCCGGGATCGGTGACGGTGCCGTCGAGCCCGCGCGCGGCCCACGCCCGCAGGGCCTCGTCGGACATCTGGGACACCTTGGTCTCGAGGGAGCCGTCGGCGGGCATCTCGACCATCGCACCCGCCATCGCGCCCAGCGCGGTCATCGAGCCCATCAGGTGGACGGCGACCTCGTGGCAGGTCTGGCCGCCGCAGGGGGTCGTCCTCGGCTTGTCGTCGGCGGTGAGGCTGCGCAGCATCGGCTGGATCGCGGCCAGCACGGCGTACCCGGCCACGATCGGGTCGAGGGTCTCCGGTGCCCAGGCCCACTCGTCGCGGCCCGCCTCGCCCTTCACCGCGAGGCGCTCGAGACGGTCGAGGTAGTGGGCCCAGCCCTCCGCGTGCCCGGCGACCGACTCCGGCGTCGGCAGGCCGGCGGCCAGGCTCGACCTCGCGGACCGTGCCCGCCGCCACGTGGGCCGGGGTGACCCGCCAGGCCCAGGTGCCGCCGGCCCGGAGGTCGACGGTGGCGCAGACGGCGGTCCAGCGGCGTAGGCGCTCGGGCTCGGTCACCAGCGCAAAGGCCTCGTCGGGTCCGACCGGGAGGTCGACCGTGGCCGAGTAGGTAGTGACGTCGTTCATGGTTGCTCCTCGGAGGGTGGGGTGCGGGGTGCGCCGGCCAGGCGGTCGGCGTCGTGGACGAGCTCGTCGAGCTCGCGGGTCCAGAAGGAGGCGATCTCCGCCTGCAGTCGCGCGATGCCCGAGGGCTCGATGCGGTAGAGGCGTCGACGTCCCTGCTGCTCGGCGGTCACCAGCCCGGCGTCCACGAGGACACCGAGGTGCTGGCTGATGGCCGACCGGGTGACGTCGAAGTCCCCCGCGACGTCACCGGCGTACTGCGGCCCCCGCGCCAGCAGCTGCAGGATGCGGCGCCGGGTCGGCTCCGCCGCCGCTGCGAGCGCGTCGGTCATCCCAATACGTTAGCCGCCGCTAACGCATGGGCAAGGGTCGCCGCACCAGTGGCGGGTCCCCCGGGGCGGGTCGGGTGGGTCAGGAGGCGGCGAGGAAGGCCAGCAGGTCCTGGCGGGTCAGGACGCCGACGGGCTTGCCGTCCTCGTGGACCAGGACCGCGTCGGCGGTCTCCAGCAGTACGACGGCCGCGTGCGCGGACTCGGTCGAGCCGATGGTGGGCAGCGGGGGCGACATGTGGTCCTCGACCCGGTCGGTGAGGTGGGCGGCGCCGGTGAAGAGGGCGTCGAGCAGCGTGCGCTCGGAGACCGACCCGGCCACCTCGGCCGCGACGATCGGCGGCTCGGCGCGGACCACGGGCATCTGCGAGACGCCGTACTCCTGCAGGATCGCGACCGCCTCGGCGATCGTCTCGGCCGGGTGGGTGTGCACGAGGTCGGGCAGCCGGCCTGCCTTGCCGCGCAGGACCTCCCCGACCGTGCGCTCGGGGGTGGCCTCGCCGGTGGCGAAGCCGTACTGCGCCAGCCAGTCGTCGTTGAAGACCTTGGTCAGGTAGCCGCGGCCGGAGTCGGGCAGCAGTACGACGATCACGGCGTCGTCGGCCTCGGGCGTGCCGGCCAGCTCCTGGGCGACCTGGCGTGCGGCGAAGGCCGCCATCCCGGACGACCCACCGACCAGCATCGCCTCCTCGCGCGCGAGTCGGCGGGTGAAGGCGAAGGAGTCGGCGTCGGAGACCTCGATCACCCGGTCGGCCACCGACCGGTCGTAGGTCTCCGGCCAGAAGTCCTCACCGACGCCCTCGACGAGGTAGGGACGGCCGCTGCCACCGGAGTAGACCGAGCCGGCCGGGTCGGCGCCGATCACCTGGACCGCGGAGCTCTGCTCCTTCAGGTAGCGCCCGACCCCGCTGATCGTGCCGCCGGTGCCCATCCCGCACACGAAGTGGGTGATCCGGCCGTCGGTCTGCCGCCAGATCTCGGGGCCGGTGGTCTCGTAGTGGGAGCGCGGGTTGTGGGGGTTGGAGTACTGGTCGGGCTTCCACGCGCCCGGCTCCTTCGAGAGCCGGTCGCTGACGTTGTAGTAGGAGTCGGGGTGCTCCGGCGCGACGGCGGTGGGGCAGACGACGACCTCGGCGCCGTAGGCCTTGAGCACGTTGCGCTTGTCCTCGCTGACCTTGTCGGGGCAGACGAAGACGCACCGGTAGCCCTTGGCCTGCGCGACCATCGCGAGCCCGACGCCGGTGTTGCCCGAGGTCGGCTCGACGATCGTGCCGCCCGGCTGGAGCTCGCCCGACGCCTCGGCCGCCTCGATCATCCGGGAGGCGATGCGGTCCTTCACCGAGCCGCCGGGGTTGAGGTACTCGACCTTGGCGAGCACCAGCGGCGCGCTCGCGCCCTCCGGCAGGTCGAGGGTCCGCGAGAGCCGGACCAGCGGCGTGTTGCCGACGAGGTCGAGCAGCGACTCCGAGTACTCCATGCGCCTCAAGGTATCGAGCCCCGGGCCGGTTGCACGCATCGGCGAGGTTGACCGCATGGACGCCGACAGCCCACCCAGCCGGACCGCCCTCGCCGCGGCGCGGCACCGCGCTGCGCACCAGCTGCTCGAGGGCGGCGCGATCTTCACCGACCCGCTCGCGGTGCCGATCCTCGGGGAGGGCGAGGACGCCGTCCGCGGCTACGACGGCGACCGCCGGATGCGCCTGTTCGTCTGCGCCCTGGCGTGGTACGCCGAGCGGCCGCTCGCCGACGCCGCGTCTGACCGCCGCCATCCCGCCACGAGCGATCCGTGGGGTCGACCAGCTGGTGGTGCTCGGTGCGGCCCTGGACACCTTCGGCTACCGCAAGCCCACCGGACTCCCATGCGCAGGGCGTTCGGCGCCGAGCGGCGGTCGCCTCGCTCGGCGAGCCGTGGCTCTCGGACTTCTCCGGCGAGGCGCTGGGGTGGTGCTGCTCGCCGCGGGCTTCGACGACGTACGGCGGGGCGAGGCCGCGCTGATCATCCTCGAGCGGCTGAGCCTCCCGCCGTCGCCGGAGCGCGGCAGACGCGCCTGGCCACGGCGACGACGGGCTGGGCTCAGACCGAGCGGTCGTAGCGGCTGGTCAGCTCCGGCTGGGGGTTGAACGCCCAGCGGGTCCAGCCGTCGAGGCGGCGCAGGAGGGTCAGGGTGGTCTTCCTCATGGTCGTCTCCTTTCCGAGATCGTGGCAGCGGACGTGTTCCACTCTCCTGGGCCAATGTTTCCGGGGCGTTAGATCGTTCTAATTCCTCGGGTGACCCGAGTCACGCCCCTGTGCAGGGCGCCGTCAGCGGGTCCGCGCCGCTCGCTAGGTTTGACCCATGGGGAAGGCAGCCGCAGCTCGGAAGCTCGCCTCCGCCGCCGCTTACGGCGGCGGCGGACTCTCGCTGCTCGGCGCCGGCCTCTACGGCGTGCTGCGCACCGAGGCGATGATCGCCCGGCGCGTGATCGGCAACGCCGACGACGTGCCGCCGCCCGACCCAGCCGGGTGGTACGGCCGCGGCCGACCCGGGCCGGCGATCAAGGTGGTGCTCCTCGGCGACTCCAGCGCCGCTGGCTACGGCGTCGACCGCACTGTCGAGACCCCAGGCGCCCACCTGGCCAGCGGCATCGCCGCGAAGGCCGACCGGCGGGTGCACCTGCGCGCCTACGCCAGGGTCGGCGCCCAGTCCTCCGACCTCGACGGGCAGATCGACCACGCACTGCCGACCGACCCCGACCTCGCGGTGATCCTGATCGGCGCCAACGACGTGACCCACGCCGTCCGGCCGTCGCAGTCGGTGCGCTACCTCGGTGACGCCGTACGCCGGCTCGTCGAGGCCGACGTCAAGGTCCTGGTCGCCACCTGCCCCGACCTCGGCACGGTCAAGCCGATCCCTCCGCCGCTCAAGCAGGTGGCCCGCTCGTGGTCGCGCCGGCTCGCGGCGGCCCAAGCGATCGCGGTGGTCGAGGAGGGCGGCGTCGCGGTGTCGCTCGGCTCGATGCTCGGCCCGACCTTCCAGGCGGCGCCGGCGCTGCTCTTCGGCCCCGACCGCTTCCACCCGTCGGCCGAGGGCTATCGCGCGATGGCCGAGATGCTGACGCCCAGTGCGATCAGCGCGCTCGGCTTCGGCGAGGAGCGCCGCCACGCCCCGGTCGAGCGCACGATGCCGGTCGCCACCGCCGCGGCACGCGCCGCCCGCACCCCCGGCACCGAGCTCGGGGGCAAGAAGGGCCTCTGGGTGGAGCTGCGCCGGCGGACCCGGCTGCGCTCCGACCCGGAGGCCCCTGCTCGAGAAGAGAGCGAAGCGGTCACCGACGCATGATCGCCAGGATGCGCAGCAGGTTGACGTAGATCCAGACCAGGCTGACGGTCAGGCCGAACGCCGCGCGCCACGACTCGCGCTCGGGCAGCCCGGCGCGGATGCCGTTCTCGACGAAGTCGAAGTCGAGGATCAGCATGAACACGCCGAGCACCAGGCCGGCGATCGCGAACAGCAGGCCGATGCCGGAGAAGCCGTAGAGGCCGATGCTGGCGCCGAACATGCTGAGGATGATCTCGAGGATGCCGAGGCCGACCATCGCGAACATCGCGCTGATGACGAACATCCGGAAGCGCGCGCCGACCTTGATCTCGAAGAACTTGTACGCCGCGAGGGTGCCGGCGAAGGCGGCGAACGTGCCGAGCACGGCCTGGATCACGATGCCGCCGCCGTACTGGTAGTCGAACAGCTTCGACAGCGCGCCGAGGGCGACACCCTCGGCGAGGCAGAAGACCAGGACCAGCGCGGGGCTGATCACCTTCTTGAAGGAGTTGGCCAGCGAGAGCACGAACGCGAGCCCGCTGCCGACCAGGACCCAGGCCGAGATCTGCCCGATGTGCTGCTGGGCGTCGGTGCTGGTGAGGTCGGGCGTGAGCACCCACGTCGCGAACGCGCCGACCAGCACGACCAGCAGGGCCAGCCCGGTGCGCTGCACCACGCTGTCGATGGTCATCGGCCGGATATCGGACGGAGCCTGTCCGGGGGCCCGGCCCGGCGTGCCGACGCTCCACGTGGACGGGTCGGAGGCGGGCGCCTGGCCGTAGCCGGGGTAGGAGGTGCCCGCGCCGCCGTACACCTGGTTGCCGTAGGCGTTGGTCGCCTTCCCGTTGAACTCGTCCGAGTTGCGGAACACGGGGTTGTTGCTCTGCATGGTCTCTCCTCGCGGCCTCGCGGTCGTCAGGTTGACGGACCGACGGGGTGTGCCTCGATCGTAGCGAGCGGGACCTGGCCACCGGGGCTGCCTCAGGGCATCTTCAGAAACTCCCTCCAGCCTCCTCAGCGACCGGGGCGTCGGCAGGGTGTCCGCATCCGCTGTTAGCGTCGCCGGATGCGCTTCTGTCTGAGCGTGCCGCCGTTCACCGACCCGGCCGCCGTCCTCGACCTCGCTCGCGACGCGGAGGCCCACGGCTGGGACGGCTTCTTCCTCTGGGACCACCTGAGCTGGGACGGCACGGTGGAGGCCCACGACCCGTGGACGCTGCTCGGCGCGATCGCCGTCCAGACCCGGCGGATCCGGATCGGCACCATGGTCACGCCGCTGTCGCGACGGAGGCCGGCGGTGGTCGCCAAGCACCTGACCACCCTCGACCACCTCAGCGGCGGCCGGGTCACGCTGGGCGTCGGCCTCGGCGACCCGCCCGACCTCGACTTCGCCGACCTCGGTGACGAGCCGTCCTACCGGGTGCGGGCCGAGGTCACCGACGAGGCGCTCGAGGTCGTGGCCGGGCTGGTCGGCGAAGGCTCCGTCGACCACCGCGGCGAGCACCTGCGGGCGACCACGTCGTTCCGACCACTGCCGGTGCAGCGGCCGCGCATCCCGATCTGGATCGCGGGCCGCGCCCCCCATCGCCGGCCCCTGGCTCGCGCGCGTCGCTGGGACGGCTACATCCCGATCGCCGACCCCTTCCTCACGCCCGAGGGCCTGGCCGACTATGTCGGCGCGCACCCCCACGACGACTGGGACGTCGTCGCCCAGTGGCCCGACGACACCTCCGTCGACGACTGGGCGGCTGCCGGCGCGACCTGGCTGGTCAGGTCGGTCTGGCCGAGCGAGGAGGGCTGGCTCGAGGAGCTGGCCGGCCTAGCCGGTTCTCCCCCGGCTTGATCTGCTGCTGAGCCCGGCGATGGGAAGCCCAGACACCGCACGGTGCCCCCGCTGGGGCTCGAACCCAGACTGAACCGCTTTTAAGGCGGCTTCCTCTACCGGTTGGGATACGGGGGCGCCTCGGAACGTCATACGTTCCGTGGGCCATGGCGCTCGGATCGTATGACGTCCGGCCGTCAGGTGGGCGCGGGGAGGCCGGCCAGGTCCCGCGCGGTTCCGAGGACGTCGTCGAGCATCGCCGGAGTCAGCCGCCCGGTGAAGGTGTTGTGCTGCGACGGGTGGTAGCACCCCAGCAGGTCGACCTCGCGGCCGTCGCGCGCCAGCGCCACCCGGGCGCCGTGGCCGAACCTGGGCCGCGGTCGGGGTACGTCGTACCCGGCGCCGGCGAGGGCCCGCAGGGCGCCGTCCCAGCCATAGGCGCCCAGCGCCACCACGACCCGCAGCGTCGGCGCGAGCAGCGCGACCTCGCGGTTGACCCAGGGGCCGCAGGTGTCGCGCTCGGTGACGGTCGGCTTGTTCGCCGGGGGCGCGCAGCGCACAGTCGCCACCATCCGGGTGCCGACCAGCGCCTGTCCGTCGCCGGCGTGCACGCTGGTGGGCCGGGTGGCCAGGCCGACCCGGTGCAGGCTGGCGAACAGCCAGTCGCCGGACGAGTCACCGGTGAAGACCCGGCCGGTGCGGTTGCCGCCGTTGGCGGCGGGTGCCAGTCCGACGACGACGAGCCGCGCCTCGTCACCGACGCCCTCGGTGGGCGTGCCCCAACCGGCGATCGGCCGGCCCCAATAGGGCTGGTCGGCGAACGACGCCCGCTTGTCGCGGGCGACGTCCTCCCGCCAGCGGACGAGTCGCGGGCAGGCGCGGCACACGCTGACCCGGGCATCGAGCTCGGCCAGGTCGGCGTCGGCCGCGAGCCGTCGGACGGCGGCCGGGGTGCGGGCCACCGGGGTCTCGGCGGTCGCCGGGTCGTCCGGCCAGCCGGTGCCGGGCGGCACCGGGCTCGGGTACGGCGTGCCGGTCACGGGGTGCGGGAGGGGCTCGGGCACGGTCGGTGGTCCAGCCTCAGCCGATGGCGCGGGCGATGCCGTAGAGGATGTCGGCCTCGGACACGACGTAGGAGTCGACCCCGGAGCACTGGAGGACCCTGGTCCAGATCAGCGAGCCCGCTCCGATGACGTCGGCTCGGCCGGGGTGGAGGTAGGGCAGGGCCCGCCGTTCGGCGACGGTCATCGCCCGCAGCCGCTCGGCGAAGGCGAGCGTGTCGTCGACACCCAGCACCGCGCCGTCGATGGCGTCGCGGTCGTAGAACGGGAGGTCGAGGACGCCGCAGGCGAGGGTCTTGATCGTCCCGGAGGTGCCGACCACGCTCTGGGCGGCCGCCAGGTCGAGCCCGCACCCGGCGAGGTGCTCGTCGACGTCGCGCCCGCAGCGGCGCCACTCCTCGGCCGTCGGCGGGTCGGCGGCGAGGTGGCGCTCGTGGAGCCGGACCGAGCCGATGTCCATCGACACCGCGTGCTCCGCACCCCCGAGCACCAGCTCGGTCGACCCACCGCCGATGTCGACCGCCAGCGCCGGGGCGGTCGGGGGCGGGTCGAGCAGCGTCGTGGCGTCGAAGAGGAGCGCGGCCTCCTCCAGCCCCGACAGGACCTGCGGGGTCACGCCCAGCCGGGCGCGGACGCCGTCGACGAAGACCTGGGCGTTCGATGCGTCGCGGGTCGCCGAGGTCGCGCAGAGGCGGACCCGCTCGACCGGCACGCCGTACGTCGTGATGACGGCGGCGAACTCCTCGACCGCCTCGAAGGTGCGGGCCAACGCCTCGTCCGCCAGCCGCCCGGTCTCGTCGACCCCCTGCCCGAGCCGGACGACGCGCGACTCGCGCGCCAGGACCTGAGGCAGGTCGGCGACGAGCAGCTTGATGGAGTTGGTGCCGCAGTCGATCGCGGCGACCAGGCTCACCGTGGGTCCGCCTCGAGCGTCACGCACGGACCGTCGGCCCACCACTCCCCCAGCCGGGCCAGCACCTCGTCGCCGAGCACGTTGACCCCCGGCCCGGCGGCGAGCGCGTGGGCGGCCAGCACGTGCAGGCACTTCACCCGGTTGGGCATCCCGCCGGCCGAGATCCGGGCGATCTCGGGAGCGTCCCCCAGCGCCGCCCGGTCGGCGAGGTAGGCGGCGTGGGCCGCGGCGTAGGACGCAGCGAGCTCCGGGTCGTCGTCGAGCCGGACCTCCATCTCACGCATCAGACCGGACCCCTCGAGGGTGCCGATCAGGGAGGCGGCCCGCGGACAGGTCAGGTAGTAGGTCGTGGGGAACGGCGTGCCGTCGGGCAGCCGTGGCTCGGTCACCACGACGTCGGGCAGGGCGCAGGGGCAGCGATGGCCGACCGCCCGGGTGCCGCGCGAGGGGCGACCGAGCTGGGCCTCCACTGCCGCCAGGTCGGCGTCGGAGACGGGGGCCGACCCGGCTGGTGTGGTCATCGGTCGGTCACGGACGAGTCACCCGCGGTGGCCGCCGAGGTACTTCGACGGCTGCTGCGCGGTGCGGGACGACGGCGGGTTTCCGGCCAGCTGTACCGACCTCCACTCCGTGGTCCACCAGGCGGTGGGCGTCGAGGTGGTCGAGGTGCGTGGGTCGCTCAGGGTCGCCTGGGCCGCCAGCGGCTTGCCGTCGGCGCCGATCACGACGTAGGACGTCTCGCCGGGCATCAGGTAGCCGAAGCGGGCGCGGGCCTGCTCCTTGACGTAGGCCGGGTCGGCCCAGCGCGCCTTCTCGTCCTGGAGCTGGGTGATGCTGGCCTCGCTGGCCGCGATCTGGCCCTGGAGCTGGGTGATCTGCTGGTGCTGCTGGAAGTAGGCCTTCAGCGAGGACGCGTAGGAGATCGTCAGCACCGAGAGGACGAGCACGAGCACCATCGCTCGTCCGGTGAAGCGCGACCGGCGTGGCTCGGCTGCGGGTGCCGGCGTCGCCGCTGGTGCGACCGCGCGCGCACGCTGGCGCTGCCGGGGGCCGCCCGGGCGGGAGCCCGGTCGGCCGGAGGGAGCGCGGCGCGGCTGCGCGGGGGTCACCGTCGGCCTCAGGCGCCGAACCGCGGGAAGGCCCGGGCGCCGGCGTAGCGGGCGGCGTCGCCCAGCTCCTCCTCGATGCGCATGAGCTGGTTGTACTTGGCGACGCGCTCGGAGCGGGCAGGCGCGCCGGTCTTGATCTGCCCGCAGTTGATGGCGACCGCGAGGTCGGCGATCGTGGTGTCCTCGGTCTCGCCCGAGCGGTGGCTGATCATGCAGCGCCAGCCGTTGCGGTGGGCCAGGTCGACGGAGTCGAGGGTCTCGGTCAGCGAGCCGATCTGGTTGACCTTGACCAGCAGCGAGTTGGCCTGGCCGCCGTCGATGCCGCGCTGGATCCGCTCGACGTTGGTGACGAACAGGTCGTCGCCCACGATCTGCACCCGGTCGCCGAGCTCGTCGGTGAGGGTCTTCCAGCCGTCCCAGTCGTCCTCGTGGAGCGGGTCCTCGAGGCTGACGATCGGGTAGGACGAGACCAGGTCGGCGTAGTAGGCCGTCATCTCGTCGGCCGACTTGGTGCCGCCCTCGAAAGAGTAGGAGCCGTTGTCCCCCTCCTTGTTCCAGAACTCGCTGGCCGCGGCATCCATCGCGAAGGCCACGTCCGTGCCGGGCGTGTAGCCGGCCGCCTGGATCGCATCGACGATCAGGTCGAGCGCGGCCCGGTTGCTCTCGAGGTCGGGTGCGAAGCCGCCCTCGTCGCCCAGCCCGGTGGCGAGGCCGCGCTTCTTCAGCACCGACTTCAGCGCGTGGTAGACCTCCGCGCCGTACTGGATCGCCTCGCGGAAGGTGGCCGCGCCGATCGGCGCGATCATGAACTCCTGGATGTCGACGTTGGAGTCGGCGTGGGAGCCACCGTTGAGGATGTTCATCATCGGCACCGGCAGCAGGTGGGCGTTGGGGCCGCCGACGTAGCGGTAGAGCGGGAGGCCGGCCGAGTCGGCAGCAGCCCGGGCGACGGCGAGGGAGACGCCGAGGATCGCGTTGGCGCCGTACTGCGCCTTGTTGGCGGTGCCGTCGGAGTCGATCATCGTCTGGTCGACGAGGCGCTGGTCGTCGGCATCGAGGCCCTCGACGACCGGCCCGAGGCTCTGGACCACGGCGTCGACGGCGTGCTGGACGCCCTTGCCGCCGTAGCGCTCGCCTCCGTCACGCAGCTCGACGGCCTCGAAGGCGCCGGTCGACGCACCACTGGGGACGGCCGCGCGCGCGAAGGTGCCGTCGTCGAGCACGACCTCGACCTCGACGGTGGGATTGCCTCGCGAGTCGAGGATCTCGCGGGCGCCGACAGCTTCGATGATCGCCATGCTGCTCACACTATCCGCGCGCGTTCGCGCTCCCGCGCAGCCCTCGCGGCGTGGTCCCCGGGATGCCTCGTCGATCACGTTCCGCCGGTGAGGGACCAACGGCCCTTGTCGCCGGTCGCGCCCGCTCGGCCGGGACGGCAGGATCAGCCCATGAACGACAGAGCCGAAGCGGTACGGCGGGTGGCGAAGGTCTTCGACGAGGTCGCCGAGGACTACGACCAGAGCGGGGTGTCCTTCTTCGAACCGATCGCCCAGTGCCTGGTGGAGCTCCTGGACCCGCGGCCCGGGGAGCGCCTCGTCGACGTCGGCTGCGGCCGGGGCGCCCTCACCTTCCCCGCGGCTCGGGCGGTCGGTCCCGAGGGCCGGGTCACGGCGGCCGACATCTCCCCCACGATGCTCGACCTCACCCGGCGTGCGGCCGAGGAGGACGGGCTGTCGCAGGTGGAGACCGTCCTCGTGACCCCCGATGCGCTGGGGCTCACCGACGGTGTCGCGGACGTGGTCGCCTCGTCCCTGGTCCTCTTCTTCGCTCCGGACCCCGAGGCGACCCTGCGCTCCTGGATGAGCCTGCTCGCGCAGGACGGGCGGATCGGCATCTCCACCTTCGGCGAGGCCGACTCCACCTGGAAGCGGATCGAGGGGCTCTTCGCCCCCCACCTCCCGCCCGCGCTGCTCGACGCCCGGACCTCCGGCGAGACCGGGCCGTTCGCGTCCGACGAGGGGGTCGCCCGCCTGTTCGCTGCGGCCGGGGCGGCCGACGTCCAGACCGTCCGACGCCCGCTCGAGGTCCACTTCGACGACGCCGCGGCCTGGCGGCGGTTCAGCATGAGCACCGGCCAGCGGGCGTTCTGGCGGTTCGTCCCCGAGGAACGGCGTGAGCCGCTGTTCGAGGAGGCGGCCGCGATCCTGGAGGACGCCCGCACCGACGACGGGGACATCGTCCTGGTCCAGAACGTCCGCTACACCCTGGGGCGCCGGTCGGCAGGGGCCTGACCCTCGACAGTCGGCAGGCGCGCCGCGGGGGTCGCGCGGCGGCGGCTCGGGTCAAGGCGGGCCGGCTCCGCCACTCCTCGACCCCACCTCCACCGAGCACTACGAGGAAGGGGTCAACTGACCCCTTCCTCCCAGAGCACCCACCACCAGCCCCGGGGGCCGGTACCTGCCCGAACCCGACATCCCTGACCGGACCCCGTCAGCCGGCCACCACGCGGCGAAGCGCGTCGCGCAGCGCCTGCTCCGGATCGACCCCACCGACCCCCGCCTCGGCCACCAGCGCCAGCAACCGATCGCCGAGGTCGGCGCCGCGGTCCCCGGGGTCAGGCAGGTCTCGCGCGACCGCAGGTCGCCTCTCCAGCACCTTCGTCGCCGTCAGCAGCGCCGACAGCCCCGGGCCGATCCCGTGGTAGGGCGAGTCGTCGGCGGTCTCATGGCCCTCGAGCCCGGTGCGCTCGGCCGCTTTGATCTCCTGCCAGCGCTGGTTGACCTCGGTGGCGGAGAGCGTGGTGGCTCCGCCGTCGGGGCCGAAGACGTGAGGGTTGCGGCGGTGCATCTTGTCGGCGATGCCGCGGGCCACGTCGTCGAGAGTGAAGTCACCGGCCTCCTCGGCCACCACCGCATGGAAGTAGATCTGCAGCAGCAGGTCGCCGAGCTCCTCGCGCAGGTGGGCGGGGTCGCCCAGGTCGATCGCCTCGAGCGCCTCGGCCGCCTCCTCCTGGAGGTAGCGAGCCAGGGAGCGGTGGGTCTGCTCGCGCTTCCACGGGCACTCGCGACGCAGCCGCTCCATGTCGGCCCGGAAGGCGAGGAGGGGCTCGGCCGTGCGGTCCCCGTCCTGCGCGCTCCGGCTCATCTCACCCGGCCCGTCAGGTTCCGCGGCAGACCTGCGACGCCGGGAGGGTCGCCGTGTAGGTGGGGTCGGGACCCGAGGAGGGGTTGGCCATGCCGAGCGTGGCCAGCGTGCTCACCGGGAACGACGTCTGGTCGCGCTTGAAGGCGACGTTGCCGTTGTCGAACGAGACGCCGAGCGACGGGTCGACCTTGACGTCGTGGTTCTTGAGCCAGTCCTGGGTGGCGACCTGACCGCGTGCGAAGGCCTCCTGGACCGTCGGGCTGGCCTGGCCGCTCTCGGCGAGGAGCTTGCGCCCGATCGAGACCTGCACGGTCTTCAGGTAGGGGTCGCCCCCCTCGACCTCGATGCCGGCGTCGCGCGCGGCGGAGGAGGCCTGGGCGAACTGCTTGCGGAGGCTGGCGACAGCCGCGGCGTACTCCGACGACGGCTGTACGTCGTAGGCGGCGGCGAGCTGCTCGCCGAGCAGCCGCTCGGTGAGGTTGGCCGCGACGTTCTGGCGGAAGTAGCGCATCGGCACCCCCGTGGGGGCCTGCGTCTTCAGCACGGGGGCGTAGGCCTCGCAGTAGAGCGTGGCGGTCGAGTCGATCTTGTTCATCGACAGGGAGCGGTCTCCGACGACGGCGGCCGCGCCGGGGTTGATCCCCAGCGTGGGACCGCAGCCGGTGAGCGCCAGCGCCCCGAGGGCGAGACCGACCAGGGCCGCGGGCTGTCGCATCAGCTTCACGATGACTCCACCTTCTCAGCTGTTCTGCTCGACCCGCTGCTCGACCGGGTCGACCACCGTGTCGATGACGGTGCGCGCCCATTCAAGCAGGGCGATCCCATCGATCGGACGGCCGCCGACCACCTCGGTCTGCGGGCGAGGCACGAGGAGGGTGCCGACCTGCTGCTTGAGGATGCTGCGGGGGTAGAGCCGGTTGAGGCGTACGACGCGTGACTCGGGCAGCTCGACCGGTGCGAACCGGACGTTGCGGCCCGCCACCGTGACCTCGGAGATGCCGGCCTGCCGGGCGCGAGCCCGGAACCGGGCCACCAGCAGCAGCGAGGCGACCTCGACCGGCGGCTCGCCGTAGCGGTCGTCCATCTCGTCGCGGATCTCGTCGACGTCGACGTCGGTGCGCACCTCGGCGAGCCGGCGGTACATCTCCAGCCGCAGCCGCTCGCTCGGGATGTAGGAGTGGGGCAGGTGGGCGTCGACGGGTAGCTCGATGCGGACCTCGCCGAGGTCGTCGGAGGGCGCGCCGTCGGAGCGGAACTCGGCCACCGCCTCACCCACGAGCCGGACGTAGAGGTCGAAGCCGACGTCGGCGATGTGGCCGGACTGCTCGCCGCCGAGCAGGTTGCCTGCGCCGCGGATCTCGAGGTCCTTCATCGCGATCGCCATGCCGCCGCCGAGGTCGGAGTGCTGGGCGAGGGTGGCGAGCCGCTCGTGGGCGGTCTCGGTGAGCGGCTTCTCGGCGGGGTAGAGGAAGTAGGCGTAGGCGCGCTCGCTGGACCGGCCGACCCGACCCCGCAGCTGGTGGAGCTGGGATAGGCCGAGGGTGTCGGCGCGCTCGATGATCATGGTGTTGGCGTTGGAGACGTCGAGGCCCGACTCGACGATCGTCGTGCAGACCAGCACGTCGAAGCGCTTCTCCCAGAAGTCGAGCATCACCTGCTCGAGCTGGTGCTCCCCCATCTGGCCGTGGGCGACCGCGACCCGTGCCTCGGGGACCAGCTCGCGGATGCGCGCAGCGGCCTTCTCGATCGACTGCACGCGGTTGTGGATGAAGAAGACCTGCCCTTCGCGCAACAGCTCGCGGCGGATCGCCGCCGACACGGTGCGGTCCTCGTAGGCGCCGACGTAGGTGAGCACCGGGTGCCGTTCCTCGGGCGGCGTCGTGATCGTCGACATCTCGCGGATGCCGGTGATCGCCATCTCCAGCGTGCGCGGGATCGGGGTCGCACTCATCGACAGCACGTCGACCGACGTACGGAGCCGCTTCATCTGCTCCTTGTGCTCGACGCCGAAGCGCTGCTCCTCGTCGACCACGATCAGGCCGAGATCCTTGAGCCTGATGTCGGGGTTGAGCAGGCGGTGGGTGCCGATCACGATGTCGACGCTGCCCTCGCGGAGCCCTTCGGTGACCTCGCGCGCCTCGCGGTCGGTCTGGAAGCGGCTGAGCGCCCGGATCGTCACGGGGAAGGCGCCCATCCGCTCGGCGAACGTCGTGTAGTGCTGCTGCACGAGCAACGTCGTCGGCACCAGGACGGCGACCTGCTTGCCCTCCTGGACCGCCTTGAACGCCGCGCGCACCGCGATCTCGGTCTTGCCGTAGCCGACGTCGCCGCAGACCAGCCGGTCCATCGGCACCGTGCGGCGCATGTCGGCCTTGACCTCCTCGACCGTCGTCAGCTGGTCGGGGGTCTCGTGGAAAGGGAACGCGTCCTCGAGCTCGCGCTGCCAGGGAGTGTCGGCCCCGAAAGCGAACCCCTGGGTGGCCTGGCGGGCGGCGTAGAGCTTGATCAGCTCGGCCGCGATCTCGCGGACGGCCTTGCGGGCGCGGTTCTTGCGCTTGGACCAGTCGGCACCACCGAGCCGGTCGAGGCTGGGCTGCTCCCCTCCGACGTAGCGGGTGACCTGGTCGAGGCTGTCGGCCGGGACGAAGAGCATGTCGGGCGGGCCGCCTCGTTTGGAGGCGCCGTACTCGAGGACGAGGTATTCCCGGGTAGCGCCGTGCACCTCGCGCTGGCGCATCTCGACGAAGCGACCGACGCCGTGCTGCTCGTGGACGACGTAGTCGCCCTTCTTCAGCTCCAGCGGGTCGATCTGCCGCTTCCGGCGGGTCGGCATCCGGCTCGCGTCGCGGGTGGCGCCGCGCTGGCCGGAGAGGTCGTCGCCGGTGACCAGGGCCAGGCCGAGGCCGTCGTCGACGAAGCCGTGGGCGAGGGTCGCGCAGGTGACCGTGACGATCCCGGCCTCCAGCGGGACGTCGGCGTCGGGCTCGACCAGCCGGGCGGCGACGTCGTGCTCGGCCAGGACCTCGACCATGCGCTGGGCGGGCCCGTGACCGGGGTGGGAGACCACGACGCGGTGGCCCGCGGCCAGCCAGCCGCGCAGGTCGGTGACGGCACGCTCGACGTCGCCGCGGTAGCCCTCGACGGCGCTCGCCGCCACGTTGCGGCTCTCGCCGCCGAGCAGCTCGTCGTCGAGGCCGAACGGGCTGACCGTCCACCAGGCCAGGCCGACCTCCCGGGCATGGGCGCGAACGTCGTCGAGCTCGCGGTAGGAGGCTGCGCCGAGGTCGATCGGCGCCTGTCCCCCACCGGCCGCCGCGGCCCAGGACGCGCCGAGGAACTCCTCGCTCGTGGCCACGAGGTCGTGGGCCCGGCTGCGGACGCGCTCGGGGTCGACCACGAGGACCTGGGTGTCGGCGGGCATCACGTCGACGAGGAGCTCGAGGTGGTCGACCAGCGCGGGAGCCAGGGACTCCATGCCCTCGACGGCGATGCCGGCGGCCATCTTGGAGGTCATCTCGGCGAGCTGCCGGTGCTGTTCGCCCAGGGCGGCGGCCCGGCGTCGTACGTCGTCGGTGAGGAGGAGCTCGCGGCACGGCGGCGCCCAGAGCCGCTCGGCCTTGTCGATCGTGCGCTGGTCGGCGACCGCGAACGAGCGGACCTCGTCGACCTCGTCGCCCCAGAACTCCACCCGGATCGGGTGCTGCTCGGTCGGCGGGAAGACGTCGACCAGCCCGCCGCGGACCGCGAACTCGCCGCGCTTCTCCACCAGGTCGACGCGGGTGTACGCCGCGTCGGCGAGGCGGCGGGTCACGTCGTCGAGGTCTGCGGTCTGGCCGACGACCAGCTCGACCGGCTCGAGGTCGCCCAGGCCGGCCACCTGGGGCTGGAGGATCGAGCGCACCGGCGCGACCACGACCTGGAGCGGGCCCGTGCTCGCGTCGACGCCGGGGTGACGCAGCCGGCGCAGCACGGCCAGCCGGCGCCCGACGGTGTCGCTGCGCGGGCTGAGCCGCTCGTGAGGCAGGGTCTCCCAGCTCGGGTAGAGGGCCACCGCGGCCGGGTCGACCAGCGACCCGATCTCGGCGGTGAGCTCCTCGGCCTCGCGGCCGGTGGCGGTGACCAACAAAACGGTGCGTCCGGCGCGCACCAGACCGTCGACCAGGAACGGCCGGATGCCGGCCGGCGCGGTCAGGTCGAGTCGACCGGGCCGGGGCGCCTCGGCGAGGGCGTCGGCGAGGACCGGCTCGCCGAGGACGGCGTCGGAGAGAGCAGAGAGGAACACGAGGGGGGTGGAGACCTTTCGAGGGCGCAGCACGAGTGCCCCCGCCCGCGGTCGGGAGGGGGTGCAACCCGAGTCTACGAGAGCCCACCGACCACGCACCGGGAGCCGCCCGCGCCCGGGAGATGTCCGGTCGGTCAGTCGACCCCGGCCTCGAGACGGAGGCGCACGAGGGCAGCGTCGTTGTTGAACGTGGCGCTGCCCTGGGCGGCCACGGTCTGGAGCAGGGTCTCCATGGCACCGGAGTAGGCCACGGCCGCGTCGCGGCGGGCCACCAGCGAGAAGTGCCAGGGGTGCACCGACACCGATCGGCAGGCGCGGTCGGCGCGCTCGGCCGCCGGCAGGACGCCGCTCGCGCGGTGTGCCATCAGGTCGGCGAGGTGGAGCTGCTGCACGCCGTTCGTGGTGCGGAGCGCCGGCTGCACGTAGTCGGCCAGCAGTCCCATCCGGCGTTCGGAGAGCCCGGAGGCCTCACGCAGTCCCGCCTCGCAGGCGGACACCGCAGCCCTCTCGTGCGCGCGATCGCGGCTGTCGAGCGACCAGGCACCTCCGGCGAGGACGAGGGCGGCGAGATTCACCGCTGCCATGACGATCCGAGTGGGCCGCCGGCCGGGCGAGCCACCGACGTCGAGCAGCTCGGGATCGGGAGCGTTGTCCGCCATGCCTCAGTGTGGGCCCGATCGACCCGGTTCAGAAAGGGTCCGCGTCCACCGGGATCGCGGCCGCCTCGCGGAGCCGCTGGAGGTCGCCGTCGTCGCGGTAGTAGCGACGCCCCCGGTCGGCGACCATGCGTATCCGCGCGGCGAATGCCGCGGAGTACGCCGTGGTCGCGCGTTGCCGCGCGACGAGGGCGAAGTGCCACGGCCGGACCGACACCGCACGGCACACCCGGTCGGCGCGCTCGACGTCGCGCACCACCCTCCGGGCCGGGAGGGCCATGTCGTCCGCCAGTCGCCCGTGCTGAGCTCCGGTGGTCACCGACAGGGCCGGGTCGAGATAGTCGGCCATCGCCATCAGCCTCAGATCCGAGAGCGCCACAGCACTCCGCAGGTCGCGACGACACGCGTCGAGCGCCCGGGTCTCGTGGGCACGCTCCTGCCGGTCGACGTACCACCCGGCGGTGCCGACGACCGCCACCAGGAGGACGACGACCACCAGCCACCGCGGCGGCCGCCAGGGCGGCAGAGGCTCGACCCCGAGGGTCTCGTCGTTCGGCTCGGGTCGGCCCTCACGCCGCCCGAGCCGCACAGGCTCGTCGCCGAGCAGCTCGGGGTCTGGGCTCACTGCCCCAGTGTGCGCTCAGGAGTCACGCGTTGCGTAGGCCTGCGCCGCGGCGTACACCGAGCGGACGTAGTCGGCGGAGTGGTTGTAGGAGTAGATCGCGGCCGACCAGCCCGGTCCCGTGGACAGGTCGCCGCCGGAGGCACAGAGGTAGTGCGCGGCTGCCACCGCCGCATCGTCGATGTCCTGGGGGTCCGCGCGGCCGTCACCGTCGCCGTCGGCCGCCCACTGCTGCCAGGTCGACGGGATGAACTGCATCGGCCCGAGCGCGCGGGCCCAGCCGCCGGACGCGTCGGGGATGGCGGCGACCTTGTTGCCGCCGTCGAGCGAGGGACCGGTGATCGGCGCGCTCGGGGTCCCGTCGGCCTGCAGGGTGCGGCCGTCGATGGTGCCCTGCTGCGACTCGACCCACCCGACGCCGGCCAGCGTCGTCCAGCCGAGGTGGCACGAGGGGTCATCCCGGGCCTCGCGCAACGTGGCAGCCCCGTAGGCCCGCACCGCAGCTGTCGGTACGCCGGTCACGGCAGCCGTGTGGTCGACCCACTGCGGGCTCACGGCGACGCGACGCGACGACCCCTGGGACGCGGCGGCGGGTCGCTCCGACGGACCGTCGGCGGCCGTCGGCGCGGCGGCCACCCGGGCCTGCACCGGCACGGCGAGCAACGGCGGTGCGGGCCGC
>CAVXFQ010000010.1:0-35583 GCA_963761085.1 uncultured Actinomycetota bacterium
TGCCCACCTCAAGGTGATCTTCGAGACCGGTGAGCTCCAGACCTACGACAACGTACGACGCGCCAGCTGGCTGGCGATGATGGCCGGCGCCCACTTCATCAAGACCTCCACCGGCAAGGTGCAGCCGGCGGCGACCCTGCCGGTCACGCTGGTGATGCTCGAGGCGGTGCGCGACTTCCGCGAGCAGACCGGGCAGATGGTCGGGGTGAAGCCCGCCGGCGGCATCCGCACCAGCAAGGACGCGATCAAGTACCTCGTGATGGTCAACGAGATCGCCGGCCCCGACTGGCTCGACCCCGACTGGTTCCGGTTCGGTGCCTCCACGCTGCTCAACGACCTGTTGATGCAGCGGACCACGATGCAGACCGGCCGCTACTCCGGTCCCGACTACTTCACCCTGGACTGATCGCCATGGCAGACACGAAGTTCGAGTACGCGCCGGCGCCGGAGTCACGCGGGATCGTCGACATCTTGCCGTCCTACGGGCTGTTCGTCGGCGGCGAGTTCGTCGACGGGCACGGCCGGGCGTTCAAGACGATCAGCCCCGCCACCGAGGAGGTCCTCGCCGAGGTCGCCGAGGCCGACGAGGCCGACGTCGACCTGGCCGTCAAGGCCGCGCGCCGGGCCCACAGCCGGGTCTGGGGCCGGATGCCGGGCAAGGAGCGCGCGAAGTACCTCTTCCGGATCGCCCGGATCATCCAGGAGCGCGGTCGGGAGCTCGCGGTGCTGGAGTCGATCGACAACGGCAAGCCGATCAAGGAGACCCGCGACGTCGACATCCCGATCGCGGCGGCGCACTTCTTCTACTACGCCGGGTGGGCCGACAAGCTCGAGTACAGCGGCCACGGCACCGCAGTCCCTGGGGGTCGCCGGCCAGGTGATCCCGTGGAACTTCCCGCTGCTGATGCTGTCGTGGAAGATCGCGCCGGCGCTGGCCTGCGGCAACACGGTGGTCCTGAAGCCCGCGGAGACCACGCCCCTGACCGCCCTGCTGTTCGCGGAGATCTGCCAGCAGGCCGACCTGCCGCCCGGTGTGGTCAACATCGTCACCGGCGCCGGTGACACCGGCCGGGCACTGGTCTCCCACCCGGACGTCGACAAGGTCGCCTTCACCGGCTCGACCGAGGTCGGCAAGGCGATCGCCCGGGCGGTGGCCGGCTCCGACAAGCGGGTGACCCTCGAGCTCGGCGGCAAGGCCGCCAACATCGTCTTCGACGACGCACCGCTCGACCAGGCGATCGAGGGCATCGTCAACGGCATCTTCTTCAACCAGGGCCACGTCTGCTGCGCCGGCTCCCGGCTGCTGGTCCAGGAGAGCGTCGCCGAGGAGGTGCTGGCCCGGCTCAAGCGGCGGATGAGGACCCTGCGGGTGGGCGACCCGCTCGACAAGAACACCGACGTCGGTGCGATCAACTCCGCCGAGCAGCTGGCCCGGATCCGGGAGCTGTCCGAGATCGGCGAGCAGGAGGGTGCCGAGCGCTGGTCGGCGCCCTGCGAGCTGCCCGACCACGGCTTCTGGTTCGCGCCCACCCTCTTCACCGGGGTCACCCAGGCCCACCGGATCGCCCGCGAGGAGATCTTCGGTCCGGTGCTGTCGGTGCTGACCTTCCGCACGCCCGCGGAGGCGGTCGAGAAGGCCAACAACACGCCGTACGGGCTCTCGGCCGGGGTCTGGACCGACAAGGGCTCCCGGATCCTCAAGATGGCCGCCTCCCTGCGCGCGGGGGTCGTGTGGGCCAACACGTTCAACAAGTTCGACCCGGCCAGCCCGTTCGGCGGCTACAAGGAGTCGGGCTACGGCCGCGAGGGCGGCCGCCACGGACTCGAGGCCTACCTGAGGAGCGGAGTCTGACGTGACCCGGGTCGACGTTCGCAAGACCTACAAGCTCTACATCGGCGGTGACTTCCCGCGCTCGGAGTCGGGCCACTCCTACGTCGTCGACGACGCCGGGGCCGGTTCGCGGCCAACGCGGCGCTGGCGTCGCGCAAGGACGCCCGCGACGCCGTCGTCGCCGCGCGCAAGGCGTTCCCCGGCTGGTCCGGCCGCACGGCGTACAACCGCGGCCAGGTGCTCTACCGGGTGGCCGAGGTGATGGAGGACCGGCGCCCGCAGTTCGTGGACGCCGTGCGCCAGGGCGAGGGCGGCACCGCCGCGGCCGCCGGCCGGGTCGTCGACGAGTCGATCGACCGGCTGGTCTGGTACGCCGGGTGGTCCGACAAGCTCGCCCAGGTCGTCGGCAACGCCAACCCCGTGGCCGGCCCGTTCTTCAACCTGTCGACGCCCGAGCCGACCGGCGTGGTCGCCGTCCTGGCGCCGCGCGACTCGAGCCTGCTGGGCCTGGTCAGCGTCGTCGCGCCCGTGGTCGTCACCGGCTGCACCGCCGTCGTCGCGGCCTCGCCCGAGCGGCCGCTGGCGGCGATCACGTTCGCCGAGGTGCTGGCGACCTCCGACGTGCCGGGCGGGGTCGTCAACATCCTCACCGGCTCCTTCGCGCGCACTGCGCCGACCCTGGCCTCCCACATGGACGTCAACGCCCTCGACCTGACGGGCCTGGCCGGCGACGCCGAGCAGGCGCGGGCGCTGGAGGAGGCCGCGGCCGACAACCTCAAGCGCGTCCGTCGTGCGCCGGTCGCCGAGCCCGACTGGACCGAGGCGCCGGGCCTGGACCGGATGACCGGCGTCCTGGAGACCAAGACCGTCTGGCACCCCATCGGGGTGTGAGGCGTCTCTCGGATCTTGGTTTCGAGACGGTCGCAGAGCGACCTCCTCAACCGGCGGTCAGTGGTAGACCACGACTGGACGGAAGTCGACCCGCAGCGTCGCGCCGCCCCGCACCCCCGTGGGCGCGCCGGTCAGGTACTGCTTGTGCCGGGCGCCGGCGGCGAGCTTGACCGTGGCCCGGTGGAACGGGTTCCAGTAGATCCGCCGGGTGCCTGAGGAGTCGGTGACCAGGCACCGGTAGGTGCCGTGGGAGTCCTTGGCGCACGGCCGGTGGCCGGGCTTGCCCTGCAGGGTGCCATGCATCCACGTCTGCACCCGCACGTAGGCGTGACCGGCGGCGGTCATCCGGGCGGTGTTGTCCGGGTCGGTGAGCAGGGTGTTGCCGATCGTGCCGCCGCCGGGGATCCGGCCCCAGTCGTAGCGGTACCAGAAGACCCGCTTCACGCCGTTCGCGGCCTGGAGCAGGTAGGTGCGGGCGACGTTGGCGGTCTGCTTCGCCCTGGAGATCGGCGCCGCGGCGGTCCCGCCCCTGCTGCCGCTCTGGAGCCCGTAGTTGATCTCGGTGTCCCAGATCGGCTTGGACGCCGGCACCCCGGCACGGCGCAGCTCCCGCTTGGCGGCGTTGAGCAGGGTGATCGCGTCCTCCGGAACGCCGGTGCGACGGCCGTACCTGGGCATGGGGTAGAGGCTCAGCGCCACCACGTCGTAGTAGCGCCAGACCGGCTTGCCGCCGACCCTCTGCGTCTCGTAGGTCTTGATCCCGGCCAGCTCGTAGGGCAGGCGGGCCACCATCGGTGGCGCGACCACCTCGGCGTGAGGGGCCACCGCGTTACGGACGTCGTGCATGCCCTTGGTCAGCTGCGCCATCCGCCGCTGGGTGCCGGTCCAGAACGTCGTGATGTTGGACTCGTTCCAGACCTGGTAGCTGTCGATCCGGCCCCGGTAGCGGGTCATCAGGTGCCGCACGAAGCGCTTGTACTCGTCGACCCTGCCCGTCGGGACGTTCCAGGGCGTCCTGGAGTAGAAGCGGGGCGTCCCGGCCACGACCATCGTGACGCGCGCGCCGTGCGCGCGGGCGGCTGAGACCAGCTGGTCGAGCCGCGCCCAGTGGTAGTGGTTGCGCGAGGTCTCGATGTCCCGCCACTGCACCCCCGCGTCCCAGAGCCGCACCGCCCCCTCGTGGAAGGCGCCGTACGACGTCACGCCTCCGCTGCCGTCGTGCATGCCGAAGATGCTGCCGGTCACCCTCACGTTGCTCGCCTGGGCCGGCAGGCACGCGGTCGTCAGCAGCGCACCGACGAAGGCCGCGACCGCGGCCGTCAGCAGTCCGGCGCGGCGCCGAGCACGCGGACGAGCCGGTGGTGTGGTCGCGGACATCGAGTGCCTCCCCCTGAAGCTTTCAGCAACATAACAAGGCGGGGGTGAGAGTCCCGGCGGCCGGGTCGCTGGGTCGGATGAAGTAGGTGGTCCGTCCGGCACAATGCGCGGGTGCCTCGCCGTCCCCTCGTTGCCCAGGTGGTCGTCCTGGCCGGGCCCTCGGGGTCGGGGAAGTCGCGGCTGGCCGCCCACACCGGACTGCCGGTGGTGCGGCTCGACGACTTCTACCGCAGCGGCGACGACCCCGGCCTGCCGCTGATCACCGACGGCGCGAACGCCGGCCTCGTCGACTGGGACGACCCTGGCTCCTGGCACACCGACGAAGCGGTCCGGGCGATCTGCGACCTGGCACGGACCGGCCGGACCGTCGCCCCTCTCTACGACATCGCCCGCAACGGCTCCAGCGGCACCCATGAGGTCGACGTCACCGGCTTCCCGCTGTTCGTGGCGGAGGGGATCTTCGCCCAGGAGGTCGTCGAGGCATGCCGTTCCGAAGGCGTCCTGGCGGCCGCGCTGTGCCTGGACCAGTACCCGCTGGTGACGTTCTGGCGGCGGCTCACCCGCGACCTGCGCGAGCACCGCAAGCCGCCGCTGGTGCTCCTACGACGGGGCTGGGCGCTCCTGCGCGACCAGCGCCGGGTCGTCGCCGACGCGCAGGCCCACGGGTGCGAGGTCGTGTCGTCCCACCAGGCCGCCGCGCGGATCCGCTCACTGCGGCGGGGGTAGCCAGCTGCAGAACAGGAAACGTCGCCCTCAGCCCACCATCATCGCGGCGTAGCCGGGCTTGATCACCTGCTCGATGATCGCGAGCCGCTCGTCGAAAGGCAGGAAGGCGGACTTCATGGCGTTGATGGCGAACCAGCGCAGGTCGGGCAGGCCGTAGCCGAAGGCGTCCACGAGCGCGGCGAGCTCGCTGGTCATGGAGGTGCGGCTCATCAGCCGGTTGTCGGTGTTGACCGTCACCCGGAACCGCAGGCGGGTGAGCAGCCCGATCGGGTGCTCGGCGATGGAGGCCGCGGCGCCGGTCTGGACGTTCGAGGCCGGGGCCAGCTCGAGGGGGATGCGCTTGTCGCGGACGTAGGCGGCGAGCCGACCGAGCCGGACCTCGCCGTGGTCGTCGACGGTGATGTCGTCGACGATCCGGACCCCGTGGCCGAGCCGGTCCGCGCCGCACCACTGGATCGCCTCCCAGATCGACGGCAGCCCGAAGGCCTCGCCGGCATGGATGGTGAAGTGGAAGTTCTGCCGCTGGAGGTACTCGAACGCGTCGAGGTGTCGGGTGGGCGGGAAGCCCGCCTCGGCGCCGGCGATGTCGAAGCCGACCACGCCGCGGTCGCGCCAGGCCACGGCCAGCTCGGCGATCTCACGCGAGCGGGCCTGGTGGCGCATCGCGGTCAGCAGCTGACGGACGACGATCCGCCCGCCGGCCGCCGCCATGCCGGCCATGAAGCCGGACTGGACGGCCTCGACGACCTCGTCCAGAGCCAGTCCGGTCTCGACGTGCTGCTCGGGGGCGAAGCGCACCTCGGCGTAGACCACGCCGTCGTCGGCGAGGTCCTCCACGCACTCGCGGGCCACGCGCTCGAGCGCCTCCGGCGTCTGCATGACCCCGACCGTGTGGTCGAAGGTCTCGAGGTAGCGCACCAGCGACCCGGAGTCGGCCGAGTCGGCGAACCAGCGGGCGAGCGAGTCGGCGTCGGAGGCCGGCAGCGCATGACCGACCCGGCCGGCGAGCTCGAGCACGGTCTGTGGCCGGAGCCCGCCGTCGAGGTGGTCGTGGAGGAGGACCTTGGGGGCCCGGCGGATCTCCTCACGAGTAGGTTCGTGACATGGCCCGATCCTTCCAGACGCCGACATCCCAGGAGAGCCCGCATGCGCGTCCTCGACGACCTCGACGAGCTGCCCGGCCTGACCGGCGAGCTGCTCGGCACCAGCGACTGGCTGGAGATCGACCAGGACCGGGTGAACCGGTTCGCCGACGCCACCGGTGACCACCAGTGGATCCACGTCGACGTCGAGCGGGCCGCAGCCGGGCCGTTCGGGGGCACGGTCGCCCACGGGTACCTGACCCTGTCGCTGCTGCCCTACCTCGGCGCCCAGGTCTTCGCGCTCGAGACGCCCGGCGCCAAGCTCAACTACGGTGTGAACAAGGTCCGCTTCCCCAGCCCCGTGCGGGTCGGCTCCCGCATCCGCAACCACGTCACCATGGGCGAGGTCACCGACCTGCCCACCGGCAAGCAGCTGACCCTGCGCCACACCATCGAGATCGAGGGGCTGGACAAGCCGGCCTGCGTCGCCGAGACCCTGGTCCTGCTCATCGCCGCCGGCTGAGCAGGACCTACGGAGCCCGCCGCGGGTTGAGGAGGTCGCTCCACGATCGCCTCGACACCACCGTCGGACGCCGGTCACCGCCACCAGGGCGGGTCAGGAGATGCGGTCGAGCACCAGCGGTGTCGGGTCGTACGACGCGGCGTCGCCCACGTCGTAGCCGCCCGCGAGGGCGTCGAGGGCCCGCTCGAAGCGGTCGTCGTCGTCGCTGAGGAGGGTGAAGAGCGGCTCTCCCTCGCCCACGGCGTCGCCCGGACGCGCGTGCCAGACGACCCCGGCGCCGGGCTGCACCGCGTCCTCCTTGCGGGCCCGCCCCGCTCCGAGCCGCCAGGCGGCGAGCCCGACCGCCATCGCGTCGAGCCGGGTCAGCACCCCCGAGGACGGCGCCGTGACGACGTGCGACTCGCGCGCGGTCGGCAGCGCCGCAGCCGGGTCGCCGCCCTGCGCCGAGATCATCGCCCGCCAGGCGTCCATGGCCGAGCCGTCGGCGAGCTTGTCGGCCGGGTCGACGTCGGACCGGCCGGCGCCCGGCCAGCATCTCGCGCGCGAGCGCGAGGGTGAGCTCCACGACGTCGGCCGGTCCGCCGCCGGCCAGCACCTCGACCGACTCGGCGCACCTCGATGGCGTTGCCGCGGTGCAGGCCGAGCGGCGTCGACATGTCGGTGAGCAGGGCGACCGTGTGGACGCCCGCGTCCGGCCCGAGCGCCACCATCGTCGAGGCCAGCTCGCGGGCCTCGTCGACGGTCCTTCATGAACGCGCCGGAGCCGACCTTGACGTCGAGCACGAGCGAGCCGGTGCCCTCGGCGATCTTCTTGCGACATGATCGACGAGGCGATCAGCGGGATCGCCTCGACGGTGCCGGTGACGTCGCGCAGCGCGTACAGCTTCTTGTCCGCGGGCGCGAGGCCGTCGCCCGCGGCGCAGATCACCGCGCCCACCGACGTCGCAGCTGCGCCAGCATCTCCTCGTTGGACAGCGCGGCGCGCCACCCCGGGATCGACTCGAGCTTGTCGAGGGTGCCGCCGGTGTGGCCGAGGCCGCGCCCGACAGCTGCGGCACCGCGACCCCGCACGCCGCCACCAGCGGAGCCAGCGGCAGCGTGATCTTGTCGCCGACCCCGCCGGTCGAGTGCTTGTCGGCGGTCGGCCGCGACAGGCCGGAGAAGTCCATCCGCTCGCCCGTGGCGATCATCGCGCTGGTCCAGCGCGCGATCTCGCGCGCGGTCATCCCGTTGAGCAGGATGGCCATCGCCAGCGCCGACATCTGCTCGTCGGCCACCACGCCCCGGGTGTAGGCGTCGACCACCCAGTCGATCTGGCCGTCGGTGAGCTCGCCCCGATCGCGCTTGGCGCTGATCACGTCGACGGCGTCGATGCGCTCGGTCACGCTGCTCATGCGACGGCCTCCAGGTCCTCGGGTCCGAAGGCGTCGCGGCAGGACCTCGGCCATCGGGCGGATCCCGCGGGCGGTCGTCGAGCAGCAGTCGTCGCCGCCGTGCTCCCACAGCAGCTGGCGGCACCGCCCGCATGGCATGATCACATCGCCGGCGCCGTCGACGCAGGCGAAGCGCGACCAGCCGGCCGCCGCCGCGTCGCGTGCAGCGAGCTGAACCAGGCCGCACTCGGCGCACAGCCCCACGCCGTACGACGCGTTCTCGACGTTGCAGCCCACGAGGACCCGCCCGTCGTCGGCCAGCGCCGCCGCACCCACCGGGTAGTGGGAGTACGGCGCGTACGCGCGCCGCGAGACCGCGACCGCCGCCGCCCGCAGCGCCTCCCAGTCGAAGTAGTCGGTCACTGGCGCCTACTCCTTCAGGTACGGGATGCCGTCGGCGGCAGGGGCCCGGACCTGCCGACCAGACCCGCCACCGCGAAGATCGTGGCGACGTAGGGCAGCATGGCGAGGAACTCGCTCGGGATCGCCGGCGCGTTGATCGACAGCACGAGCTGCAGGGCGTCAGGCGAAGCCGAACAGCAGGGCCGCCGCCAGCGCGCCCCGTCGGGGTCCAGCGCCCGAAGATCAGCGCGGCCAAGCGCGATGAAGCCCTGGCCGGCGGTCATCTCCTTGCTGAACGGGCCGACTGGCGAAGGTGAAGAAGGCGCCACCCAGCCCGGCGATCGCCCCGCCGAGTGATCACGTTGCGGAAGCGGGTCCGGTTGACCTTGATGCCGACGGTGTCGGCGGCCTGCGGGTGCTCACCGACGGCGCGAGCGCGCAGTCCCCACCGGGTCGGAACAGCCACGACGTCGACCGCGACGATCAGCGACGTACATCAGGTAGACGATGAGCGTTCTGGTCGAAGAACAGCGGCCCGATGACCGGGATGCTGGCCAGCACCGGGATCGTGATCGGCGTCGAGCAGCGGCGGCTGGTTGAGGGTCTCGGTGTGCGGCTGCATGAAAGCGTCGTAGAAGAACCCCGTCAGTCCGACGGCGAGCACGTTGAGCACGACGCCGAGGATCGACCTGGTCGACCAGGTAGCGGATCGCGAACGACCGCGAGCAGCGAGCGCCGAGCAGCAGCCCCCGCGAGCGGCGCCGGCGAGCATGCCCAGCTGCGGTGGCGTCAGCGACGCCGATCAACGCGCGCCGGGAAGGCGCCGGCTAGCAGCTGGCCCTCGATGGCGATGTTGATGACCGCCGAGCGCTCGCACATCACGCCGCACGAGCGCGCCGAAGATCAGCGGCACCGCGAGGCTGATCGTGCCGAGCAGCCGATGCCGGCGAGGTCGACGAAGTGCCGACCGGCGCCGGCCCAGGCGAGCCAGCAGATGAACGCCACCACGAAGAGGCCGATCCCGGCGACCACGATCGGGCCGAACGCACCGGCGGCGCGGCCAGACCAGCCACACCAGGCCGAGCAGCGATCGACAGGAGGCCGGCGATCCAGGCGACCGGGACCGCAGGGATCGGAGAAGTGCGGCACGTGGTGCCGCACCGGTCGCGCCGAAGCTGGATCTGGCGTCCCGGTCGTGGTGACCGTCGAGGCCGAAGACGCAGACGGTCAGCACGTCCGATCAGCGACCAAGGCGAAGCCGGCACCACCGGTGGGCGCGGGACGACCGGCGCCCTGGCGACGACGCGCTCGACGGGAGCTGTCGGGGGTCTGCACGGTGGTCGTCATCAGCCGTTCCACCCCTTCGCGAGCTCACCGGTGACGCCGGCTGCGGGCTGCCTGAACAGCCAGATCGAGCGCACCAGCGGCGGCGCGGCGATGAACAGCACGATCAGCGCCTGCACGACCAGCACGATGTCGATCGGGATGCCGGTGGCCGCCTGCATGGCGAAGCCGCCGGCCTTGCAGCGCGCCGAACAGCAGTCCGGCGGCGCACGATGCCCCATCGGGCTGGCCCGGCCGAGCAGGGCGACGGTGATCGCGTCGAAGCCGATGCCCGCGTCGATGTCGCCGGTGAGCCGGCTGTGTCGGTGCCGAGCACCTGGCTGACGCCGGCCAGGCCGACCAGGGCGCCCGCGATGAGCATGACCAGCGAGGTAGCTGATCTCGACGTTGATGCCGGCCGTCGCGGGCGGCGTGCGGGTTCGCGCCGACGGCCCGGAACCGGAACCCGAGGTCGACGGTCGATCAGCCACCAGACGAACACCGCGGCCAGCGAGGGCGAGGATGAAGCCCGAGTGCAGCTGAAGCTGTCGCCGAGCAGGTGGGGCAGCTGCGCGTCCGGCATCGACCGGCGATTGGGGTATCGCCGCCGGGCGCCTGCAAGAAGCCCTGGAGTGCGCAGCAGGTAGGCGAGCAGGTAGAGCGCGATGTAGTTGAGCATGATCGTGATGATCACCTCGTGGGCACCGGTCTTGGCCTTGAGCAGCCCCGCGATGCCGCCCCAGGCGGCGCCGCCGATGATCCCCGCGACGATGCGCGAGCAGCAGGTGGAGCCCGGGCGGGAGGTCCAGTGGAAGCCGACGAAGCCGGCACAGACGGCCCCCATGATGATCTGGCCCTGGCCGCCGATGTTGAACAGGCCGGCCCGGAAGGCCAGCGCCGACGCCGAGGCCGCGCCAGGATCAGGGGAGTGGCGATGGTCAGGGTCTCGGAGATCGGGTTCAGGTAGCCGGCGAGGGTGCCTTTCGAAGCCGTGTGGATGTTGAAGATCGCGCCCTCGAACAGGGCGGTGTACCCGTTCCACATGGCGTGGAAGCCGTAGGTGAAGGTGTCCCAGGGGTGCTGGAAGAAGTAGTGGGAGGCCGCCTGGGTCTTCGGGTCCGCGACGGCGATCAGCACCCCACCGATGAGCATCGCGGTGACGAACGGCCAAGAAGGTGACCACGAGGCTGTTGGTTCCGAGCCGGCTCCCCAGCCGCCCGGCTGCTGGTCGAGCTCCTCACTGACCGCGAGTCGGCCTGCGGTGTCGGCCGCCGGGTCGACGGTCTGGTCGCTCACGAGACCTCCTTCCTGGTGGTCGCGGCGACGGTGCCCGCCATCAGCAGCCCGATCTCGCCGGGATCCGGCGCCTGCGGACAACTCGCCGATGATCTTGCCGCGGTACATCACGCCGATCCGGTCGGCGAGGCCGAGCACCTCGTCCAGCTCGGTGGAGACCACGATCACGGCGGCGCCGTTGTCGCGCTCGGCGACGATCCGCCTGTGGACGAACTCCATCGACCCGACGTCGAGCCCACGCGTGGGCTGGGCCGACGATCAGCAGCTTCAGCGGTCGGGACAGCTCGCGCGCGAGCACGACCTTCTGCTGGTTTCCACCGGAAAGGTGGCGGCGGGGTGCCGGATCGACGAGGTGCGGACGTCGAACTCCTCGACCCGCTCGTCGGCGTTCTGGTTGATGCGGTCGAGGTCGCAGGGAGAACGCCGTGGAGAACGGCTCCCGGTGGTAGCAGGTCCAGCACGAGGTTCTCGGCGACGGTGAAGCTGCTGACCAGCCCGTCGTGGAGCGGTCCTCGGGCACGAATCCGACCCCGAGGCCGATCAGCGCATCGATACCGGCGCCCGTTACGTCACGACCCTCCAGGCTGACCTTCCCGGACTGGACCGCCTCGAGCCCGACGAGTGCCTGGGTGAGCTCGGTCTGCCCGTTGCCCTGGACGCCGGCGAGGGCGTAGATCTCGCCGGCGCGCACCCGGAAGGTGACGTCGTCGACGATGACCTTCCCGGTCGGGTCGACGACCCGCAGGTCCTCGACCTCGAGGATCTCGGCGCCCGGCTCGCTCGGCTCCTTCTCGATCTCCAGCTGGACCGGCCGGCCCACCATCATCGAGGCCAGCTCGGCCGAGGACGCGGTCGGGCTCGCCTCGCCGACGACCTTGCCGCGCCGGATCACCGTGATCCGGTCGGCGACCGCGCGCACCTCGCGGAGCTTGTGGGTGATGAAGACGATCGACGTCCCCGCTCCTTCAGCGACCGCATGATCTCCATCAGGTCGTCGGTCTCCTGAGGAGTCAGGACGGCGGTCGGCTCGTCGAGGATGAGCACCTTGGCATCGCGGATCAGGGCCTTGATGATCTCGACGCGTTGCTGCACGCCGACCGGGAGGTCCTGCACGAGTGCGTCGACCGGCACCTGGAGCCCGTAGCGCTCGGAGACCTCGCGCACCTCGCGCCGCGCCGCGCGACGGTTGAGGAAGCCCGACCGGCGTGCGTCTCGTGCCCGAGCTCGACGTTCTCGGCGACCGTGAAGACGGGGATCAACATGAAGTGCTGGTGCACCATGCCGATCCCGGCCCGCATCGCGTCACCGGGACCGGCGAAGGTGCACCGGCTCGCCGTCGACCAGGATCTGGCCCTCGTCCGGGTGGTAGAGGCCGTAGAGGACGTTCATCAACGTGCTCTTGCCGGCACCGTTCTCGCCGAGCAGCGCGTGGATCTCGCCGGGCTCGACCACGAGGTCGATGGAGTCGTTGGCGACCAGGTCGCCGAAGCGCTTGGTGATGCCGCGAAGCTCGAGCTTCACGAGGAACCTCCTTGTCCTCCTGCTCGCCCCGGGAAGCAGTGCCCTCATCATGGCCCACCCATCCCGGACGTGCCGAGGGGAGCGCCGGTCGCCCGGCGCTCCCCTGCGGTGCTAGCCTCACTGCGGCTGGCTCGGTGAGGTGATCGTGATCTTGCCGGAGATGATGTCCGCCTTGACCTGGTCGAGCTGTGACTTCAGCGACGCGGGCACCTTGCTGTCGAAGTCGTGGTAGGGCGCGAGGCCGGTGCCGTTGTTCGCCAGCGTGCCGATGTAGTTGCCCTGGTGGGAAAGTGCCGGTGGCAGCCTTCTCGGCGTACTGCTGGACCGAGCCGCTGAGGTTCTTGGTCACCGAGCTCAAGAAGTACTTGCAGTACTGGGCGACGCTCTCACACCCGTCCGTGTCGACCCAGATCACCGAGAGCTGGCCGTTGGACGCAGCCGCCGCAGCCGCGGAGCCGATCCCGGTGCCACCCGCGACCGGGAAGACGACGTCGGCGCCCTGCTGCTGGAACTGCTGGGTGATCTGCTTGCCCTTGTTGGCGTCGGTGAACGAGTTGGCGAAGGTGCCGCCCTTCTGGTTCTTCTCGTTCCAGCCCAGCACCTGGACGTTCTTGCCGTTCTGCTTGTTGTAGTACTGGACGCCCTCCCAGAAGCCGTCCATGTAGATCGTGACCGGCGGGATGTTGAGGCCGCCGTAGGTGGCGACCTTGCCGGTCTTGCTCATGCCCGCCGCGAGGTAGCCACCGAGGAAGCCGCCCTGGGCGGTGTTGTACTGCAGGCCGTAGACGTTGGGGCCACTCGACGGAGCGTCGATCTCGGCGTACTGCTGGTCGGGTTCTTCTTGGCCGTCTTCTTCACCGCGTCGGCCATCAGGCCGCCGACGGCGATGACAGTGCCGCAGCCCTTGTTGGTCTCGGCCGTCAGGTTGGGGATGTAGTCGTTGTCGGAGGACGACGACACGTAGGAGATCTTGATGTTGGGGTTCGCCTTGTTGGCGGCCTGGAGACCGGCCCACGAGGACTGGTTGAACGAGTGGTCGTCGACGCCACCCGTGTCGAGCACCATGCACGCCTTGAGGCTGCCGGTCGCAGCACTGGACGTCCCTGGGCTGCTCGGCTCGTTCGTGGCCGTGCTGGAGCTGGGCTTGCCGCAGCCTGCGATGAGCAGGGTCGCTGCCCCCAGGGCTGCGGCGATCTTGATGGGGTGTCGCACGTCGATCTCCTCCGTCGTCCCGCCCCAGTCGAGGCGGGAAATGTCGGCCTCACCCTAATCGGGCGGCACGATCGCCGATACCTCGCCCCTCCGGTTTCGCGAACTTGTTACGAGAACGGTGACGAAGGTCCTCCATCACGTCGGGGTTGAGGGGACGAAGGTCCTCCGGTCCCTACCCCAACGGGGCCAGGGACTCCACGGCGACCGAGGCCAGCACCTTCGCGGCGATGCTCGTCGCGCGCTCGTCGACCCGCAGGTTGCCCTGGTGGATGTCGTAGGTCGGTCCACCCGGGGTGCGGGTGCCCAGTCGGCCCATCGCACCCGGGACGCGGGTGAGGTACCAGGCGAAGTCCTCACCGCCCAGGCTCTGCGCGGTCGGCGCCCGGCCCTCGGGCCCGAGGACGGTCCCGACCACGCCGGACAGCAGCGCCACCGAAGCGGGATCGTTGACGACGGGCGGGACACCGCGCTTGTAGTCGACGTCGGCGTGCACGCCGTAGGGCGCGACGATCTCGTCGACGTGCTGGCGGATCCGGTGCTCCATGTCGCTCCAGGCCACCGAGTCGAGCATCCGGACGGTGCCGGCCACGGTGCCGGTGTCGGGGATGACGTTGGTGGCGCGGCCGGCGTGCAGCCGGCCCCAGACCACGCTGACACCGGCGCGCGGGTCGAGGCGCCGCGACAGCACCGCCGGCAGCTCGGTGACGATCTTGGCCAGGGCGAAGGTGAGGTCCTCGGTCAGGTGCGGGCGGCTGGTGTGGCCCCCGGAGCCGGTGAGCCGGACCTCGAGGCTGTCGGCGGCGCCGGTGATCGGTCCTTCGCGCATGCCGACCTGGCCGACGTCGACCGTGGGGTCGCAGTGGAGGCAGAAGATGCGGCTCACCTCGTCGAGCGCGCCGAGGTTCATCAGTGTGGGTGGCCCCGCCCGGCATCACCTCCTCGGCCGGCTGGAAGAGCAGCCGGACCCGCCCCGGCAGCAGCCCGGCCGCATGCACCTCGGCCAGCGCCAGGCCGGAGCCGAGCAGGGCGGTGGTGTGCACGTCGTGGCCGCACGCGTGGGCGACACCGGCGACCTTGCTCTGCCAGGGGTCGGTGGTCGTGTCGTCGACGGGCAGCGCGTCGAGGTCGGCGCGCAGGGCGACCAGCGGACCGGTGTCGCCGAGGTCGGCCATGACCCCGGAGTCGCCGGCGCGGGTCAGCCGCCACCCGACCTGGTCGAGGTGGTGGCAGACCAGGTCGGTGGTGCGCCGCTCCTGCCACGACAGCTCGGGATGGGCATGCAGATCGCGTCGGAGATCCACGAGGTCGTCGGCGTGCTTGTCGACCACGGTCTCGACGAGCGCGAGCGCAGCTTCCCTGGACATGTCCAGGGAAGGTTAGTTCACGGGCGCGGCGGCGTCCCCATTGTCATCCCCATCGTCATCGCCACTGTCATCCCCGTTGTCGTAGGCGGCGAGGATCAGGTCGGCCGCGGCCACGGCGGTCAGCGCACCGCCCAGCACGCGGTCGCGCACCTCCTGACGCACCCGCCGTACGGCGTCGGAGCGGTGGAGCCGCTGCTCGAGCTCGTCGCGCACCAGGGCCCACGCGAAGTCGAGCTGCTGGTGGGCGCGCTTGTCGGCCAGGCCATCCTCGCCGAGCTGCGCACGATGGTCGAGGACGCGCTGCCACATGTCGTCGACCCCGGCCCCGGTCAGGCCCGAGCAGGTGCACGACGGCCGGCGCCTCGCCGCGGCCGTGCACCATCCGCAACGCACCCGCCGAGCTCGCGCGCGGCCAGCTGGGCCTCGCCCTCGCGGTCGCCGTCGGCCTTGTTGACCGCGATCAGGTCGGCGATCTCCAGCACCCCGCGCTTGATGCCCTGCAGCTGGTCGCCGGTGCGGGCCAGGGTGAGGAACACGAACGTGTCGACCATGCCGGCCACGGTCGTCTCCGACTGCCCGACCCCCACGGTCTCGACCAGCACCACGTCGTAGGACGCCGCCTCCAGCACGAGCATCGCCTGGCTGGTCGCCCGGGCGACGCCGCCGAGAGTGCCGGCACTGGGGCTGGCCCTGATGAAGGCGTGCTCGTCGACCGCGAGCCTCGGCATCCGGGTCTTGTCGCCGAGCACCGAGCCGCCGGTGCGCTGGCTGCTCGGGTCGACGGCCAGCACGCCGACCCGGTGGCCGGCGGCGGTGAGCCGCGTGCCCGAGCGTCTCGATGAACGTCGACTTGCCCACGCCCGGCACTCCCGAGATGCCGACTCGGACGGCCGGCACCTCGGGAACGGGCAGCGCAGCGAGCAGGGCTCCGGGCCTGTCGACGATGCTTGGGCAGGCTGGACTCGACCAGGGTGATAGCCCGGCTGACGGCCGCGCGACGGCCGGCGCGCACATCGTCGGCCCAGGTCTCCAGATCGGCCGGTGACTCGAGGTCGGTCATCCGTGGTGCAGGTGGTCTCGGAGCTCGGCGAGCAGGTCGAGCGCCGAGCGGGCGATCACCGTGCCGGGCAGGAACACCGCCGCCGCGCCCATCTCCTGCAGCGCCGGGACGTCACTCGGCGGGATCACGCCGCCGACGACCACCAGGATGTCGTCGCGACCCTGGGCGGCCAGCGCCTTCTTCAGCTCCGGCACCAGGGTCAGGTGACCCGCGGCCAGGCTGCTGACCCCGACGATGTGGACGTCGGCGTCGACGGCCTGCTGGGCGACCTCCTCGGGGGTCGAGAACAGCGGGCCCACGTCGACGTCGAAGCCCATGTCGGCGAACGCGCTGACCACGACCTTCTGGCCGCGGTCGTGGCCGTCCTGGCCCATCTTCGCGACCAGGATGCGCGGCCGCCGTCCCTCGGCCTCCTCGAACGCCGCCGTCGCGTCGAGCACCTCCTGGACGAGCTCGTCGCCGTCGGCGCCGGCCTCGTCCCTGAACACACCCGAGATGGTACGGATCTGCGCCTGGTGCCGGCCCCACACCTGCTCCAGCGCGCCGGTGATCTCCCCGACCGTCGCCTTCGCGCGGGCGGCGTCGACGGCGAGCGCGAGCAGGTTGCCGCCCTCGCCGTCACCCGGCGACCCGGCGGCCGCGGTGAGCGCGGCCAGCGTGCGCTGCACCTCGTCGGCGTCGCGCTCGGCGCGCAGCCGCTCGAGCTTGGCGATCTGCTGGCGGTAGACCTCGTCGTTGTCGACCTTGCGTACGTCGAGCGGGTCCTCGTCGGCGAGCCGGTAGGTGTTCACGCCGATGACGGCCTGGGCTCCGGAGTCGATCCGCGCCTGGGTGCGGGCCGCGGCCTCCTCGATGCGCAGCTTCGGGATGCCCTCCTCGATCGCCTTCGACATCCCGCCGGCCTGCTCGACCTCCTGGATGTGGGCCCAGGCCCGCTCGGCGAGGTCGTGGGTGAGCTTCTCGACGTAGTAGCTGCCGGCCCACGGGTCGATGATCCCGGTGGTCCCGCTCTCCTGCTGGAGGAGCAGCTGGGTGTTGCGGGCGATCCGGGCGCTGAAGTCGGTCGGCAGCGCGATCGCCTCGTCGAGGGCGTTGGTGTGCAGGCTCTGGGTGTGGCCCTGGGTCGCCGCCATCGCCTCGATGCAGGTGCGGGCGACGTTGTTGTAGACGTCCTGGGCGGTCAGGCTCCAGCCGCTGGTCTGGCTGTGCGTGCGCAGGCTCAGGCTCTTGGGGTTCGACGGGTCGAAGTCGCGCACGAGCCGTGCCCACAGCGCGCGCGCGGCGCGGAGCTTGGCGACCTCCATGAAGAAGTTCATCCCGATGGCCCAGAAGAAGCTCAGCCGCGGCGCGAAGTGGTCGATGTCGAGGCCGGCCCCGACGCCGGTGCGGAGGTACTCCACCCCGTCGGCCAAGGTGTAGGCGAGCTCGAGGTCGGCGGTCGCCCCGGCCTCCTGCATGTGGTAGCCGGAGATCGAGATCGAGTTGAACCTCGGCATGTGCTCAGCGGTGTAGCTGAAGATGTCGCCGACGATCCGCATGCTCGGCTTCGGCGGGTAGATGTAGGTGTTGCGGACCATGAACTCCTTGAGGATGTCGTTCTGGATGGTCCCCGAGAGCTGCGCGGGCTTGACCCCCTGCTCCTCGGCCGCAGCGATGTAGAGCGCCATGACCGGCAGCACCGCGCCGTTCATGGTCATGCTCACCGACATCTGGTCGAGCGGGATGCCGTCGAACAGCGTGCGCGCGTCGTAGATCGAGTCGATCGCCACGCCCGCCATGCCGACGTCGCCCCGCACGCGCGGGTGGTCGGAGTCGTAGCCGCGGTGGGTGGCCAGGTCGAAGGCGACGCTGAGGCCCTTCTGGCCGGCCGCGAGGTTGCGCCGGTAGAACGCGTTGGACTCCTCGGCCGTGGAGAACCCGGCGTACTGCCGGATGGTCCAGGGCCGGGTGGTGTACATCGTCGGGTAGGGCCCGCGCAGGAACGGCGTGAGCCCGGGCCAGGTGTCGAGCGCGTCGAGGCCCTCGAGGTCGCGCGCGGTGTAGTGCGCCGCGATCTCGATACCCTCGGGGCTCAGCCAAGATTCCCCGCCGGTTGAACCGGTCGCTCTGCGACCGTCTCGAAACCCTTGGGCCCGGCCCACGGCACGTCGGCGAAGCTCTTCGGGACCGTCATCACAGGGCCTCTCTGGTCCGGGTCAGGAAGTCGATCGCGTCGACCCCCAGCGCACATGAGTCGTCGGCCCACTCGGCCGGCTTGCCGGCCACCACCACCCGGGTCGCGCCCTGGGCCCGCAGTGCTTCGGCCGCCTCCCGCCCCCACTCGGCGTAGGCGGCGTCGGTGCCGGCCAGGCACACCACGCCCTGGCCGGCGTAGGCCGCGACCAGGTCGTCGACCCCGCCGGTCGCGCCCGCGACGTCGACGCCGATCCCACCGGCGCCCAGGAGGTTGGTGGCGAACCCGGCGCGCGCCGTGTGGGCGGCGACCGTGCCCAGCGTGGCCAGGAAGACGTGGGCAGTGGGTGGCTCGCGGCGCAGCGCCTCGAAGGCGGCGCCCCATCGGTAGGTCAGGTTGCGCCGACCGGGCACCGGGTCTGCGAGGCGCGGATACTCGGAGAGGCCCGTGATCGGGCGACGCCGGGTGGCGACGTCGGTCTCCCGTCGGCTCCGTACGTCGGCGACCCGGCGCCCGAAGGCGTCGAGCCCCTCGGTCTCGATCGCGCCGAGCTCCGACCACGCGACCCGGGCCAGGTCGTCGGTGAGCCGCTCGACGGCGTACGCGCCGCCGGCGGGGTCGGCCACCGCCGCGACGTGCGACTCGGCCACGAGCAGGGCGCTGGTGTTGCGGGCCATCCGTCGCGCCAGCGCGGAGACCTCACTGGTCGGCTCGTCGAACGGTACGACGGTCAGCGCGTCAGCGCCGCCCACGCCGGCGGCGAAGGCGGCGACCGTGGTGCGCAGCAGGTTCACGTGGACGTCGAAGGCACTGGTCATCGGGCGGCTGGTCACCGCGTGGATCCGCGTGCGCGGGTCGGGCACGTCGCACAGCTCGGCCATCCGGGCCCACAGGCGGCGTGCCGCCCGGAGCTTGGAGATCGTCGGGAACTGCTCGTCGGTGGCGGCGAGCCGGAGCTCGACCAGGCCGAAGGCCTGCTGGGCTGGTATGCCCGCCTCCTCGAGCGTGCGCAGCACGGCGGCGCCCCGGGCCAGCACCCACCCGAGCTCCTGACCGTCGGAGGCACCCTGTTCGTGCACGGTGGTCCCGTCGACGACGACGGCCCGGACTCCCGCCCGGAGCCCGAGCCGTGCGAACGCCACGATCTCGGCGTCGTCGGTGGCACCCAGGTTGCTGTCGGGGTGCAGTGGACCGAGCGCGACGAGGGACTCCGCCTGCTCCGGCGTCGCAGACTCGAGCACGACCGCTGCGAGGTCGAGACGCACACCGTCGAGCGCGGCGGCGAGGTCGGTCCCGACCTCGTCGGCGACGAGCCACAGGCTGGTCGCACCTGACTCGAGGTCGTGCACCGCAGTCGCGGCGTCACCCGACGTCCGGACGCGTACGTCCCAGCCACCGGCGTGGGTGGGCCGGGCCGCGGTCGTCAGCCCGTCGAGCAGGTCGGGGGTGCCGAGCGGCGAGATGCTGATGTCGTCGTACGTCGTGCGGGCCAGCCTCCGCCAGACCTCGCTGTCGGGGGCGTCGTCGGCCAGCCGGTGGCTCTTGCGCAGCACTGCGGCGGCGGCCTTCTCCCAGTCGGACCGTGCCCACTCGTCCTCGGAGGAAGCCAGTCGCAACGCACCCGCACCGTCCGTCATGGGTCCAGCGTAGGAGTGTGGCGAGCGGACGAGCCAACCGTTGGGACCTTTGTCTCCATGGTCAGGACCAACGCCTCCGCGCGGCGTGTCCGACCCTCGAACGGCTGCACGGTGGGACCATCCCGGATGTGGCGAACATGAGGGTGGCGTGATGCTGCCGCTGAGCCTCGGTCACCTGATCGGGACGGACGGCCGGCAGTGGTACAACTTCTGGTCGGGCATCGGCGCCGACATCGGCCAGCTCGCGCTGGTCGGGGCCGCGATCGGTCTCTACCGCAAGCACAACTGTCACGTGAAGGGCTGCTGGCGGATCGCCAAGCAGCCGCTCGAGCACGACGGGGCGACCTGGATGGTCTGCCACAAGCACCACCCGGCCGACCAGCTGACCGACGCGACCATGCAGCGGCTCACCGAGCAGCACCGCCGCGAGCGCGACCAGGCTCAGGCGTCGGCGTCCGACGCGACGTAGCCCCGCACCGCGTCGAGGACCACCTGGTCCGGCGTACGACCGGTCGCCTCCGCGCGGGCCCGCACCGCATCCGCCAGGTCCGGCGGCAGGGTGAGGCCGAGCGAGGCGTCGGGCGGCCGTGCCTGGGACCCGAAGACACCGATCGCCATCGTCACCACGGTGCCGAGCACGTCGAGGATCGCCACTACACCGATCAGGCGTGCCCCGGTGTCACTCGGGTTCCAGCCGAGGATGGCGACGGCCAGCATCGTGGCCAGCATCGTGCCGAGGGCCATCGTGGCCGCCAGCAGCCGGACGAGCGACGGGCGACGGTGTACGACGGACACCAGCAGCGAGAACTGGGCGAGGGTCAGCGCCAGCACGCTGGCCACGCCGAAGGTCCGGACGAGGGCGATCGGCGGGTCCGTGTCGGGCCATCCCCAGATCGCGACCAGGATGCCGGTCGCCGCGACCAGAGCGGCCACGCCCCCGGCCTCACCGAGGACCCGGGACCGTTCGCCGGAAGCGGCGAGGTAGCACAGCATCAGCACGCTGGTGACGCCGACGATGACTGTGGTGAGGAGGATCCGGCCCTCGGTGCTCCCGAAGCGGCCGGGCCGGAGCAACGCGGCGACGCCCATCAGCGCCGCCAGCGAGAACGAGCCGATGGTCAGGCGGACGACCCACCGGCGTACGGTCGGGACTCCGGAGTTCGTCATACCCCAGCATGTCGCCGGACGACTCCGAAGGGATGAGGCCGAGGTCCCCACTTGGCGGGGAATCCTCGCGGGGTCAGAGCTCGGTGCGGGAGTCGCGGTCCTTGTCGCGCAGGCCGATCTTGTTGCCGAGCCACACCAGCGGGTCGTAGGTGCGGTCGACGATGCGCTCCTTCATCGGGATGATCGCGTTGTCGGTGATGTGGATGCCCTCGGGGCACACCTCGGTGCAGCACTTGGTGATGTTGCAGTAGCCGAGGCCGGCCTGCTCGCGGGCGACCTGCCGCCGGTCGAGGGTGTCGAGCGGGTGCATGTCGAGCTCGGCGTAGCGCAGGAAGAAGCGCGGTCCGGCGAACGCGGGCTTGTTGTCCTCGTGGTCACGGACGACGTGGCAGGTGTTCTGGCACAGGTAGCACTCGATGCACTTGCGGAACTCCTGGCCGCGCTCGACGTCCTCCTGCATCATCCGGCGCTTGCCGTCGGCGTCGCGCGGCGGGAGCTCGACGTAGGGCAGCTCCTTGGCCTTCTCGTAGTTGTACGACACGTCGGTGACCAGGTCGCGGATCACCGGGAAGGCGCGCATCGGGGTGACCGTGATCGTCTCGTTCTCGTCGTAGTCGGACAGCCGCGACATGCACATCAGCCGGGGCTTGCCGTTGACCTCGGCGCTGCACGAGCCGCACTTGCCGGCCTTGCAGTTCCAGCGGACGGCGAGGTCGCCGGCCTGGGTGGCCTGCACCCGGTGGATCGCGTCGAGCACGACCTCACCGGTCTCGACCTCGACGTCGTAGTCCTGCAGGTCGCCGCCCGACTGGTCGCCGCGCCACAGCCGCATCTTGAGCGTGTATCCCATGGGTCAGTGCCCCTCCTCGAAGAACGCGGCCAGGTCGTCGGGCATCACCGGCAGCGGCTGGGTGGCCAGGTCGACGCCGTCGGCGGCGTCGTTGATCGACAGGACGATGTTGAGCGTGCCCCACTTCTCGGCGAAGCCGGGGTGGTCGTCGCGGGTGTGGCCACCACGCGACTCCTCGCGCTCGAGGGCCGCCTTCGCGATGCACTCCGAGACCAGCAGCATGTTGCGCAGGTCGATGGCGAGGTGCCAGCCGGGGTTGTAGCGGCGGTCGCCCGAGACCGCGAGGTTCTTGGCGCGCTCCTTGAACTTCTCGATCTCCTCCAGCGACTTCTCCAGCTCCGCCCGGGTGCGGATGATGCCGACCAGGTCGTTCATCGTCTGCTGGAGCTCGGACTGGATCGTGTAGGGGTTCTCGGTGCCGGTGCCGGCCTGCTCGAACGGCGAGAGGGCGAGCTCCTGGGCCGTCTGGAGGTCGGAGTCGGAGAGCGCGGGTCGCGCGCCGCCGAGACCCGCGATGTAGGCCGCGGCTGCGTCGCCGGAGCGCTTACCGAACACCAGCAGGTCGGACAGCGAGTTGCCGCCCAGCCGGTTGGAGCCGTGCATGCCGCCGGAGCACTCGCCCACGGCGTAGAGACCCTCCACGCCGCTCATCTCGGTGTCGGGCTCGACCTCGACCCCACCCATGACGTAGTGGCAGGTCGGGCCGATCTCCATCGGCTCGGCGGTGATGTCGACGTCGGCCAGCTCCTTGAACTGGTGGTACATCGACGGCAGCCGCTTCTTGATGAACTCCGGCGTACGGCGCGAGGCGATGTCGAGGTAGACACCGCCGTGCTCGCTGCCGCGGCCGGCCTTGATCTCGGAGTTGATCGCGCGGGCGACCTCGTCACGCGGCAGCAGCTCGGGAGGCCGGCGGTTGTTCTTCTTGTCCTCGTACCAGCGGTCGGCCTCGGCCTCGTTGTCGGCTGTCTCCGCCTTGAAGAAGTCGGGGATGTAGTCGAACATGAACCGCTTGCCCTCGGAGTTCTTCAAGATGCCGCCGTCACCGCGCACCGACTCGGTGACCAGCAGCCCCTTCACCGACGGCGGCCACACCATGCCGGTCGGGTGGAACTGCACGAACTCCATGTTGATCAGCTTCGCGCCGGCCCGCAGGGCCATCGCGTGGCCGTCGCCGGTGTACTCCCACGAGTTGGAGGTGACCTTGAAGCTCTTGCCGATGCCGCCGGTCGCCAGGATCACCGCCGGCGCCTCGAACGCGATGAACGAGCCGGTCTCGCGCCAGTAGCCGAAGGCACCGGCGATCTTCCCGTCCGACTTCAGCAGGTCGGTGACCGTGCACTCCATGAACACGTCGATGCCGAGCTGCACGGTGCGCTGCTGGAGGGTGCGGATCATCTCCAGGCCGGTGCGGTCACCGACGTGGGCGAGGCGGGCGTAGCGGTGGCCGCCGAAGTCACGCTGCGAGATCAGCCCGTCGGCGGTGCGGTCGAAGAGCGCGCCCCAGTCCTCGAGCTCGAGCACCCGCTCGGGTGCCTCCTGCGCGTGCAGCTGGGCCATCCGCCAGTTGTTGAGCATCTTGCCGCCGCGCATGGTGTCGCGGAAGTGCACCTGCCAGTTGTCGTCGGGCCACAGGTTGCCGAGGGCAGCGGCGGCGCCGCCCTCGGCCATCACGGTGTGGGCCTTGCCGAGCAGCGACTTGCAGACGACGGCGACCTTGGCGCCGCCCTCCTGGGCGGCGATCGCCGCGCGGAGTCCGGAGCCCCCCGCGCCGATCACGATGACGTCGTACTGGTGCCGCTCGAGGGTGGCGCCGGTGGGCTCGGTGGTGGTCTCGGTCATCAGAAGAACCTCGGGTCGTTGAAGGCACCGGAGGAGATCAGCAGGACGTAGACGTCGGCCAGAGCCACGGAGAACAAGGAGAGCCAGGCATACCTGGAGTGGTGGACGTTGAGCTTGGAGACCCAGGTCCAGAGCTTGTAGCGGACCGGGTGCTTGCTGAAGTGGCGCAGCCGCCCGCCGGTGATGTGCCGACAGGAGTGGCACGAGACCGTGTAGAGCCAGATCAGGATGATGTTGACGAGGAACACCAGCGAGCCCAGGCCCATGTGGATGCCGTTCGACTCGCCCTCGGCCGGCCCGAACGCGAGCACGGTGTCGTAGGTGAGGATCAGCGCGACCACCACCGCGGCGTACCAGAAGTAGCGGTGGATGTTGTTCAGGATCAGCGGCAGCTTGGTCTCACCGGAGTAGGCCTTGTGCGGCTCGGCGACGGCGCAGGCCGGCGGGCTCAGCCAGAACGAGCGGAAGTAGGCCTTGCGGTAGTAGTAGCACGACATCCGGAAGCCGAGCGGGAAGATCAGCACGAGCAGCGACGCCGACAGCGGCCACCAGCCGAACGGCTGCCCGAAGTCGGAGGCGCCCTTCACGCAGTCGCCCAGGCAGGGCGAGTAGAACGGCGAGAGGTAGGGCTCGCTGTAGTAGTAGGCGCCCTGGAAGGCCCGGATGGTCGCGTAGACCACGAAGGCCGAGAACACGACGAACACGGTGAGCGGGTAGAGCCACCACCGGTCGGTTCGCAGCGTCTTGGCCTCGATGCGGGCCCGGGTGGGGCCGTGCACTCCAGTTGTGCCTGTTGACGTCCCAGCTGACATCGTCGTCCTTCCACCACGCAGTGCCGAGTGCGCGCGACCCCCAGTCACTGTGCAGGGCGCGGCGACACAGCAACTTATCGCGCGATCGGCCCGCTCGTCGTACCAGGGTCGGTGTGAGATATCGGACCTTCGACGCTCACGTCCGTGGACGCCCAGGCGGCGGCGTACATGACGATCCGGGAGAAGTAGTTGATCCAGACCAGCAGGATCAGCGCGATGCCGTAGGCCTGGAACGCGGGTGACTTCTGGGTCAGGGTCAGCAGGTAGCCCGAGGCCTCCTTGAGCACCTCGAAGGCGACACCCCCCACCAGCGCGCCGTTGCGTAGGGCGCGCGGCGAGAGGGGCGGGCGGGCCAGCATCCAGAAGAAGGCGTAGAACAGCACCGTGTTGGCCAGCACGCCGACCAGCGCACCGATGACGGTCACCCCCCACGTGAGCTCGTGGCCGAGCCCGAGGACGTGCAGCACCCGGTCGGAGAACCCGACCACGATCCCGGTGATGCCGACGCTCACCATGAGGATGACACCGAGGATCACCAGCGCGACCAGGTCCCGCAGCTTCCCGCCCACGAAGCTCGGGTAGGCGTTGCGCGGCACGTCGAACACGGCCTGGAGCCCGCGGCGCATGGTGGAGAGCCACATCAGACCCGTGTAGAGCAGGCCGACGAGACCGAGCAGCCCGACGGTGGTGGCAGCCCGCTCGATGGTGCTGATCGGGATCTCGCCCGGGTCGGTCCCCACGATGCCTGGCATCGCCTGGTCGATCCAGGTGACCAGGTCGTCCCTCGCCTGCGGGTAGACCTTGGCGAGCTGACCGACGATGAAGAAGGCCACCGCCAGGATGGGGAAGAACGAGAGGAACCCGTAGTAGGTCACCCCGCCGGCCAGCGCCGACCCGTTGACGCGGCTGTAGTGCTCCTGCGTCCGGACACCCTGGTCGACGAGCGGCGACCTGCGGCGTACGTCAGCGATCGTTGTCCTGATCCGCGCGACCGGCGATCTCATCAGCAGGCCGTCAGTGACCCGGGCCGGTCAGCTCGAAGTCGCGGGTCGGCGTCCAGCCCTGCTCCGGGTCGTGCAGGTAGAGGTGGAGGGCGCGCGCGGTGAACACGCAGTCGAAGGTGGCCATCGCGTCGAAGGCCCGGTCGAGCAGGTCGTCCTCGTCGACGTGGGCGACGGTCACGTGGGGGTGGTAGGGGTAGCGCAGCTCGGTCTCCAGCGGCCCCGTGCGGCAGCGGTGGGCGAGCTGCTCGGTCTGCGAGATCCCCTCGACGAGGTTGAGGAACACCACCGGCGAGACCGGCCGGAACGTGCCCGACCCGCGCAGACGCACCCCGTAGGCCGCAGTGGTGGCCGCGACGTCCGCGAGGTGTCGCTCGACCTCGGGGAAGCGCTCGGACTCGAGGTCGAGGGGCGGCACGAGCGTGATGTGGGTGGGGATGCTCGCGCCATGCGCGTCGCCGTTGCCCACCCGGAAGTCCTGGAGGTGGCTGCCCCACGGCTCCGGGACGGAGAGGGAGACACCGATGGTGCGCACCGGGCTGCCCTAGCCCCTCGCCGGGCGCATGGGCGCGGCGAACCCGACGCGCTGGAACACGTCGCGCAGGGTCGCCTCGGCGATCTCGGAGGCACGACGTCGTCCGCTCTCGAGGATCCCCATGAGGTGGTCCTGGTCCTCGAGGAGCTCGAGGGTGCGGTCCCGGAACGGGGTCACGAACTCGACGACGAGCTCGGCGAGGTCCTTCTTGAGGTCGCCGTAGCCGCGGCCGGCGTAGCTGTCCTCGATGTCCTGGACGGTGCGGTCGGTGAGGGCGGAGTAGATCGTCAACAGGTTGGAGATGCCGGGCTTGGCCTCCACGTCGTAGCGGATCTCGGTGTCGGAGTCGGTGACCGCCGAGCGGATCTTCTTGGCACTGACCCGCGGGTCGTCGAGCAGCTCGATGATGCCGCCGGGAGACGACGACGACTTCGACATCTTCGAGACCGGGTCCTGCAGGTCGGTGATCTTGGCGGTCGCCTTGAGGATGTAGGGCTCGGGCAGCCGGAAGGTCCGCTTGTAGCGGTGGTTGAAGCGCTGGGCCAGGTCGCGGGTGAGCTCGAGGTGCTGGCGCTGGTCCTCACCGACCGGCACGAAGTGGGGGCGGTAGAGCAGGATGTCGGCGGCCTGGAGCACGGGGTAGGTGAACAGCCCGACGCTGGCCGCGCCCTCGCCACCCTTGGCGGACTTGTCCTTGAACTGCGTCATCCTCCGGGCCTCGCCGAAGCCGGTCAGGCACTGCAGCACCCAGCCGAGCTGGGCGTGCGCCGGCACCTGGCTCTGCACGAAGATCGCCGAGCGCTCGGGGTCGATGCCCATCGCCACCAGCTGGGCGGCGGCGCGCAGGGTGCGCTCGCGGAGCAGCTTCGGGTCCTGCTCGACGGTGATCGCGTGCAGGTCGGCGATGAAGAAGAACGGCTGGTACTCGCGCTGGAGGTCGACCCACTGACGCAGGGCCCCGAGGTAGTTGCCGAAGTGGAACGAGTCGGCGGTCGGCTGGATGCCCGACAACACCCGGGGACGTGCGCCCGTGGAGACCTCGGGCACCGTCAGCTCGGGAGACGTGGTCGCGCTGGGCATGGCGGGCATTGTGGCAGGGTCGGAGGATGGACCGCGCGCCCACCCTCACCGACGGCGTCGTCACGCTGCGCCCGCACCGGCTCGAGGACGCCGAAGGCTGCTACGAGGAGTGCCAGGACCCGCTGAGCCGCCAGTGGACCACCGTGCCGGTCCCCTACACGCGCGACATGGCCGTGCACTGGGTGACCGAGGTGATGCCGGCCGGGTGGGCCGACGGCAGCACGTGGGGCTTCGCGGTCGAGGTCGACGAGCGCTACGCCGGCACCGTGGAGCTGCGGGACGAGGGCGAGGGCCGGGCCGAGGTGGCGTTCGGGTCTCACCCGTGGGTGCGTGGCACGGGTGCCGTGGAGCGGGCGGTCCGGCTGCTCCTGGAGTGGGGGTTCTCGCACCAGGGTCTGCGCGTCGTGGTCTGGCGCGCCAACGCCGGCAACTGGGCGTCGCGCAAGCTGGCCTGGCGGCTCGGGTTCTCCTTCGACGGGACGGTACGCCGTTCGCTGCCCCAGCGCGGCGAGCTGCGCGACGGCTGGGTCGGCACGCTCCTCGACACCGACGACCGGGGCCCGAGCACGCCCTGGCTGGAGGTTCCGGTGCTCGAGGCCGACGGGCTGCGCCTGCGGCCCTGGCGGGAGTCCGACGTACGCCGGATCGTGGAGGCCTGCAGCGACGAGCGGACCAAGCGGTGGCTCGGCCGGATGCCCGACCCCTACACCGAGGTCGACGCGCGAGCCTGGCTCGACCACCAGCAGGAGGAGCGAGCGCGAGGCCGCGCCCTGCACTGGGCCGTGGTCGCTGGGTCGGACGACGACCGCGCGCTCGCCTCGGTCAGCGCCTTCGACCTGGTGCCGGAGCTGGAGCTCGAGATCGGCTACTGGGCACACCCCGACGCCCGGGGCCGGGGCGTGACGACCCGGGCCATGGCGCTCGTCGTGCGCCACGCCTTCGAGGTGCTGGGCGTCCGCCGGGTCACGGCTGGGGCCGCCGTCGACAACGCCGCCTCGCGGCGGGTGATCGAGGCCAACGGCCTGCGCGCCTGGGGCACCGAGCGGGCCGGCACGGTCGTGCTCGACGGCCGCGCCGACATCGTCTGGTACGACGTGCTGGTCGAGGAGTGGCGTGCGCCACGCGCCGCTCCCGCGGGATTTCGGCCTGGACCATCACCTTGGCACAATTGAGAGGGGCCCGAAGAAGCATGCCGACGAGGGGGAGGTCCGTGAGTCTGCCGACCGCCATCTCGTCGCTGCGCACGCGGCGGATGCTGACGTGGTTCGTGCCGGCGGTGGGCCTGGTCCTCTACCTCATCCTGGTGCCCCCGGTGCCCGACTTCGCCGCCCAGGCGACCCGCGCGGCGATCTTCAGCCGGCTGGGCTCGGTCACCTGGTGGCCGGGCTGGTACGGCGGCCTCGAGCTGCCGACGTACTCCGTCATCGCCCCGGCGATCATGTCGTTCCTCGGCCGGCTCGTGGGCTCCTCCGGCAACGGGGTGGCTCTGACCGGGGCGATCGCGGCCGCCATCTGCATGTGGGCCGGCCACCAGCTGCTCAAGGACTCGGCCCGGCCGCGGGCGGGCAGCATCGTCTTCGCCGCCACCGTCCTGCTCAACCTCTTCGGCGGCCGGATCACCTTCCTGGTGGGCCTCGCCGCCGCGTCGCTCGCGGTGCTGGCGATGGCCCGGCGCCACCCCTGGCTGGGCGCGGTCGCCACCGTGCTGAGCGTGCTCGGCAGCCCGCTGGCCGGCCTCTTCGCGGGCATCTGCGCGGCCGCCGTCCTGCTCACCGACCGCTCCCGTCGACGTGAGGCGCTCTTCGTCGGCGGCGCCGCCGGGCTCTCGCTCGGCGCGCTCGCGGTGCTCTTCCACAGCCCGGGGGTGATGGGTTTCCCGGTCGGCCAGATGCTGCTGGCGATGACCGGCCTGGTGTTCGTGCTGATCGCCTGCCGCGAGCCGGTGATCCGGGCGGGCGCGATCATCGTCGCCATCGGGCTGGTGGTCTGCCTGGTGGTGCCCAACAGCGTCGGGCTCAACCTGACCCGGATGGTGTGGCTGCTCGCCGCACCGGTGATCGTCGCGTACGGCCACCGCCCCGCCAAACACGTCGTGGCCCTGACCGCGCTGGCCCTGGTCTTCCCGGTCGTCGACGTGACCTGGCAGCTCGCCGAGGCCGACTCGCCGTCGGCGTCGCCGTCCTACTACACGCCCCTGCTCGACCAGCTGCACTCGCGTCTCGACGGCACCGGCCAGCGGGTCGAGGTGGTCGAGCCCCAGACCAAGGGGGCCGCTCGCTACGTCGGGGAATCGCTCGCGGTCGCCCGGGGCTGGGAGCGGCAGGCCGACGTCGCGGACAACCCGATCTTCTACGACAAGGACGCGCTCACCGCCGACTCCTACCGGGCCTGGCTCGACTCGTTGGCCGTCGCCTACGTCGCGGTGCCCAGCGCCAAGCTCGACTTCGCCTCGGTCGACGAGGCCCAGCTGATCGCCGGCGGGCTGCCCTACCTCCACCAGGTGTGGAGCAACGCCGACTGGAAGCTCTACGCGGTGCAGAACCCCGCTCCCCTGGTGCGCAACGCCCAGCTGATCTCGGTCTCCGGCAACCAGGTGCGGCTGCAGGTGGCACACCGGGGCCTGGTGCCGATGCAGATCCGCTGGTCGGACCACCTGGCCGTGCTCGACGGCACGGTGCCGGTCTCCCTCGGTGTCCGTGCCCACGGCTGCCTCTCGCAGGACGGCCAGTGGACGCTCCTGCACGCCCGCCGACCCGGCACCTACGTGCTCACCTCCGACTTCGACGTGATCCCGGGCGGTCCGCAGCGTGGCGGCGTCTGCCGCCAGCCGGAGTCCTGAGCCGGCCCACGCGGCTCAGAGCGAGGCCAGAGCGTCGTTGAACGTCGCCGAGGGGCGCATCACCGCGGACGCGAGGTCGTCGTCGGGCCGGTAGTAGCCGCCGATGTCGACCGGGTGACCCTGGACGGCGATCAGCTCCTCGTTGATGGCCTGCTCGTCGGCGGCGAGCCGCTGGGCGAGGCCGCCGAACGCCGCCGCCAGCTGCGGGTCGTCGTCCTGCCCGGCCAGCTCCTGCGCCCAGTAGAGCGCGAGGTAGAAGTGCGACCCACGGTTGTCGATGGAGCCGACCCGGCGCGCGGGGTTCTTGTTCTGGTCGAGGAACGTGCCGGTGGCCCGGCCGAGCGTCTCCCCGAGGATCCGCGCGTGCGGGTTGTCGTGGGCCTCGGCGTACTTGCCGAACGACTCTGCCAGGGCCAGGAACTCACCGAGGCTGTCCCAGCGCAGGTAGTTCTCCTTGAGCAGCTGCTGCACGTGCTTGGGTGCCGAGCCGCCGGCACCGGTCTCGAACAGGCCGCCCCCGTTGATAAGCGGCACGATCGAGAGCATCTTGGCGCTGGTGCCGAGCTCCAGGATCGGGAACAGGTCGGTGAGGTAGTCGCGCAGGACGTTGCCCGTGACCGAGATGGTGTCCTCGCCCTTGCGGATACGCTCCAGCGAGTACGCCGTGGCGAGCTCGGGCGACAGGATCTGGATCTCCAGGCCGGTCGTGTCGTGGTCGGGCAGGTAGGCGCGGACCTTGGCGATCAGGTTTGCATCGTGGGCGCGGCTCTCGTCGAGCCAGAACACCGCGGGGGCTCCGGTCGCGCGGGCGCGGGTGACCGCGAGCTTGACCCAGTCGCGCACGGGCACGTCCTTGGTCTGGCAGGCCCGCCAGATGTCGCCGGCCTCGACGTCGTGCTCTATCAGCACGCCGCCCGCCGCGTCGACGACGCGCACCGTGCCGGCGGCCGGCACCTCGAAGGTCTTGTCGTGAGAGCCGTACTCCTCGGCCGCCTGCGCCATCAGCCCGACGTTGGGCACCGAGCCCATGGTGGTCGGGTCGAACGCTCCGTGGGCGCGGCAGTCGTCGATGACGGTCTGGTAGACCCCGGCGTAGGACGAGTCGGGGATCACCGCGAGGGTGTCGGCCTCCTGGCCGTCGGGGCCCCACATGTGGCCGCTGGTGCGGATCATCGCCGGCATCGAGGCGTCGACGATCACGTCGGACGGCACGTGCAGGTTGGTGATCCCCCGGTCGGAGTCGACCATCGCCAGCGCCGGACCCGAGGCGAGCCCGGCCTCGAACGCCGCCTCGATCTCCGCGCCGTTCGGGAGCGCGTCGAGACCGGCCAGGATCCCGCCCAGCCCGTTGTTGGGGCTCAGGCCGGCCGAGGCCAGGTCGTCGCCGTAGGTTGCGAAGACGTCGGCGAAGAACGCCGTGACCACGTGGCCGAAGATGACCGGGTCGGAGACCTTCATCATCGTGGCCTTGAGGTGCACCGAGAACAGCACGTCGTCGGCCTTTGCCCGCGCGATCGCGTTCGCCAGGAACGCGTGCAGGTGGGCGACCTGGAGCACGGTGCCGTCGACGATCTCGCCGGCCAGCACCGGCACCGCGTCCTTGAGCACCGTCACGGTGCCGTCGGCGGCCTCGTGCTCGATGCGGAGGGTGTCGTCGGCCTCGAGCACCACCGACTTCTCGTTGGACTTGAAGTCGTGCTCGCCCATCGTCGCCACGTTGGTCCTGGACTCGTGGCTCCAGGCCCCCATCGAGTGGGGGTGCCTGCGGGCATAGCCCTTGACCGGCTCGGCCGCGCGACGGTCGGAGTTGCCCTCGCGCAGCACGGGGTTGACCGCGCTGCCCTTGACCTTGTCGTAGCGGGCCCGGGCGTCGCGTTCCTCCTCGGTGGCCGGGGAGTCGGGGTAGTCGGGCAGGTCGTAGCCCTGGCCCTGCAGCTCGGCGATCGCGGCCTTGAGCTGCGGCATCGACGCCGAGACGTTGGGCAGCTTGATGATGTTGGCCTCGGGGGTCTTGGCGAGCGCGCCGAGCTCGGCCAGCGCGTCGTCGAGGCGCTGCTCGTCGGTCAGCCGGTCGGGGAACTGGGCGATGATCCGCCCCGCCAGGGAGATGTCGCGGGTCTCTACGGCCACGCCCGCCTGGTCGGCGTAGGCCTGGACGATCGGCAGGAACGAGTACGTCGCGAGCAGCGGAGCCTCGTCGGTGTGGGTGTAGATGATCGCCGGCTTCGGAGCGGCATGCGGTGCGGGGGCGGCAGCGTCGGTCACCCTCGCGACGCTAGCCGGGGGTGTCGAGAGCCGACAAACCGGGGCCCCGGCCGCGGCGACGCGCTCAGGGCCGCATCCGCACCAGGAACAGCTCGCTGGTCGAGACGGCCACGGCCTGCTGGGCGACCAGACCGACGCCCGGGGCGTAGTAGGTCCGGTCGACGTGGATCGGGGCGATGCGGCTGACGTCGCGGGTCAGCACCGTACGGCGGTAGGTCCGGGCGGGCACCGACGCGGTGGCGTCGAGCGAGACCACCGTCGAGCGGCGCTCGACGACGCCGCGCTGGTAGGCGTTGAGGTAGCCGTCGCCCATCCGGGGGCTCGCCGCCATGATCAGCCCCGCCAGCGCACCGTCGCGCCCTGCCTGCCACGAGCGGGTCGCCGAGGGCGTCGAGGTCGCGGCCGGACGGGCCGAGCCGCTGGCCGAACCACCAGACGTTGCCGGCCGTGTCCTGGGCATACCAGCGGACGGCGAGCGGCGTCGTACGGGCTCCGTGGACGGCGACCCAGCGGACCGGCCGGGTCGCGACGCCCGCGATACGACGAGTGTCCGGGAGCGCCGTGGCAACCACGACGTCGGAGCCGCCGAGGCTGTAGCGCCGGTAGGTCCACGAGGTGCCGGGCGGCAGTGGGAACCACGTGTTGGTGACGTCGGCGGTGAAGTCGGCCGGGTCCGGGCTGGGCGTCGGGATGGTGAGCTGGTCGATGCCGGTCGGACCGAGCGGGGCGGGCGACGCGCCGCACGCAGCAAGGGTGAGGGCGGCGACGAGAGCGGCCAGACCACGCGTCGTGGCCGCCGCGCGAGTCATGCCTGCAGCATGCCAGCCCGCTGGCCGACGGCCGGTGAGCCGCTGCTAGCGTCGCTGGGGTCGGCAACGTCCCCGTCCCCACGAGGAGAATCCCGTGAGCACTGCTCCCCTCAAGGTCGCCGTGACCGGTGCAGCCGGTCAGATCGGCTACAGCCTCCTGTTCCGGCTCGCGAGCGGAGCCCTGCTGGGCGCGGACCGCCCGGTCGAGCTGCGGCTCCTGGAGATCGAGCCGGCCCTCCCGGCTCTCGAGGGCGTCGTCATGGAGCTCGACGACTGCGCGTTCCCGACGCTGGCCGGCATCGAGATCGGTGCCGACCCGACCAAGATCTTCGACGGCGTCAACCTCGCCCTGCTCGTCGGCGCCCGCCCGCGCGGCCCGGGCATGGAGCGCAGCGACCTGCTCGAGGCCAACGGCGCGATCTTCACTGCGCAGGGCAAGGCCCTGGGCGAGGTCGCCGCCGACGACGTCCGCATCGGCGTGACCGGCAACCCGGCCAACACCAACGCCCTCATCGCGATGACCAACGCCCCCGACATCCCGCGCGAGCGCTTCTCGGCGCTGACCCGGCTCGACCACAACCGCGCGATCTCCCAGCTCGCCGCCAAGACCGGCGCCGAGGTCACCGACATCAAGAAGATGACGATCTGGGGCAACCACTCCGTCACCCAGTACCCCGACCTGTTCCACGCCGAGGTCGGTGGCCGCAACGCCGCCGAGGTCGTCGGCGACCAGGACTGGCTGGAGAACACCTTCATCCCGACCGTCGCCAAGCGCGGTGCCGCGATCATCGCGGCGCGTGGGTCTTCGTCGGCCGCGTCGGCCGCGTCGGCCACCATCGACGCCGCCCGCGACTGGCTGTTCGGCTCGGCCGAGGCCGATTGGGTGTCGATGGCGGTCGTCTCCGACGGCTCCTACGGCGTGCAGGAGGGCCTGATCTCGTCGTTCCCGGTCACCACCTCGGGCGGGGACTGGACCATCGTCCAGGGCCTCGAGATCGACGACTTCTCCCGCGCCCGCATCGACGCGACCGTGGCCGAGCTGGCCGAGGAGAAGGACGCCGTCACCGAGCTCGGCCTGATCTGAGGCCGCTCGTTCAGAGGGGCGGCTGGTTCGGGATCGTCGAGGCCAGCACCCACAGCGCGACGCCGATCACCGTGAGGATGGTGACGTCGATCCAGCGGCGGCGTACGGCGAGCATCCCGGCCTCGCGGACCGGCAGCACGAGCCGGGCCGCCGCGGCGAACACGAGTGCCCCGCCGATCCAGCGCACCCCGAGCCGCCAGTCGCCGCGGGACACCACGAACAGCGCGACCCCCGCCGAGCCGAGCACGACGAGGTAGAGCAGTCCACCGATGGTCGACGGATAACGTCGCCCGGCGGGCTCGGCCGACTCCGCCGGGACGTCGTGCACGTCGGGCTCCACGTCTCTCAGTGTGCTGTCTCCTCGGCGATGTCGACCACGTTGGTCAGCAGCATGGCGCGTGTCATGGGCCCCACCCCACCGGGGTTGGGCGAGACCCAGCCCGCGACCGCGGCCACGTCGGCCGCGACGTCGCCCGCGATCTTGCCGTCGACCCGCGACACCCCGACGTCGAGCACCGCCGCTCCCGGCTTGACCATCTCGGCGGTGACGATGCCCGGCACGCCCGCGGCCGCCACCACGATGTCGGCGTTGCGGGTGTGGGCGGCCAGGTCGCGGGTGCGGGTGTGGCACAGGGTCACCGTGGCGTTCTCGCTACGGCGGGTGAGCAGCAGGCCGAGCGGGCGCCCGACGGTGATGCCGCGGCCGACCACCACCACCTCGGCGCCCTCGATCTGCACCCCGTGGCGGCGGAGCAGCTCGATGACACCGACCGGGGTGCACGGGAGCGGTCCGGACTCCCCGAGGACCAGCTTGCCGAGGTTGGTCGGGTGCAGGCCGTCGACGTCCTTGGCCGGGTCGACCCGCGACAGCAGCGCGAACTCGTCGAGCCCCGTGGGCTGCTGGACGATGAAGCCGGTGCAGGACGGGTCGGCGTTCAGCTCGTCGATCACCGCCTCCACCTCCGCCTGGGTGGCGGTCGCCGGCAGATCGCGGCGCAGCGAGGTGATGCCGATCGAGGCGCAGTCCTTGTGCTTGGCCCCGACGTACCAGTGCGAGCCCGGGTCGTCGCCGACCAGCACGGTCCCGAGGCCGGGCGTGACGCCCCGCTCCCGGAGCGCGGCCACCCGCTCGGTGAGCTCGGCCTTGATCGTGCGCAGGGTGGCGGTGCCGTCGAGGATCTTTGCGGTCATCTGGTCCGTCCTGGGAGGTCAGTGGAAGAAGTGGCGGGTGCCGGTGACGTACATCGTGACGCCGGCCTCCTGGCAGGCCTGGACCGTCAGCTCGTCGCGCACCGAGCCGCCCGGCTGGACGATCGCCCGGATGCCGGCGTCGATGAGGATCTTCGGGCCGTCCTCGAACGGGAAGAAGGCATCGGAGGCTGCCACCGACCCGGCGGCGCGCTCCCCCGCCCGCGACACCGCGAGCCGGCAGGAGTCCACGCGGTTGACCTGTCCCATTCCGATGCCGACCGACGCGCGGTCGTGGGCGAGCAGGATCGCGTTGGACT
>CAVXFQ010000011.1:0-132091 GCA_963761085.1 uncultured Actinomycetota bacterium
CCAGACGGTCTTGGTCTCCAGGAACTCCGGTCATCCGGTCCAGGCCCGGCGCCTCGGGTCCAGTCGGGCTCGGCGACCGGCGCACGACGGACGCGCTTGAGGTTGTCGGCCGCGGCCACCTCCAGCGCCCGCGCCTGCTCGGCGTCGCCGGCCAGGCCCGTCAGGTCGAGGGCGTTGACGTCCATGTGGGCGGCCAGGGTCGGCGCAGTGCGCGCGAAGGAGCCGGTGAGGATGTTGACGACCCCGCCCGGTACGTCGGAGGTCGCCAGCACCTCGGCGAACGTGATCGCCGCCAGCGGCCGCTCGGGCGAGGCCGCGACAACCGTGGTGCAGCCGGTGACGACCACGGGCGCGACGACGCTGATCAGGCCCAGCAGGCTCGAGTCGCGCGGCGCCAGGACGGCGACCACGCCGGTCGGCTCGGGCGTCGACAGGTTGAAGAACGGGCCGGCCACGGGGTTGGCGTTGCCGACGACCTGGGTGAGCTTGTCGGACCACCCGGCGTACCAGACCAGCCGGTCGATCGACTCGTCGACGACCCGGCCGGCGGCCGCGGCGGTGGCGCCCTCGCCCTGGCGCACGGCGTCCACGAACTGCGGGCGCCGGTCCTCCATCACCTCGGCCACCCGGTAGAGCACCTGGCCGCGGTTGTACGCCGTGCGGCCGGACCAGCCGGGGAACGCCTTGCGAGCGGCGACCACGGCGTCGCGGGCGTCCTTGCGCGACGCCAGCGCCGCGTTGGCCGCGAACCGGCCCCGCGCGTCGTCGACGACGTAGGAGTGGCCCGACTCCGAGCGCGGGAAGTCACCGCCGATGTAGAGCTTGTAGGTCTTGCGAACGTCGACCCGGGTCACCTCAGACTCCGCTCCTCAGGTAGGCCTCGAGCCCGTGGCGGCCGCCCTCGCGGCCGTAGCCGGACTCCTGGTAGCCGCCGAACGGGCTGGCCGGGTCGAACTTGTTGAACGTGTTGGCCCAGATGACCCCCGCGCGCAGGGAGGCGGCCATCTTGAGGATCCGGGAGCCCTTGTCGGTCCAGACCCCGGCCGAGAGCCCGTACGGCGTGTTGTTGGCCTTCTCGACCGCCTCCGCGGGCGTGCGGAAGGTCAGCACCGAGAGGACCGGACCGAAGATCTCCTCGCGGGCGATCCGGTGGGCCTGGGTGACCCCGGTGAAGAGAGTGGGGGCGAACCAGAAGCCGTGGTCGGGCAGCTCGCAGGGGGCCGACCAGCGCTCGGCACCCTCCTGCTCGCCGATCTCGGACAGCTCCCGGATCCGGGCCAGCTGCTCGGCGGAGTTGATCGCACCGACGTCGGTGTTCTTGTCGAGCGGGTCGCCCAAGCGCAACGTCCGCATCCGCCGCTTGAGCCGGGCCAGCACCTCGTCGGCGACGCTCTCCTGCACCAGCAGCCGGGAGCCCGCGCAGCAGACGTGGCCCTGGTTGAAGAAGATGCCGTTGACGATGCCCTCGATCGCCTGGTCGAGCGGCGCGTCGTCGAAGACGATGTTGGCGGCCTTGCCGCCGAGCTCGAGGGTCACCCGCTTGTCGGAGCCGGCCACCGCCCGGGCGATCGCCTTGCCGACCTCGGTCGAGCCGGTGAAGGCGACCTTGTCGACGTCCGGGTGGGAGACCAGTGCGCGGCCGGTGTCACCGGCGCCGGTGACGATGTTGACCACTCCGGGCGGCAGGTCGGCCTGCTGGCAGATCTCCGCGAACAGCAACGCGGTCAAGGGCGTGGTCTCGGCGGGCTTCAGGACCACGGTGTTGCCGCAGGCGAGCGCCGGAGCGATCTTCCACGACAGCATCAGCAGCGGGAAGTTCCAGGGGATCACTTGGCCGGCCACGCCCAGGCTCTCGGTCCCGTGGCCTGACCACTCGAGCTTGTCGGCCCACCCGGCGTAGTAGAAGAAGTGCGCCGCCGCGATCGGGACGTCGACGTCGCGGGTCTCCTTGATCGGCTTGCCGTTGTCGATCGACTCCAGCACCGCGAGCTCGCGACCGCGCTCCTGGATGATCCGCGCGATCCGGAAGAGGTACTTCGCGCGCTCCTTGCCGGGCATCCGGCCCCAGACCCGGCTGTGGGCCCGCCGCGCGGCCTTGACGGCCAGGTCGACGTCGGCCTCGTCGGCCTCGGCGACCTCGGCGAGGACCTCCTCCGTCGCCGGGCTGATCGTCTTGAAGGCCCGGCCGTGCCCGTCGACGAACTCGCCGCCGACGAACAACCCGTAGGACGGCTTGATGTCGACGATCCCGCGCGACTCCGGCGCCGGCGCGTACTCGAACTTCGTGTCTGCCATGGCGATCAGTCCAGGGTGAAGTAGTCGGGACCGGAGTAGCGACCGGTCTGCATCGTGGTCCGCTGCATCAACAGGTCGTTGAGGAGCGTGGAGGCACCGAACCGGAACCAGTCGGGGTCGAGCCAGTCGGGGCCGGCGATCTCGTTGACCATCACGAGGTACTTGATCGCGTCCTTGCTGGTGCGGATGCCGCCGGCCGGCTTCACCCCGACCATCTGCCCGGTCTGCTCGCGGAAGTCGCGCACCGCCTCGAGCATCACCAGCGTGACCGGCAAGGTCGCCGCCGGCTGCACCTTGCCGGTGGAGGTCTTGATGAAGTGGGCGCCGGCCATCATCGCCAGCCAGCTGGCGCGTCGTACGTTGTCATAGGTCTGGAGCTCACCGGTCTCGAAGATCACCTTGAGGTGGGCACTGGACCCGTCCGGGCGGACGCACGCCTCGCGCACTGCGACGATCTCGTCGAAGACCTGGAGGTAGTGGCCGGACAGGAACGCGCCGCGGTCGATGACCATGTCGATCTCGTCGGCGCCGGCCCCGACCGCGTCGCGGGTGTCGGCGAGCTTGACGCCCATCGCGGCCCGGCCGCTGGGGAACGCCGTCGCCACGGAGGCCACGCGGACCTCGCTGCTGCCGAGCGCCTGCCGGGCCGTGGCGACCATGTCGGGGTAGACGCAGACCGCTGCCGCCGACGGACACGACGGGTCGGCAGGGTCGGGGCGGATCGCCTTGGCGGCGAGAGCCCGCACCTTGCCGTGGGTGTCCTGACCCTCGAGCGTGGTGAGGTCGACCATCGAGATGGCCAGGTCGATCGCGTAGGCCTTGGCCGTGGTCTTGATCGACCGGGTGCCGAGACCCGCGGCGCGGGCCTCCGCACCGACCTGGTCGACGCCCGGGAGCCCGTGCAGGAACCGTCGCAGGGACGCTTCGGTTGCGGTGGTGGCGGCCCAATCGTTATCCGGACGGGCCGCAGGGGTGGTCGTGCTCGTCACCTGGCCAGCATAGAGTCGACAGCCGTGGAGACGTTCACGGCTACCAACGGACGGGTCACGGGGGTCCTGGGGCTCCTCACCACCGCGTTCATCGCGGTGATGTTCGTGATCTCCGCCCCCGCCCGGATCGCGGTGCCGGGGGTGATCGCCTGCCTGTTCGCCGTCGTCGTGCTCTGGGGAGCGATGCTGAGGCCCAGCGTCTCGACGACCGCCGACGATCTCCTGATGCGCACCCTCTTCGAGACGGTCACGATCCCGCTGGCCGGCATCGACACCGTGCTGGTCCGCCGCTACCTGCTGGTCCGGGCCGGCGGCACCAAGTACGTCTGCCCGGCCATCGGCCGCTCCCTGCGCAAGACGGTGCGCTCGGAGATGAAGTGGAGCGGCGGGGCGCAGGTGCTCTCACCGGGCGCTGCGATCACCAAGGACAGCAGCGTGATCGCCGCCTCCCAGGTCAAGCGCAAGGGCGAGATCGACTACGCCGACTTCGTCGAGCAGCGCATCCTGCACCTGGCCGCCTCCGCTCGGGCCGCGCGCGGCATCCAGGAGCGCTCGGAGGAGGAGTACGACCTCGGCTCGCAGGCCGTACGCCGTCCCTTCTGGCCGGTGGTGGTGGCGCTGGTGGTGCTCGGGCTCGCGTTCGTGGTGGCCCTGGTGGTGCTCTGAGCCAGATCCCGGGTCAGATCCGGGTCAGATCCCGGCGGCGGCCTTGATCCCGTCGCGGAGCGCGTCGAGCCGGGCCGCGGCGGAGATGCGGGCGGCGTCGACGCCGGCGACGGGGTCGACCGGTACGACGACCTCGAGGTAGCACTTCAGCTTGGGCTCGGTGCCGCTCGGCCGGACGATCACCCGGGCGCCGTCGGCCAGGCGGTAGCGGAGCCCGTCCGTGGGGGGCAGGTCTGCCGACCCCTCCGCGAGGTCGTCGACGGACTCGACCCGCAGCCCGCCCAGGGCCGTGGGAGGCGTCGACCGCAGCGTCGCCATGGCGCGGGCGATCTCGGCGAGGTCGGTGACCCGCACCGACAGCTGGTCGGTGGCGTGGAGCCCGTGCGCCACGGCGAGGTCGTCGAGCACGTCGACCAGGGACCGACCGTGCGCCTTCTCCTGGGCCGCCAGCTCGCACAGCAGCAGGAGCGCCGAGACGCCGTCCTTGTCCTTCACGTGCTCGGGGTCGACGCAGTAGCCGAGCGCCTCCTCGTAGCCGAAGACCAGCCCGTCGACCTTGCTGATCCACTTGAAGCCGGTCAGCGTCTCGGCGAACGGCTGACCGGCGGCAGCCGCCAGCTTCCCGAGCAGGCTCGAGGAGACGATCGAGCAGGCGTAGGTGCCGGTGTGCCCGGTCGTGAGCAGGTGGTGGGCGAGCAGCGCACCGACCTCGTCGCCACGGAGCATCCGCCAGCCGTGGGCGTCGGGAACGGCCGCGGCACAGCGGTCGGCGTCCGGGTCGTTGGCCACGACCAGGTCGACCTCGCGCTGGGCGGCGAGCGCGAGCGCGAGGTCCATCGCGCCGGGTTCCTCGGGGTTGGGGAAGCTCACCGTCGGGAACTCCGGGTCGGGCTCCTCCTGCTGGGACACGACGTACGGCGCGTCGAAGCCGGCCGTCTCGAGCACCTGCACGACCGAGGTGCCTCCCACCCCGTGCAGGGGCGTGTAGACCAGCGCGAGGTCGCGGGGCCCGTCGGCGACGAGGCCGGCGACGGTGTCCTGGTAGGCGTCGACGATCTCGTCGCCGAGCACGGTGCCCGAGCCGCCGCGGGGCACGTCGGCGAAGGCGCCGACGGCGTCGATCCGGCGCGCGATCTCTTCGTCGGCGGGCGGCACGATCTGGCTGCCGTCGCCGAGGTAGACCTTGTAGCCGTTGTCGCGGGGCGGGTTGTGGCTGGCGGTCACCATCACGCCGGCCACGCAGCCCAGCTCGCGGATCGCGAACGCCAGCAGGGGAGTGGGCAACGGCCGCGGCAGCACGAGCGCGCGCAGCCCCGCTCCGGTCATCACCTCGGCGGTGTCGCGCGCGAAGACGTCGGAGTTGTGTCGGGCGTCGTAGCCGATCACGACGGCGGCGTCGCGGGCGGCGCCCTGGTCGTGGAGGTAGGCCGCGAGCCCGGCCGCCGCGCGGGTGACCACCACGCGGTTCATCCGGTTGGGACCGGCGCCGAGCTCGCCGCGGAGGCCGGCCGTGCCGAACTCGAGCGTCCCGTCGAACCGGTCGGCGAGCTCCTCGCGGTCGCCCTGCGCGACCAGGGCCTCGAGCTCGGCACGCGTGACTGGGTCGGGATCCTCGGCCGCCCAGGCCCGGGCGCGGGCGGTCAGGTCGGCCAGGTCAGGCAGGTCGCTCACCCGTTGCAGGCTAGTGGTGTCCGAGCCGCCGGGCATGATCAGGGCGTGACCGAACCAGCACGCCCGGCCGCCGGCGACCGGCCGATCGCCGAGCGGATCCGCGAGCTCGACGCGGTGGTGGGGCGGCGGCGGTTCGTGGAGGTCTGCGTCGACCTGCTCGGCGGGGCGCCCCGCACGGCGTACGTCCCGGAGCTGCGCTACCTGACCGGTCACACCTGGGACCCCGGCGACCCCGTGCTCGACGCCTCGGTCTGGAAGGACTACTGGCTGCGCACGTGGGGAGCCCGCGGCCTCCTGCACTGCTGGGGCGACGCGGCGACGTCCGCGGTCGTCGCGGGGCTCCGCGACGAGCACTATCGTCCGGCCGAGATGTGCCTGAAGGTCGCGGCGCGTCACGACGTGGCCGGCGCCGGCCCGGGTGCGGCGGCGCTGACCCGCCACCCGTTGCCACGAGTGCGGGCGGCCGCCGCCCGCGCACTCGCGGTGGTCGGCGACACCGAGCACGTGGCCGCGGTAGAGCGGCTGCTCGACGACCCCGAGGAGTCGGTCCGGGTCGCCGCGGCGCGAGCCCGTACCGCCATGGCCAGACGTCTGGAGGGCTGAGTCAGAGGCGTGGGACGACCCGCGAGAGCAGCTCGCCCATCCGGGTCGCGGCCGCCCGGCCGGCCTCCAGCACCTCCGCGTGGTCGAGGGGGGCCCCGGAGATCCCGGCGGCCAGGTTGGTGACCAGCGAGATGCCGAGCACCTCCATGCCGGCCTCACGGGCCGCGATCGCCTCGAGCGTGGTGCTCATGCCGACCAGGTCACCCCCGATCCGGCGCACCATCTCGATCTCGGCGGGGGTCTCGTAGTGCGGCCCGGGGAACTGCACGTAGACGCCCTCATCGAGGGTCGGGTCCGCCTCGCGGCACATCGCCCGCAGCCGCGCGGAGTAGAGGTCGGTGAGATCCACGAAGTGCGCACCCTCGATGGGGGAGCGAGCCGTGAGGTTGATGTGGTCGCGGAGCAGCACCGGCGTCCCGGGCGTCCACGCCGGGTCGAGCCCGCCGCAGCCGTTGGTGAGCACGACCGTCCGGCAGCCGGCCGCGGCGGCCGTCCGGATCGGGTGCACCACGGCGGCGACGCCCTTGCCCTCGTAGTAGTGGGTGCGGGTGCCGAACAGCAGCAGCCGGCGACCGCCGAGCTCGAGGCTGCCGATGGTGCCGCCGTGTCCCTGGACCGCGGGGGCGGAGAAGCCGGGCAGGTCGGTGGTCGCGATCTGGGCGGACGGCGCACCCAGGGCGGCAGCAGCTGGCAGCCAGCCCGACCCGAGCACGAGCGCCACGTCGTGACGGGGTACGCCGGTCAGCGCGGCCAGCCGGTCGGCGGCCTCCCGGGCGAGGTCCTGTGGGGTACCGGCAGCGGTCATCCAGCGAGCCTAGAGGCTCCTCAGCGGCCCGCGACCCTGGGTCTCGTAGTCACAACGGGCCACAAGTCTTGCCTTCCGGTGATTGCGACGGGGGATCGCGTGCGGGATCCTGCTGGACAGGTCGATGGGGGGACCAGACCGTGGGGGTACTGCGCGTTGTCGCGCTGGCGTTGTGTGGGCCAGCTCTCGTCATACCGGCTACGACGGCCGTGGCGAGCTCAGTCGACCCCTCCGCCCGACCGGCCGCCACCGCCTCTGGCACCGACCAGGTGCTCACCGTCCATGCCGCCACCGCTGGTCGCGACGCGACCACCACGGGTTCCGACCGGCTCCGTGCCCCGGCACAGATCCGCCTGCTCGCCGCCCGCGTGTACTGGGGCGCCGCCCACCCGGCGTACCCCTCGACACGGCGGGCCTCGCGCGACCTCCGAGCCACCGCGAGCTACTACGACCGGATCTCTCGCGGTCACGAGACGGTGCGCTTCACGCTGACCCGCTGGATCCGCGTGAACGCCGACGCCGACACGATGTGCAACCGGCTGCCCGCAGCGGCGCGGATCACCAGTGCGGCCCTGACCATGGCCGGCTACCACCCGGGTCGCTTCAACCGGCTGATGATCCTCTCCGAGCAGTGCAACGCGGACGGTCCGCCGCGCAGCAGCCCGGGCGGCTGAGCTGGATCCGTTACCGCAACCCGGGCCCCGCGACCCTGATCCACGAGCTCGGCCACAACCTCGGGCTCGGGCAGGCCTACGGCATCGTCTGCAATGACGTCGACCACCGGATCACCTTCGGCGGCTCCTGCCACTCCGTGGAGTACGGCGACAGCTGGGACGCCATGGGCCACTCCCGCGCGTCGTTCTCGGTGCCGGTGCTCCAGCGGCTCGGCTGGGCGGCCCGGGTCGCCACGGCCGGTGCCAGCGGCTCGTTCCGGATCGCCGACGTCGAGCGCCCCGGGAGCGGCCTCCAGCCCCTGCGGATCCCCGTCGGCCGGACGACGTACTGGGTGGAGTACCAGCCGGAGCACCTCACCCAGATCGGTCGCAGCACGGCGGGGGTGACGATCCGCCGCCAGGTCGGCCGGGGCCGGGTCCAGATCCTCGACGCGGCCCCGGGCAACCCGACGGCGCTGCCCTACCCCGACGCCGACCTGACCAACGCGGCGCTGCCGGTCGGCAGCAGCTTCACCACCCCCGAGAACGTCCGGATCACCACGGTCGCGACCGGTCGCCGGGCGACGGTGCGGGTCACGTTCGGGGAGGCGGCGACTGTGCCGGCTGCGCCGGTGGTCGACTACGCCGCCCAGCTCGGCGGCGACCGCTACCGGGTCCACTGGCAGAAGCCGGCCGACAACGGCCAGGTCGTGCTGGGCTACCGAGTGACCTCCGTGGCCACGGGGCGCTCGGTCTACCTGCGCAGCACGGCCGGGGCGCGCACCTCGCTCGTGCTGCCCGGCGGCGCAGGGACGGCGCAGGCTCCCGCCTTCACCGTCGAGGCGCTCAACCAGGTCGGGTTCTCCGGCGCCACCTCCGTGAGCGGGCACGCGTTCGGGCCGCAGGTGACCGTGAGCTCGCCGACGCGGGACGCGCACGTGCGGGCCGGCTTCGACGTCAGCGTCACCGCCCGGCCCGACTCCGTCACCGGGTCGGCGCCGGTGAAGGCGTGGGCCGAGCTCGACGGCGACGCCTGCGGGGTGGCCCAGGGCCGCGGCCCCTACTCGCTGCGGCGCACCAAGGGCGGCTCGCGGCGCGCGACCGTGACGGTGCACGTGGCCAACGCCAACGGCGTCGTCACCGACGTCTCGGTGCCGGTCCGGCTGACGGGTCCCGCCTGAGCCTGCGGCGCGAGCCTTCGCGTCCGGCGCGGCGCGGTCAGAGACCGGTCGAGCGGCACGGCCGCAGCCGCAGGGCGTTGACGTAGTCGGCCGGCGCATCGGCCGCCTCCGCGGCGTCGGCGATGATCCCGAGGTACGACGCGCTGGGCAGCCCGCCCTCGAACGCGTCGAGCACGTAGGTCCAGACCAGGACCTCGCCGGCCATCGTGACGACCCGCACCTTGGTCTTGCGGTAGAGCCCGGTGTCGGTGGACTCCCAGCGGTCCAGCTCGGCCTCGTCCTCGCGTGACACGTCGTACACGGCGACGTAGACCTGGTCGAGCAGGTCCTCGACGATCGTGCACAGCGCGCCGTCCCAGCCGAGGTCCTCGCCGCCGAAGGTGAGCCGCCAGCCGGTCAGCCATCCGGTGGTGTGCAGGGGGGAGTGGGGGCAGCGCTCGCCCATCCGAGCCGGGTCGAGGTTCGACGCGTAGGCGGCGTAGAGGGGCACGCGGAGAGAGTAGTGGTTGGTCACTACCCTGGTCGTCGTGAGCGAGCAGCAAGAGACACAGCACTTCGACGTCGTCGTCCTCGGCGCCGGGCCGGGCGGCTACGTCGCCGCGATCCGGGCCGCCCAGCTGGGCAAGTCGGTCGCCGTGATCGAGAAGAAGTACTGGGGCGGGGTGTGCCTCAACGTCGGCTGCATCCCGTCGAAGGCGCTGCTCCGCAACGCCGAGCTCGCCCACGTGCTGACCCGCGAGAAGGACGTCTTCGGCATCCAGGGCGAGGCGACCATGGCGTTCGGCCCGACCCACGAGCGGTCGCGCAAGGTGAGCGCCGGCATCGTCAAGGGCGTCCACTTCCTGATGAAGAAGAACAAGATCACCGAGATCGACGGGTGGGGCACGCTGCGCCCGATCGAGTCGGGCCGGCCCGGGACGGTCGACGTCGAGCTCAACGACGGGGCCACCGCCACCTACAGCTACCACGACCTGATCATCGGCACCGGCGCCACCACCCGGCTGATCCCGGGCACGACGCTCAGCGAGCGGGTCGTGACCTACGAGGAGCAGATCCTCGACCCCGAGCTGCCGGATTCGGTGATCATCGCCGGGTCGGGCGCCATCGGGGTGGAGTTCGCCTACGTGATGGCCAACTTCGGGGTCGACGTGACGATCGTGGAGTTCCTCGACCGGATGGTGCCGACCGAGGACGCCGACATCTCCAAGGAGCTCGCCAAGCACTACAAGAAGCTCGGCGTGAGGGTGCTGCTCGGCACCAAGGTCGAGTCGATCTCCGACGCCGGCGCCGAGTCGGGCGAGAAGGTCAAGGTCACCGTCTCCAAGGACGGGTCGTCGGAGGTGCTCGAGGCCGACAAGGTGCTCCAGGCGATCGGCTTCGCACCGCGGCTGGAGGGCTACGGGCTCGACGCGCTCGGCGTGGCCACCGAGCGCGGCGCGATCGTCGTCGACGACTACTGCCGGACCAACGTCGAGCACGTCTACGCGATCGGCGACGTCACCGGGAAGCTGATGCTCGCCCACGTCGCCGAGGCGATGGGCATCGTCGCCGCCGAGACCATCGCCGGTGCCGAGACCATGCCGGTCGCCTACGACTTCGTCCCCCGCGCGACGTACTGCCAGCCGCAGATCGGCTCCTTCGGCTACAGCGAGGCCCAGGCGCGCGAGCTGGGCTACGACGTCAAGACCGCGACCTTCCCGTTCTCGGCCAACGGCAAGGCCCAGGGCCTCGGCGAGGCCGTCGGCTTCGTGAAGGTGGTCGCGGACGCGACCTACAACGAGATCCTCGGCGCCCACCTGATCGGCCCCGACGTCACCGAGCTGCTGCCCGTGCTGACCCTGGCCCAGAAGTGGGACCTCACCGCCGACGAGGTCGGCCGCAACGTCTTCGCCCACCCGACCCTCACCGAGGCGGTCAAGGAGGCGATCCACGGCATCGCCGGGCACATGATCAACCTCTGAGGCCGGCTCGCCTGCACGGCTGACACAATGACCGCATGCCCAGCATCGACCGCGTCGTCATCGTCGGTGGTGGACCAGGAGGCTACGAGGCGGCCCTGGTCGCCGCCCAGCTCGGCGCCCATGTGACGCTGGTCGACTCCGACGGCGTCGGTGGCTCGGCGGTGCTCACCGACTGCGTGCCGAGCAAGACCCTGATCGCCACTGCGGAGCTGATGACCGACGTCGAGGGCGCGGCCGAGCTCGGGGTGACGCTCAGTGATCACGGGGCGACCGACCGCGAGGGCGACGAGGCGTCGTCGGTGCACGTCGACCTCGCGAAGGTCAACGCCCGGGTGCTCCAGCTGGCCCGTGACCAGTCCGACGACATCACCCAGCGCCTGGAGAAGGAGGGTGTCGAGGTGGTGCGGGGACGCGGCCGGCTCGAGGGCCCCGGCACCGTGGTGGTCGACGACCTGCGGCTGAGCGCCGACGCCGTCCTCCTCGCGACGGGGGCGGCCCCGCGCACGCTGCCCGACGCCCAGCCCGACGGCGAGCGGATCCTCACCTGGGAGCAGGTCTACGACCTCACCGAGCTGCCGAGCCACCTGATCGTGGTCGGCTCCGGCGTGACCGGTGCCGAGTTCGCCAGCGCCTACCTGGCCCTCGGCTCGCGGGTCACCCTGGTCTCGAGCCGTGACCATGTGCTGCCGGGGGAGGATGCCGACGCCGCAGCCGTGCTGGAGGAGGTCCTGCTGCGGCGCGGCATGCAGGTGCTGCCTCGATCGCGGATGGAGTCCGTACGCCGGGCGGGCGACAGCGTCACGGTCACCCTCACCGACGGGCACACCGTCGAGGGGTCCCACTGCATCCTGGCCCTCGGCTCGGTGCCGCGCACCGAGGGGCTCGGCCTCGAGACCGCGGGCGTCGACACCGACGAGGCCGGGTTCGTCACCGTCGACCGCGTCTCCCGGACGACGGCCCGCGGGGTCTACGCCGCCGGCGACTGCACCGGCGTCCTGATGCTCGCCAGCGTCGCGGCCATGCAGGGCCGGATCGCCATGTGGCACTTCCTCGGCGACGCGGTCAGCCCGCTCGACCTCAAGCGGGTGTCCTCCAACGTGTTCACGGCTCCCGAGATCGCCACCGTCGGCTGGTCGCAGCAGGCGGTCGACCGTGGCGAGATCCAGGCCAACCAGGCGCTCCTCCCGCTCGCCGGCAACGCGCGCGCCAAGATGCAGGGCATCCACGACGGCTTCGTGAAGCTCTTCTGCCGTCCCGGCACCGGCATCGTCGTCGGCGGCGTGGTCGTCGCGCCCCGCGCCAGCGAGCTGATCCACGCGGTCTCGGTCGCGGTGGCCGAGTCGCTGACCGCCGACCAGCTCGCCCAGGCGTTCACCGTCTACCCCTCGCTGAGCGGCTCGGTGGCGGAGGCCGCCCGCAGGTTGCACCGCGTGTGACTTCGTGTTCCCCTTGAACTTCGCCACGGGAGCCTCACCGGCCCCACGAGCCACTCAGCGACCACGGGGGAGCACCACCATGCACACGCGTCGTACGTCGGTCCGCACCGCACTCGGAGGTGCCGTCGCGGCGACCGTGGTGCTGGCCATCGGCCCGGCGACCGCCGCTGTGGCCACACCAGCGCGGGCCACACCGGCACGCGCCCTGCCGGTGCCCGACACGGCCACGATCACCGTCGCCGGCCACGGCTACGGCCACGGCCACGGGCTGAGCCAGTACGGCGCGGAAGGTGCCGCCCGCGCGGGCAAGAACGCGGGGGAGATCCTGCGCTTCTACTACCCCCACACCACGTCCGGACGTGCCGGCGGGTCGGTGAAGGTGCTGCTCACCGCGAGCATCGGCCACGGCACCACGGTGGTCAACCGGCCGGGCCTCCGGGTGCACGACTTCGCGCGAGGGACGACGACCAAGCTGCCGACCGGCGGCGCGGCGGCGAAGGCGTCGCTGTGGCGGATGACGAACGGCTCCGGCGCGACGACCCGGGTCGACTACCGCACGGACACGTGGCACGCCTGGCGCACGTTGCGGGGCAACGGCGAGTTCCGGACCACCGGGTCGCCGTTGACGCTGGTCCTCGGGCACACCCGGACCACCTACCGCGGCACCTTGCGCTCGATGGGACCGATCAGCAGGAGCACCCACCGGATCACCGTCAACCTGGTCTCGCTCGAGGGCTACGTCCGGGGCGTCGTGCCCCGGGAGATGCCCGCCTCGTGGCACCAGGCGGCGCTCCGCGCCCAGGCGGTCGCGGCCCGTACGTATGCCGCCTACGAGCACGCGCACGCGAACCCTCAGGACCGGCGGTTCACCATCTGCGACAGCGCCAGCTGCCAGGTCTACGGCGGTCTCACCGCCGAGGACCCGCGGTCCAACCAGGCCGTGTCAGCGACCAAGGGCATGGTGCGCGACTACCAGGGGGCCCCGGCGTTCACCCAGTTCTCCTCCAGCAACGGCGGCTGGACCAGCGCCGGCGCCGTGCCCTACCTCGACGCCCACCCGGACCCCTACGACGGCTGGGCGGGCAACCCGGTGCACACCTGGTCGACGAAGGTCACCTCGAGCCGGATCGAGCACCACTGGCCCGCGCTGGGCAACCTGCTGTCGGTTGCCATCGACAAGCGCGACGGGAACGGCCAGTGGAACGGCCGGGTCGAGAAGATGACCCTCCACGGCTCCAAGGCCGACCGGCACATCACCGGCGACGACTTCCGCCTCCGCCTCGGCCTGCGCTCCACCTGGTTCAACCTGTCGATCCCTGGTTGACCGTCGACCTGAACCGCCGTTCAGGATAGGGTGGGCGCCGCCATGATGATGAAGACGACGCCCTTCCACCCACGGCTCAGCGAGCTCAACCAGACCGGCCTCTACGGCCACTGGTCCGGCTACCTCTCGGCGTTGCGCTACGACCTCTCGGCGAAGCACGAGTACTTCGCGGTGCGCAACTCCGCGGGCTACTTCGACTCCTCGCCGCTCTACAAGTACCGGATCGCCGGCCCGGACGCCGAGCGGTTCCTGGCCGGCGTGATGACCCGCGACATACGACGGTGCCGGCCCGGCCAGGCGATGTACACCGTGTGGTGCGACGAGGCCGGCTACGTGCTCGAGGACGGCGTGCTCTTCCGCCACGCCGACGACGACTGGCTGCTGACGTCAGCCGATCCCAACCTGGGCTACCTCGACTCGCTGGTCGGCCGGCTCCGGGTGTCCATCGAGGACGTCAGCGCGGACTACGGCGTGCTGGCCGTCCAGGGACCCCGCTCGCGGGCCATCCTGCGCACCCTGGCCAAGGAGGTCGACGACCTGCCCTACTTCGGGCTCACCCCGGCCAAGATCGGCGGCGCACCGGTCACGATCTCCCGCACCGGCTACTCCGGCGACCTCGGCTTCGAGGTGTTCGTCGAGGCCGACGACGCCCTCGCGGTGCTCGACAAGGTGATCCGGGCGGGCGACGGGCAGGGGTTCCGCCCGTTCGGCGAGGACGCCCTCCTGATGCTGCGCATCGAGGCCGGGCTCGCCCTGATCAACGTCGAGTTCTCCTCGGCCCGCTACGCGTTCACCGACGCAGAGCGCTTCACGCCCAAGGAGCTCGGCTTCGGCTGGATGCTCGGCAAGGACGGCTCGGCCCTCGGTGACGACCGGCCGTTCATCGGCCGCCGCGCCATCGAGCGGGAGCTGCGTGAGGGCACCTCGCGGTGGGCGACGGTCGGCCTCTGGGTCGCCTGGGAGGAGTTCGAGCGTCTCCACCTCGAGCGCGGTCTGCTGGTGCCCAAGGACGAGACCCCGGTCGCGTGGGAGTCGATGCTCTACGGCGGCGCCGAACGCGACGAGCGCGTCGGCTACGCCACCAGCCTGATGTACTCCCCGGTGCTCCAGCGCCACATCGGGATGGCGCGGGTGCTGCCGGAGTACGCCGCGAAGGGCTCGACGGTCCACCTGGAGATCACCGTCGACCACGAGTACCTCACGGTGCCGGCGACCACTGACCGGATGCCTCTGTACAACCCGGCGCGCAAGACCGGCTCCTCGGTGGAGCTGGCCCCGATCTCGTACCGAATGGAGCAGTGATGTCCCGGAGCACGGCCAACACCTACGACGCCATCGTGGTCGGCGGGGGCCACAACGGCCTGACCAACGCGGCGTACCTCGCGAAGGCCGGCCTGAGCGTCCTCGTGCTGGAACGGCGTTCGTTCGTGGGAGGTGCGGCGATCACCGAGGAGCTCCACCCGGGCTTCTCGTTCACCACCTTCTCCTACGCGCTCAGCCTGCTGCGGCCCGAGATCATCCACGAGCTGGAGTTGGTCAAGCACGGGTTCCTGCCGCTGCTGATGCCGACGCACTTCGCACCGATGGACGACGGCGACTACCTGCTGCTGACCGAGGACGAGCAGTTCAACGACCAGGAGATCGGGCGACACAGCAAGCGCGACGTCGACGGCTACCACCGCTGGGAGCACGACCTCGAGAAGGTCATCCAGCTGGCGATGCCCCTGTTCAACAACGCCCCGCCCGACATCTTCAGCGACGACCCCGCCGACCAGGCCGACGTCGCGTGGATGATGAAGCAGCTGCGCGGGGCCGACCGGAAGACGCTCCACGACCTGGTGCGGTTCCTGACCGGCAGTTGCGCCGACCTCCTCGACGACTACTTCGAGTCCGACATCGTGAAGTCCGCGATCGCGTCGTCCGGGATCATCGGTAACAAGGTCGGCCCGATGTCGCAGGGCTCCGGCCTCGTGCTGCTCTACCACCTGATGGGCGAGCAGGACGGCCAGCACGGCGCCTGGGGCTTCCACAAGGGCGGCAACGGCGGCTTCACCCAGGTGCTGCAGCGCGCCGCCGAGTCGTTCGGGGCTACCGTGCGGCTGGAGGCACCCGTCGACCACGTGCTCACCCATGACGGCAAGGCCACCGGCGTCGTGCTGAGCGACGGCACGGAGTTCACCGCGCCGGTCGTGGTCAGCGCCCTCGACCCGCGGCGTACCTTCACCGAGCTGGTCGACCCGCGCGAGCTGCCGTCCGACCTGAACGAGGCGATCGACCGCTACCGCTTCCAGGGCACGTCGGCCAAGGTGAACTTCGCCCTCGACGACCTCCCGGTCTACCCCGCGCTCAAGGGCCGGATCGACCACTTCGGCGGCTTCATCAACATCGGGCCGTCGCTGGAGTACCTCGAGCGTGCCTACGACGACGCCAAGTACGGCTGGTACTCCCGGCTGCCCTACATCGACGGCGCCATCCAGTCCGTCGTCGACCCCGACATGGCGCCCCCGGGCAAGCACGTGATGAGCTGCTTCATCCAGTACGCGCCCTACGAGCTCAAGGGCAGCGACTGGGACACCGAGCGCGAGCCGTTCGGCGACACCGTGCAGGCGGTGCTGGAGACCCACTTCCCGGGCTTCGGCGACCTGGTGCTCCACCGCGAGGTCGTCACCCCGCTCGACATCGAGCGGGTGGCCGGGCTGACCGAGGGCAACATCTTCCACGGCGAGTTCCTGGCGCCGCAGATGTACTTCATGCGGCCCGCTCCCGGCTACGCCCGCTACAACACGCCCATCCAGGGCTACTACCAGTGCGGGTCCGGCACCCACCCGGGCGGCTGCGTCACCGGCGGCCCCGGGAAGCTGGCCGCGCTACGGATCCTGGCCGACCAGGCACACTGACCTGATGGCCATCTTCACCCTCACTTGCATCGGTGACGACCGGCCGGGCCTGGTCTCCGACCTGTCCGGCGCGATCAAGGCGCACGAGGGCAGCTGGGAGCGCAGCCAGATGGCCCGGCTGGCCGGCAAGTTCGCCGGCATCCTGCAGGTGGAGGTGTCCGACGAGCGCGCCGAGGCGCTGGTCGGCGACCTGACGGCGCTGACGGACGTCGGGTTGCTGGTCACCGTCGAGCGCGCCGACGAGCCCGTCGTCCACGAGGCGCAGCGGCTCAACCTCGAGCTGCTCGGTGCCGACCACCCGGGCATCGTCGCCGAGATCTCGGCCTCGTTGGCCGGGCGCGGGATCGGCATCGAGGAGCTCACCACCGGCCTGCGCGAGGCGCCGATGGCCGGTGGCCTGCTGTTCGAGGCACGAGCGGTGCTCGAGGTCCCGCCGGCCACGAGCAGCGACGACCTGCGGTCGATGCTCGAGGGTCTGGCCGACGAGCTGATGGTCGACATCTCCCTGTCCGAGGGCTGAGCCGCCGGAGCGCTCGCCCCTCAGATCGGCGGGTGGGCACCGGTGAGCGCCCGCGTCAGGCCAGGAACTGGTCGAGCAGCCCCGGGGTCGCGGTGGTGGCCAGGTCGACGGCGGCACTGTCGTCGAGGTCGAGCACGCGCACGCGCTGACGTCCGCCGGCCGTGGTCGCGACCAGGTCGGTGAGGCCGGCCCGGCGCTGGAAGAAGGTCGCGCGCAGGTTCCACCCGATCACCGAGGGCGTGTGCAGCGCCTCGCGCCGGCGGTCGATGCTGCCCGAACGGGTCACCAGGTGGCCGTCGACCAGGGCGTGCCCGAGGGCACGCCACCGGTCGTGGGCCAGCCCCGCACCGACCGCCAGGGCGAGGAGGGCGACGAGGGCCCACCACCAGCTGACGGCGTACGACGCGACGAGGGCGAGCAGCGCGACCACCCCGGCCGGCAGCATGGCCCGGGACCAGCGGCGCCGCCGGGCCCGTACGTCGTGCGGCACCAGGTCGCCGTACACCGGGCCGCGCAGGCCGAGCACCTCGGCGGCGACTCGGTCGACCTCGGTCCTCGGGGCCGGCGGCACCAGCACGGAGCTCCCTTGCTGCTTCTTGCCCAGGCCGGTGACGATCGCAGACAGCCGGGCGCCGCGGGCCAGGCGCAGGCTGAGGGGCTCGCCGATGCTGACTCCCGAGACCCGGGCGTCGTCGAGACTCGTCTCGCGGGTGGTGAACAGGCCGCGTCGCAGGTGCCACGACCCGTCGCGGCCCGTGTGGACGAGCTGGAAGCCGAAGTTGGTGACCAGGTAGCCCGCCACCGCGAGCACGCAGATCACGACCACGACGCTGAGGGCGCCGAGCGTCACCAGCAGCGTGGCGCCGAGCCGCTCGAGGCGTTGGACGTCGACGGTCGGGTCGATCGCGAAGGTGCGCCAGCTCTGGGCCACCAGGCCCAGCGCGGCCCCGGCGATGACGAGACCGGAGGAGGTCAGCGGCGCGAACCGCACCCACCTGAGGTCGAGGTCCAGCACGACCCGCCCACTCGCCTCGGGCACCGCCGGGTCCACACCCCCTGCGGCCACAGTCGGCGCGACCACCCGGGAGGCGCGCAGCAGGGTCTGCCGGAGCGCGGCGGCCTCGGGGGCGGACAGGCCGTCCAGCGAGAGGCGCTCCTCGCCCTTGCCGGTCGTCTGCCCGGTGCCGATCCGGAGCGTGACCAGCCCGAGCGCGCGATGGATCGGAGAGGCGGCCAGATCGACGGTGCGGACTCGGTCCAGCGGCGCCGAGAGCACCCGCTTGTTGAGCAGCCCGTGCCGCACCTCGATCCGAGACGGGGTGAGCCGATAGCTGGTCGTCAGGTAGCGCAGCAGGCCGAGCGCGACCGGCGTCGCCACGACCAGCAGTCCCCACCAGCCGCCGGAGTCGGAGGCACGACCGAGGACCAGCAGGCCGATCACGGCCACCAGGTAGCGCTGCACCTCGCGCACCGGGTGCACCAACAGCATCCGGCGGTCCAGCCGGTGCCAGCCCGGGACCTGGTCGAAGGGATCCATCAACTCGCCCTCACGTCGCGTCGCCCGGCACGGAGTCGGCCATCCGGGTCAGGCTCTCGACGATCTCGATCGCGCGGTGCTGCTCGAGGCCCTCGATGGTGAGGGCCCCGGCCGACGACGCGGTCGTGATCCGCACCGTCGCCAGCCCGAACAGCCGGGCGATCGCGCCCTCACGATGGTCGACGGTCTGCACCCGCGACATGGGCGCGATGCGTCGCTCGCGCGCCCACCAGCCAGTCTGGGTGTAGACGGCGGTGTCGGTCACCTCCCAGCGGTGGACGGCGTAGCGCCACTGGGGTACGGCGATCGCGAACGCGAGCAGCACCAGCCCGACCACGACGACGACCCACACCGGCAGGTCGAACCAGCCCCACGGCCCGTTGGCGAGCACCAGCACGACCATGATCGGCACCGCTCGCAGCAGGTCGGTGCACATCCACATCAGCCGTGCCTTCGGGCTGACCCGCTCCCGAGGAGCGCGCAGCTCCATGTGGGTTTCCCTCAGTCCTTGAGCTCGCAGATCACTGCGCCGTTGGTGACGGTCGCGCCGACCTCCGCCTGGAGGCCGGTCACGGCGCCGGCCTTGTGCGCCTTCAGGGGCTGCTCCATCTTCATCGCCTCGAGGACGACGACGACGTCGCCCTCGGCGACGCTCTGGCCCTCCTCGACCGCGACCTTGACGATGGTGCCCTGCATCGGGCTGGTCACCGCGTCGCCCGAGACGGCCGCGCCGGACCTCTTGCCCGCCGTCCGCTTGGGCTTCTTCGGCCCGCCACCGCCACCGCCGCCGGCGACCGCGACGGACCCCAGCCCGCCGGGCAGGCTCACCTCGAGCCGGCGACCGCCGACCTCGACGACCACGGTCTGACGCTCCTCGGGGTCGTCACCGTCTGCGTGGTGGCCGTTGTAGGGCGTGATCTGGTTGTCGAACTCGGTCTCGATCCACGACGTGTAGATGCTGAAGTGGCCGTCGGTGTCGGAGCCCTCGCCGATGTACGCCGGGTCGTCGACGACCGCGCGGTGGAACGGGATGACCGTCGGCATCCCGTCGACCACGAACTCCGAAAGAGCACGGCGTGAGCGCTCCAGCGCCTGGGTGCGGTCGCGCCCGGAGACGATGAGCTTGGCGATCAGCGAGTCGAACGCGCCGGGGATCGTCTCGCCCGCGACGTAGCCACCGTCGACGCGGACGCCAGGACCGCTCGGCGGCTCCCAGCGCGACAGGGTGCCGGGTGCCGGCATGAAGTTGTTGCCGCCGTCCTCGGCGTTGATGCGGTACTCGATCGAGTGGCCCTCGACGGTGGGGTCGTCGTAGCCCAGCTCCTCGCCGGCGGCGATCCGGAACATCTCGCGCACGAGGTCGAGTCGGGTCACCTCCTCCGAGACCGGGTGCTCCACCTGGAGCCGGGTGTTGACCTCGAGGAAGCTGATCGTGCCGTCCTGGCCGACCAGGAACTCGCACGTGCCCGCGCCGACGTAGCCCGCCTCGCGCAGGATCGCCTTGGACGCCGCGTAGAGGCGGGACACCTGGTCGGTGGAGAGGAACGGCGCCGGCGCCTCCTCGACGAGCTTCTGGTGGCGCCGCTGCAGCGAGCAGTCGCGGGTGGAGACCACCACGACGTTGCCGTAGCGGTCGGCGAGGCACTGGGTCTCGACGTGGCGCGGCTTGTCGAGGTACTTCTCCACGAAGCACTCGCCGCGCCCGAACGCGCTGACCGCCTCGCGCACGGCGGACTCGTAGAGGTCGGCGACCTCCTCCATCTGCCGGGCGACCTTGAGCCCGCGGCCGCCCCCGCCGAAGGCGGCCTTGATCGCGATCGGGAGGCCGTGCTCCTGCGCGAAGGTGACCACCTCATCGGCACTCTCGACGGGGTCCTTGGTGCCGGCTACCAGAGGGGCGCCGACCTTCTCGGCGATGTGGCGCGCCCTCACCTTGTCGCCGAGGTTCTCGATCGCCTCCGGGGGAGGGCCGATCCAGACCAGGCCGGCGTCGAGGACGGCCTGGGCGAAGGCGCGGTTCTCCGCGAGGAAGCCGTAGCCAGGGTGGACCGAGTCGGCTCCGGACCTCACGGCGACGGCGATGATCTTGTCGATGTCGAGGTAGGAGTCGGCCGGCGTCGTGCCGCCCAGGCTGTGGGCCTCGTCGGCCAGCCGGACGAAGAGCGCGTCACGGTCGGGCTCGGCGTACACCGCGACGCTCTCGATCCTGGCGTCCTTGCAGGCGCGGATCACGCGCACCGCGATCTCGCCGCGGTTGGCGACCAGGACCTTCTGCAGGGGCTTCACCTCAGGCACCTGGGCACACTATCGTCCGCTCGCCGTGGCCGGTCGGGGCCCGGCACCGCTGGTCGGCCTCAGAGACCGAGCTCGCGGGTCAGCAGCCGGACCTGGTAGTCGAACCACGCGTCGTAGTCGTGGACGGCGTTGGTCAGGCGGCCGAACAGCTCGAAGCTGACCAGCCCGAAGACGGCTGCCCACACGCCCATCCCGCGGGCGAGCAGCGCGGGCGGCACCCCCTCGAAGCCCGGAAGGGCGATGATGGCTTCGAGGTCGGCCCGGGTGGATGCGGGAAGACGCTCGTGGGGGAGGACCGGGAGCAGCCCTCGATCGAAGCCGTCGCGGAGGATGGCTGTCATCACGACCACCGGCCGCGCGGCAGGACCGATGGTGTCCTCCGGCGCCGAGTATCCCGGGACCGGCGTGCCGTAGAGCAGGCCGTACTCCGCGGGGTTGGCCAGGCTCCAGTTCCGGATGGCGTGGCATGCGGCCAGCCAGCGGCCACGCAGGTCGCTGCGCCGGACCGCGACCTCGGCGCGCTCGGTGGCCGCGCCGAGGTCGTCGTAGGCATCGATGATCAGGGCGGTGAGCAGGGCGTCGCGGCTCTCGAAGTAGCGGTAGACCGCGGACGACACCATCCCGAGGTCTCGTGCGACCGATCGGAGCGACAGGTCGGCGCCGTCGGTCGCCAGGTGTCGCCGCGCCGCGCGCTTGAGGTCGTCGATGGTCTGGGCGCGAGCCCGTGCCCGGGTCCCGGTGGTGGCCATGGGTCCAGTCTGTCACAGAAATGTGAGCAGTGCTCTTGTTTTATGTCTTGATGTGAGCAATGCTCTGAAACGAGAGCACTGATCACATTTTGGAGGAACCATGGACACCCATCTCGTCGTCGGAGCCGGACCCGTCGGCACCGCAGCTGCCCGCCGCCTGCTGGACGCCGGACACCACGTGCGGGTGGTCACGCGCAGCGGGGGTGGTCCGGAGGGCTCGGAGCGCATCGCCGCCGACGCCGCCGACCAGGACCGTCTCGCGGCGCTCGCGGAGGGCGCGGTGGCGATCTACAACTGCGTCAACCCGACGTACTCCCGCTGGGAGCAGGACTGGCCGCCGGTGGCTGCTGCCCTCCTGCACGCGGCCGAGTCGAGCGGCGCGGTGCTCGCGACCGTCGGCAACCTCTACGGCTACGGGCACGTCGACGCCCCGATGACTGAGGAGACGCCGCTGGCCGCCACCGGCCACAAGGGCCGGGTGCGCAACGCGATGTGGCGCGACGCCCTGGCTGCTCACCGGGCCGGCCGCATCCGCACCTTCGAGGTGCGCGGCAGCGACTACCTCGGCGGCAACTCGATGCTCTCCTACGTCGTCACGCCCGCCCTCCGGAAGGGCCGACGCGCCTTCGTCCCGGCCGACCTCGACGCGCCCCACACCTGGACCTGCACCGAGGACGTCGCCGCCCTGCTCGTCACCGGGGTGTACGACGCGCGGGCGTGGGGCTGTGCCTGGCACGTGCCCAGCAACGACCCGCTCAGCGTGCGCGAGCTGACCGCGATCGCCGCGGCCCGGCTCGGGGTGACCGCGAAGCTCAGCACGATGCCCTACGCCGTGCTGTGGGCGGCCGGGCTGGTCGACCCGATGGCCAAGGAGCTGCGCGAGACCCAGCACCAGTTCCGCCGGCCCTTCGTGCTCGACTCCACGGCCGCGCAGCAGACCTTCGGGCTCGAGCCGACCCCGATCGAGGAGGCGGTCCGGATCGACCTGGAGGCGGGTGCGCCCGCCGGCATCAGGGCCTGATGCCGGCGGGGCGCCTCCCGTCAGCGAAGCCGGTCGGCGGCGCGGAGCAGGTGCCTGCTGTGTGCCACGAGCGACCAGGTCCCGCCCCTGCTGAGCGGGAGACCCGCCGCCGCCCTGGCCAGGCGGGCCTTCATCGCGGTCGCGAGCCGGTCCCGCTGATCGGCGATCATGCGCAGCGCGGCCTCGGTGAGGGCGTAGTGCCGGTCGTGCCCGGTCGATCCGCTCGCCAGCGCCTGTGAGTCCGCCTCCAGGGTCGCGGTGGCCAGCGGACCCACCGAGGAGTTGATCGCTCGGTACGCCGCGGCCAGCCGGGCGGTGGCCCGAAGTGACGCCGACGGGTGGGCGAGCACCTGGGAGACGACAGCGCCGTCGCTGGTGTAGTCGTCGTGCAGGCCGAGCAAGTGGAGCATGGTGGGCCGCAGGTCGACCTCCTCGACCCAGGTGCCCTGGCGGGACCCCTGCGGCACGGTGCGCGTCGAGTTCGGGTCGGACGCCTCGTTGCTCTGTTCGGGCGTGTTGTCGTGCCCCGTGGTGGGGGTCGCGGCGGTGTCGGCGAACGGGCTGGTCCAGTAGGCGAACGACGACGCCGGGTCCGTGCTGCCGTCCGGGTTGTAGCCCTTGTAGGAGTTGGACAGCGGCTGACCGTGCCGGTCGCCGTACAGGCCGGTATAGATCGACAGGCTGTCGTCAGCCGTGTGGGCGATCATCGGCGTGTGGGTGTTGGACAGGATCGTCCCGTTCCCCTGGAGGAAGCTCATCAGGTGAGGCATCGCTGGAGGTCGGAGGGCACGTTCGGGTTGTCGCGCCCGAAGTGCACGTTGTCGAAGACGATGTTGATGACGTGCGAGATCCCGTGACCGAGGTGACAGGAGGACGGCGTCGGTGCAGGGGTCGTCTGCCCGGTCGCGTGGAAGGCCCCGGTCAGGGCAGGGAGGACGAGGGCGCCGGTCGCGAGGCCTGCGCCCCCCATAGTGCGTAGAGACATACCGAGATTGCTCCTTGCTGCGATGTGGAGTTGCCTCCGCCGACCTTGCCACCGTACGCCGCTCACGTCACCACCTGTCGGTTGAACTCCTGGCCTCGCGCTGACGCCTCGTCCGGAGACGCGCGTGGTTGCATGACCCCATGACCCTGGACGCGCAGGCGGTCGACGAGCTGCGGCAGTCTCTGCCGGACGGTGTGGTGGTCACCCACCTCGATGCCGTGGAGAAGTACCGCCACGACTGGTCCCACGACCCGTCCGCCGGCACTCCGGTGGCCGTCGTCCGGGCCGAGGACGCAGGGCAGGTGCAGACCGCGATGCGGTGGGCCTCCGCCCACGGCGTGCCCGTGGTCCCGCGGGGCGCAGGCAGCGGCCTCTCGGGCGGCTCGAGCGCGGTCGACGGCGGGATCGTGCTCAGCCTGGAGCGGATGACCGCGATCGAGATCGACACCGCCTGCCAGGTGGCGGTGGTGCAGCCCGGTGCCTTCAACAGCGACGTCAAGCTCGCCGCCGGCAAGGAGGGTCTCTGGTACCCGCCCGACCCCTCGTCGTTCGAGATCTGCTCGATCGGCGGCAACGTCGCTACCAACGCCGGCGGCCTGTGCTGCGTGAAGTACGGCGTGACCACCGACTACGTGCTCGGGCTCGACGTCGTCCTGGCCGACGGCACCCTGGTCACCCTCGGCGGCAAGCGGATCAAGGACGTCGCCGGCCTCTCCCTGCTCAAGCTCTTCGTCGGCAGCGAGGGCACGCTCGGGATCGTGACCCGGGCGATCCTGCGACTGGTGCCTGCCCAGGCCACCCGCTCGACGCTGGTGGCGACGTTCCCGACCGTCCACGCCGCCGCGCAGGCGGTGGTAGCGATGCGGTCGACGATGCGCCCGTGCCTGTGCGAGCTGATGGACCGGGCCTCGATCAACGCCGTCGAGGACTTCCGGCCGATGGGCCTCGACCGCGCCGCGGGTGCGCTGCTGCTCACCCAGTCCGATGCGCCGGGGGAGGCCCGGGCGCTGGAGATGGCGACGATGGAGGCCGCCTGCCGGACCTCGGGTGCGACGGAGTGCTTCGTCACCGACGACCCGGATGAGGGCGAGCTGTTCGTGGCGGCCAGGCGCGCGTCGTTCCCGGCGCTGGAGCAGCGCGGTGCCCTCCTGCTCGAGGACGTCGGTGTCCCGATCCCGCTGCTGCCCGACCTGCTCGACGCGATCGGTCAGGTGGCGTCCCGGTGGGACGTCGAGATACCCGTGGTCGCCCATGCCGGCGACGGGAACACCCACCCCAACATCGTCTACGACGCGGCCGACCCCGACTCGGAGCGCCGAGCCCGGTCGGCCTTCGGCGAGGTGATGGCAGCGGCGATCGCGCTCGGCGGGACCATCACGGGCGAGCACGGCGTCGGCAAGGCCAAGGCCGTCGCCCTGCCTGCTCAGCTCGGAGACGACGTGATGGACCTGACCCGGCGGATCAAGGACGCGCTCGATCCCCAGGGCATCCTCAACCCGGGAGCGATTCTCTAGCCCCCACGATCTCGGCGAGCTCGTCGCGACTCGGCCCAGGGGGGTACGGCGGCCGCCACCCGCCGGCATACACCTCACGGGCGACCGGCTCGGCCGCCCGGAGCGACGCCGGCAACGCGGCCATCGCGAGGTAGCCGCCGGCGTGCTGCATGATCTCCGGACGCACCTCGGCGGCGGCCAGGATCAGGTCGGACGGCAGTGGCGCCTCCAGGTCGACGTCGTGACCGTTCCACCGGTCGACGTGGGCGGAGTCCATGTGGATGTGGTCCTCGACCCACGGACGCATCGTGTCGGTGCTCCAGGCGTCGAACGCCTGACCGGTGCCGGCCAGGTCGTCGGCGTCGTGGTCGAGCAGGCTCAGCAGCGCCTCGCACTGCCAGAGCGTCGTGGTGATGCCGCGACCGAAGACCGGAGTGGTGGTGGCGACGCTGTCGCCCACGAAGAACAGCCCGGGCAGGATCAGCGCTCCGTCCGCGTCGCACTGGCTGCGGAAGACGTTGAGCAGGGCTCCGCCGGCGAGGACGTCGGTGACCGGCCGCGAGCGCCCGGGGTCGGTCCAGGTGTCTAGGCCGGGGATCGCCCGGGCCGCGGCCTCGAAGGCGCCGGCGTGACGGAGGCTCCGCAGCTCCACGTCGTCGGCGCGGCGCACGATCAGCACCGAGAAGAGGCCCTGCTCGTGGCGGAAGACCAGTGCGAGGTAGCCGTTGAGGTCTGCCTGCCAGGCGAGCGGGTTGGTCATCGGGCCGGGCTCGGCGCCGGGACGCAGCCGGTAGACGCGGTCGACGTAGGCCTGGCCGCACGGTCCGCCGACGCCGGCGCGCTCACCCACGCCACGGGTCGCGCGCCCGGCCCGACCGGACGCGTCGACGATCAGGTCGGCGGCCAGGACTGTGCCGTCGACGATCACGCCGGAGGCGCGCCCGCCCTCCTGGAGCACGCCCTCGACGTAGCCGCTGTGCAGGGTGAACCCCGGCGTGGCGAGGGCGGCTGCGCGCAGGGAGCGTTCGAAGGTCTCGCGGCGGGAGCGGAGGCCGAGCCGGATGACGGTCCCGTCCTCCGGCGAGAACTCGATCGGCTCGGCACCGGAGGCGAGCCAGAGGTCGAGCGCCTCGGGCACCTCACGCTCCAGCGCCTCCACGACCGTCTGGCGGAACGCGTGCGCGTGGTGGAACTGCATCACCCCGCGGCGGGTCCAGGTGGTGTCGTCGGTCGGGCCGGGGTCGCGGTCGACGGCGGTGACCTGGTGCCCCCGCCGCGCCAGGGCGCTGCCGAGGCACAGTCCGGCCGGTCCGGCTCCGATGATCGCGATCCGCATGTCGTCACGTCCCTGCACTCGTAATTCAGTATCCTGAGGATGCAGCCAATATCCGCCCCCGTCAACTCTCTTTCCAGGAGGTGCTGTGAGCAGCCCACGGACCTACCGCTCGCCGGCGCGTGCGGAGGCCGCCCGGCAGACCCGGCGACGCATCGTCGAGGCTGCGCGCGAGCTCTTCGAGGCACGGGGCTACGCCGGCACCACGATCGACGCGGTCGCCGAGACCGCCGGCGTCAGCCGCCGGACCGTCTTCCTCTCGGTCGGCTCCAAGGCGGAGCTCCTCAAGACCGCGTGGGACTGGGGAGTCGTGGGCGACGACGAACCGGTGCCGATGGCCGAGCGGCCGCACATCCTGGCCATGCACGAGATCACCGACCCCGAGGCCCTGGTCCGGCTCTGGGTGGAGCAGGTGCTCGGGGTCGCCGACAGGCTGGCACCGCTCGAGGCCGTGCTCAACCGGGCCGTGGACGCCGATGCCGAGGCGGCCGCCCTCCGGGCCCGCATCGACCTCGAGCGTCGCGGCGGGGCTCGGATGTTCGTCAGCCATCTCGCCGAGGTCGGCGGCCTGCGGGCCGGGCTCACGGTCGACGAGGCGGCCGACATGTGCTGGATCCTGATGAACCCGCTCCTGCAGGCCCGGCTGCGCACCGAGTGTGGCTGGTCGCGCCCGGCGGTCGCGGACTGGCTGACCCGGATGGCCACCGCCTCGCTCCTCGCCTGAGCCCCGACCGAACACCTAGGGTGACCCGCATGTCGAGGACCAGGTGGGAGCAGGCCCGCGCGCAGGAGCGGGCCGAGGGCCGGGGCGGGTACGGTGCCCACTTCGCACAGCTCATCGCCGACGGCGCCGACGTCGAGGGCGAGGCCCGGCTCGCCGACGTCCTGGTCGGCCGCGGTGCCACCATCCTCGATGCCGGTTCGGGGATGGGCCGGGTCGGCGCGGCGCTGGCGCGGCGTGGTCACCGCGTGGTCGGCGTCGACTTCGACGCCGAGATCATCGAGCAGTCGCGGGCCACGTTCCCCGACCTGCCGGTGGTCTCCTCCCGGCTCGACCACCTCACGCCCGAGCTGTTGAGCGACGCGGGCTTCCCGACGGCGTACGACCTCGTGGTCTGCGTCGGCAACGTGATGATCCTGCTCGCTCCCGACACAGAGCGCACCGTCCTGGGTGTGCTCGCCTCGCTGCTCGCGCCGGAGGGCCGGCTGCTGGTCGGCTTCGCCCTCTCGGGCGCGCCCGCACCGACGTCGCGCGCCTATCCGGCCACGGAGTTCGTCGAGGACGGTGCAGCCGTCGGCCTCGAGGTGGAGTCGCGGTTCGCCAGCTATGACCTGCAGCCGTTCACCGAGGCGAGCAGCTACGCCGTGCATGTGCTTCGCCGGAGGGACCGGTCGTCGGCCTGAGGCTACGTGCGTCGGTGGAAGGACCACTCGCCGTCGGGTCGTCGACGGAGGTCGAAGCGGGGGTCGTGGGCACGTCGGTGGTGATGGCCGCAGAGGGGCAACCCGTTGTGGAGGTCGGTCGCGCCGCCGCGGCCCCAGGTCAGGTGGGGGTGGTGGATCTCGCACCACGCGAAGGGGCGCTGACAGCCGGCGACGGCGCAGGTGTCGTGGAGCAGCGCGAGGGCTCGGCGCTGGGTGCGGGAGTGCAGGCGCCTCGACCTGCCGAGGTCGAGCGGCATCGAGGTGCTGTCGAGGACGGCGGGGATCAGCGCGGCGTTGCAGGCCAGGCGGCGCGCCTCGCCGGCGGTGATGGCGATCCCGGTGTCGAGGCCGGCGGCGCCCAGGCCGGTGAGGAGGGCGTCGAGGTCGATGCGGACCAGGATCTCGCAGCCGTTGCTGCCGTGCCCCTTGCCGTCGGGGCCGGTCCAGGCCTGGGTGGGGAGGTGCTCGACCAGCTCGCACAGGGCGGCGCCGTAGCGCTCGTAGGTGCTGTGGCCGAAGTCGGTGCCGGGAGCGGACTCGTCGACCAGCGCGGCGCCCGTGCGGTCGCGGGAGAGACGGCGGGGCGCGGTGAGCCGATCGAGCACGTGGCTGAGGAGGTGGCCGTGGAGCTCGGGGATCCGGAACCGGCCGGAGTAGGACCCGTCGCCGTTGTCATGGAGGGCCAAGAAGGTCTCGGCCTCCGCGGTGCGGGTCTCCCGGCCCAGCAGGATCGCCTCGTGCCGGGACGCGAGCCCGGTATCGATGCGGGCGAACATCTGCCGGGCGGCCTGCCGCAGCCGCTGGGCGTCCAGGCCCCGGCCGGTGCGGGTGCCGGCCCCGGTGGCCTGGTCGACGAGCCACTGCTCGGCCAGGCGGAGCTGAACGGGAGTGGCCTCGACCGGGGCCTGCTCGGCGGCGCTGACGATCACCCGGACCTGGTCGAGTCCCAACCGACCGGAGGCCAACGCCTCGCGGGTCGCGGCGTACTTCTCGCCCAACAGCCTGGCCAGACGTAGCCCGCCGGCGGCCTGCGCCCGTGTGGACCCGGTCAGCCGGGCCAGCCAGGCATCGGTGCCGGTCTCGGCGGTGGCCTCGGCCACCCGCCTCCGGTCGGCCTCCGCCGAGAGCGCCAGCCTCAGCTCCGCCGCCCGCGCCTCCACCCGTGCCAGCCCGGAGATGGCGCCACCCAGAGCCTCGTCGTCCAGGTCGTATGCCGCCCCACCTCTCGCCGCGGCGAGGGACTCCTCCGCGTCGGCCACAAGCCCCGCCACGCTCGGCTGGGCCGGCAGCGACTCGGACCGCCGGTCGAGGAGAGAAGTGGTCATACACGTATGGTATCGAACAGGAGTTCGACAAGTCAAGAGCACCGAACCGCTCATCGACCACGCCGCCCGGACCTGTGGAGCCGAGTGAGGATCAGGCATCGCCAAGGTTAGCGATCGTTAACCCACGGCTAGCATGTGCGCCATGACGTACGAGCTGTCACGCGAGCACGAGGAGTTCCGGCGTGTCGTCCGCGACTTCGCCGAGGCCGCGATCGCGCCGCACGCGGCCCAGTGGGACCGCGACCACCACTTCCCGACCGACGTGGTGCAGCAGATGGGCAAGCTCGGGCTGATGGGCCTCACCTCGCCGGAGGAGTACGGCGGCGCCGGCGAGCACGGCGACTTCACCAGCCTGTGCGTCGCGATCGAGGAGATCGGCCGGGTCGACCAGTCGATGGGCATCACCCTCGAGGCGGCCGTCGGGCTCGGGATCAACCCGATCCTCACCTTCGGCACCGAGGAGCAGAAGGCGCACTGGCTTCCCGACCTCGTCGCCGGCACCACGCTGGCCGGCTTCGGGCTCACCGAGCCGGGGGCCGGCTCTGATGCCGGTGCGACCCGGACCAAGGCCGAGCTGGTCGACGGCGAGTGGGTCGTCAACGGCGCCAAGCAGTTCATCACCAACTCCGGCTCCGAGATCACCTCGTGCGTCACCGTCACCGCGCGCACCGGCGCCCGCGACGACGGTCGCGCCGAGATCTCGGCGATCATCGTCCCGTCCGGCACGCCCGGGTTCACCGCGGAGCCGGCGTACGACAAGCTCGGCTGGCACGCCAGCGACACCCACCCGCTCAGCTTCGACGACGTGCACGTGCCCGAGGCCAACCTCCTCGGTGCCCGGGGCCGTGGCTTCGCTCAGTTCCTGGCCACCCTCGACGACGGCCGGGTCGCGATCGCGGCGCTGGCGGTCGGCTGCATCCAGGCCTGCCTCGACGCCTGCCTGCAGTACGCCGGCGAACGGCAGACCTTCGGCGTCCCGATCGGCCGCAAGCAGGGCGTCGCCTTCCAGATCTCCGACCTCGAGGTGATGCTCCGGGCGAGCCGGCTGCTGACCTACCAGGCCGCTGCGATGAAGGACGCCATCGACCGCGGTCGCGGCCCGCAGGCCGGCGAGTTCAAGCAGGCGGCGGCCGTCGCCAAGCTCTTCTCCACCGAGTCGGCGGTCACCGCGACCCGGATCGCGACCCAGGTCTTCGGCGGCTACGGGTTCATGGAGGAGTACCCCGTGGCGCGCCTCTACCGCGACGCCAAGGTGCTCGAGATCGGCGAGGGCACCTCGGAGGTGCAGCGGATGCTGATCGCGCGGGGCCTCGGCCTGCCGGTCGAGTAGTGCCTGCCCTGCGCGACCTCCCGCCCGAGGTCAGAGCGCTGGCCGGCGTCGCCTTCATGGTGGCGCTGGGCTTCGGTCTGGTTGCGCCTGCACTGCCGCTGTTCGCGGCCGAATTCGGCGTCGGCAAGGCGGCGGCGGGGGCCGTGGTGAGCGCGTTCGCGCTGATGCGGCTGGTGATGGCGCCGTTCGTCGGCCGGATGGTCAACGCGTTCGGCGAGCGGTTGCTCCTGGCCACCGGCATCGGGATCGTCGCGGTCAGCAGCGCCCTCGCCGGCCTCTCCCAGTCCTACTGGCAGCTCCTCGTCCTGCGCGGTGCCGGCGGTGCCGGCTCGATCATGTTCAGCGTCAGCGCCGTCAGCCTGCTGGTGCGGGTCACCCCGAACCACCTGCGTGGCCGCGCCCAAGGCGTGTGGGCCGGAGCGTTCCTGATCGGCCTGGTCTGCGGACCCGCCATCGGCACGGTTGCGACGTTCTCCCTCCGGCTGCCGTTCTTCCTGTACGCCGGCACGCTGGTCGTCGCGGGACTGCTCGGCCTCGGCGCGCTACGACACAGTGAGCTGGCCGCCCGCCAGTCCGACCGCTCGGAGCCGTTGGCCCTGGCCGTCGCACTGCGCAGCCGGGCCTACCTCGCCGCTCTCGCGGCGGCGTTCGCCGGCGACTTCGCGCTGGTCGGTGCTCGCTCGTCGCTCGTGCCGCTCTACGTGCGCGACTCGCTCCACCTGTCGGCGAGCTGGGCCTACGCGGCGTTCCTCATCGTCAGCCTGGTCAGCGGCGCGCTCCTCCTGCCGACCGGCAAGATCGCCGACACCGTGGGCCGGCGGCCGGTGATCATCGTCGGTCTGGTCGTCGGTGCCCTGGCCTTCCTCCTGCTCCCGACGTTGCCGGCCATCGCCGGCCTGGTCTGCGCCACGGTGCTGATCGGTGTCGCGGCAGCCTCCGACTCGGTGGCCCCCGGGGCCGTCATGGGTGACGTGGTGGCCGGCCGAGGCGGCACCGTGGTCGCCGTCTTCCAGATGGCCGGCGACCTGGGCCTCGTCCTCGGCCCGATCGTCACCGGCTGGGTGGCCGACGCCGCGGGGTACTCACCGGCCTTCGTCGTGTGCGCGGCAGTCTGTGCCGTGCCGGTGTTCGCCGTCCTCGCCGCGCCCGAGACTCTCCAGCGAGTCGGCAACCACGAGGCCGCTGCGAGCGTCCCACCGGCCTGACGTACCAGCCGTCCGCTCGCTGATCCCCAGATCCGCGGGGGCCTTCCTTAGACTGCGGAGGTGCCGCGACTGCCCCACCTCGCCGTCGAGATCGGCCGGTTCATGGTGACCGGCGGTCTGGCGACCCTGGTGTCGGTCAGCCTGTTCAACTTCCTGGTGCACGGCCTCTACCTCACCAGCGACCCATGGCTCGAGACCCAGCCGCTGACCGCGCTGGTGGTCGCCAACCTGGTCGGGATGATGGTCAGCTATCGGCTGAGCCGCTACTGGACCTTCCGCCATCGCCAGCCGGTGCACGCCGACGGCGGCCGCACGGCGTTCTTCCTGATCAACGTCGTCACCCTGCCCCTGTCGGTCGGCACCTTGTGGTTCAGCCGGCACGTGCTCGGCCTGACCGACCCGTTCTCCGACAACCTCTTCGGCAACGTGATCGGCGCGCTGATCGGTCAGGCCGCCCGCTTCTACCTGTTCCGCACCTACGTCTTCCGCAAGCCGGTCACCGTCGTCGAGCTGGCGCATCCGCAGGCGATCGTGGCCCCGGCCCACCGGCGGCAGGAGCCCGCCGACGACCTGGCCTAGCGCCGCCTCGCCCAGAGGTCGGTCCACACGTGGCCGAGCCGGCCGACGAGCTCGCGCAGCAACGGCAGGCTCAGGCCCACGACGTTGTGGTGGTCCCCCTCGATCCCGGTCACGAACGCACCTCCCAGCCCGTCGACCGTGAACGCCCCCGCCACGTGGAGCGGCTCGCCCGAAGCGACGTAGGCCTCGATCTCCTCGTCCGTGACGTCGGCGAAGTGCACCACCGTCGAGGCGAGCTCCGAGACCTCCGCGCCGGACGTCGTGTCGCGCAGGCAGTGCCCGGTGTGCAGCACGCCCGAGCGTCCGCGCATGGCCTGCCAGCGTCGTACGGCGTCGGGCGCGTCGGCGGGCTTGCCCAACGCGTGGCCGTCCAGCTCGAGCACCGAGTCGCAGCCGAGCACGAGCGAGCCGTCGTGGACCTCTGCTGCGACCGCGGCGCACTTGAGCTCGGCCAGCCGGAGCGCGATGTCCGCCGGGGGGAGCCCGTCGAGCTGTGACTCGTCGACTCCCGAGACGACCACCGACGGCTCGACGCCGGCCGCGTGGAGCGTCGCCAGCCGGGCAGGCGAGGCGGAGGCCAGCACGAGTCGGGTCACGGCCGGTTAGGGTACGCCGGTGCCCGACTCGCTCCCCCCCAGCGCCCCCCACGGAGGCTCGCCCAGCATCCGGCAGCCGGACTACTGGTGGTACCGCGCGCGTTCGGAGATGCTCGAGACGGTGCTCGGCCCCTTCGTCGGCACGCCCGACCGCCTGCTCGACGTCGGCAGCGCCGACGGGCCGAGCGTCGGCTGGCTCGACGCCTCGCACAAGGTGTCGCTCGACGTCGACCCCCGCGGCCTGCAGGCGCCGTCCGGTGTCTGCGGCTCCCTGCTCGCGCTGCCGTTCGGCGACGCGTGCTTCGAGGTGGTCACCGCGTTCGACGTCATCGAGCACTGCGAGCCGGAGGACCGGGCCCTGCGTGAGCTCCACCGTGTGCTCGAGCCCGGCGGGCGGCTGCTGGTCTCCGTTCCGGCCTACCAGTGGGCCTGGTCGGACCACGACGACGCCAACGGCCACTACCGGCGTTACACCCGCCCGCGGGCGGTGGCCGCGCTCGAGGAGGCCGGCTTCGAGGTACGTCGCGCCACCTACGGCTTCTCCTCGGTGTTCCCGATGTTCGCCGGTGAGCGGCTCCTGCGTCGTGTCCGCGAACGGCTGACCCGGCGCGACCCCGAGGGACCGGCCGACGTGGTCGACGTACCCGGCGTCGGGGCCGGCCTGGAGCAGATGCTGCTGCGGCTGTGCCGGATCGACGAGCGCGTGCTCGCCTCGCGCGACCTGCCCTTCGGCTCCTCGGTGTTCCTGGCGGCGGTCAAGCCGTGACCGAGCCGTCCGGCTCGGGGCAACGGCGGTCGGACCTGCGCTGGTCCCTCGCGGCTGCGGCCACGGTGCTGCTGACCCTGGTGATCCTCTACCTGGGCAACCACCGCTACTTCTTCTACGGCGACACCGCCGCCGCCTACTACGGCTGGTGGTTCCACCTCGGCGACCTGGTCCGGCACGGGCACTGGCCGGTGCTCGACCCGCAGGCCTGGCGCGCCGGCAACATCCCGGCCGAGGGCCAGTGGGGCCAGTGGTCACCGCTGCTGATCGCCATCGGCCTGGTCGCCTCCGTGTCGAGCCACCTGCTCGTGGTCGCCTCGGGCGTCAAGATGCTGCTGGCCCTGGTCGGGGCGCTCGGGGTTTTCCGGGTGGTCCGGTCCTACGACGTACCTCCCGCGGGCGCCTACGTCGCCGCCGTTCTCGCGCCCATGGGTGGGTTCACCCAGTACCTCGACCTGCCGTCGTGGGCGGCCTCGGAGATGATCTGGGCGCTGTTCCCCTGGGTCTGGTGGGCGCTGCGGCGGACGATGCTGCGGGGGGCTAACCCCCTGCCCGCCCTGCTGCTCGGCTACCTCCTGGTCACCGTCGGCTACGTCTTCGGCACGATCATGCTGGTCGTCGTCCTGGCCGCCTGCCTGCTCGACTGCGTGGTGGCGCGCGACCGCAAGGCGTTCGTCCGCGTCCTCGTCACCGGCGGCCTGCTCGGTCTGGTCGCCCTCACGGTCTACCTGCCGGGGGTGCTGACCGCGTCGGTCACCGCGCGCTCGGAGGCCTACCGCGGCCTGTTCGGCGGCAAGTTCACCACCGACCCGATCACCCTGCTGTCCAGCGTGCTGCCCACCACGGCGGTGCCGGCCGGGTCCGCCCACGTGCTGCCCTACGCCTACCTGGCCTGGCTGCTGCCGGCGGCCGTCTGGCTCGACTGGGGGCGGCTTCGGCGGGAGTGGCGCCCGCTCGGTGGGCTGCTCACGGTCACCGTGGTCACGTTTCTCGTGGTCGACGGCCCCTCGCAGTTCGGCCCGCTGCGGTGGCCGCTGCGGCTCCAGCCGTTCCTGGTGACTGCGCTGGCGGTGAGCCTCGTCGTGCTGTGGAGCCGGCTCGGCCTCCGGCTCACCGTGCGACGGCTGGTGCTCTCCCTCGTCTGGCTGCTGCCGGCCGTCGGGGTCGCGCTGTGGTACGGCGCCTCGGGCTGGGGCGGTCATGCCGTCAGCCTGGTCGTGGTCGGCGGCGGCCTCACCCTCGTCTGGTGGCTGTTCGAGCGCGGCCGGCTCACCTGGGTGGCGCCGGCGATCGGCGCGATCACCGTGCTGTGCTTCCTCGTGCAGCACGTCGCCTATCCGACCCCGCCGTCGCCGCAGCGCAACGCCCCTACCCGCCTCGCGGACTACCGGCACGCGATCGACGGGGCAGTGGGCGACGTGATGCAGGTCGGCGTCGTCGACCAGCTCGTGCAGGACTCGCCGGCCGCCGCGCGCACCCTCCTGCTCGGCTCGGGCTGGTACCTCTCGGGGCACCCCGTGCAGAACACCTACACCGCGATCAGCCAGCTCACCTACAAGCTCCGCTACTGCATGCTCTACGAGGGCGACACCTGCCCCGCGGTGCTCGACACGCTGTTCTCCACGGAGCCGACCACCGGCATGTCCCGGGTCGACCTGCTCGGCGTGAGCTCGCTGCACCTGGTCCGCGAGGACTTCCCGCCCTCGCGGCTCGACCACCCACCCCCCGGCTGGCAGGTCATGAGCCGCACGCCCTACTCGGTCCTCTGGACGCGGCGTACGCCGATCCCGGGCGCGGGATCGGTGGCGTGGACCTCACCCGGCACCCGGGTCTCCGGGGTCGACGCAGGGGCCAACGGCACGTCGTTCCGGGTCGATGCGGTGCCGGCCGGAGGCGGCACCGTGGTGATGCGACTCCTCGACTGGCCGGGCTACTCCACCTCCGCCGGGTCGCTGGCCGAGTCCGTGGACGGCTACCTCGTGACCGTGCGGCTGCCGGCCTCCACGGCTGGACAGACCGTCCGGGTCGCCTTTCACCCGCCCGGCTGGGACGCCGAGCTGGCGGCCTGGGTGGTGGCGCTGGTGTGCGGGGCAGGTTGGTCGATCGTCCATGCGGTACGGCGCCGCAGGGTCCTTGGATCGCCCGGCTAAGGTACCTCGGTGCCTCCCGAGACCGCCCTTTCAGGTGAGCCCGGGAGCGTCGTCGATCCACCTGACCGCGGGCAGACCGAGCAGATCGGGCAGACCGGGCAGCGCGGACGGCGTTCGGACCTGCTGTGGTCGCTGGCAGCGGCGGCCACGGTGTCGGTCACCCTCCTGCTGCTGGTGATCGCCAACCCCCGTTACTTCTTCTACGGCGACACCTCCGCGGCCTACTACGGCTGGTGGTACCACCTGGGCGACCTGGTCCGGCACGGCCAGTGGTCCACGATCGACCCGCACGCCTGGCGGGCCGGCAACTTCTCCGCCGAGGGCCAGTGGGCGCTGTGGTCCCCGCTGGTCATCGCGATCGGCCTGGTGGCCTCGGTCTCGCCCCAGGTGGTGGTGACCGGGACGCTGGTGAAGATGCTGCTGGCGCTGGTCTCGGCGCTCGGGGTCTTCCGACTCGCCCGCTCCTACGACGTGCCCCCGCCCGCGGCGTACGTCGCCGCCGTGCTCGCCCCCATGGGCGGGATGACGCAGTTCCTCGACTTCCCCTCCTGGGCCGCCGGGGAGATGATCTGGGCGCTCCTGCCCTGGACCTGGTGGGCGCTGCGGCGGACGATGCTCCGCGGAGCCAACCCGCTGCCGGCGCTGCTGCTGGGCTACCTGCTGGTGACCGTCGGCTACGTCTTCGGCACGATCATGCTCGTCGTGGCGCTGGTGGCCTGCGTCCTCGACTGCCTGCTGGTGCGCGACCGGAAGGCGTTGCTGCGGGTCGTCGTCGCCGGCGTCCTGCTCGGCCTCGTGGCGCTCACCGTCTACCTGCCGGGAGTCCTCACCGAGTCGGTCGTCGCCCGCAACACGGCGTTCGAGGGTCTGTTCAGCGGCAAGTTCACCACCGACCCGCTCGCCCTCTTCGCCTCCGTGCTGCCGACCGCCGCGGCGACCGGCACCACGAGCTACGTGCTGCCCTACGCCTACCTCGCCTGGCTGCTGCCGGCCGCGGCCTGGCTCGACTGGCGGCGCTTCCGGCAGGAGTGGCGCCCGCTCGCCGGGCTGCTCACGTTCACCGTGATCACGTTCGTGATGGTCGACGGCCCGGGCCACCTGGGCCCGCTGCGGTGGCCGCTGCGGCTCCAGCCGTTCCTGGTGACCGCGCTCGTCGTCCTGCTCGTGGTGCTGTGGCGGCGACTCGGGGTGCAGATCACCTGGCGCCGGCTCGCGTTCTCGCTACTGTGGGTGCTGCTCGCCGGAGTGCTCGCCTTCGTGCGCGCGCCCACCGAGCGAGCCGGACACCTGACCTCCGTCGTGCTCGTCGGCGGCAGCCTCGCGGCCGTCTGGTGGCTGTTCGACCGAGGGCGCCTCGCCTGGGTGCCACCGGTCATCGGCGTCCTCACGATCGCGTCGTTCGTCCTCCAGCACAACGTCTACGACCGCCTGCGACTGCCGCAGCGCAACGCCCCCAACGAGGTCTCCACCTACCAGTCGGCGCTCGACGGTGCGGTGGGCGACGTGCTGCAGGTCGGCAAGAGCGACGAGCTCGTGCAGGCCTCGCCGAAGGCGGCCCAGACCCTGATGATCGGCTCCTTGTGGTACCTCACCGGCCACCCGGTGCAGAACACCTACACCGTGATCAGCCAGAAGCGGTACAAGCGGCTCTACTGCATCTACTACCAGGGCAACACCTGCCCGGTGCTGCTCAACACCTTGTTCTCGGTGCAGGAACCCACGGGCATGAAACGGGTCGACCTGCTCGGAGCCAGTTCACTGCTCCTGATCCGCCGCGACCTCCCCCCATGGCGGGTCACCCACCCTCCGCCCGGGTGGCAGGTCACCAGCCGCACGCGCTACGCGGTCCTGTGGACGCGCACCACCACGATCCCGGGTGCCGGCTCGGTGGCCTGGACCTCGCCGGGGACCCAGGTCTCCCAGGTCGACGCCGGCGACAGCGGTACGTCGTTCCGGGTCGACGCGGTCCCTGCTGGTGGCGGCACCGTGGTGATGCGGCTCCTCGCCTGGCCCGGCTACACCACCTCCGTCGGGTCGCTGGCACCTTCCGTGGACGGCTACCTGCTGGCGGTGGACCTCCCCGCCTCCGCGGCCGGGCAGACCGTGCAGGTCGGGTTCCGCCCACCCGGTTGGAACGCCGAGGTGGCGGCCTGGGTGCTCGCACTGCTGGCCGGCGCCGCCTGGTCGCTGACCCACGAGGTCCGGCGCCGCCGCGCACGGGCGGCCGGCTCGGAGACGTAGCCGCGCGGCCACCACTCCCCGGGCAGGCGCTCGTCGTCAGCGCCGGCCGGTCCTGACCCGCTCCCGGGTATCGAGGACCTTCGCCGGTGTCGGCCAGGGCGCCGACCGAGGTAGGACGGAGTGTGACTCCCGACCGGAACACTGCTCGCGAGGATCGCGCACGATGACCGCTGTCGTGATCCTCATCGCCATCGGCGTCGGCGCCATCGTGGCGCAGATCGCCCAGCACCTCGGGCTCTGAGGAGCCGGCCGTCGGTCAGCGCGGGAGGCTGCTGGTCCTCCAGGCTCCCTGGCCGGCCCGGAGCATCACTCGCTGCAGGCGGCGGTTGGCGTTCCACTCCGGCGTACGACGCGTGGGCGCGGCCGCGGGGGTGCGCAGGGAGGCGACAACCGCGACCAGGGCCGCCAGTTCCTCGGCGGACGGCTCACCCTTCACGACGCGCAGGACCGGCTCGGGGGTCTCGTCGGCGGCCATCAGAGCGGGATGTTCCCGTGCTTCTTCGGCGGCAGCGTCTCGCGCTTGGTCTCCAGCAGCCGCAGCGCCTTGACCACCTCGACGCGCGTCTCCCGGGGCGTGATCACGCCGTCGATGTAGCCACGCTCGGCGGCGATGTAGGGGTTGGCGAGGGTGTCGTCGTACTCCTCGACCAGCTGGGCGCGGGCGGCCTCGGGGTCCGGAGCCACCTTGAGCTCGTTGCGGTAGAGGATGTTGACCGCGCCCTGCGCGCCCATCACCGCGATCTGCGCGGTCGGCCAGGCCAGGTTGATGTCGGCGCCGAGGTGCTTGGAGCCCATCACGTCGTAGGCGCCGCCGTAGGCCTTGCGGGTGATCACGGTGACCAGCGGGACGGTCGCCTCGGCGTAGGCGTAGATGAGCTTGGCCCCCCGCCGGATGATGCCGTTCCACTCCTGGTCGGTGCCGGGCAGGAAGCCGGGGACGTCGACGAAGGTCAGCACCGGGATGTTGAAGGAGTCGCAGGTGCGCACGAAGCGCGCGGCCTTCTCCGAGGCGTCGATGTCGAGGGTGCCGGCGAACTGCATCGGCTGGTTGGCCACGACGCCGATCGTCTTGCCCTCGACCCGACCGAAGCCGACGATGATGTTGGGCGCGAACAGCGCCATCACCTCGAGGAACTCCTCGTCGTCGAGGACGGCGGTGATCACCTCGTGCATGTCGTAGGGCTGGTTCGCCCCGTCGGGGATCAGGGCGTCGAGGGTCCGGTCGAGGTCGGTGATCTCGAGGTCCGCCGGGTCGTGGTAGGACGGCGCCGGGTCGAGGTTGTTCTGCGGGAGGTAGGACAGCAGCGCCTTGACGTAGTCGATCGCGTCGTCCTCGTCGGAGCCCATGTAGTGGGCGTTGCCCGACTTCGTGTTGTGGGTGCGCGCACCCCCGAGCTCCTCCATCGTGACGTCCTCACCGGTGACGGTCTTGATCACGTCGGGGCCGGTGATGAACATGTTGGAGGTGCCGTCGACCATCACCGTGAAGTCGGTGACGGCGGGGGAGTAGACGTGGCCGCCCGCGCAGGAGCCCATGATCAGGCTGATCTGGGGGATCACGCCCGAGGCGTGGACGTTGCGCCGGAAGATCTCGCCGTAGAGCCCGAGGGAGACCACGCCCTCCTGGATCCGGGCGCCGGCGCCCTCGTTGATGCCGACAATGGGGCAGCCGGTCTTCATGGCGAGGTCCATCACCTTGGTGATCTTCTCGCCGTAGACCTCGCCGAGCGACCCGCCGAAGATCGTGAAGTCCTGGCTGAACACGCACACCTGCCGGCCGTCGACCGTGCCGTAGCCGGTGACCACGCCGTCGCCGTAGGGCCGGCGCTTCTCGAGGCCGAACGCCGTCGAGCGGTGGCGGGCCAGCTCGTCGAGCTCGACGAACGTGCCCTCGTCGAAGAGCAGCTCGATCCGCTCACGGGCGGTCTTCCGGCCCTTGGAGTGCTGCTTCTCGACAGCCTTCGCCGAGGCGGCGTGCACCGCCTCGTCGAGCCGCCGCTCGAGGTCCTGCAGCTTCCCGGCGGTGGTGTGGATGTCGATGCCCGAGTCCGGCGGGGGTACGTCGGTCCCGGCACCGGGCTGCGTCGGCTGTGCGCTCACCTTGTGTGGCCTCCTCACGGTCGCTCCGACAATCTAGTGGTCATGACCTCGACCCCTCCACGCGCGCTCCTCGACCTCCGCAGCCTCCAGGACGCCGCCGGTCCGCAGTGGCAGGTGCGGCTCCACGCCGAGGCCGGGTCGACCAACGCGCTCGCCGCGGCCGACCCGGTACGCCACCGGGTGGTGGTGGCCGACCACCAGCAGGCGGGCCGAGGCCGCCTCGACCGCGAGTGGGTGACCCCGCCGGGAGCGGCGCTGACGTTCTCCGCCGTCTTCGACCCGGTGGTAGACACCGAGTGGTGGCCGGTGGTCCCGCTCGTGGCGGGGTACGCCGTCGCCCGCGCGCTCGGCGGGTTCGCCGGCCTCAAGTGGCCCAACGACGTGCTGGTCGGCGACCGCAAGGTCGCCGGGATCCTGGTCGAACGCGTCAACACCCGCCCTCCCATGGTGGTGATCGGGATCGGGATCAACGTCGACCAGACCGAGGACGAGCTGCCCGTGCCGACCGCCACGTCGCTGGCCCTGGCCGGGCACCCGACCGACCGCACCACCCTGTTCGGCGACGTCCTCCGTCACCTGCGGGCCTCCCTGGGCTCCTTCGCGGGCTCGCCGAACACGTTCATGGACCAGTACCGCGGGCGCAGCGCCACACTCGACCAGGCTGTCCGGGTCGACCTGCCGGGGGAGCGCAGCGTGACCGGGCGGGCGCTCGACTTCGACGACCACGGACGGCTGGTCCTCGACACCCCCGACGGCACGCTCACCCTCAGCGCGGGCGATGTCGTGCACCTGCGTCCCGGGGAGTGACAGACTCACGCCGTGGCCATCTCACCGAAGCTGCTGACCGACGGCGAGAGCGTCGTCGTCGACACCCGCACCCATCCCAAGGCGATCGCGGCGCCCCTCCTCCTGCTCGTCGTGGTGCTGTTCCTCGCCGTCTGGCTCGACCAGCGGGTCGACGTGAAGTACTCCGAGTGGTTGATCTGGGGCCTCGCCGCGGTGGTGCTGGTGGTGTGGGTGCTCAAGCCGCTCGCGGAGTGGCTCACCGCGACGTACACGATCACCAACAAGCGGCTGATCACCCGCGAGGGCCTGATCGCGCGCCGGGGCCACGACATCCCGTTGATGCGGATCAGCGACGTCGCCTACGACATGGGCGTCGTCGACCGGATGTTCGGCTGCGGCACCCTGGTCGTCAGCGACGCGAGCACCCACGGCACCGTCAAGTTGCACGACATCCCGAGGGTCGAGGAGGTGCAGCACAAGCTCTCCGAGCTGCTCGGCGGCAGTCACGTCACCCAGACCCACGACGATGACGGCACCTGAGGACCCCGGCCCGGACCTCGCTCGCGACCTGGCCCACGACCCGGCCCCCGACCTGGAGCGAGCGATCCTCGGCGAGCACGCCGCCTTCAACGCCGTCGAGGTGGCCGAGTCCGCCGGCGCGACGATCGAGCAGACCCAGCGCCTGTGGCGTGCGCTCGGCTTCCCCGACCGGGGCGGTGAGCGGGCCTTCACCCAGGCCGACGCCGATGCCGTCTCGACGTTGCTCGGGCTGGTGGCCGACGGGTCGATCGACTTCGACATGGCCGTCAACCTCACCCGCGCGGTCGGGCAGACCATGGCCCGGCTCGCGGACTGGCAGGTCGGCACGCTGCTGCAACGGGTGCAGCAGCTCGAGGCCGGCGACGACGCCACCGGCTCCCGCGCGACGGCCGCGCTGCAGATGGTCGAGGCCCTCAACGGGCCCTACGAGGATCTCCTGATCTACGTCTGGCGCCGCCACCTGGCCGCGGCGGTGAGCCGCGTCGAGGCACTGGGTGCGACCGAGGAGGACCTGCACACCTCGCAGGTCACCGTCGGCTTCGCCGACATCGTCAGCTTCACCGCCCTGACCAACCAGCTCGACCACGACCGGATCGGCGACCTCGTCGAGATCTTCGAGTCGCGTTGTGCCGACGTCGTCGCCAGCCGGCACGGCCGGGTGATCAAGAGCATCGGTGACGCCGTCCTCTTCGTGAACGAGGACCCGATCCGGGCCTACGACACCGCCGAGGGGATCATCGCCGTGGTCGGTCGAGACCCCCGGATGCCCGACGTCCGGGTCGGGCTGTCGACCGGGATGGTCGTGATGCGGCTGGGAGACGTGTTCGGCCGCCCGGTCAACATGGCGTCGCGGCTGACCGCGGTCGCCCGCCGCAACCGGATCATCGTCGACCGGGCGACCGCCGACCTGCTGCCGGCGGACCAGTTCGAGGCGCGGACCCTTCCCGAGCGCCCGGTGCGGGGCTTCGGGGTCGTCGAACCGGTCGCCGTGAGCCGGCACTGAGCGTCTCCAGGGAGCCTCCCAGAGAGCGTCCTGAGGCCCGACTACCACGGGTTCGGCGCGGGGTCTCGGAGTCGGAGATTTTACCTTCGCAGGCCCGCGAGTTGAGCCATTCCCCGGCGAGGAGGGGTGCTGGGTACCTATTTTCGTTTCGTGCTCAGTGTCCAGGACGTTCGCGTCGACCCCGTCACCCGAAGGGTGTGGCGCGACGACAGCGAGATCGTGTTCTCTCGCAAGGAGTTCGACCTTCTGCATCACCTCATGCAGCGCGCTGGTTCCGTCGTCTCGCGCGACGAGCTCATGCTCACGGTCTGGAACACGACCTTCTGGACGTCGTCCAAGACCATCGACGTGCACCTGGGCTGGGTCCGCCGCAAGCTCGGCGACGACCCCGGGCAGCCCAACCTGATCACCACCGTGCGGGGCCACGGCCTCCGCTTCGAGCTCGAGCCGCCGAGCTACCCGGTCGCCGTCCAGCACCAGGCCGCCGCCGTCTGAGCACCGGCCCGGTGCCTCTACCCTTCTCCGGGTGACCACCGCAGACTCTGCTGCGCCTCCGTCCGGACCTGTCGTCGCCGTGGTCGGTGGCGGACAGCTCGCCCGGATGATGGCCGAGCCGGCCGCCGCGCTCGGCATCCCGCTGCGCCTCCTGGCCGAGGCGCCGGGGGTCTCCGCGGCCCAGGTGATCCCCGACCACACCGTCGGCGACTACACCGACCTGGCCACGCTCCGGGCCCTCGTGAAGGGCTGCGAAGTGGTCACCTTCGACCACGAGCACGTGCCCACCCACCACCTCCACGCCCTCGAGGACGACGGGGTCCTGGTCCGGCCCGGGCCCGAGGCGCAGGTCCATGCCCAGGACAAGGTCGTGATGCGTCAGGCCCTCGACCGGATCGGGGCGCCGACCCCGCGTCACCGGGTGGTCACCGACGCCGACGAAGTGGCCGACTTCGGCTTCCCGTGCGTCCTGAAGACCTCGCGCGGAGGCTACGACGGCAAGGGCGTCTGGTTCGTGAGCACGCCGGAGGAGTGCGCGGAGGCATTCGAGACCGCAGCCCGGTCCGGCGTACGGATCCTCGCCGAGGAGCGGGTCGACTTCCGCCGCGAGCTGTCCGCCCTCGTGGCGCGTGCGCCGAGCGGCCAGGCCGCGGCGTACCCCGTCGTGGAGTCCCTCCAGGTCGACGGCATCTGTCGTGAGGTGATCGCGCCCGCCCCCGGCCTCGACCCCGGGCTCGCGGCCCGAGCCGAGGAGCTCGCGCTGCGGATCGCCGGCGAGCTGGGCGTGACCGGCATCCTCGCCGTGGAGCTGTTCGAGACCGACGACGGCCGGGTGCTGGTCAACGAGCTCGCCATGCGGCCGCACAACACCGGCCACTGGACCCAGGACGGCGCCGTCACCTCGCAGTTCGAGAACCACCTGCGAGCCGTCCTCGACCTGCCGCTGGGCTCACCCGCACCGCGCGCCCGCTGGACGGTGATGGTCAACATCCTCGGCGGCCCCAGCGACTCCGGCGGCCGGCTCTACGACGGCTACCCGCACGCCCTCGCCCGCGACCCGCACCTGCGGGTGCACCTCTACGGCAAGGACCCGCGCCCCGGGCGCAAGGTCGGTCACGTCAATGCCTACGGAGACGACCTGCAAGAGTGTCTGGAGCGCGCCCGGCATGCCGCGGCGTGGTTCGCCGGAGAGCTGGGAGACGAGAGTGAGTGAGGCACGCAGCGGGCTGACCGGCGGCGCACGAGTCGGGATCGTGATGGGCTCCGACTCCGACTGGCCGGTCATGGAGGCGGCCGCGGAGGCGCTCAAGGAGTTCGACGTGGCCTACGAGGCCGACGTCGTCTCGGCCCACCGGATGCCCGACGAGATGCTCGCCTACGGTCGCGAGGCGGCCGACCGGGGTCTGTCGGTGATCATCGCCGGCGCCGGGGGAGCCGCCCATCTGCCCGGCATGCTCGCCGCGGTCACCCCGCTTCCGGTGATCGGCGTACCGGTGCCGCTCAAGCACCTCGACGGCATGGACTCCCTGCTCTCGATCGTGCAGATGCCGTCGGGCGTCCCGGTCGCCACCGTGGCCGTCGGCAACGCCCGCAACGCCGGCCTGCTCGCCGTCCGGATCCTGGCGGCCTCCGACGCCGACCTGCGCCAGCAGATGCTCGACTTCCAGGCCGAGCTGCGAGCCTCCGCCCAGGACAAGGGGAAGAAGGTTCGCGCCTCGGTGTCGAGCCGCAAGCTCGGGTTCTGAGTCCGGGTCAGGCCGCCCGGCGCCGCCACTCGATCGCGGGGCAGGCGTCCATCACCATCGGCACACCGGCGGCCGTCGTCCGGTGGAACGCGTCGACATCGACCACGCCGAGCTGGAACCAGACGGCCTTCGCGCCGACGGCCGCGGCCTGGTCGGCGAAGTCGCCGGCCGCCTCGGAGCGCCGGAACACGTCGACCACGTCGATCGCGAACGGCACGTCGGCCAGCGTCGGGTAGCCGCGCTCGCCGAGCACCTCGGCCTCGGGCTCGTCGGCGAACCGCGGGTGGATCGGCACGATCCGCTTGCCGTGGCGCTGGAGCAGCGCCGCGATGGAGTATGCCGTGCGGCCGGGGTCGCCGGACAACCCCACCACGGCCCAGGTCTCGAGCTCGTCGAGCATCAGGTCGACCCACTCCCTGCGCTGCCAGTCACCCCTGCCGTCGGACATGTGACCAGCCTAGGCGGTGTGGGGAATCCCCTATCGGGAGCCGGCCTGTGGCTGGTTACCCGTCCGTAGACTCCGGCCCATGAGCAACGACTTCCCTCTGTTTGCGCTCTCGGAGGAGCACCAGGCGATCCGTGAGGCCGTCCGCGACCTGTGCGAGGCCAAGGTCGCGCCGTACGCCGCCGAGGTCGACGAGGAGAGCCGCTACCCGGAAGAGGCGGCGAAGGCGCTCCAGCAGGCCGACTTCCACGCTCCGCACGTCCCCGAGGCCTACGGCGGCGCGGGTGCCGACGCCCTCGCGACCGTGCTCGTGATCGAGGAGGTCGCCCGGGTCTGCATGAGCTCGAGCCTGATCCCGGCGGTCAACAAGCTCGGGTCGCTGCCGCTGATGATCGCCGGCTCCGAGGAGCTCAAGCGGAAGTACCTGACCAGGCTCGCGGCCGGCGAGGGTGGCTTCTCCTACTGCCTGTCCGAGCCCGAGGCCGGCTCCGACGCCGCCGCGATGAAGACCCGTGCCGTGCGTGACGGCGACGAGTGGGTGCTCGACGGCGTGAAGCGGTGGATCACCAACGCCGGGGTCAGCGAGTTCTACACGGTGATGGCCGTGACCGACCCTGAGCTGGTCGGAGGGTCGCGCAGCCGCGGCATCTCGGCCTTCGTGGTCGAGAAGTCCGACCCGGGGGTCACGTTCGGCGCGAAGGAGAAGAAGCTCGGCATCAAGGGCAGCCCGACCCGCGAGGTCTATCTCGACCACGTCCGGATCCCGGCCGACCGGATGATCGGGCCCGAGGGCACCGGCTTCGAGACCGCGATGCGGACCCTCGACCACACCCGGATCACGATCGCCGCCCAGGCCGTCGGCGTCGCCCAGGGCGCGCTCGACTTCGCCCTCGACTACGCCCACGAGCGCCAGCAGTTCGGCAGGTCGATCAGCGAGTTCCAGGGGCTGCAGTTCCTGCTCGCCGACATGGGCATGAAGGTCGAGGCGGCCCGCCAGCTGACCTACGCCGCTGCCGGCCGCTCCGAGCGCGGTGACTCCGACCTGACGTTCTTCGGCGCCGCCGCCAAGTGCTTCGCCTCCGACGTCGCGATGGAGGTCACCACCAACGCCGTCCAGGTGCTCGGTGGCTACGGCTACACCCGCGACTACCCCGTCGAGCGGATGATGCGCGACGCCAAGATCACCCAGATCTACGAGGGCACCAACCAGGTGCAGCGGATCGTGATGGCCCGCCAGCTCCTCGCCGGAGTGCAGTCGGAGCTCTGAGAAGGTCTCGGCCGCCCGGCGCCGGGTCACGGCCACCAGCCAGCCCATCCAGGCCAGGCTGAGCACCCAGGCCGCGACGATGAGGTCGGTGTCAGCGACCGAGAAGCCCTGGGTGCCGACCACCCAGCCCTGGGCCAGGTAGGCGACACCGGAGGCCCCCATCAGCCAGGCGACAGCCTTCGGAACCGTGATGCGGCCGACGGCTGCGGCGGCGGTTGCGAACCCGAGGAGCGCGAGGCCGAGCGCGTAGTCGTGGTAGCTGCGCATGCCCCACTCGAGCCAACGCATGGCTTCGGCGCTGGCGAACCGGGCGGTCTTGTCGGCCCCGGTGGCGTGCTCCCAGGCGGCGTCGACCTGCTGGTTGCCGACACCGTCGACGGCCTGCAGGGCGGCGTACAGCGCGAGGGCGACGCCGGCGAGCGTCGAGGCCGACGTCGCGACGGCGCTGATGGCGGCGGTGGCGCGACCCTTCAGCGCGGGCCTGAGGGCGGAGCCGAAGACGAGCAGGCCGGCGACCATCACGGTCATAGCGAGGAACTGGCCGACGTGGACGCCCTTCCAGTCGCCACTGCCGGCGTAGTAGGCCAGGCGGGTCCGGGCGCGGTTGAACTGCCGCCCCGGCCAGCTCGGACCTCCGGCGTTCGCATCTTCGTGATGCAGCTCCAGCGCCCGGGCGAAGTGGGCGTCAGCTGACTCGGGCTGGTCCGGTGCGGCCAGGAGTGCGTGGCCGTGCTCGGCGACCGCGGCCGGCCACGGCAGCCCGGTCGCGGTCGCGAACGCGGCGAGGTCCTCGGTCCACAAGCGGGCGGCCTCGGTCTGGTCGGCCCGGACAGCGGCCTCGATGCGGTCGATGCCGGCCATCCGCTGCTGGACGTCGTGCGACATCTGAGCGAACCGGTGGAACGCCGACGCGGGGCCGGCTGGCGTCGGTCAGGGTCAGGTGCACGCCGTGAGCCCAGTGGACGACGTCGCGCAGCACGACGTCGAGGACGCCCGATGCCCCGAGCGACGTGGCAATGTCGAGGCGAGGGACGAGCTCGGAGAACGTGTCGATCTCGCCGCGGTGGGCCGCGAGGAGCATCAGGATGGCCGCCGGGGTGTCGGCCAGGACGTGGTGGCCGGTGACCTCGCCGAGCGACACGGCCTCGGTGCAGTCCCCGACGGCGTCGGTCCACCGACCGCCGGCCAGGTCGATCATGGCCAGCCGGGTCAACGTGTAGAGCACCATGACCGCGGCACCGTCGTTGCGGGCGCGCGTCAGGACGCGCTGCATGTAGCCCTGGGAGCGTTCGTACTCGCCGAGGTGGAACGCGCAGATGCTCAGGTTCGGGAGGAGCTCGAAATCCTCGGTGAGCTCCTCGTGGCTGGCGAACGCCTTGCGGAACGGCCCGGCGGCGGCCGCGTAGTCGCCGGCCGCGACGTGGGCACAGCCGCGCATCAGCTGGTCGTAGGTCCGCGCCCGGGCGGGTGCGTCTGAAGCGGGCGGCGGGACCACCGTGGTGCCGTCGATGCCCGACTCGGAGTCGCCGCCCCACGGGGCGATCGAGACCGCCTCGCAGCCAGCTCCCGGGCTCGGGCCTGGTCGTGCCCGGAGGCGTCGACCGCGGCCTCGAGCAGCATCCGGTTGGCCAGCTTCACCGACCCGGTGTTCCACTCGATGCGGCCCCGGAGTCGCCGCGCGTCCGCGAGCAGGAGCGGGTCGCGGGCCTCGGTGCTGGCCTTCTCGATGAGGTCGCGAGCACGGTCGGGGTGCGCGGACGCCCAGGCGGACGTCGCCGCCGCGTACAGATGACTGGCCCGCTGGTCGGGGTCCGTGGCGAGCTCGGCGGCTCGCTCCCACGCGGCCGAGGCTGCTTCGTGGCCGCCCCGGCGGCCGGCGCGCGCCGCGGCCGCCACCAGCTCGGCCACCACCGACTCGTCCGGCTCGACGACCGAGGAGGACAGGTGCCAGGCACGCCGGTCGGCGTCCTCCTCACGGTCGAGGGCCGAGGCCAAGGCCCCATCGACCCGGCGACGCTCCCCGCTCGCAGCGGCTTCGTACATCGCCGACCGCACCAGCGGGTGCCGCAACCTCAGCCGGTCACCGTCGACATCGACCAGGCCCGAGGTCTCGAGCTCGCCCAGCGAACCCGTGTCGGCCCCGAGCGTCTCTGCCGCCTTCAAGACCGTGGCGAGCCGGGTGGAGTCGTCGGCGGAGGCGACCAGCAGCACGGTCTGGGCGTCCTCGGAGAGACGCCGGGCCCGGTCGAGGAACACCCGCTCGATGCGTTCGGTCACCGGCAACCGCGGCGGAAGCGGCTCGGTCCCGGCCAGCTGGCCCGGCGTCAGGATGCTGGGCAGCTCGCGCAGGGCCAGCGGGTTCCCGCCGGTGTTGGCCACCAGCAGGGCCGCGACCTCCGGGGACACCTCCGCACGTGTCTGTTCCGACAGGATGGCCGTGGCCCCAGCGAGGCCCAGCCCGGCCAGCCGCAGCGTGGGCAGGTCGGTGGTGTCGAACGGGCGCGCTGCGTTCTCACGCGCAGCCCACAGCAGCGCCACCGGCTCCATCGCGATGCGCCGAGCCACGAACTGCAGCGCCGCGGCAGAGGCGTCGTCGAGCCACTGAGCGTCGTCGACGACCACGAGGACCGGCTGCCTCTCGCCAGCGTCGGCCAGCGGGGACAGGACCCCGAGGAAGATCAGGAACCGGTCTCCGGCGTCACCCGCTTCCATCCCGAACACGACCCGCAGCGCCTGTGCCTGCGGCGCAGGGATGCGGTCCAGAGAACCGGACAGGGGTGCGAGGAGCCGCTGCAGGGCGGCGAACGCCAAGGGCGCCTCGGACTCGATGCCGGACGTGGTCACGACCGTCATGTCGCCCGCGGCCCGAGCGCCGTCGGCTGCCTCTGCCAGGAGCGAGGTCTTGCCGGCACCTGCTTCGGCGGTCAGCACGAGGCTGCCGCCCTGCCCTCCCCGTGCCTGCGTCAGCAGGTCGCCGATGGCGGCCTGCTCCGGCTCCCTTCCGTGCACCCCCATGGCCGGGACCCTAACCGTCGTCCGCGACACGGGGAATCAGGTGGAGGTCACCTGCGGAGGGTGAGGACGCGGGTCGCGTCGTGTGGGCAGGATGCGTCCGGCGCGTGCGCCTGCGCCACGACACGAAGGGCTGGGAAGAGTGGACAACATCACGACCCACTTCGGGAGCGTCCTTGCCTGGAGCTTCTGGATCTTCGTCATGATCGGGGCCATCACGGTCTGGGTCCTGGTGTTCATCGACCTGTTCGCGGACAGCACCCTCAGCGGCTGGGCCAAGACGTTCTGGGCCGTGCTGCTGATCCTGGTGCCGTTGGTCGGTGTGCTGGTCTACCTCGTCGTCCGCGACCACTCCAAGCGGAAGCTGGCCGCGACGATGAGCACCGAGGGCCCCTCCTGACGGTCGGCCACCGCGCGCGCCCGGGCCGTCCTCAGCGGGGGTTGCCCTGCGCGTCACAGGGAGCGGTCACCGTGATCCCGGCCGCCGGCGCCTCGAGGTCGATCAGCCGCAGCGTGCGCTGCATCGCCGTGGGCTCGAGCCGGCCTACGCCCTCGCCGTGCGGGTGGTCGAAGAACATCAGCAGCATCAGCAGCAGCGTGATGACCACGGTCACGCTGCCCATCAGCAGGCCCTGGGCGATCGGACCTTCGGCGGGGTCGGCGAAGAACAGCACGTAGACGAAGAACAGCACGTAGATCACGAACAGCACCACCCACAACGGTCGGGGATGATGCCCTCGACCCCGTGGACGCGCGGTCGACGCGCGCCTGCTAGCGGGCGGCGGTCTGGTCCATCCAGCGGTCGTACGCCCACTGCTGGGGGCCGGTGCGCGGGTTCACCGACGAGATGGTGTGGAACATCCGCACGCCCCAGGGTTTCACCGCGTCGCCGAGCGTGCCCGCCGCAAGGGCGTCCCACTCCGGCCCCACGACGTAGCGCGCGTAGCAGGTCAGCTCGCCGGTGAGCTCCTGGTCGGACGGGGCCGGGAGGAACTGGGCGGTCTGCACCTGCTGGGCGACGATCGTCGCCTCGGTCTCCGCCCCGGAGCGGGAGGCGTCGTAGGAGCTGAACGCCAAGAAGATGATGAAGCCCACAGGACCGTGAAGCCGGTGGCCAGGACGCCGAAGACGCCGAGGCGCGGTCACCGTCGCTGAAGTAGCTGCCCCTCAGGTGCCCAGCGGCGCACCAGCAGCATCGCCGTGATGGCCAGCGCGACCACCACGAAGAGGCCGACGGCTGCCCAGACGACGTTCACGGTCTCTCGCCCTCCCTCCGGGGTTGCCACATGGTCACGACCGCGCGACGGGCAGAGTGGGCGATCCGGTCCGCGAGGGAGCGCCGACCGGGGACCCGAAGAGGATCCAGGAGACGGAGTGCCCCGTGGCCCTCCGGTCGCCGCCTGGCCGCTGTTGCCGCCGCTGACACAGCCCAGGCGGAGCCGGCTGCAGGCCTGGGGGGTGGCCTGCAGCCGGCTGCGCTGCGGCTCCAGCCTCCCAACGCCGAGGGCGTCGCGCCACCGAAGTGGCGGCGGGTTTGCGACGTTGTCAGGTTCGCGCCACCGCGCGGGCACCCGTGCGGCGCCCGGCGTGCCGGGCTGGGGTCGGGATCCGACTCAGGCAGCGACCAGGGGGAGCCCGTCGAGGACCGGTGCCTCGAGCATCCAGCGAGCCTCGAGGTGCTCACGGCCGCTGTCGTCGACGACGACGATCCAGCGCTGGACCAGCGTGGCACGGTGGTCGTCGCGCATGGCAGTCTCCTTCACATTCACGTTCTGTTCACCTGGCGTTCACTCTAACGCATCGTTCCCCACTGTGTGGCATTTCTGCCCGTTTCGGCGTGGTTTTCCCTCCACCAGGCAGCCTCGGAGGGCCGGAAGCGGACCCGGTGCGCTCCACCGAAGCGGGGTCAGCACAATGGCGGGATGAGCGAGACGGCGTACGACGTGGCGCGCGTGCGCGAGCACTTCCCCCAGCTGCGCTCCGGCGAGGGTCTCGGGGCCGCGCATTTCGACGGCCCGGGCGGCTCGCAGACGCCCGACGTGGTCGCCCGGGCGGTCTACGACGTGCTCGCCGGGCCGCTGGCCAACCAGGGTGACGTCACGCCGGCCGAGCGGAACGCCGAGGCCGCCGTGACCGCGGGCCGCGCGGCGATGGCCGACCTGCTGGCGGCCGACCCACGAGGCATCGTCTTCGGGCGCTCGATGACCCAGCTGACCATGGACCTGGCCCGGACCCTCGCCCACGACTGGGGCCCGGGCGACGAGGTCGTGGTGACCCGGCTCGACCACGACTCCAACGTGCGTTCGTGGGTGATCGCGGCGGAGCGGGCAGGAGCCACGGTGCGCTGGGTCGACTTCGACCCGGAGACCGCCGAGCTCGACCTCGCGGCGATGGCCGCAGGCGGTCACCGACCGCACCCGGCTGGTCGCGGTGACGGCGGCGTCCAACCTGCTGGGCACGATGCCCGACGTCCGCGCGATCGCCGATCTGGCGCACGCGGCGGGCGCCCTGGTCTACGTCGACGGGGTGCACCACGCGGCCCACGACCTGGTCGACGTGACCGCGCTCGGGGCCGACTTCTACGCCTGCTCGCCCTACAAGTTCCTCGGACCCCACTGCGGCGTGCTGTCGGCCCGGCCGGAGCTGCTCGAGACGCTCCACCCCGACAAGCTGCTGCCGGCCAGCGACCAGGTGCCCGAGCGGTTCGAGCTCGGCACCCTGCCCTACGAGCTGCTCGCCGGCACCGCGGCCGCCGTGGACTTCCTCGCCGGGCTGGTCGCGGGAGGCCGGCCGGGGGAGAGTCCGGCGGGCGCGGCTGACGACGTCGATGAGGGCCCTGCACGCTCATGAGGAGCGCCTGCGGATCCGGATCGAGGAGGGTCTCGCGCGCGCTGCCGGGCGTGACCCTCCACTCGCGTGCCGCTCGCCGTACGCCGACCCTGCTGGCGACGTTCGCCGACCGCGACGTGCGCGACGTCCGAGACGTGCTCGCCGCCCGCAACGTCAACGCGCCCGCCGGCTCCTTCTACGCCTACGAGGCGGCGCGCCGGCTCGGGCTCGGGCCGGAGGGGGCGCTGCGGATGGGGCTCGCGCCCTACACCGACGACGACGACGTCGACCGCCTCCTGGCCGGGCTGGACGAGGCGCTCGGTGGCTGAGCAGGAGCCCGGGCCCGACTGCTGGCTCCACCCCGACGTCGAGGTCCGCCCGAGCACGGTGGCCGGGCGCGGCCTGTTCACGACCGTGGACCTGCCGGCCGGCACCGTCGTCTCGCGGCTCGGCGGCCACCTCGTCGACACCGAGACCCTGCGGTCGATGACCGAGACGGCGGACGGCGAGATGGACGCCGTGACCGTCGACGACGACCTGCACCTCGTGCTCACGCCGGGCAACCTCAACCGCTTCGTCAACCACGCCTGCGACCCCAATCTGGGCTGGGTCGACGCCTACGCCCTGGCCACGCGCACGGACGTCGTCGCGGGCAGCGAGCTGCTGGTCGACTATGCGATGAGCACCATCGACGAGGAGTGGTTCCTGCGCTGCCACTGCGCCAGCTATCGGTGCCGGCAGATGGTGGAGGGCAGCGACTGGCGCATCCCTCAGCTCCAGCAGCGGTACGCCGGGTGGTGGACGCCCTACGTCCAGCGCCTCGTCGACGCGGCGCGGGGCTGAGCCCGGGGCGGGTCGAGGGGCGGTCTCAGGGCTGGACCCGCGCCGTCGCGGAGCTGGTGCCGCCGCCGTGGTGCCAGACCGCGCGGGCTCCGGCGTCGCCGGTGAGGACCACGAGCACCATCACCGCGACGGCCGCCGCCGGGAGCAGGAGCACCAGCGGCGTGGCGAGCGCGGTCACGCCCTGGCGGTGGTCGTGGTCGGGGAGCGGGTTCTCGTGGGGGAGGGCCCACCAGCCGATGACCATCAATGCGGCGAGCACCCACATCGCGCCCTGAAGGAGCCCGGCCCACTGCTCGTGGGTCGCGATCAGGACGGCGTTGCCGTGGAGCTGCTCCTTGAGCTGGTCGCCGGTCATCGAGGCCAGCTGGACGGCCAGGGCCGCACCCACGGCGAGGACGGCTGCCGGCGTCCGGGTCTGCCAGCGGCGGGCCGGCAGCACGGCGTAGAGGATGGCGAACAGGGCCGCGAGAGGCACGAGCACCACCGCCGCGTGCACGATGAGCGGGTGGAGAGGGATTCCGTTGATCGTCACCCTTCGACCCTCAGAAGAGCCGTCTGAACCGAACCTGAACGACGGCCCCTCACCCCGCGTGGGTCGTCGTGACATCTGACAAGAGATGGGCACACAGAGAAGCCGGGCCGCCTGAGCATCCCCCCGGTGCTCCCGCGACCCGGCCATCGCCGTGACCGGCTCCCTGTGGACGCAGAGCGCTGTTCCCCCGAAGCAGCGCCTGGTCTCTGACCACCTAGGAGCCGGACGGGTGGGCGCTGATACGCGACGTACGGACTTTCTTCACCAGCCGCGGCCGAAGCACAGGAAGGGCAGCGGCGGGCCGCTGCGCAGCTCCTCCCCGACGGTGGCCAGGGCCTCGGCGGGTGCGGCGCCGGCGGCGCCCAGACCGTGCCAGCGCGCCAGCGCCTCGCAGGCCACCTCGTCGGCGACGAGCGCGGGGGAGGACAGCACGTGGTGGACGCCGGCATGGAGCCAGGCCGCCGTCATGCCGACCGCCTCCTCGCCGGAGCGCACCGAGACCCGGCCGAGCTCACAGGCCGACAGCACCACGGTCGAGGGGGTGTGCGCCAGCGAGTCGATGTCGTAGCCGAACCAGGGCCCGTCGGCGAGCTCGACGGCGGAGAAGAGCGGGTTCTCCCCGGAGTGGCGGCCGTGGCCGGCGAGGTGGAGCACGTCGACCCGCTCAGCGAGGGCGGCGACACGGTCGGCCGAGGCGTCGGTCCCGAGCAGCACCTCGGGCTCGCCACCCGCGCCGGCCCAGGCCTGCGCGGCGCGCTGCACCTCCTCGGCGGCCCGGTCGACGCGGGGTCCGGCCACCAGGCCGAGCCGGGCGTGCGGTGAGCCGTCGCCGTGCCGCAGCCAGTGCGTGGCCGACGACGGGATGGTGAGGGGCCGGCCGACGAAGCCGGGCAGCAAGGTCCACGGCGTACCGGCCAGGCTGCCGGCGGGGGTCAGCACCAGCCGACGGTCGCCGACGAGGGGGAGCACCGGCGCGACCAGGTGTCGGGCGACCTCGTCGAGGCTGCGGTGGAGGCTGGCCCGGATCGCGGCAGCCATCGGGCCCTCGCTGCGCGAGGCCGCCATGTCGAGGTCGGCCGAGACCGCGTCGAGCCGGTTGCGCAGGGCGGACACCTCGCCGAGGTCGACGACGGTCGCGTCGGTGTCGGTGACGACCAGGGCGGCCAGCCGTCGCGGGGCGGCGACGTAGGCCACAAGCGCCGCCCCCTCGCCGAGTCCGGCCTGCAGCTCGCCGAGCGGCGCGGGGTCGCCGACCTCGCCGCCTCCCGGTGCGGCCCAGCTGTGGCGGGCGATGCGATCGGCCAGCTCGCCACGCCGCCGATCGCCAGGAGCCAGCTGGCGCAGCGCGGCCAGGTCGGCGGCGATCTCCTCGTCGCGGGGCGGCCGCACCGGCGTCACCCGGCCGACCAGCGCCCGGGCGCGCTCGGACCACTCGTAGACCAGCGCCGGCCGCCCGTCGTCCAGCGCGGACGCCAGCCCCCGGGTGGCCAGCCCGCGGCCGTGCCCGACCAGCGTGCTCTGGAGGTCGAGGCTGCCGAACGACGACTGCCAGCGGTGCAGGGCGGTGAGGCCGCGGGTGATCTCGCGCCGCGCCTGGGCGCGCTGGTGCCGCGCGGTCGCGAGGTCGGCCCGGACTTCCTGCCGCAGCAGCCGGAGCGGGATGGGGGCGCCCTTGGCCAACCGCACCCGCGCGAGCCGCTGCTCGGCGTCGTCGAGGTCGCCGCGCCGGAGCACCAGCCGGGTGGCGATCAGCGCCAGCTGGTCGGCCTCACCGTCCAGCCCCTCGTCGCGCAGCGATGCCTCGAGCTCGTCGGCCCGTGCCAGCACCGACGGAGCCCGTACGCCGGTGCGGATCGACGCCGCGATCGCCAACGCCTCCGCCCGGTCGGCCCAGGCCGGCGCGCCATGCGCGGCGAACCGCCTTGCCGACCGCCGCGCCACCACCCGCGCCTCCCGGGGGTCCTCGCGGAGCAGGGTGCGGGCCAGGACGTACTCGCACTCGGCCTGGAACCGGCGTACCCGCTGCTGGCCGTAGGCATCGGCCGCCGCGCGCAGGGCCCGGGCGGCCTCACGGGGGCGCCCGGCGGCCAGGAGCACCTCGGCGCGATCCTGCTCACCCTGGGCTCGGGAGACATCCGAGAGAGGCGCGAGCACGCGAGCAGCGGACTCCATGAGTGCCAATGACCCCACCAGGTCGCCCGTCAGCAGGCGGGCATAGCCGAGGTTGTGCTCGGCTTTGGCGGCCGGTATCTCTGCGCCTGCCCCGATCAGCTCGTCACGAGCCATCGCCAGGTCCCGGGCGGCGCCCGAGGGATCGGCTGCGCTCAGCCGCAGAGTGCCTTGGTTGAGCAGCGCCCGGCCGTGATGCTCAGGCTCAGCCTGGAGAAGGGTGATCGCTTGAGCGAACTCGGACAAGGCCGTGTCCGATTCGCCCGTGCGCATGTGGAGAAGTCCGAGCTGCGACCAGATCAGACCGCGGGTGACGTCGCCGATCCCCTCCAGCTGAAGCGCCGCCTGGCACCGCTGGAGTCCAGCAGCGGGGTGCCCCGTCTCGGCCTCGACGTAGGCCAGGGCGAGCTCGATCCGGCCGTTCAGGTCGGCATCGGGCCGGGAGCGTTGGGCACGGAGCAGCATCCGACGCGCCACCGCATAGCGCCCGGCGCGATGAGCACCCAGCGCTTGCGCGTGGAGGGTCGAGGCGTCGGGCACCCCTCATCATGGCGCGATGTCGGTCAGCCCTTCCACAGCGGCCCATCCACGCGCGACCGCGTCCGCCCGCCCGTCCTCGGTCGGATCGGCCGGGATCCCTCCGAGCGCCTGAGCCACCCGACCAGCGAACAACGGCGCCGAGAAGGAGGTGCCGCTCCACACCGCGAACCGGCCGGTGTAGTCGTCGGGATCGATGGACTCGCGACGGTGCTGGTAGGCCTCGGTGCGGGCCATCGGCTCGAGGCCGCCCTGGAACTGGGGGGTCGTGCTGAGCACTGCTGCCCCTTGTGCTCGGGCGCGGACCCACGGGCCGGTGTTGGAGAAGAGAGCGTCGGACAGGTTGGGGTTGAGCGCAGCCACGCTGACGATCGGGACAACGTCAGCCTGCGGACGGGTCAGGCCGTGCCCGCCCAGCCACGGTGCGAACGCCGCCGGGAACATCGGGCGAGCCGTGGCGTCGTTGCCGGCGGAGCACACCACGGCGACCCCGCACTCACCCATCAGCCGGAGGATGTCCAGCATCGTCGGGTCGAAGAGCACGTCCTCCGGTGTCTCGTGGTAGTAGCCCATCGACAGGTTGAGCACGTCGATCGGGTGTCCGCCGGGCTCTCCGTCGCGGTAACGCCTCGCTACCTCGGCGATGTCGGACAGGGCGTCGACCAGGTCGCTCTCGACGATGGGCCCGTCGGAACCCATGATCCGCCAGGCGACGATGTCGGCGTCCGGGCAGGCCTGGTGGATGAGCCCTGCCAGGAACGTGCCGTGACCGCTCAGCTCGTCGATTCCGCCGTCCAGGGGACCGGTCTGGTCGGGCCACTCCTCGGGGTCGGTCTGGCTGTCGATGTAGCCGATCGGCGACCCGTCGAGCATGACGTCGTGGCGCACGATGTGGTCGAGCCACGGGTGCTCGCCGCAGCCGGTGTCGAGGGTCGCGACCACCGGCCGCCGGTGCGTGGTGAACTCGGAGTCAGGCCGCCGCGACGGCGAGGGGCCGACATAGGCGATCGGCTGACGGCCGCCGCTCCCTGCGAGGGCGTAGCTGGAGATGGCCGCCGAGGCAGAAGCTCCGAACGGATTGCCGTCGTGGTACGGGTTCCCGTCGTGGTACGGGTTCCCGTCGTGGTAAGGCCGGATCTCGACCACGTGATCGAGACCGACGCCGCGCATGGCTTCGAGCCCGAACCGGGCCCGTGCCTGCTGGAGGAGCACCCAGCCATCGGGGGCCAACGTGGCTCGTTGGTCCTTGACCTCCAGGTCGACCCGCACGAGTCCGAGCTGCTTGCGATGGGACGCTAGCTCCCGGTCGGCTTCCTTGCGGTCGATGTGCCAGCCCAGCTCCTCGGCCACCTCGGATAGCCGGCCGATGACCTGCTCCACATCGCTGCTGCGGGAGATCGTGACCCGCGGGCCGACGTAAACGGTCGACCGCGGCTTGACCCCCCGCACCACCAGCGCGGTGCCCGGGTCGAGCACCCGACCGTTGACCTGCTCGAGGACGTGCGGCGGGGGCACCATCGGCTCGCGTTGGGCCGAGGGTCGCTGCGGACGGCGAGGTGCAGGGTCATTCTTGCTCGGCGGGGTGGTCACGGGGCGATGGTCTCCTAGATCAGGAACGGCGGGGTGACGAACGGCGGGGGTGCGGCGGCGGGGTCGGCGATCTGCGGCACGAGCCACAGCCGGACCTCACCGGTCATCGGGGTCGGGAACTCGAAGCGGCCGTCGTCGTCGGCGTCGGCACTCTGGCGCAGGTGCGCGAGGCCTTCGCCGGGAGGGCCGACCAGGATGTGCATGGGTACGGCGGGCACCACCCAGCCATCGAGCCGGCGATGGCCGTCGACGGTCGAGAGGCGCACGAGCACGCGGTAGGACGTGCCGGCGAACTCCAGCGCTACCGTCGCGTCGTCGCCGTCGGTGGCCGTGCCCGTGCCCGACCGGGTGCCGGCCGCCAGGTCGACCCGCTCGACCAGGGTCAGCAGCTCGTACTCCGACTCGAGGTCCTCGACCGCGAGGCGGGCGAGCACGCCGTCGGCCAGGTCGTCGGGCGCCGGGTCGAACGCGGCGTACAGAGACGCGACGGCCTCCAGGAGGTCCTCGTCCGAGAGCTTCATGACACACCTCCGAGCTCGACGCGGAGCTTGTCGAGGCAGCGCCGGCGCGTCGGGCCGATGCTGCCGATGGGCATCTGCATGGTCTCGGCGACCGCCGAGTAGTCCGGTCGTGGCTCCCAGGCCACGATCCGGAGCAGCTTCTGGCACCGCTCGGGAAGCCGGCCGAGGGCATGCCACAGGCGGTTGTTCTCGTCGTCGGTGACGACCGCGGACTCGGGCGAGACCTGTGCCGGCATCCGCGCGTCGAGCACCTCGTCCTCGACCGGACGGGTGCGGGTAGAGGCCTTGCTGACCCGCCAGGCCTCACGGCGTGCGGCGGTGCACAGCCAGCGGGTGATCGCCTGGGCGTCGCGAACCGACTCGGCCGAGCGGACGAGCGTGAGCCAGGTGTTCTGGACGACGTCTTCCGCGGTCTCCTTGTCGAGGCCGGTCGCGCGGACGACGTGCCACAGCACCGGGCTCATCACCCGGACCAGGTCGTCGAGGGCCGCGTCGTCACCGTCACGCCAGCGCCGGAACGCTTCCGTGGCAGCGTCGTACAGCCCCGAGGAGGTCGGGCCCCCCGGTGCGCCATGCATGGTCATCACATCCCCCGAGGAGGCGCGCCCGAGCGGCCTGATACATCGAAGTTCAGCGGCGTGGGAGCAACCTATCGTGCGCACGCCGCGCTCGTCAGCCGCGAGCCACCGCCCGGTGGTCACGTGCTGGGCCGTCCGTAGAACACCAGGGGATGTAGACGAGCAGACACTTCCCTCGGTGTGCACGCCATGGGAAGTGCAGGATCGCCTGCATACACTGGTGTTCTGCGCCGCGACCGCGGGTCAGCGGAGCGCGAACAGGACCAGGCAGGCGATGCCGGCCAGGGCGCACTACCAGCCGAAGGGGCGCAGCGTGTTGGTGTGGACCCAGCGGGTCAACCAGCGCACTGCGACGTAGGCACCGAGCCCGGCCACCACCGACCCGAAGAGTGCCTGGGGGCGGGTGTCGCCGTCTGTCCAGAACCTTCCCGCGCGACGCCGTTCTGGCCCGAGGACGTCGGGGCTAGCCTCGGCGCCGTGACCCTCATCGACATCGTGACTGCCCGATGGCAACGCCGAGGCCTACCTGACCGGCTCCGGCCCCGGCGTCCTGTTCTTCATCGACGCGATCGGGCTGCGGCCGCAGATCGCGCAGATGGCCGACCGGATCGCCGCGTGGGGGTACACCGTGCTGGCGCCGAACACGCTCTACCGCTCCGGCACCGCCGCAGCGACCTCGCCGGACGGCGACCTGACCGCCCCCGGCGCCCGCGAGGCGTTCTTCGAGCAGGTCGGCCCCCGGCTCGGCGCGCTCACCCCCGCCGCCATGACCGCGCGACATCCCGCGCTACCTGGCCGCCCTGCGCGAGCACTGCGCCGGCGACGAGGTCGGCGTCGTCGGCTACTGCATGGGGGCGCGCCTCGCGGTGCGAGCAGCCAACCTCGACCCCGGGGTCGTGGCGGCGGCCGGCTTCCACGGCGGCGGGCTGGTGACCGACGACGCCGACAGCCCGCACGCCGGGCTGCCGCGGGCGCGCGCGGAGTTCGTCTTCGGGCACGCCGACCAGGACCGCTCGATGACGCCGGAGGCGGTGGAGCGGCTCGGCCAGGCCCTCGCGGAGGCCGGGCTGACGGCCACGAACGAGATCTACCCCGGCTCACCGCACGGCTACACCATGAACGACACCTCGATGTACGACGAGACCGGCGCCGAGCGCTCCTTCGTGGAGCTGCGCGCCCTGCTCGGCCGCACCCTCAACGCCTGAGCCTTCCGCCGACCGTTGCGCGCTCGGCTCCCGGGTACGAACCGCCCGCCAGGCGACCCGGGGATCGGGCTCCGGCGCCGACTGGAGGGGGCGAGGGCGATGGACGTCGTCGAGCAGGAGGCATGGGCGGAGCAGACCCGGCGGGTGCTCACCCGTGACCTGATCGTCCGGGCCCGGCACTCGCCGGTCGGCGAGGGGCGGGCGCTGCAGTTCCGCGCCCTGCACCTCAACCTTCCTCTCGTCGCCGAGGTGGCCGACGCCCTCGAGCTCACCGCATCGGAGCGAAGGCCGTCGAGACCTGCTGCGCTCGACGGCCTCTTCCAGGCGGTCCGCCGCTTCGACCCGTGGGGCGACCACGACTTCGCGACCTTCGCCACGCCGTTCGTCCGCGCCCAGATGGTCGCGCACCTGCCGACCGCGCGGCGGCGTTGGGCCTACGCCCGGAGGCTGCCGCAGCGGGTGCCGCCGGCACGCCGGCCGGAGTCGTACGCCGAGCGGCACCTCGTGCGTCTCCTGGCGCGGCGTGCCGCACAGACCATGGCCGGTTACCGGACCTAGGCCGGCAGCGAGCAGCGAGAGCAGCGCCTCGTTGAAGGCCGGCAGGTCGTCGGGGTTGCGGCTGGTCACCAGGTTGCCGTCGACGACGACCTCCTCGTCGACCCACTCGGCCCCTGCGTTGCGCAGGTCGGTCTGCAGGCTCGGCCACGAGGTCATCCGGCGACCGCGGACGACGTCGGCCTCGGCCAGCGTCCACGGGGCGTGGCAGATGGCCGCCACCGGGCGGTCCGACCCGACGAACGCCTTCACGAACGCCACCGCGTCGTCGTCCATGCGCAGGGCATCGGGGTTGGCCACCCCGCCCGGCAGCACCAGCGCGTCGTACGACGCAGGGTCGGCGTCGGCGACCACGGCGTCGACCGGGAACGTGTCGGCCTTGTCGAGGTGCTCGAACGCCTGCACCTCGCCCTGCTGGGTGGAGAGCAGCTGCGGCCGGCCGCCGGCCTTCTCCACGGCCTGCCAGGGCTCGGTGAGCTCCACCTGCTCGATCCCCTCGGGTGCCACCAGGAAGGCGACGGTCTTGCCGTTCAGGTCAGTCATGAGGTGCTCCTCTCATTGCTGCGCTCTGTGTCGGTCCGTCGCGTGCGTACCCGGAACACCGCGCCGCATGCTGCGAGACGGGACCCGGAAGGGATCTTCGGTCGGACTTCCTGAAAGGTGGCGCCCTGTGCAGCAGACTGCCCCGGGACGGCGCGACGCGGGTCGTGTCCTCGGGAGGAGTCCTCATGTCCCGGCGTCACCTGGTCGTCGTCTTCTCGCTCGCGGCCGGCGCGGCCCTGGCCCTCCCGGTCACACCGGCGTACGCCGCTCCGACGGCCGTCTACGTCGACAGCGGTGGCGACGACGCCCACGACTGCTCCCAGGCCAGCCCGTGCCTGACGGTGGCGCGCGGTATCGAGGCCGTCGCCGACGGCGGCACCGTCAACGTCGGCGCCGGCACCTTCGACGGGGAGCTGCGTCCGGGAATGCTCGGCAAATCCGTGTCGATGGTGGGGCTCGGGCTCCGGGTCCGGGGGCACGAAGCTCACCGCCGACTCCAGCCACGACGGGTTCGTGCTCGAGGTCGGGTCCGGCACCACGTCCTTGTCGGACCTGCATGATGGCGGGCTGTTCGTCGACGTGCACGTCGACGGGTCCGGCAGTCTGACGGGCGACCACGTCGTCCTCGGCCACTCCGGATGCAACCTGCTGGTCGAGTCGGGCTCGGCCGACCCTGACCGACTCCACCGTGCAGGACGGCGGTCAGGGCTGCCCGTACGATCGACATCCCGGCCGCCCAGATCTCGCTCGACCGGAGGCAGCGCGTCCTGGTGCGCACCCAGGTGCGGAACGCGCTCGCCGATGTCGTCCGGGGCTCCGATGCCGGGGGGCCACGTTCAGCGCCGACCAGTCGTTCTTCGACGACTCCGCCCAGGACCCCGAGACCAACGACTCGGCCGGAGTCCGGGTCACCGACGGGACGGCGACGATCACCCGCAGCGTCCTCCACGGATGGGGGTACTCCGGCGTCAACACCAAGGGCGGGAGCGCGGTCGTGAGCGACTCCACGTTCCAGGACAACGTCGTCGGAGCAGGGGAGGACTCCGGGTCGCTCACCGTCGTACGGAGCACCTTCGAGCACGAGATGGCGTCGCTCCAGGGCGACGTCTCGGTGGCCGGGTCGGTCCTCGGGTCCGTGCTGGGAACGCCCGCGATCGGGATCAAGGAGTGCAACGCCACGGTCACCGATCTCGGCTACAACCGGAGCTCGGACGGCACCTGCGGGTTCACGGGCACGGGCCGGGACGACGTCCCGGATCTCGGCCTCGGCAGCGGCCTCGCCGACTGGGGTGGCCCGGTGCCGACTGTCGCGACGACCTGGCCCAGCCCGGCCGTCGACTTCATTCCCTCCGGCGCGACGTACGGTCCTTCGGCTACTCCGCTGTGTGCCGGCACGGACCTGCGCGGCGTGCCACGTCCCCAAGCGGGAGGCTGCGACGCCGGGTCGATGGAGCTGGTCGCCACCGCCACCGGTCTCAAGGCGCCCACGACGGCGAGGCCGCACGCCTCGGTGACCCTTGACGCGACGGTGGCGGTGCCCGAAGTCGGGGTGAGCGGCATCGAGGCCGCAGTCGGGGCCGTCACGTTCCGCTCGGGTACGACGGTGCTGTGCCACGACGTCGCTCTCGTCGCCGGGGCGGCCAGATGTGTGACGACCGCGCTGGGCGCCGGCAGCCGCCGGTGCGCGCGACGTTCACCCCGGTCGACGGCAGCGCGCTCCACGCGAGCGTCTCGGCCACCAGGACCATCAAGGTCGGCACGATGCCGGCGTTCACCTCGAGGGGCAGGTCGTCGTTCGTGGTCGGCACGTCGCAGACGTTCCGGGTGCGTGCCTCCGGCAGTCCCGGCCCGCGGATCACGCTGGTCAAGGGGAGGCTGCCGACCGGGCTGAGCTTCAAGGCCGGCACGGGCACCGCCACGATCGCCGGCAAGGCCAAGGCCTCCGCCGTCGGCACCCACTCGGTCACCGTGCAGGCCACCAACCTCCGCGGCACCGTGCGCCAGGTGCTGAGGATCGTGGTCACCCGCCGCTGAGCTCCTCACGGCCGTCGAGCCGCTCCGCCGACTCCCAGGTGTCAGGAATGGCGCACCCGGGTAGGGGTACGGGCGTCGCGCACTGTGCCGACCTGAGGAGGACCCATGGCGAGCGGCGTCGAGACCGGCAAGATCACCACCGACATACCAGCGAGGCTGGACCGGCTCCCCTGGTCACGATGGCACTGGATGATCGTGATCGGCCTCGGCACGGTCTGGATCCTCGACGGGCTCGAGGTGACGATCGTCGGCTCGATGTCCGATGCCCTGAAGCCGGCCAGCACCGGGCCTGGGCATGAGCAGCTCCGACATCGGCACTCGCCGGGTCGATGTACGTCGCGGGAGCCTGCATCGGCGCCCTGGTCTTCGGTCAGCTGACCGACCGGTTCGGCCGCAAGCGGCTCTTCCTGATCACGCTGGCCTTCTACATCTGCGCGACCCTGCTCACGGCGTTCTCGATGAACGTCGCGTGGTACTTCGCCGCCCGTGCCCTCACCGGCGCCGCCATCGGCGGTGAGTACGCCGCGATCAACTCCGCGATCGACGAGCTGATCCCCGCCAAGTACCGCGGCCGCATCGACCTGGCCATCAACGGCTCCTTCTGGGTCGGCGCCGCGGCCGGAGCGCTGCTGACGATCCCGCTGCTCGACCCGACCGTGGTCAGTGCCTCCGTCGGCTGGCGCCTCGCCTTCGGGCTCGGCGCGATCCTCGCGGTCGGCATCCTGCTGGTCCGCCGCCACGTCCCCGAGAGCCCGCGCTGGCTGTTCATCCACGGCCGCGAGGACGAGGGCGAGGAGATCGTGCGCGACATCGAGCGCGAGGTGCACGACGAGACCGGGCGCGAGCTGGCCAAGGTCGACGACACCATCACGGTGCGCCAGCGCACGACGATCGGGATCCCGCTGATCGCCAAGACGATGTTCACGATGTACCCGAAGCGGACCGTGCTGTGCTTCTCGCTGTTCGTCGGCCAGGCGTTCCTCTACAACGCCTTCTTCTTCACCTACGGCGACTCCCTGACGCACGTTCTTCGGCGTCGGCCAGACCGGCTACTACATCGCCGTCTTCGCCGGTCAGCAACTTCGCCGGCGCCCTGCTGCTCGGCCCGCTCTTCGACTCCGTCGGCCGGGTCAAGATGATCACCGGCACCTACCTCATCTCCGGGGTCCTGCTCGGCGATCGCCGGCTTCATGCTCGGCAGCCTGAACGGCCACGACCCTGACCCTGTTCGGCTGCGTGATCTTCTTCTTCGCCTCGGCCGGCGCCAGCTCGGCCTACCTCACGGCGAGCGAGGTGTTCCCGATGGAGACCCGGGCCCTGTGCATCGCGTTCTTCTACGCGATCGGCACTGCCGTCGGCGGCATCACCGGTCCGCTGCTCTTCGGCAAGCTCATCGACTCGGCGTCGGCGAGCGGTGACATCACCGGCATCGCACCCGGCTACTTCCTCGGCGCCGGCCTGATGATCGCCGGCGGCATCGTGGCGGCGTTCCTGGGCGTGCGCGCCGAGGGGCAGTCGCTCGAGGACATCGCCCGGCCGCTCACCGCCGAGGACGCCGAGACCCCCGGCCAGCAGCCCGAGCACGTGAACGCCTGACGGCCCGACCGAGCACACAGGAGGACACACCATGCCGATGCCACCCCCGAAGGCCAGCACCGAAGGCCCCCGCGACCGCCAGGTCTTCCACGAGATGGGCCAGATCGTCCGGGCCCTGGAGGACCGCGGGCCCCAGCAGCCCGACGAGCTCCAGGCGCTGCTGGGCGCGACGTACTGGGAGCACGGTCGCTTCGACCGGGCCCTCGCGCTCGCCGCCTCGGACGGGCTCGTCGTCCGGGATCCCGAAGGGCGCCTGCAAGCAGTCTGACCAGGGGGAACGCGCCAGGAGCCTTCCCCCCTTCAGGGTGTGGGGCGGGACCGCCCCGACCCTGATAGACCGTAAGGAGCGGTCGAGACGACTCGTGCCGACCGCGCCATGCCCCCAGAAGGAAGGTGACTGACGTGGCAGCCATCGCGCTGGAACCTCCCCTGACCCCGCTCGACCCCCGCGACCCCTACCTCGACGGGCTGCCGCGCCGCGAGGCCACCCAGCTGTTGCTGGACCTCGCCCACGACGCCGACGACGAGGCCCGCCGCGGCTACGAGGAGCGTGTGGTCGAGCTGAACATGCAGGTCGCCGTCGACGTGGCCCGGCGCTACCGCGCCCGAGGCGTCGCGCTCGACGACCTCGAGCAGGTCGCGTTCCTCGGCCTGGTCAAGGCCGTCCGCGGCTTCGACCCGAGCCGGGCGACCGACTTCCTCAGCTACGCCGTACCCACCATCCGCGGCGAGGTGCGCCGCTACTTCCGCGACCACGGCTGGGTGGTCCGGCCGCCGCGCGCCGTGCAGCAGGCCCAGGCGCGCATCACCGCCGTCGAGTCCGACCTGTGCCAGGAGCTCGGGCGCGCCCCGCGACCCAGCGAGATCGCCGAGCGGCTCGACCTCGACTTCGACCTCGTCGTCGAGGCGCTGGCCGCCAACGGCTGCTTCGCCCCGACCTCGCTCGACTCCTCGCCGCTCGACGAGGAGGGCGCCGGCATCGGCGACCGGCTCGGTGACGACGACGGTGGCTTCGACAGCGCCGAGGCACGGGTGGCGCTCAAGCCGTTGCTGGCCCACCTCGACCGCCGCGAGCGGATCATGCTGGAGATGCGGTTCTTCAAGGGCTGCACGCAGTCCGAGATCGGCGAGGTGCTCGGGCATCACCCAGATGCAGGTCTCGCGGCTGCTCTCCGCCCTGCTGGCGCGGTTGCGTGACGAGCTGGGCAGCACCTTCGCCTGACGGTTGGCGACCCGCCGGAGCGGGTACTCCCCAGGCATGGCGGACGACGACTCGACCTCCACCGTGCTCGTCGCCGGTGGGGCCAACCTGCTGATCGCCGTCGCCAAGCTGGTGGCCGGGCTGGCCTCGGGATCCTCGGCGATGCTGTCGGAGGCGGCGCACTCGATCGGCGACACCATGAACCAGGTGTTCTTGATGGCCTCGCTGCGGCGCAGCCGCAAGCCGGCCGACGAGAAGCACCCGTTCGGCTACGGCATGGAGCGCTACTTCTGGTCGCTCCTGGCCGCGGTCGGGATCTTCGTCCTCGGCGCCGGCTTCTCGGCGTACCAGGGCATCAAGGCGCTGACGTCGTCGGGCGAGGAGGGCTCACCCACGTGGGCGTTCGTCGTGCTGCGGCGTCTCCTTCCTCTTCGAGGGCACGTCGTTCGTCAAGGCGCTGGTCCAGCTGCGGAAGAACGCGGCGGACGCCGGCGCGGCGGATGGGCACGCACCTACGGCAGGAGGCCGACCCGGAGCTGCGCGCGGTGGTCTGGGAGGACGGCGCGGCCCTGATCGGGCTGCTGCTCGCCGCCGCCGGCCTTGCGATCGACACCGTGCGGGGCGGGCGGACCTTCGACGGCATCGCATCGCTGGCGATCGCGGTGCTGCTCGTCGGGGTCGCCTACGGTCTGGGCCGGACCGAACCAGCAGTACCTGATCGGCAAGGCGGCCCCACGCAAGCTCCGCGAGGCGGTAGCCGATGCCATCCGCGACGCCGAGGGCGTCGACTCCGTGCTCGAGCTGATGAGCATGCGGTTCTCACCCGACGAGGTGCTGGTGGCCGCGCGGGTCGACCTCGCCGACCATCTGTCCGCGGAGGAGATCGAGCTGGCCGCCGACGAGATCGAGCGCCGGGTCCGCCAGGAGTTCCCCGAGGTGCGACATCTGTTCCTCGACCCGACGCCCGACACGGCCGAGGAACCCGCTCGCTAGCGTGGGACGGGTGACGCCCGAGGAGATCGCCCGCCGCAGCGCCGAGGCGATGTGGGCCGACGACCGGGCCAGCCGGCCCTCGGGATGTCGCTGGACGCCGTCGGGCCGGGCACGGCCACCCTGTCGCTGATCCTGGGCGAGGACATGGTCAACGGGCACGGGATCGGGCACGGCGGCATCACCTTCACCCTCGCCGACAGCGCGTTCGCGTTGGCCTGCAACTCCTACAACCGCGCCACCGTCGCGGCCTCGGCCGAGATCCGGTTCCGGCGACCCACCCAGCTCGGCGACCGGCTGGTCGCCACGGCCACCGAGCTGACCCGCGAGGGCCCCGACGGGGTGTACGACGTGCTGGTCACGGTGGGCGACGTGGTCGTCGCGGTCTTCGTCGGACGCAGCAAGGAGATCGGGGGCACGCTCTTCCCCGCGGACGGCGAGCCTCAGTCGTAGAGCCGCGCCGCACCGCGTACGCGGTCGGCGACCAGGACGCTGGCGCTCTAGCCTTCGGTGCATGGACCCTGCCGACACCGGTCTGATCCCGGGCTTCGAGCGCGCCGAGCTCGAGGCGCTCCAGCTCGAGCGGCTGCGCGAATCCCTGGCTCGTGCCTACGCGCAGGTGCCGCACTACACGCGGGCCTTCGACGAGGCGGGCGTGCGGCCCGACGACCGTGGAGTCGCTCGCCGACCTCGCGCGCTTCCCGTTCACGACCAAGGCCGACCTGCGTGACAACTACCCGTTCGGGATGTTCGCGGTGCCGCGCGAGCAGGTGAACCGCGTCCATGCCAGCAGCGGTACGACGGGCAAGCCGACCGTGGTCGGCTACACCGCGGAGGACCTCGACACCTGGTCGGAGCTGATGGCGCGGTCGATCCGCGCAGCCGGCGGGCGCCCCGGCGACGTCGTGCACATCGCCTACGGCTACGGGCTGTTCACCGGAGGGCTCGGCGCCCACTACGGCGCGGAGCGGCTCGGCTGCACGGTGGTGCCGGTCAGCGGCGGGATGACCGAGCGGCAGGCACAGCTGATCGTCGACTTCCGGCCGCGGGTGATCATGGTGACCCCGTCGTACTTCCTGTCGATCCTCGACGAGCTCGAGGCGCAGGGCGTCGACCCGAAGGACACCAGCCTCGAGGTCGGGATCTTCGGCGCCGAGCCCTGGACCGACGAGATGCGGCATGCGGTCGAGGCCCGGACCAGCCTGACCGGCGGTCGACATCTACGGGCTCTCGCGAGGTGATGGGGCCGGGCGTCAGCCAGGAGTCGGGGGAGACCCAGGACGGCCTGCACGTGTGGGAGGACCACTTCCTGCCCGAGATCGTCGACCCGCTCAGCCTCGAGCCGGTGCCGGACGGGCGAGGAGGGCGAGCTGGTCTTCACCAGCCTGACCAAGCAGGCGATGCCGGTGGTCCGCTACCGCACCCGCGACCTGACCCGCCTGCTGCCGGGAACGGCGTACCCCGCTTTCCGGCGGATGCAGAAGGTCACCGGCCGCACCGACGACATGATGATCGTGCGCGGGGTGAACGTCTTCCCGACCCAGGTGGAGGAGCAGATCCTCGGCATCGAAGGGCTGGCCCCGCACTACCAGTGCGTGCTGACCAGGCCGGGCAACCTCGACGAGCTGACCGTGCAGCGTCGAGTCGGTGGGCGAGCGCGGACGCGGGCACGGCGGCCGCGTTGGCAGCGCGACCCTGGCCCAGCGGATCAAGCACCGGATCGGGGTGACGCGCACGCGTCGAGGTCGTCGCACCGGGAGCCTCGAGCGGTCGCAGGGCAAGGCGCGGCGGATCCGCGACGAGCGGCCGCGCTGAGGATCAGGGCTCAGCCGGCTCGGAGGCCGGGCGGTCAGTGAGGCAGGCCGGACTTCGTGCACAGGCCCTTGCCGATCTCCGACGTGTCGTCGTCGCGGATAGCTTGAACATCTGCTTGGAGCGGGTCGGGTCCCAGTGACGTGAGAGGTCGCTGATCGGGACCGGCGCAGGTGAGCTTGGAATGGGTCATCGCCCAGCCGAAGCGGCCCATCCCGAACACGCTCATGTCCTGGTCGACCCGCAGGTGAGTCGGTGGCCGACATCCAGAGGTTCCAGTAGCGGAACGGGTTGATGAAGGTCCACGGCGAGAGCGCCTTGTGACCGACCGCGGCCATCACCTCGCGCTGCTGGCCACCGCGCGCGATGTCGCCGAGCTTGGGGTCGGCGTGGCGCGAACGGGCGTAGGCGAGCGCGACCGGCCGTCGACGTGCTGGCAGCCGCGCTTCACGTGGAGGTTGGCCAGCTTGTCGTTCATGGTGTGGGTCGGGCAGATGGTGATGCCGCCGACGGAGTCGACGATGTTGACCAACCCGCCGAGCCCGATCTCGACGTAGTGGTCGATGTGGATGCCGGTGTTCTGCTCGATGGTCTTGACCAGGCAGCTTCGGCCCGCCGTAGGCGAAGGCGGCGTTGATCTTCGTCGTGCCGTGGCCGGGGATCGGGACCGAGGAGTCGCGGGGGATCGACATGGTCAGCGTCGGGCCGCTGCCGGCGTGGATCAGCATGATGGTGTCGGTGCGCTGCCCCGCGGCGTTGCCGGTGTGGAGCTGCTTGCGCTGCTTGCGGCGGTCAGGCCCTTGCGCGAGTCGCTGCCGACGACGAGGTACGTCGTGCCGGGCTGGTCGGCGGGGCGCTGGCCGGCGGGGAACGCGTCGACCTTGTCGGCCTTCGACCAGGCGAAGAACGGCACCGCGACGAGGTAGACCACCCAGGCCAGCAGCAGCACCAGGAGCCAGCGCCAGCGGAACCGGGGGACGTGCATCCCGCTCAGGGTCCGTCGTACGCCGGCACCGACGCCGCCGCCCCTCGCCTCCGAGCCGGGGACGCCGGTCGAGCCCGGCGGCGGTGTGCCCGTGGTCGGCGGGGGCGGGATCGGGGCAGGGCGTTGCCCCGAGCGGGCGCGCGGCCGGGCCGGGGTCTGCGCTGGAGTCTGCGCTGGAGTCTGCGCGGCCGGGCTCGGCGGCCGGGCGCGCAGCGGCCCTGGGGCCGCGGGAGGGTCGGCATGACCCGGGTCTCGTCCGGGCCGGGCTGCCGCGGAACGGGCCGGGTGGCGTCGGCCGGGAGGCCGGGCTCCGGCTCCTGATCGGCTGGCGCTCGGCCTCCGACGGGTCGCCGGCGTGCCGGCCGCCCGGTGGACGACCGCCGTACAGCCAGTCGTCGGACATGTCGGGCAGGTTACCGGCCGGCTGGTGAACGGATCGATTCGGCGCGTCGGTCCCGCCTGTGACCGGTGTGACTGGTGATACTGACGGGGCTACTTCCCCAGCACAGAAGGACAGGTCCCATGGGGCTGCCCGCTTCTTCCCCCGGGTTGCTCGACCCGGTCACGCCGGCCGCGCCAGCGCGGGCGACCGCGCCGCCCGCGTGCGCTACCGCCGAGCGCTGATGCTCATGGTGATGACGCTGGTCGTGCCCGGTTCGGCGCAGCTCGTCGCCGGCAACCGGCGGGTCGGGCGGATCGCCACCCGGATCTGGGCGGGGCTGGTGTTGTTGTCCGTGGCCGCAATGGGGACGGCCACCCTGCACCACCAGTACGCCTTCTCGGTTCGTGTCCGACACCGACGGCTGCTGGGCGTCGTACGGCTGGTGCTGATGGTGCTGGCCATGGGGTGGGCTGCGTTGTTCCTCGACGCCTGGCGGATCGGTCAGCCGCTGTCGTTGACCGCTCCCGCACCGTCGCGCGGTGGTCGGGCTCAACGGCGTCCTCTGCTTCTCCGTCGCCGGGTGCGCTGCTGTTCGGCGCGCACCTGGTCGGCGTGCAGCGCAGCTTCATCCTCACGATGTTCGCCGGTGACCACGTCACCGGCAGCGCACGACGGCCGCTTCAACGTGCTGCTGGTCGGCGGCGACTCCGGCGCCGGGCGCTGGGGGCTGCGTACGGACTCGATGACCGTCGCCAGCATCGACGCCGGCACCGGCAAGACGGTGCTGATCGGTCTGCCGCGCAACATGACCAACTTCCCGTTCGCGAAGGGCTCGGTCATGCACAAGGCGTGGCCGCACGGCTTCGACTGCGGCTACCCCAACTGCGAGCTCAACGGCATCAACACCTGGGTGGGCGACCACCAGCGCGCTGTTCAAGCACGCGAAGAACCCCGGGATGGCCGGCCACGATCTCGGCGATCGAGGGCATCACCGGGCTGAAGATCAACTACTGGGCGTTCGTGAACCTGGCCGGCTTCCGCGGTCTCGTCGACGCGGTCGGTGGCGTCACCCTCAACGTGCGCCAGCCGATCCCGGTCGGCGGCCTCGGCGCCGACGTCACCGGCTACATCAAGCCCGGCGTCCGCAAGCTCAACGGCTTCGACACGCTCTGGTTCGCGCGGTCACGCGACAGCTCCGACGACTACTCCCGGATGGCCCGGCAGAAGTGCGTCATGAACGCGATGCTCCACCAGATCAGCCCCAGCACCGTGCTGACCAACTTCGAGAAGATCGCCAAGGCGTCGTCGGCGATGGTCTCGACCGACATCCCGGCCAGCGAGGTCGACCGCTTCATGGCGCTGGCGCTGAAGGCGAAGAGCCAGCCGATCGCCACGCTGTCGATGGTGCCGCCGCTGGTCGAACACCGCCCACCCCGACATCCCGAAGATCAAGCGCGACGGTCGCCGCGGCCGATCGCTGCCAGTCGAGAAGCCGCCGGTCAAGGGCGCCCACCACCGTCACCACCGCGCGCCGACGACGGTCACGGGCGGCTCGATCGGCTCGATGAGCGCCGGGCTACGCCGCCAACCAGACCAGCGACCTCGGCGCCGTGTGCTGACGTTGCTCGCATGGAGCTCGAGTTCGCTGGTCCGCTGTTCGAGTGGCGCGGCCCCGCGCCCCACCACTTCGTCGCCGTGCCCGAGGACGAGGCCGAGCAGCTCCTGGAGACCGCGGCCGCGGTGACCTACGGCTGGGGGATGATCCCGGTCCGCGGTCGGATCGGCTCGACCGAGTTCACGACCTCGTTGTGGCCCAAGGACGGCGGTTACGTCGTACCGATCAAGGACGCCGTGCGCCGCCCCGAGCAGCTCTCCCTCGGCGACGTAGTCGACGTCCACCTCACCGTCGACGTCTGACGGCGGGCCGCCTCCGACTAGGGTTTCGGCGTGACCCAGGCTCGCCGCATCGCTGCCGTCGTGGTCACCTTCAACCGTCTCGCGCTGCTGCAGCGGCTCATCCCCGCGCTGGGCGAGGTGGAGGGGCTCGACGAGATCCTGGTCGTCGACAACCACTCCTCCGACGGTACGGCGGGCTGGTTGCGCGAGCAGGCGGCGACCAGCGCGTGCCGGTGCTGAGCCGCACCCTGGACACCAACGCCGGGGGAGCGGGCGGGTTCCACGAGGGACTGCGCTGGGCGGTCGAGCGCGGGGCCGACCTGGTCTGGCTGATGGACGACGACGGGCTGCCCGACCCCGACTGCCTCTCCGCCCTCCTCGCGCACGAGGGCGACCTCGACTTCTGGGGCCCGGTCGTCGTCGACGAGGCCGACCACGGGCGGCTGGTGTTCCCGATCCGGCTCCCGGGCTCGGCCCGCGTGGTGCACCGGATGGCCGACGTCAAGGCGGCCGCGCGAGGACGGCCTGATCCGCGGCATCGTCATCCCGTTCAACGGGGTGCTGGTCACCCGTGACCTGGTGGAGCGGATCGGCCTGCCGCGGGCGGAGTTCTTCATCTGGGGCGACGACCACGAGTACCGCCTCCGCGCCGAGCGCGCCGGCGCCCGCGTCGCCACCGTCGTCGGCGCGCGCGTGCTGCACCCGTCGGTCGGCAACCTCGGCACGCCCATGGCGTTCGGCCGCACGACGTACAACGACACCCCGAGCGACCTCAAGCACTACTGCATGGCCCGCAACAACCTGGTCAACCTCCGCGAGTACGGCGGGCACCCTGCACGCCCTCGCGTTCGTCGCCAAGACGCTGTGGTTCTACACCTTCACTCGGCGCGACCCGGGCCGGATCCGCCTCAGCATCGAGGCCTGGCGGGCGGCCCTGAAGGGCGACTACACGGGGCACCGGAGGTTCGTGGCATGAGCGAGACCGTCGCCGTCGTCATCGTCACCTACAACCGCGCCGACCTGCTCGGCCGGCACCCTCGACGGCCTGGCCGGCCAGACCCACGAGCCCGACACGGTGATCGTGGTCGACAACGCCAGCGAGGACCACACCCGCGAGGTGCTCGACGCCCACCGCGGGCTCCACCTCCAGCGCATCCACCTCGAGACCAACACCGGCGGCGCGGGCGGCTTCCGGGCGGGAGTGCGGGCGGCCTACGAGCAGGGCTTCGACCGGATCTGGCTGATGGACGACGACGTCGTCCCGGCCCCCGACTGCCTCGCGGTGCTGATGGCGCAGGACGAGCCCTTCGTGATGGCGGTGCGCGAGGACGTCCACGGCCGACTGGTCGAGAAGGCGGCCACCGACTTCGACCTCGCACAGCCCGTGGGCGATCCGGCCCAAGCGCGCCAGCGTCGAGACGACGTACGGCGACCGGCACGCGATGCCCGAGCGCGTGGAGCTGCACAACGTCGCCTTCGAGGGACCGCTGTTCCGGCGCGAGGTGGTCGCGGCGGTGGGGCTGCCCGACGCGTCGTTCTTCATCTTCTACGACGACTGCGACTTCGCCCTGCGCGCCCGCCGCGCGGGCTTCCGGATCTGGGCGGTGCGCGACGCGGTGCTGGTCCGGCAGCTCGACTTCGACCAGCAGCACGCCCTCGACACGCTGGAAGGGGTTCTACATGTACCGCAACCTCTTCGTCATCCACTTCCGCTACGGCGCCAACCCGCTGGTCCGCGCGAAGCCCTACGCCATCGCCGCGGCGGTGGTCGCGCTGAGCCCGGTGCGCGGCGGGAAGGCGGAGGCCGGCAACGTGATCCGCGCCATCCGCAGCGCCCGGGGCATGCGCTCGATTCCCGGTTCGGGCACCCCTCCTCGGTAGACTGGCGGGCCACGACCCGACCAGGAGACCTGACTTGTCCAAGCCCGACCTCGTCGTCGTCGGCTCTGGCTTCTTCGGCCTCACCATTGCCGAACGGTGTGCCCGCGAGCTCGACCTGCGCGTCCTCGTCCTCGAGCGGCGACCCCACCTCGGCGGCAACGCCTACAGCGAGGTCGACCCCGAGACCGGAATCGAGGTGCACAAGTACGGCGCGCACCTCTTCCACACCTCCAACGAGCGGGTGTGGGAGTACGTCAACCGCTTCACGACGTTCACCGGCTACCAGCACCGCGTCTTCGCGCGCTACCAGGGCCAGGTCTACTCGTTCCCGATGAACCTGGCGCTGATCAACGCCGTTCTTCGGCCGTAGCCACACCCCTGACGAGGCGCGGGCGCTGATCGCCGAGCAGTCCAGCGAGATCGACACCGACCGGGCGGAGAACCTCGAGGAGAAGGCGATCAGCCTGATCGGGCGGCCGCTCTACGAGGCGTTCGTCAAGGGCTACACCGCCAAGCAGTGGCAGACCGACCCCAAGGAGCTCAGCCCCGACATCATCACCAGGCTGCCGGTCCGCTACACCTTCGACAACCGCTACTTCAACGACACCTACGAGGGCCTGCCCACCGACGGCTACACCGCGTGGCTGACCCGGATGGCCGACCACCCCAACATCGAGGTGCGGCTCGACACCGACTTCTTCGACGTCGCGGACGACTACCGGGGCCAGGTGCCGATCGTCTACACCGGCCCCGTCGACGAGTACTTCGGCAACAGCGAGGGCCGGCTCTCCTGGCGCACGGTCGACCTCGAGCGCGAGGTCGTCGACGTCGACGACTTCCAGGGCACCTCGGTGGTCAACTACAACGACGAGGACGTCCCCTACACCCGGATCCTCGAGTTCAAGCACTTCCACCCCGAGCGCACCTACCTCCCGGGCAAGACCGTGATCGTGCACGAGTACAGCCGCTTCGCCGAGGAGGACGACGAGCCGTACTACCCGATCAACACCGCCGAGGACCGGGCCACGCTGCTGAAGTACCGCGACCTGGCCAAGAAGGAGCCGATGGTGCTCTTCGGCGGTCGGCTCGGCACCTACCAGTACCTCGACATGCACATGGCCATCGGTTCGGCCCTGAGCATGTTCGACAACAAGCTGCGGCCGCACTTCACCGATGGTGAGGCGCTGCCGAGCGGAGGAGTGGACGCATGAGCGTAGACCGTCACCCGCCTGCTCCAGCGGCAGATCCTGCCCCTGGACCGCGACTTCGACGTCATGGCCCTCTACGTCGACCCCGAGGAGGCCCGGCTCGACGCCGACCGCCACGAGATCGGCGGCAACCGCGCGGCCAAGGACCTCAACAACGCCGCCATCCGCCAGTCCACCTCGACCGGTGCGGCGATCCACCCCGACCAGATCGAGTCGCCGCACGGCGTTCCGCGTGCGGTCGGGGGAGCGGCTTGTCGTTCGGCACCTACTTCAACGCCTTCCCGGCGAGCTACTGGCGGCGCTGGACGATCGTCGACGACGTCACCCTGACCGTCGAGGTGCAGGGCGCCGGCGCGTCGGTGATCGTCTACAAGTCGATGGCCAAGGGCCACTCCCAGCGGGTCGCCGCCGAGATCGCCGAGGACGACCAGGTCGCGCGGTTCACCTTCGAGCTGCCGCTCAAGCCGTTCATCGACGGTGGTTGGTACTGGTACGACGTCGTGGCCGGCGACGACGACGTCATCGTTTCGTCGGCCGAGTGGACCGCCGAGGTGCCGGCCGACCGCGCCGAGCACGGCACCGTCGACATCGCGATCACCACGATGAACCGCCCCGACTACGTCGCCAAGCTGGTCGGCCAGATCGGCGAGACCGAGGAGCTGCGCCCCTACCTCGACCAGGTGCATGGTCATGGAGCAGGGCACCCAGCTGATGCGCGACTCGCGAGTTCTTCCCGGCTGCGGAGAAGTCGCTGGGCGACCTGCTCCGGGTGATCGAGCAGGGCAACCTCGGCGGCTCCGGCGGCTACGCCCGCGGCCAGCTCGAGTCGGTCCGCAAGGGCACCGCGACCTACGCCCTGATGATGGACGACGACGTGGTGTGCGAGCCCGAGGGCATCATCCGCCAGGTCACCTTCGGCGACCTGGCGAAGCGGCCCACGATCGTCGGCGGCCACATGTTCAACATCTACAACCGCTCCCAGCTGCACAGCTTCGGCGAGATCGTGCAGCCGTGGCGGTTCTGGTGGCAGACTCGCCTCGACGGCTACGCGCAGTGGGACCTCGGCGCCCGCAACCTGCGCTCCGCGCGCTGGCTGCACCGGCGGGCCGACGTCGACTTCAACGGCTGGTTCAGCTGCCTGATCCCGCGCGATCGTGCTCGAGCAGATCGGCCTGTCGCTGCCGCTGTTCTTCAAGTGGGACGACTCCGAGTTCGGGCTGCGCGCCAAGGAGGCCGGCTTCCCGACTGTGTCCTTCCCGGGCGCCGCGGTCTGGCACGTCCCGTGGACCGACAAGAACGACCACGTCGACTGGCAGTCCTACTTCCACCAGCGCAACCGCTTCGTCGCCGCGCTGCTCCACTCGCCGTACCCCAAGGGCGGGCGGATGGTGCGCGAGTCGCTCAACCACCAGATCAAGCATCTGGTGTCGATGCAGTACGCCACCGTCGAGCTGCGGCACCGTGCCCTCGAGGACGTCCTGGCCGGTCCCTACGCACTGCACGGCCAGCTGCCGACCAAGCTCGCCGAGGTCAACGCCTTCGCCAAGCAGTTCACCGACATGCAGCTCGAGGCCGACCGCGACTCCCTGCCGCCCGTCCGCCGCGAGAAGCCGGCCAAGCGGGGCAAGGAGGACGCCGAGATCCCCGGCCGTCTCTCCCAGCTGATGACCGCCGGGCTCGCGCCCATCCGGCAGCTGCGCCCGGTGCGGTCGATGTCGCGGGAGTTCCCCGAGACCGAGCTGCCCGCGCATGGACGCGACCTGGTACCGGCTGGCGCGCTACGACTCGGCCGTGGTCTCGATGAACGACGGCACCTCGGCCGCGCTCTACCGGCGCGACCCCGAGCGGTTCCGCGACCTGCTGCGCAAGACCCTGGAGATCCACGACCGGTTCCGCCGCGAGTGGCCACGCCTGGCCGAGGAGTACCGCGCCGCCCTGGGCGACATCACCTCGCCCGAGGCGTGGGAGGAGACGTTCCGTCCGTGGACCGAGGGCGCCGACCAGTGAGGCAGCCGATGACCACCGGCGTGCCCGCGCGCCGGGTCGTGAAGGCCCCGCTCCGACCGCCGTCGTCGGACCAGGGGCTGCTCGAGCTGTTCCAGCACCGCTACATCCTCAGGCTGCTGGTCCGCCGCGAGATCGCGGCCCGCTACCAGGGCTCGGTGCTCGGCCTGCTGTGGTCCTACGTCAACCCGCTCTCGCAGTTCTTCATCTACTACTTCGTGATGGGGATCCTGTTCGGGCGGGCGAAGACGACCGAGGCGTTCGCGATCCACGTGTTCGCCGGGCCTGATCATCGTCCACTTCTTCACCGAGACGATGAACGCCGGCACCCGGTCGATCGTGCGCAACCGCACCCTGGTGCAGAAGATGGCGGTGCCGCGGGAGATGTTCCCGGTGGCCTCGATGCTGGTCTCGCTGTTCCACGTCGGCCCGCAGCTGGTCATCCTGGTGATCGCGACCTGGCTGTCCGGCTGGAGCCCCGACCCGTGGGGCATCGCGCTCGGGTTCATGGGGCTGCTGATCAGCATGGTCCTCGGCACCGCTCTCGCCCTGGTCTTCAGCGCCGCCAACGTGTTCATGCGCGACGTGTCCAACGCCGTCAGTGTGCTCAGCAACTTCGTGCGGTTCGGCGTGCCGATGATGTACCCCTACGTGCTGGTCAAGGCGCGGTTCCACGGCCACACCGACTGGTACCTGCTCAACCCGATCACCGAGGCGGTGCTCGACTTCCAGCGCGCCTTCTGGGTCGGCGCCACCAGCCACCCGGCCCGGACCGCGGCGATCGACATGCCGCCCCACCTGTTCCTGCTGAGCCTGCGGGCGCTGCTGATCAGCGTGGTCTGCCTGGTGATCGCGCAGTCGTGGTTCTCCCGCCTCGAGCGCCGGATCCCGGAGCGCCTGCTGTGAGCGACGCTCGCATGCCAGCCCGCCGACGCTCGCGCTCGCGTCACCGGGGGGCATCGAGAGGCAAGAACCAGTCGATCGTGGTCCGCAACGTCTCCAAGACGTTCACGCTGCGCTACCACCGCACGCTGAAGCAGATGAGCGTCGCGATGCTGCGGCAGGAGGACCTCTCCGACTCCTTCCTCGCCGTCAACGACGTCACCTTCAGCGTGCAGCAGGGGGAGTCGATCGGCCTGATGGGCCTCAACGGCTCCGGCAAGAGCACCCTGCTGAAGATGATCAACGGCATCATGAAGCCCGACGCCGGCAAGGTGCTCACCCGGGGCCGGATCGCCGGCCTGATCGCCACCGGCGCCGGCTTCCACCCCCAGCTCAGCGGGCGCGACAACGTCTACCTCAACGCCGCGATCCTCGGGATGACCGAGGAGGAGACCCGCCGCAAGTTCGACGACATCGTCGAGTTCGCCGACATCGGCAAGTTCCTCGACTCGCCGGTGGGGCACTACTCCTCGGGCATGTTCGCCCGGCTCGGCTTCGCCGTCGCCATCCACGTCGACGCCGACATCTTCTTGGCCGACGAGGTGCTCGCGGTCGGCGACCGGCCGTTCAAGCGCAAGTGCCTGGCCAAGATGCAGGAGATCCGCGAGAGCGGCACGACCCTGTTCTACGTCAGCCACGCCTCGGCCAGCGTCCGCAAGATGTGCGACCGGGTGCTGGTCCTCGACAAGGGCCGGCTCGCCTTCGACGGGCCGGCCGACGAGGGCATCAGGTTCCTCCACTACGACGACGACACCAGCGAGGACCCCGAGATGACGCGACGAGGAGTCGATGGACGACGCGATGGGCGCCGACATCTGAGCCCGATTCCAGCCAGAGCTTTCTCGCTCTTCATCGGCGTGTCGACTGGAAACTACAGGTTTGTAGTTACTCAGAACCGGTTGCGGAGCCTCCGTGTGACCAGTGTTATTGCTGCTACCCGTGTGACTCGACTCCTGCACTGGAGCAGCCTGCATGTCCCCCAACCGGTCGCGTTTCGTGACTGCCTGCCAGCAGGTGCTGGCCCTGGCCGTCGTGCTCGCCGTGCTCACGCCGGCGGCCGGTGTGGTGACGCTCGACGTGGTCGGCTCGGCGTCCCGGCGGGTGCCGGCGCCCCGCCGGCACGCGGGCCGGTGGCCTCGATGGCGGCGTACGTCGCCCAGGCGGTGCGGCCGTCCCGGGTGCCGACGGCGCCGGTGCGCGCCCACGTGCGCGAGGTGGCGCTGACGGCCCCGTCGACCGGGTCCGGCCGCGCCTTCGCGCGCGGCGCGGCGACGACCTCGGCCGCGCGGGTGACGGCGTCCCGGAGCGGCGCGGTCCACGCCTGACCTCGACCCCGCAGGCCGGTGACCGGCTTCGGCACGATCGGGCTCACCTGGACCCACGGCGATCGCCATCCCGCAGGCCGACCTGAGCGTGTCGGTGCGCACCCGCACCAGCGGCGTCTGGAGCGGCTGGCAGACCGTCCCCTACGACCCCGAGCACGGCCCCGACCCTGGCTCGGCCGAGGCCCGGCACGCCCGCCCCGGCACCGAGCCGGTGCTCGTCGGCCAGGTGGACGACGTCCAGGTGCGGGCCAGCACGGTCCGGCCGCTGCCGCCGGACCTCCGGCTCGCGGTGATCAGTCCGGGGCACGCGACGGCGACCGCGTCGGAGCGGGCGGCGATCGACACCAGCGCGATGGACGGCGGCACCGGCGCGGACTCGGTCTATGCAGCGGCAGCCGCTGAACAGCTGCCCGATCCACGACGGCCCGGGCAGCGACGTCCGGGTCCGATGCGTCCGATACGGCGGCCCTCGCCGCGGCGACCTTCACGCCGCAGCCGGTGATCTACTCCCGGGCCCAGTGGGGCGCCGACGAGAGCATCCGCGACAAGGCCTCCCTGCACTACGGCGACGTCCACGCCGGGCTTCGTCCACCACACCGTCAACGCCAACGACTACACGCGGGCCGAGGTGCCGGGGCTCCTGCGCAGCATCTACGCCTACCACGTGAAGTCCCGCGGCTGGAGCGACATCGGCTACAACTACCTCATCGACCGCTTCGGCCGGATCTGGGAGGGGCGCTACGGCGGCGTCGACCGGCCCGTCGTCGGTGCCCACACGCTGGGCTTCAACGACGACTCCTTCGCGGCCTCCGCCATCGGTAACTACCAGATCGCCCGGCCGAGCCAGGCGATGATCGAGGCCTACGGGACGCTCTTCGCCTGGAAGCTCTCGCTGCACGGCGTGGACGCGAGCTCCACCCGGCAGTACGTCACGACCCGCTGGTTCCAGGCCATCAACGGCCATCGCGACGCGGCGGCGACGTTGTGCCCGGGCCAGTACCTCTACGCCCAGCTGCCCACGATCCGCAAGCTGGCCGCCGCGGCCCAGCGCGGGTGGTCGGGGCGCCAGCTGGAGTCCAACCTCGCCTCGACCCCGCACCCGGACCTCGTCGTACGACGGCACAGCGACGGCGAGGCGTTCGTGATCCCCACCGGCGGCCTGATGCACTTCCCGAGACCCGTCACCGCCGCCACCGGCGCCGCGGGTGCGACGGATGCGCTCATCAGCCCGGACCTCACCGGTGACCTCCATCGCGATCTGCTGCTGCGCCAGGCCGACGGCAACCTCGCCTTGCGGCCAGGCACCGCCACCGGCGGGTTCGCCGCGACGACCCGCGTGATCACCGGCTTCACCGGCAAGGACCAGATCGTCGCCCCGGGCGATCTCAACGGCGACGGGCGCCACGACCTGCTGGCCCGCAACCCCGCGACCGGCGACCTGGTGCTGTTCCTCCAGCGCGCCGACGGCACGCTTCCGCCACGTCACGGCTCGCCGGGTCGTGGAACCGCTACGACACGATCGTCGGTCCCGGCGACCTGAACGGCGACGGCCGTCCCGACCTCCTGGCCCGCGACACCACCGGAGCCCTGTGGTTCCTGGCCGGGAACGGCGCCGGCGGCTTCGCCGCCAGGGTCCAGGTGCCCGGCTCGTTCGCGTCGTACGACGTGATCGCCGGCGGCGGCGACTTCACCCACGACGGGCCGGTCGACCTCTTCGTGCGCCGGCGCTCGACCGGGGACTCCTTCATCCTGCCCGGACAGGGCGACGGCACCTTCGGCCCGCGGCTGGGGCCCTTCACGCGCCTTCGCCTCCGCCAAGGACCCGGTGGTCGGCAACGTCGCCGGCAACCGGGCCCCCGACGTGCTCGACCTGTCCGGGGATGCCGTGCGGGTCTGGGTGAACCCGGGCACCTTCGACCTCGGCAAGCCGATCGACACCGGCGTCAAGCTCACCGGAGCGAACCGGATCCTGCGCTGCGGGTGACTGGGACCGCGACGGCTACGGCGACGTGATCACCCGGCAGACCACCGGCGACCTGGTGCTCTGGCGCGGCAACGGCCGCGGCCGGCTGACCCGCTACGGCGTGATCGGCCACGGTTTCGGCAGGGGTGAGGTATCTCGCCGCGGTCGGCGACATGACCGGCGACGGCTATCCCGACCTGATGGGTCAGCCCGGCACGGGTGTGCTGAGGATCTATCCCGGGCGCGGGACGGTCGGGTTCAAGCGCAGCTACCCGGCGTACGGCGTCGGTCAGCACCGGCGCCCAGATCGGCGTCGGGCCGCTGGGACGGCGACGGCGCGCCCGGACAGCCTGCTCCGCAAGGGTGGCGCCCTGACCCTCCTCCACGGCAACGGGCCCGGCTGGATGAGCCGTCCCACCCGGCTCGCCGGTGGACGTGTCGCCCTACGACTGGCTGGTCGGGGTGAGCAACCTGCGGGGCGCGGGCCACCCCGACCTGCTCGTGCGGCTGCAAGGGCACCGGCCGCCTGTACGCCCTGCCCGGGAGCCCGTCGGGCGTCGGGCGCTCGGATGTACCTCGGCAACGGACTCGTCGGCTACGACCTGGTCGGCTGACGGGTCGAGCGGTCGGTCAGCGACCCGTCACCCGCTCGTCGCCGGCGATCCGGTCGCGCCGCTCCGGTGAGGCATGGGCGACCAGCACCAGCGAGCCGCTGCCGGCCAGGGCGCCGGTGAGGGCCGGCAGACCTTCGGCCGAGGCCGGGTTGGCCTCCGAGAGCACGCGGCCACCGCGGTCGGTGCCGGCTCGCGGCAGCCGCTGCCCACAGCTCGCCGTGGGTCATCCCCGTCGACCGCCGGGGTGTCGTCGTCGGCGCCGGGCCACGCGACGTAGGCGTCGGGCTGCGACCAGACCTCGACGCCGAGGTCGTGCACGCCGGCCGGTAGCGCCGTCGGGGAACCGGCCGGCGAGCGGCAGCAGCGCGGACGGCCACCACGGGCAGCCGGCCAGCCTCCGCGGCCCAGCGGGCGACACCCTCGGGTCCGGTCACGACCGCGTCGTGCGCGCCGTCCCAGACGACCTCCAGCCCGACCGTCCACGCCGCCCCGAGCACGACCGTGCCGAGCCAGTGGGGCGGCAGGTCCACCAGGAGCCGGTCACCGGCCTCGAGCTCGAGCTCGTCGGCCAGCAGGGAGGACGTCTTCGCGACCCAGTTGGCGTACGTCGTGACCGAGAGCTCGGTGCGCTCGCCGGTCGCGTCGTCGTAGAAGGTGACCAGCGGGCGGCCGGGCTCGGCGGCCAGCAGCCGGGCCAGGACCTGGGCGAACGTCGTCACGCGTCGCCGGCTGGCGCGTCGACGCCGAGCTCGGCGTTGATGCGGGTGCTGGAGTCGGCCTTGTCGAAGCCGCCGATGCCGTAGACCAGGGTGATGCCGTTGCGGGCGGCTGCGGCGACCTCCTCGGCCGGCAGGGCGTCGAGGTCCTTGCGGTCACCGCCGTTGCAGAACTCCAGCTCGGTGTCGGGGTAGTCGGCCCGCACGAGGTCGAGCGAGGCGGTCATGCTCGGGCCGTCCTCGACCGCGACGTAGGCCGCGTCGACGACGCGGAGGGCGCGGACGATGCGCGCCCGGTCGGCCTCGTCCTGGATGACCTTGCCCTTCTTCAGCACCTGCTGGAGGTCGTTGTTGACGATGACCACGAGGTAGCCGGTGCGGGCCCGCGCGGCCTCGAAGAGGTCGAGGTGACCCGGGTGCAGCGGGTTGAAGTAGCCGCTCACGATGGAGGCGCGGCGGGGCTGCTCGGACGTGCTCACGGGCCGCGACCCTACATCCCGTTCGGCTCGGGGCTGTCGCTGTAGGGGTACTTGATCGTGAAGGCCTGCACCGCGGCGCCGGAGACCTTCGAGCAGTACTGCCAGATCCCCTGCTGCTTGGCCGAGCCGGCGGACGCGTCGGCGGTGCCGCCGACCGACCAGTGGGTGAGCGCGATGTGCTGGCCGTCGGGGAACGGCGTGCCGTCGGAGGCGGTCCACGGCACGGCCTTGAACTTGTGGCGCAGGTCGGTGGTGCCGGAGAACTTGTCGGCGATGGCGCGGATCTGGGTCATCTGGGAGTCGTTCTTGGCGACGGTGTCGTCGTACCAGAGGATCGTGTAGCCGTGCTCCTCGTTGTGCACGAGGGTGCCGAGCGCGGGCCGGTCGGCCGCGGTGTAGAACTTGCGGGCCATCGCGTCGGGGTCGATGTAGTGGGGTCCGAAGGCCGGCGGCGACTCCGGGTAGGCGACCGTCGAGCCGTCGGCGAGGTGCTGCTGGTTGCCGTTGGCCTTCTTGGTCGTCACCGGCCCGCAGACGCCGGCCGGCGCACCGATCGCGGAGAGCGTCTTGCCGTCGTACCTCGACTTCAGGAGGGCGTCGTGGATCGGCTGGTAGGCCGCCGCGCCGACGATGAGGAGCGCCACGACGCTGCAGATGACGACGATGGTCATCCCGCGGCGGCGCTCGGCGCGCTTCTGCTCGGCGCGCAGTTGCTCGACGACCTTCTGGCGCTCGCTGCGAGCGGTCTTGGACGACTTGGCCATGGTGGTCTCTTCCGTTGCTTCCGGGGCTCGGCGGGCTGCGCCGGACGGCTCCGGACCTTGCTCCGGATCTGGGGTGCGGTGAGTCTACGGAGTGAGCGGTCGGAACCGAACCCGGCGACGCTCGCGCCCCGCGACCTCGAACCCGTGGGCCCAGGCGGCCACTTCCGCCGCCCAGAGGGCACGCGGTTCGTCGGACGTCACGATCACCTCGTCGCCAGACCGGTCGACTGCTGCGTCGACGTCGACGGCTGGGTCTGCCTGAGCGGTGAGCGGGACGCTGAGCAGGTCGGTGAGGAGGTCGGCGAGATCGGCGGCCGGCACCGGTGCGCCGTACGCCGCGCGCTGCTCGGGGCGGGCCCCGAGCGCCGCCACCACCGCCTCGCGGCTACCGAGCCCGAACAGGTCGCCTCCCTGCTCGCGCAGCAGCGCGGCGGCACCGGGACCGTCGTCGCCGGCCGGGAGCACCAGGTCGGCCCGGCCGCGCAGGACGGTGAACGGCCGGCGGCCGAGCTTGCCAGCGGCCAGCTCGGCCGCGCCCGCGATCTCGTCGGCGACCGCCGGCGCGGTGACCGCGAGCAGGTTGCCGTAGGGGTCGGTCCGGCCCGGCGTGGTCGTCGAGGACGCGGAGGCCGGCTGCACCGACGGCGATGTCGGTCTGCCCCTCGCGCCACGGCCGTCCTGCGGTGTCGGTGACGACGACCGCCACGTTGACGCCGGCGCGGTCGGCGACGGCCGCGCGCAGCGCCCGCGCCGAGGCGTCGGGGTCGTCGGGCAGCAGCACGACCGTGCCGGGCTCGACGTTGGAGGCGTCGACGCCGCCGCCGCCATGGTCAGGCCCAGGCGGTTGACCACGATCGACAGCGGCCCGCGGCGGGCCACGAGGCGCACCGTCTCGCGCACTACCGCCTCGGCCCGGTCACCGGCCTCGACTCGCCCCTCCGCCTTGCTGACCACCTTGCTGGTCACGCAGACGACGTCGCCGTCGGCCAGGTCGCTCGGCCGGCGCGGACAGGAGCAGGGCGGCGAGGTCGTCGCCCGGGCGCACCTCCCCGACGCCGTCGGGCGACCAGACCGTGATCACGGGCGGTCGGCGACCAGCGACACGGCGGCCGCGGCCATCGCCGCGGTCGCGTCGAGGTCGGTCATCCACAGCGGGACGGCCGCGCAGGCCAGGCCGGCGGCCTCGACCGCCGCCACGTCGGCCGCGTCGGCGGTGTCGACGAGCCAGCCGTCGAGCACCCCGCCGTCCGGCTCGCCCGTGCGCGCGCCGTAGTGGAGGCCGACGCCGGCAGCGGAGACCTCGACGCCGATCGCGGTGAGGAGCTGGTGGGCCATGCCGCGCACGTGGGTGCCGCCGATGATGGGCGAGAGGCCGACGACGGGGGCCCGGGTGGCGACCAGCGCCTCGCGGACCCGGGGGACGCCCAGGATCGTGCCGACGCTGACCACCGGGTTGCTCGGTGGGACGATCACCAGGTCGGCGTCGGTGATCGCGTCGATGACGCCGGGAGCGGGGGAGGAGTCGTCGAGCCCGACCACGAGCACCGCCTCGGCCGGCACCTCCGCGTGCAGGCGCACCCAGTACTCCTGGAAGTGGACGACCCGTCGCCCGCTCGGGGTGTCGGGGTCGGCGATCGCGATGTGGGTCTCGACGCGGTCGTCGCTCATCGGCAGCAGGCGGACGCTCGTGCCGATACACGGGAGTGAGCCACCGGCGGCACAGTGCCTCGGTCACCTCGGAGAGCGGAGTAGCCGGCGTCGAGCATCTCGGTGCGCACGAGGTGGGTGGCCAGGTCGCGGTCGCCGAGGCCGAACCACGTCGGCTCCACGCCGTAGGCCGCCAGCTCGTCCTTGGCGTGCCAGGTCTCCTCGCGCCGGCCCCAGCCGCGCTCGAGGTCGATGCCGTCGCCGAGGGTGTACATGACGGTGTCGAGGTCGGGGCAGACCTTGAGGCCGTGCAGCCAGATGTCGTCGGCGGTGTTGGCGACGACGGTGACCTCGGCGTCGGCGTCGACGCCGGGCAGCAGCCCGCGTCGTACGCCGTGCAGGAGGCCGCGCAGGAACGTCGCGCCACCGACACCCCCCGACAGCACGGTGATGGCTCGCATGGCGCTAGCCTCTCGCACCGGCCCGGCGCGAGCCCACCGACCCCCTCGGCGGGGCGGCGGCCGCGGGATGCTACACGCGAATGCCCGGGCCCGGGCGAGAATGCCAATACCAGATCGCACCTTGACTTCCGGTGTACGACAGGCGTGTAATTCCCACAGTGTTCTTCGGGCCGTATGAGGTGTCCGAGCGGGTGCAGCTCAAGCGCCACCGGACCGAGCCGGTGGCGGGTCAGCGGCGACAGCCGGTGACACAGTGTTGACAAGACACAGGGTCGAAAGACACAGGGTCGAAAGGGCGAGGACCGTGAGGGAACTGTTTCTCCTCGATGCGGACGCCGAGGAAGCGGGCTGGCAGGAGCGCGCACTGTGCGCACAGACCGATCCGGAGGCGTTCTTCCCCGAGAAGGGCGGGTCGACCAGGGAGGCCAAGAAGGTCTGCCTGACCTGCGACGTGCGAGGCGACTGCCTCGAGTACGCCCTGATGAACGACGAGCGGTTCGGCATCTGGGGCGGGCTGTCGGAGCGCGAGCGGCGCAAGCTCAAGAAGCGCGCCGTCTGAGCCGAGCGCCGTGGCGGTCGGGCGGGGTGGTCCGCGGTGACTCGGGTCACCGCCGCGACGAATGCGGAGGCGCTTCGGCCCGCCGCTAAGGTGAACGACCGTGAGTCCGACGGTCGTGGCACTTCTGGTCAGCCACGACGGGACCAGGTGGCTTCCGGCCGTCGATCGAGGGCCTGCAGGCCCAGACCGCGTCCCTGGCCGGCGTCGTGGCGGTCGACACCGGGAGCAAGGACGACAGCGTCGACCTGCTGCTCGACGCGTTCGAGGAGGTCGTCACCCTCTCCGGCCGGACGTCCTACCCCGACGCGGTGCGGGTCGGCCTCGAGCAGGTCGACCGCCGCCGTCGAGTGGGTCTGGCTGCTCCACGACGACAGCAACCCCGCACCCGACGCGCTCGCGCGGCTGCTCGCGGCCGCCGCGGCCGACCCGCAGGCCGACGTCCTCGGCCCCAAGCTGCGGGAGTGGCCCTCGCTCAAGCGGCTGCTCGAGGTGGGCGTCACCATCTCCGGCACCGGGCGGCGCGAGACCGGGCTCGAGCCCGGCGAGTACGACCAGGGCCAGCACGACGACGCGCACCACGTGCTCGCGGTCAACACCGCGGGGATGCTGGTCCGGCGGCGCGTGCTCGACGAGCTCGGCGGTCTCGACGCGCAAGCTGCCGATGTTCGGCAACGACGTCGACTTCGGCTGGCGGGCCGCGCGGGCCGGGTTCCGGCACGGTCGTGGTGCCCCAGGCCGTGGTCTTCCACGCCGAGGCCGCCCACCGTGGCATCCGCCGTACGCCGCTGACCGGGCGGCACACCCACTACCAGGAGCGCCGGGCCGCCCTCTACACGCTGCTGGCCAACGTCCCCGGCCGGCGCCTGCCGTGGCAGGTCGTCCGCCTCTTCTTCGGCACGCTGCTGCGGATGCTCGGGTTCTTCGTGGTCCGCTCGCCCGGCGAGGCGCTGGACGAGCTGGCCGCGCTGGTCTCGGTCTACACCAGCCCCGGCGAGATCCGGCGGGCCCGCAAGGCTCGCCGGTCGATCGGCGACTCGCACGACGCGACCCCGCTGCTGGCGGCGTGGTGGGTGCCCTACCGGCACGGTCTCGACTTCGTCGGCGACTTCGTGTCCGCGATCTTCAACCAGGCACAGGACGTCGCCGACCGGCGCCGCGCGGCCAAGGAGGCCGACGGCGCCCGCGCCGATCCGGCGTCCGCGTGGTCGTCGACGACGACGAGGCGCCGGAGGACACCGGTCTGGTGGCCCGCTTCTTCACCAGCCCGCTCGCGCTGGCGATCACCCTCGTCGTGCTGCTGTCGGTGTTCGGCGCCCGCGAGGCGTTCGGCACGGTGACCGGTGGCGGGCTGGCGCCCGCCCCCGACCGCGCGAGCGACCTCTGGCGGCTCTGGACCGAGTCGTGGCACCCGCTGGGCACCGGCACCGCCGTCCCCGCCCCGCCGTACGTCGTGCCGATGGCGCTGCTGGGCTGGCTGCTGGGCGGCAGCGCTGCCGCCGCGGTCTCCGCGGTGCTGCTGCTCGCCGTACCGCTGGCGCTCTGGGGCGCGTGGCGGCTGCTCCGCGTCGTCGGCCGGCTGGTCGACCCCGGCGGCTCCCCACGCTGGCTGGTCGGTCTGGGTGCGGTCACCTATGCCCTGGTGCTCGGTGACGTCGGGAGCCTTCGGCGACGGCCGCCTCGGCGTGGTCGCGGCGACGGTGATCCTCCCGTGGCTGGCGCACGCCGCCCTCGGCTTCGCCGACCCCGAGCGCGACCGCCGCTGGCGGGCCGGCTGGCGCACCGGGCTGCTGCTGGCCCTGCTCGCGGCCTTCACGCCGGTGGCGTGGGTGTTCGCGGTCGTGCTCACGCTGGTGGTGCTGGTCATCGCCTACGCCGTCACCCGCCGGCTCCCGCGCGACCGCGACGTCTGGGGCCCGCCGGCCGCAGCGCTGGGGGTGGCACCGGTCCTGCTCGCCCCCTGGTGGCTGCCCGCGATCATCCACGGCGCCTGGCCGCTGCTGCTGATGGAGACCGGGCGGCAGCCGTTCCCGTCGCTGGGCTTCTCAGACCTCCTGCTCGGCCGGTTCGGCGCGGGCGTCGGCGGCCCGTGGTGGCTGGGCGCCCTCCTGGTCGTGCTGGCCGTGCTGGCCCTGATCCCGCGCGCCACCCGGATCCCGGTGCTCGTGACCTGGCTGGTCGCGGCGGTCGCCGCCGTGACGGCGCTGCTGCTGTCACTGGTCGCGCTCCCGCTGCCCGGCGGCTCGGTCCGGCCCGGCATCACCGTGCTGGTCGTCGTGCTGCACGGGTGCTTCGTGACCGGCGCGATGCTCGGAGCCCAGGGCCTGGTCACGCTGCTCCGGCGCTCGCGGGCCGAGCACCACCAGGTGCTGCTGGTGGGCCTGGCCGTCGTCGCCGCGATCATCCCGGCGATCGGCCTCGGCTGGTTCGTGGTGAAGGGTCCCGGCACCCTGGACAACAGCGAGGACAGCGGGATCCCGAGGTTCATGACCGACGAGGCCGAGGCCGACAGCACCCACGGGGTGCTGGTGATCCGCGGCGACACCGCGACGGGGCTGACCTTCACGATCCGACGCGGTGCGGGGAACACGCTGGGCCGCAGCGAGATCCAGTACGCCTCGGAGCCCGACGCGGCGTTCACCGACGACGTGCGGGCGCTGGTCTCGCGGCCCACGGCCGGCACCGTCGACCGGCTCGCCGCCGCGGGCATCTCCTACATCGTGCTGCCCGCGCCCGTGGACGGCGCCGTCGCCGCCGGCCTCGACGCGACCGACGGACTGGGTCAGGCCGGCACCGAGAGCCTCTCGACCCGCACCTGGCAGGTCGAGACCCCGGTCGACCCGGCGGCGCTGGACGGGCCGTCGTCGTGGGTGCGCAGCGTGCTGCTCGTGGTGTCGGCGCTCGGCACCGCCACCGTCGTCGTGCTGTGCCTGCCCACGCTGCGGGCTCGCCGTACCGACGAGGAGGAGGATGCCGCATGACCCGCGTCGGCAAGCGCGTCCGCGCTCCCGAGGTGACCCGTCGCCAGCGCACGCCGGCGCCTCGACCTGGTCACCGTGCTGGCCGTCGTGCTCCCGCTGGTGACCATCGGGTCGCTGGCGCTGGTGCGCACCGAGTCGGTGCGCGACGACCACGCGTCCCCCGTCGCTGACCCGGCTGACCGCCTCGACCGTCGTCTGCCCGTCGGCGCAGAAGGGCTCGCCGGAGGCTTCCGTCTCGACCGCCGGCAGCGGCTCCGGCTCGCTGGTGGTGCTCTCGGGCGGGACCAGCACCGAGGTGCCGGTCACGCCCCACGCCCTCTCGCCGCTCGACGGCACCGACGCCCAGGTCGTGAAGGGCGCCGACGACCTGGCGCCCGGCCTGCTGGGCCTCCGCTCGGGGACCGCGCCCCTCAACGCGATGGACTGCACGGTGCCGACGGCCGACCAGTGGTTCACCGGCATCGGCGCCCGCGCCGACCACGACTCCGTGATCGAGCTGACCAACCCCGACGGCGGGCCCGCGGTCGCCGCGATCGACCTGTTCGGCGACCACGAGTTCAGCAGCAAGCGGCTGCGCGGCCTGACCATCCCCGGCCACAAGACGATCTCGCTCGACCTCGGGGCCGTCATTCCGCGGCGGCTGGCGATCTCGGCCCACGTGGTCGTGACCCGCGGTCGGCTCGGGGTCGCCGTCCTCGACAGCCACACCAACCTGGCCGCCCACAAGTCCTACGCCGAGTGGCTCCCGCGGCAGCTCGAGCCCGCGGCCTCCAACGACCTGCTCGGGCTGCCGCCCGGCCACGGCAGCCACTTCCTCCAGCTGGCCAACCCCGGGCCAGGACGTCGTGCGCGCGGAGGTCCAGGTGATCACCTCCGACACCCGGTTCACGCCCGAAGGGGCTGGCGCCGGTGTCGGTGCCCCCCGGGGCGACGGTCTCGGTCCCGCTGACGCAAGGCTCTGTCGAAGGCGCTCGGAGACGGCGCCGTCGGGGTCGGCGTGACCGCCGATGCCCCGGTCACCGCCTCGCTGCTGACCCAGCTGAAGAACGACCGCGTCCTGACCGTGCCGGCCCCGACGGTCACCCACGAGGCCGCCACGCTGCTCCCGACGTTCCGGGCAAGGGCAAGAAGCACCGCGGTGCGACCACGGCGACGCTCCAGGTCGCCGCCGACGCCGCCGGCGCCGCCCAGGTGACGGCGTACGACGCGACCGGCGCGGAGCTGCACACCGACACCGTCGCCCTGCGAGCAGGGCCGGGTCGCCGAGCCTGACCCTGCCGCGCGGCACGGCGTTCCTCGACGTCGTGCCCCAGCGCACGACGATCCGTGCCGCGGTGCTCGTCGCCGGCGACGGCGCGACCGTCGTGCCCCTGCACGAGCTGCTCACCCAGGGGCTGGTGCCGCAGATCTGGCCGGGCCAGGACTGACCGGCTCTCAGTCGTCGCGGCTGGTAGCGCGGGTCGACGTCCTCGGGGTCGACGCCGAGCAGCTCGGCGACCTGCTCGACCACCACGGTGAGCACCATCGCCTCGAGATCGGCGCGCGACTCGCAGCGGTGCTCGATCGGGCGGCGGAAGACGCACCAGGCGCGACGGCTCGCCGGCCTTGCCCCGCACCAGCGACGCCAGCGGCACGGTCTCGACCGCCCAGTCGTCGGGCAGCTGCGGCGTGTCCTCGACGGCGTACTCCACGAGGCCGAGGCGGTCCTGCCACCGGGTGTCGATGTCGCGGACGGTGTCGAGCACGAGCTCGTCGAACCGCTCCCCCGCGTCGGCAGCTCGGGGCGCCCGGGCAGGGACGGGGTGATCGCCGGCCCTCGCATGCCGCGCCCGCGACGGTCGCGGACCCGTCGTCGCGGTCCGGGTCGCGCACCCGACGGCGCCACGGAAGTCACAGCAGCCGAGCGTAGACGACCCGCGAGCCTCATCGGGTGCCGCCCGCTCCGGCGGTACCGTCGGCGCCGTGAGTCCGGTCCGGCGCTGTTCGCGCACCGCCTGTGGGCGCCCAGCGGTCACCACGCTGACCTATGTCTACGCCGACCAGACGGCCGTCGTGGGCCCGCTCGCCACCTATGCCGAGCCCCACTCCTACGACCTGTGCGACGTGCACGGCGAGCGGCTCTCGGCGCCGCGCGGCTGGGAGGTGCTCCGGCTCGCGCCCGACCCCAGCACGATCCCGCCGTCCCAGGACGACCTGCTCGCGCTGGCCGACGCCGTCCGCGAGGCCGGCCGGCCCAGCGTCGCCGCGACCCGGTCGCCGGGGGAGCCCCTGCACGACGGGGCCGGTCGCGAGACCGCCCGCCGCGGCCACCTGCGGGTGCTCACCTCCGACTGACGCCCGCGGGACCAGCGGCGAGGCGGGTCGTTAGGCTCGCGTCGTGGCCACGACCGATCCCGCCAACGCGCACGCCGTCTTCAAGGCGTACGACGTGCGGGGCACCGTCCCCGACCAGCTCGACGAGGCCCTCGCGCGCCGTACCGGCTCGGCCTTCGTGCCGGTGATCGGTGCCGAGCACCGTCGTCGTCGGCTACGACATGCGCCCCAGCTCGCCCGGCGCTGGCCGCCGCCTTCGCCGCGGGAGCCGCGGCAGCCGGCGCCGACGTCGTCGTGATCGGTCTGGCCTCGACCGACCAGCTCTACTTCGCCTCCGGGCGGCTCGGGGTGCCGGGCGCGATGTTCACCGCGAGCCACAACCCCGCGCAGTACAACGGGATCAAGATGTGCCGCGCAGGTGCGCAGCCGGTCGGCGCCGAGACCGGGCTCCACGAGATCCGCGACGCGGTGAGCCACCCCGAGCCGCCGCCCGTCGCCGACCCGGGGGAGATCTCCGAGCGCGACGTGCTCGACGACTACGCCGCCCACCTGCTGTCGCTCGCCCCGGTCGCCGGCCGTCGGCTCAAGGTGGTCGTCGACGCGGGCAACGGCATGGCCGGGCTGACCGCGCCGGCGGTGTTCGACCGGATCGGCTGCACCGACGACGGTGCCGGTGCCGGTGGCGTCGAGCTGGTGCCGATGTACTTCGAGCTCGACGGCACGTTCCCCCACCACGAGGCCAACCCGATCGAGCCGGCCAACCTCGTCGACCTCCAGCAGCGGGTCGTCGCCGAGCGCGCCGATCTCGGCCTCGCCTTCGACGGCGACGCCGACCGGTGCTTCGTCGTCGACGAGCGTGGACGCGCGGTGTCGCCCTCGACACTGACCGCCCTGATCGCCGCGCGCGAGCTGGCCAAGGAGCCCGGCGCCTCGGTGATCCACAACCTGATCACCAGCCGCTACGTGCCGGAGCTCGTGCGCGAGCTCGGCGGCACGCCGGTCCGCACCCGCGTCGGACACTCCTACATCAAGGCGACGATGGCCGAGACCGACGCGGTGTTCGGCGGTGAGCACAGCGGCCACTTCTACTTCCGCGACTTCTGGCGCGCCGACTCCGGCATGCTCGCCGCCCTGCACACGATGGCGGCGCTGGCCGAGACCGACCGCCCTGCGTCCGAGCTGTTCGGCGACTACGAGCGCTACGTCCTCAGCGGCGAGGTGAACTCCGAGGTCGCCGACACCGCGGCCGCCCTCGCCGCCGTCGAGGCGTCGTACGCCGACACCGAGGGTGCCGAGACCGACCACCTCGACGGGCTGACCGTGGCCACCGCCGACTGGTGGTTCAACGTCCGCCCCTCCAACACCGAGCCCCTGCTGCGCCTCAACGTCGAAGGCGTCGACGAGGCCACCATGACCCGCGTCCGCGACGACGTCCTCACCCTGATCAGGAGCACCCCGTGAACCTCGACCCGACCCTGCTGTCGATCATCGTCTGCCCCGACTGCCACGGGAAGCTCGAGCCGGTGGCCGAGGAGCTGGTCTGCCAGTCGTGCGGCCTGACCTACCCGGTGCGCGACGACATCCCGGTCCTGCTGGTCGACGAGGCCCGGCGCCCGGCCTGAGCGGCGATCACCATGGCTTCCTGGTTCGACGAGTCCCGCCTCGACGACGAGCGTGCGCTCGCTCAGGCCGACCCGCGGCTGCGCGCACTGGCCGAGGCCGGCGCCCGCGTACGCCGTGAGGCCGTCGAGGCCGCCCCCGGCATCGCGGCCGCGGTCGCGACCGCCCGCGACATCGACCAGCCGCGCGCCATCGTCGCTGCCGGACCCGACTCGCGCCTGCTCCGCGCCGTGCTCGAGCCGTGGTGCCCGGTGCCCTTCGTCGCCTGGCCCGGCCCTGCGCTGCCCGGGGTGGGCCGGTGGTCTGGACCTCGTGGTCGTGCTCGCCCCCGACGGCACCGACCGCGGCACCGCGGCCGCCGTCGCCGAGGCCGTACGACGCGGGTGCCAGGTCGTCGTCGCCTGCCCGGCCGGCTCCCTGGTCGCCCAGCATGCCGAGGGCCGGTGGTCGACGATCGTGCCGACCGTCACCCGCGACCAGCTGGCCACGGCCGTGGTCGTGCTCGAGTACCTCGACCAGGTCGGCCTCGGCCCACGCGCCGACCACAGCGACGTCGCCCAGGCGCTCGACGACGTGGCCCTCGCCTGCTCGCCCCACCGCGACCTGGCGGTCAACCCCGGCAAGATGCTCGGCATCGCGCTGGCCGACACGCTGCCGGTGGTCTGGGGCGGCTCGTCGCTGGCGGCCCGCGCCGCCCGCCGGGTCTCCGAGACCATCCGCCGGGCGTCGGGCCAGTCGGCGATCGCCGGCGACGCCGAGCACCTGCTGCCCCTGATCGAGGCGGTGCGTCCGCGCGACGTCTTCGACGACCCGTTCGCCGACGAGGGCGGGGAGCGGCGGCCGATGCTGCTGATCTTCGACGACGGCGCCGACGACCCCGTGGTCCGCGAGGACCGCGGGCGGCTCCAAGAGGCGGCCGCCGAGCACGGGGTACGCGTCGAGATCGTGACGATCGAGGCCGCCACCGAGCTCGCCCGCTACGCGTCGCTGGTGCTCAACGGTCGCTACGGCGCGGAATACCTGCGTGTTGGTCTCGTCGAGGACTGAGCGCCGACCCGGACCTGCCGCTCGGTAACCTGCGGCGCATGTCGACCGAAGGCAGCACCAAGGCAGTCGTCGCCGCTCTGCTGGCCAACACCGGCATCGCGGTGGTCAAGTTCCTGGCGTTCCTGCTGACCGGCGCGTCCTCGATGCTGGCCGAGGCGATCCACTCGGTCGCCGACTCCGGCAACCAGGTGCTGCTCCTCCTCGGCGGCCGGCAGTCACGCAAGCGACCGACGGCCGAGCACCCGTTCGGCTACGGCCGCGAGCGCTACATCTACGCGTTCATCGTCGCCATCGTGCTGTTCGCGGTCGGCGGGCTGTTCGCCCTCTACGAGGCCTACCACAAGGGTCACGAGCTGCACGCGACCCACGGTCACCCGCCCGACTCGCTGCTGGACAGCCAGTGGTGGTGGGTGCCGCTGGTCGTGCTGGTGGCGGCGATGGTGATGGAGTCGCTGTCCTTCCGGACCGCGATCCGGGAGACCAACCACATCCGTGGCGACGCGTCGTACGTCGAGTTCATCCGCCGCGCGAAGCAGCCCGAGCTGCCGGTGATCCTGCTCGAGGACTTCGCCGCCCTGATCGGTCTCGTCTTCGCCCTGCTCGGCGTGGGGTTGTCGCTGCTGACCCAGAACCTGTGGTTCGACGTGATCGGCACTGCACTGATCGGGCTGCTACTGGTCGCCGTCGCGGTGGTCCTCGCCATCGAGACCAAGAGCCTCCTGCTCGGTGAGTCCGCCTCGGTCGTGGCGGAGCAACGGATCGTGGCCCAGCTGACCGCCACCGAGGGGATCGACTCGATCGTCCACCTCAAGACCATGCACCTCGGCCCCGACGAGCTGCTCGTCGCAGCCAAGATCGCCGTACCCCCGAGCGACTCAGCCGCTGACGTCGCCGCCCACATCGACGCCGCCGAAGCGGCCATCCGCGCGGCCGAGCCCACCGCCCGGGTGATCTACCTCGAGCCGGACATCCACCGACCGCAGGGCTAGGGCAGGTAGCGGCGCGCGGCGGCGTTGGGCGTCAGCAGCTTCACGACGGAGACCACCTGGCCCGTCGCCGGGCTGTGCACCATGCGGTCGTTGCCGACGTACATCGAGACGTGGTGGACCACCCCACTGGTGGAGTAGAAGAGAAGGTCGCCGCGTCGCGCCGGCGAGGCCGGCGTCCCGCGGCGTGACTGGGGTGCCGCGTCGCGCGGGATGCGGATGCCGTGGAGGCGGTAGGTGAGCCAGGTCAGCCCGGAGCAGTCGACCCCGAACCCGGACGCCCCGGCCCAGAGGTAGGCCAGCCCGACGAAGTGCTCGGCCCGCGCGACGATGCTGCTGCGGGTCGGTGCCAGCGCCGGCGTACCGGTGGCGTGCACGACGACCGCCAGGCCGAGGAGTCGGCGTACCGAGCCGCCGGGTGCGTGCACCCGCACGTACGTCGTGGTGGTGCTCAACACCGGAAACGTCGTGCCGACGCTGACCGGGAACAGCCGGCTCGGCGTCGACGCGTCGGTGAGGAGCCAGGTGGTGCGCCTCAGCACGGTGGCGACCCGGCTGGAGGCGGCAGGGGCGGTCGCGGTCAGCTGGCGGCGCGGCACCCAGCCGGGGTAGCCCTTGGCGTTGAGCGGGCTCGGCTGCGACGGTACGGCGACGCGCGCCCACGCCGGTCGGCTGGACGGAAGCGCCAGGACGACCACGCGGTCACCGAGCAGCGCCTGGGTGTCGGCGCGACCGTTGAGGTCGCGACGCTGCGCCAGCGACATGCCGGCCAGCCACCTGCCGATCTCGGCCGGGTGGCGCAGAGCCGGCGCGTCGACGGGGCGTGGCGACGTCGGTGACCGCCACAGCGTCGCCACCGAGACCGACACCCACGCCCGACCACCGACCTCGAGGGTCGACGGCGCCACGGCGGCCCGGGACACGGGTCCGGGGTCGGGTGCCGTGGCCGAGGTCGAGTCGGTGGTCGAGCACGCCGAGGCCACCAGCATCAAGCCGACGAGCCCGACCCACGCCCTCATACCCCCAGCCTCCCCCGCCCCACCCCGACCGGCCAGTGCTGAAGGTCAGCAAGGTGACGGGCGATGCTCCGCCAGTTGAGGAGCTCGCGCTAGCGACCGTCTCGAAACCACGCGGACCAGACACGGTCGCCGCGGGTCGCCTTGGGTCGCCGTTCCAGACGAGATGGGTGGTGAGGGAGGCCTTTGGTCGAGCTACCTCCCGCAGGCCGACTTTCGGCCTTCGGCCCCTTGGGCTGCTCCTGGTGGACCTGACCGAAAAGGGCTCCGGAAGATTCTTCTGTGGATGGTCTCGGATGGTGGGATAGGGGCTGTGGATATCGCCTCGGCTGTCGGTGGGCGCTGATTTGGCTTGTCCTATGTCGATCTCGGGACACCACACGCCGTCGGGGCCTGCAGCCGTGCTGGCCCGGGTGACCGTGGCGGTGGCCGAGCTCGACGGGCTGTTGTGGTCGGCCCGGTCTGACGGCGAGGTCGTCGACGTGGTCGGACAGGTCCAGCGGGCCAAGGCTGCGTTGGCGGCGGTCGAGGCTCAGGCGGTCGCCGAAGCCGACGCCAGAGACCTCGCGAAGAAGGTCCTGCATTACGGGTCGACCGGGACTGGTTGACCCACCTCGGCGGGCTCCGCCGGGGCGAGGGCACACGGCTGGTCCGGCGGGCGGTCGCGGTGACCGGGCCGTTGGGGCGGACCCGGGCCCGGATGGTCGCCGGGACCGTGTCGGCGGAGCAGGCCGATGTCATCGTCCGGGCGGTGGCCGACCTCCCGGGTGCGGCGCATCTACGGCGGCGGGCGGAGAAGACCCTGGTCCGCTACGCGGCCAGGTTCGACGCCACCGATCTGGCCCGCACCGGCCGCCACCTGTTGGCGGTGGTCGACCCCGACGGCATCGACTCCAAGCTCGAGGCCCAGCTGGACCGGGAGGACCGGGAGGACCAGCTGGACCGGGAGGACCGGGCTGCGCACGCCGACCGGTACCTCGCGGTCACCGACGACGGCGCCGGCGGGGTCCGCCTCAAAGGCCGCGGGTCGGTCGAGGACGGCGCCATCTTGAAGGCGGCGCTGCTGCCGTTGACCTGCCCCCAGCCCTGCGGTGGACGAAGAGGATGGGGAAGGCCGCGTGTGCGACCCCCGCGACGGGGGGGCCCGGACGTGGGACGCGATGGTCCAGGTGGCCCAGCACGCCCTGGACACCGACGCGATCCCCGACTCCCACGGCACCCGCACCCGGGTGGTCGTCACCATCGACCACGACACCCTGATCGCCGGCGTCCTGCAGGCGGCGCAGACTCTTCCGGTGACCGGTGACGGGCTGGACCTCCCACCCGGCGTGGTCCGCCGCCTGGCCTGTGACGCCGAGGTCCTCCCCGTCCTCCTCGGCGCCCAGGCGAGGCCCTCGACGTCGGCCGCGCCACCCGCACCGTGACCGTCCCGATCTGGAACGCCCTGGTGGTCCGCGACCGGCACTGCGCCTTCCCCGGCTGCCACCAGCCCCCGGTGATGTGCCACGCCCACCACATCCGACACTGGGCCGACCACGGCGAGACCGAGCTCGACAACCTCCTCCTCCTATGCGGCCACCACCACCGCGTCATCCACCACACCCCATGGCAGATAAGAATCAACCCCAAAGACCGAAAACCCGAGTTCTCCCCACCACCCCGACACGGACAACCACGGAAGTGGATCCGATACCGACCACGGATCGACTGACCTCAGAAGCGCAGTGCGTCACACGCTTCGGTGACCGTCCGGCTCCACACGTCCGGATGTGTGGACCAGGAGGTCGTCGCGGGACGCTCGGCGCCGCCACAGCTCGGGGCTCTGGGTCCACTCGGTGAACGACGCGCTCAGGGCTGCGTGCACGTCTTGAACCCAACCGATCTCGACCGCAGGCTCAGAGCTCGCCCCGGCCTCGTACGCCTCCGACCACGTGCGGTCGCGCTGCGGTCCACGGCCGGCGATGCCGACGACGGCCGCGACCGCGCCAGGTCGTGGGGCCCGCCCTGGGAGCGCCCGACGCCCCGAGGTTCGGGAAACCAGGCCCGGTGACCGCGCGGCGAGAGCTCGGCCCGCTCGAGGTAGCGGACACACCCCGGGCCTCCGCTCAGGACGACCACGTCGGAGCCCTGCCCGGTCACCGCGACGTGCAACGCGACGTCGTCGACCGCCACGGTTCGGGAGTCCATGCCCCGACGCTAGAGGCTCGCTGCGCCAGCACCTCGCGCACTAGCCTCCTGCCCATGGGTTTCTTCTCCGGCCACGTTTGAGTCCCGCCGAGGGCGCCCGAACGCCGGTTCGACCTGCACGTCCTCGCCTACCACGCGTCGCGCGACCTGGTCCCGCTCTACGCCGTGTACTCGCTGCTGTTCGTCGACCGCGGCGTCAGCAGCGCGCACCTCTCGATCCTGCTGATCATCTGGTCGCTGACCAGCTTCCTCTGCGAGGTGCCGTCGGGTGCCTGGGCCGACACCGTCGACCGGCGCCTGCTGCTGGTGCTGTCGGCCGCGATCTACGCGGTCGGCTTCTCCACGTGGATGCTCTGGCAGACGTTCGCCGGCTTCGCGTTGGGCTTCGTCTGCTGGGGCCTGTCCAGCGCCTTGATGTCGGGGACCTTCGAGTCACTGGTGTACGACGAGCTGGTCACCCGCGGCGCGCGGGAGCGCTACCCGGCGCTGATCGGCTGGGCCCACTCGAGCGCGATGATCGCCAACCTGACCGCGACCGCGGCGGCGGCCTGGCTGTTCGCCGTGGGCGGCTATCCGCTGGTCGGCTGGGTCTCGGTGGCGATCGCGGTCGGACAGGGCGCCCTGGCCGCCACCCTCCCGGTCTCGCATGCGGCTCGGAGACCCGCGCACGATGAGCCCGCCCTGCTCGAGACCGAGCGGGCCGCCTCGCGCTACGTCGCGATGCTGCGGTCCGGCCTCGCAGAGTCCCGCCACCACCCCGACGTGCGCCGCGTCCTCTTGCTGGCCGCGGCGATGGTCGGGCTCACGGCCTACGACGAGTACTTCCCGCTCGTCGCCCGCGACCACGGCGTCGCCACCAGCGTCGTACCGCTCCTGATCGCGGTCACCGTGCTCGGCCAGGTGGTCGGAACGGCGGCCGTCGGCCGCACGGCCCGGTTCGGCGGGCCGGTCGTAGGCGGCATCCTGGTCGTCGGGGCGGCACTGGTCTCCGCCGGCGCCCTGGCCGCGCCCTACCTCGGCTTCGTCGCCATCGGCATCGGCTACGGCCTGCTCAACAACGCCATGCTCGTCGGCGAGACCCGGTTGCAGGACACCATCACCGGTCCCGCGCGCGCCACGGTCACCAGCGTGCTGGGCCTCCTCGAGGAGCTGATCGCCCTCACCGTCTACGCCGCGTTCGCACTCGGCGCACACGCGTTGAGCTTCCCGACCCTCGTGGCGCTCCTCGGCATCCCGGCCGCCCTGGTCGGGTACGCCGTGATGCGTTGGCTACCGGGTCGAAGGCTCGAGGCCGTCGGGGATTCTGCGGACGAGGGCAGCCAGTCCTAACCTGAGAATCCTTCCAGAGCCGCACCCCACGCGGCCGTCGAGCAGGAGGCACAACCTCATGGACCACAAGGTCGCCGACCTGAGCCTGGCCGACTTCGGTCGCACCGAGATCACCCTCGCCGAGCACGAGATGCCCGGCCTGATGGCGATGCGTGAGCGCTACTCCGCCAGCCAGCCCCTGAAGGGCGCCAAGATCGCCGGCTCGCTGCACATGACGATCCAGACGGCCGTGCTGATCGAGACCCTGGTGGCGCTCGGTGCCGAGGTGCGCTGGGCCTCCTGCAACATCTTCTCCACCCAGGACCACGCGGCCGCCGCCGTCGTCGTCGGGCCCCGAGGCACCGTCGACGACCCGCAGGGCGTGCCGGTGTTCGCGTGGAAGGGCGAGACGCTCGAGGAGTACTGGTGGTGCACCCAGCAGATCCTCATCTGGCCGACCAAGGACGGGCAGAGCGAGAAGGCCAACATGATCCTCGACGACGGTGGCGACGCGACGATGCTCGTCCACCTCGGCGTCGAGGCCGAGAAGAAGGGCGAGGCGCCCGACCCGGCCACCGCCGTCAGCCACGAGCAGAAGGTCGTCTTCGACGTGCTCGTGAAGTCGCTCCAGGAGAGCGACGACCGCTGGACCCAGATTGCCGCTGAGCTCCGCGGCGTGACCGAGGAGACCACCACCGGCGTCCACCGGCTCTACGACATGATGAAGGAGGGCTCCCTCCTCTTCCCGGCGATCAACGTCAACGACTCGGTCACCAAGTCGAAGTTCGACAACAAGTACGGCTGCCGCCACAGCCTCATCGACGGCATCAACCGCGCCACCGACGTGCTCATCGGCGGCAAGGTCGCCGTCGTGTGCGGGTACGGCGACGTCGGCAAGGGCTGCGCCGAGAGCCTGCGTGGTCAGGGCGCGCGTGTCGTGATCACCGAGATCGACCCGATCTGCGCGCTCCAGGCCGCGATGGACGGCTACCAGGTGACCACCCTCGAGGACGTCCTCGAGACCGCCGACATCGTCATCACCGCGACCGGCAACAAGAACGTCGTCACGGTCGACCAGATGTCGCGGATGAAGCACCAGGCGATCCTCGGCAACATCGGTCACTTCGACAACGAGCTCGACATGGCCGGCCTCGAGGCCTTCGAGGGCGTCGAGCGCAAGAACGTCAAGCCGCAGGTCGACGTCTGGACCTTCCCGGAGTCCGCGGGCGGCCGCTCGATCATCGTGCTCTCCGAGGGCCGTCTGATGAACCTCGGCAACGCCACGGGCCACCCCAGCTTCGTGATGTCCAACTCCTTCACCAACCAGGTGCTGGCCCAGATCGAGCTGTTCACCAAGCCCGAGGACTACCCGGTCGGCGTCTACACGCTGCCCAAGCACCTCGACGAGGAGGTCGCGCGGCTCCACCTCGGCGCGCTCGGTGTGAAGCTCACCGAGCTCACCGGCGAGCAGGCGAGCTACCTCGGCGTCGCGGTCGAAGGCCCCTACAAGCCCGACCAGTACCGCTACTGAGCGAGCCCTGCTCCGCGACGTACGTCGGGATTTCTCGGTCTCGACTGGCAAGATGGCAGCCGTGAGCCAAGGCGAGGACTTCCGAGCGCGCGTGCTCGTCGTGGACGACGACGAGTCGTTGTCGGAGATGTTGTCGATCGTCCTGCGCCAGGAGGGCTTCGACTCCCACGTCGTCGACCGGGGCGACGAGGCGCTGGAGGCGTTCCACGCCTACCGGCCCGACGTCGTCCTGCTCGACCTCATGCTCCCCGGCAAGGGCGGCATCGACGTGTGCAAGGAGATCCGCGCCGAGTCGGGGGTGCCGATCGTGATGCTCACCGCCAAGGGCGACACCGTCGACGTGGTGGTGGGGCTCGAGTCCGGCGCCGACGACTACGTCGTCAAGCCGTTCAAGCCCAAAGAGCTGGTGGCCCGCATCCGAGCCCGCGTACGCCGTAACGACGCGCCCGGGGCCGACGCGCTGGCCATCGGGCCGCTCGCGATCGACGTCGCCGGGCACGCGGTGACCCGCGACGGGAAGCCGGTCAACCTCACGCCGTTGGAGTTCGACCTCCTCGTCTGCCTGGCCCGCAAACCCTGGCAGGTGTTCACCCGCGAGGTCCTGCTCGAGCAGGTCTGGGGCTACCGCCACGCCGCCGACACGCGGCTGGTCAACGTCCACGTCCAGCGGCTGCGCTCCAAGGTCGAGTCCGACCCGGAGAACCCCGAGATCGTGCTGACCGTCCGCGGTGTCGGTTACAAGGCCGGCGGGTCCGGCCAGCAGTGACACGGTGGTGAGATGGCACGCACGGCACCCGGTGAGGGACCCAGCGTCCCGGAGGCACTCCGCCGGGGCCTGACCTTCTGGCGACGGTCGATCCAGGCCCGGGTCGCGGTCAGCACCCTGCTGCTGTCGGCGATCGTGGTCTCCGCCGTCGGCTGGTTCCTGCTCCGTCAGATCGAGCAGGGCCTGGTCGACCACCGCGTCGCCGCCGTGCTGACCGAGGTCGCCAACGAGAACCGGCAGGCGTCGACCTCGCTCAACTCTGCGCCGCCTACCGACACCAACGCCACGGCCCAGGCCACCGACCTGTACTCCTCGATCTACCAGAGCGGGGTGGCCCGTGGCTTCAGCGTGATCATGGCCGGCCCGGGCAGCGGCAAGACGGCGCTGATCGACCGCGGCGACCAGGTGTCGCCCCTGCTGCACGAGTCGAGCGTCCCGCGGTCGCTGGTGGAGCACTTCGACCAGCCCAAGGCCGGGACCGCCTGGACCTATACCACGATCGTGACCGACAAGCCGGGCGGAGGGACCACGAGCACACCCGGCATCGTCGTCGGGTCGCTGGTGACGATCCCGGCGGACAACTCGCACTACACGCTCTACTACCTCTTCCCGATGGACGACCTCGACCAGACCCTGGCCCTGGTGCAGCGGGCGCTCCTGACCGCCGGCATCCTGCTGCTGGCACTCACCGGGGCCCTCACCTGGCTGCTGACCCGCCAGATCGTCACCCCGATCCGGATGGCCCGTCGGGTCGCCGAGCGGCTCGCCGCCGGCCAGCTCCAAGAGCGGCTGCGGGTCACCGGCGAGGACGACCTCGCGCGGCTCGCGACGTCGTTCAACCAGATGGCCACCAGCCTCCAGCGCCAGATCCGCCAGCTCGAGGAGCTGAGCCGGGTGCAACGCCGGTTCGTCTCCGACGTCTCCCACGAGCTCCGGACGCCCCTGACCACGGTGCGGCTCGCCGGGTCCGTGCTGTACGACGCCAAGCAGGGGTTCGACCCCGCGACCGCCCGTGCCGCCGAGCTGCTGCAGCGCGAGCTCGACCGCTTCGAGACGCTGCTGGTCGACCTGCTGGAGATCAGCCGGTTCGACGCCGGTGCGGCCGCGCTCGACCTCGACGACGTCAACCTCACCGACGTCGTACGCCGTGTCGTCGACAACACCCGCGCGCTCGCCGACCAGCGGCACACGCGCGTGGTGGTCCGCGCCCCCGACACCCCCTGCGTCGCCGAGGCCGACGTACGACGGGTCGAGCGCATCGTGCGCAACCTCGTCACCAACGCCATCGACCACGCCGAGAGCAGGGAGATCGTGCGTCACCGTCGCGGCCGACGAGCAGGCGGCCGCGATCGCGGTCCGCGACCACGGCGTCGGGCTGGAGGTCGGGGGAGTCGGCGATGGTCTTCAACCGCTTCTGGCGCGCCGACCCGGCCCGGGCCCGCACCAGCGGTGGCACCGGCCTCGGGCTGGCGATCTCGCTCGAGGACACCCATCTCCACGGCGGCTGGCTGCAGGCCTGGGGCAAGCCCGACGAGGGCGCCCAGTTCCGCCTGACGCTGCCCCGACGGGCCGGCATCCCGCTGCGGCACAGCCCGCTGCCCCTGGTTCCCGACGACGCGGCCGAGGTGGTCGCGTGAGCATCCGCGTGACCGCACGCCGCCTGGCCAGGCCGCTCCTGGCCCTCACCGCAGCCCTCGTGGTGTCGTCGTGCGTCCGGCTACCCACGACCGGGCCGGTGGTGGTCGAGAAGGGCAACGGCGAGGCGACGGCGGTCCAGGGCCCGTTCACCCACCCGCCGCCGCCGCACCCCGGCGACTCCCCCCAGGAGATCGTCAAGGGCTTCCTCAACGCGATGACCGCGACGCCGATCCAGCTCCCCGTGGCCAAGAAGTTCCTCACCCGGCAGGCGCAGGGCGACTGGCGGCCCCAGACTCGCACGATCGTCTACACCAGTGCACCGGTCAGCGGCGGGTTGCGGGTGAGCGTGCAGCTGCGGGGTGCGCACGCGCTCGGCGCGCGGGGCAACTGGGAGGGACGCCTCCGGCCGGCGGACACCACCGTCGACCTCCCGATGCGGCCCGAGGGGCCCGGCGCGGTGGCGGATCGCGAAGGCGCCGGATGCGTTCATCGTCCCGGAGCTGTGGTACCAGCAGCACTTCCAGGCCGCGACCCTCTACTTCTTCGATCCCACGGGCCGGATCCTGGTCCCCGAGCCGGTGCACCTGCCCGAGGGCGACCAGCTCCCGACCTTCCTCGTGCGCGCCCTGCTGATGGGACCGCAGAGCTCGCTGTCCCAGGTCGCGCGCAGCTTCATCCCGCCGGGCCTGTCGCCGGCCCCGAGCGTCACGGTGTCGCGCCAGGGCGTCGCCCAGGTGACCCTCAAGGGACCCGACCCCGGTCCACTGCCGCCCAAGACCACCGATCTCATGCTGGCCCAGCTGGCCTGGACGCTGCGGCAGGAGCCGTCGGTGAAGACGTTTCAGGTCACCATCGCCGGCCGCCACGTCACCGACTCCACGGGAAGCTCGACGTTCCTCGTGTCCGGCTACCGCCGCTACGACCCCACCGACAGCCTGGCCAGCGCGCAGCTCTACGCCCTGCGCAACGGCCGACTCGTGTCCGGGCAGGCCGCCCGACTGACGGCCGTCGACGGCCCCTTCGGCACCGCCGCCGTGGGGATCGGCCCCTTCGCGGTCAGCCTCGACGACACCCGCATCGCCGGGGTCACCCCCTACCGCCTGCTGACCGGGCCGGTCCGGGGCGCCGCTGAGGTGCACCAGGTGTACGCCGGCACCGGGCCGCTGCTGCGTCCCTCGTGGGACTTCGCGGGTCGGCTCTGGGACATCGAACGCTCTCCTCGGGGGGCTCGCGTCGTGGTCGTGATCGGGGGCAAGGACCACCTCGTGCACGTCCCCGGAGTGAGCGGGGAACAGGTCAAGCGCTTCCTCGTCTCGCGCGACGGCTCCCGGCTGGTCGCCGTCGTCCGCGGGGCGCGGGCGGACCAGCTGCTGGTCTCCCGGATCCGGTACGACGCCGGAGGCGGCGTGCTCGGTGCCACCGACACGCGTCGGCTGCCGTGGCAGGCCGGCGGCGGCCCGCGGATCACGGACATCGGCTGGGGGTCGCCCACGTCCGTCTTCGTGCTCCACCAGCTGACGAACCAGTACGCCGAGGTGCGCCAGATCGCGGTCGACGGGTCGACCACCCAGAGCGAGGCCTCCACGGCGACCATCGACCTCGCCCGGCAGCAGGGGGTCGCCGGGGCCGGCAACATCCAGGGGCGGGTGATCGGCCTGGTCACCTCGCCGGTCACTACACCGGTCACGTCCTCCGGCGACGCGCAGACGTCGTTCGCGATCCTGCCGCGCAGCCTGGTCGACCTCGACCAGTCGGCCGGCACGCCGCCGGTGCCCTACCGCGGGCTGCGCCACATCACCTACGCCGGCTGACCCCGCCTGCTCGTCCACAACCGTCGGTCGCCCGGGTTGTCAGGGCCCGAGCACGCTGCTCGGCTGGAGCCGTGCTGGCCACCGCGTTCCACGACCTGGTGCTCGGCGGCCGCTGCGTCGGCTGTGACCGGCCGGGCCGCGTGCTCTGCCCGCCCTGTCGCGACGCGCTCGAGCCGAGGCCTCGGCCGGCCTGGCCGAGCCCGGTCCCGGCCGGGCTGCTTGCGCCGTGGGCGACCGCGACCTACGACGGCACCGTGCGCGCCCTGGTGCTCGGCCACAAGGAGCACCGCCAGCTGGCCCTGGCCGGGCCGCTCGGTGACCTGCTGGCCCAGGCCGTCGCCGGGCTGCTGGCCGACGTCGTGCCCGATCCCGGTCCCGTGGTGCTGGTGCCGGTGCCGTCGCGACCCTCCTCGACCCGGGCGCGCGGTCACGACCCGACCGCGACCATCACCCGGATCGCCGCTGCGGTCCTGCGCACGCGTGGTCTCGACGTACGCCGGGTGGCCCTGCTCCGCACGCCGACGCGGCCTCGCCGACCAGGCCGGTCTCGATGCCGCCGGCCGGGCGGCCAACCTCGCGGGAGCCCTGCGTGCCCGCCCTGCAGCGGTGGCCCGGCTGGCGCGGGCGGGACGCCCGGTCCACCTCGTGGTGACCGACGACGTGATCACCACGGGCGCCACGGCCGCCGAGGCGCAGCGTGCCCTGGCCGCCGTCGGGCTGCCTCCGCTCGGTGTCGCCGCGGTGGCCGCGACCACGCGACGTAGCCCGTCGCCGCGCGGCTCGGCGCCGGCGTGACGAAGTACCCTCGCCTGCGGTGCCGAAGACGGTGGCCCCATGACCGGGCACGGGCTAGCGTCGGGTCATGGAGTCCGCCCGGGTCCGTGGTTGCGCCGCTCCGGTGCCCCGGGATCCCGGGGAAACGGTGTGGTTAGCCGATGCCAGTCGCAGGCGAAACGGCCCACGTAAGGCGCTCCCGGTCCGTCCGGGACGCCGATCACGGTGCGGCTTAGTCGTAAGTCCTGCCTCGCAGCCCTCGTCAGACACGAGGACCTGCGGGAGAAGGGCAGTAGTGGCACGCGAGCTGCGAACCCCTCAGCAGGCGGGTGTGGGGACGAAGACCAGGTCGGCCGGGCGGACTCCAGCCGGGCTCGATGTCCTGGGCACGGTCACAGGCAGAGTCACAGGCAGGGCCCATCAACCGCAACGCACGAGGAGGATCCCATGGACGTGGTGGTCACCGGTCGGCACATCGAGCTCTCGGAGCGGTTCCGAGACCATGTCGCGGACAAGCTCGGCAAGCTCGAGAAGCACGACCATCGCATCATGCGTGTCCAGGTAGAGGTGGAGAACGAGCGCAACCCCCGCCAGGCCGACCGCGCAGTCCGGGTCGAGCTGACCGCCTTCTCGAAGGGCCCGGTGATCCGGGCCGAGGCCGCGGCCGTCGACAAGATGGGAGCCCTCGATCTCGCCGTCGACAAGATGGCGGCCCAGATGCGTCGCGCCCACGACCGTCGCCGCTCGACCCATCGCCGCGGTGGCGCCGACTCCGCCGCCAGCCGACGTCGTCGTGCTGGACGGCGGGCCGCTCGAGCTCGGGCGACCACGACCGTGGCCCGCTCGCCGTCGAGGGTGACGGCCCGCCGGTCGTGCGCGAGAAGACCCACGCGGCGCGGCCGATGACGCTCGACCAGGCGCTCTACGAGATGGAGCTGGTCGGGCACGACTTCTACCTCTTCGTCGAGGAGGGGACGGGCCGGCCGTCGGTGGTCTACCGCCGTCGCGGCTACGACTACGGCGTCATCGCGCTCGAGGTGGATGCCACCGTCTGACCCGGTCCCAGACCATCGCCGGAGTGCCGATCGGGCCACGACCTATGGCCCGGTCGGGCCAGTTCCGCAGGCCAGGTTCCATGCCCCATTCGGCCCATATCGACCCCAGTTCGTGGGATGCTACGGGCGTGTCACTCTCACCGAACGGGGAGCCAGAGCCGATCCGGGTCATCATCGTCGACGACCAGGAGCTGTTCCGGCGCGGTCTGACGATGTTGATGGACGCCGAGCCCGGGCTCGACGTCGTGGGCGAGGCAGGTGACGGCGCGACCGGCATCGAGCTCGCCGGCCGGGTGGCGCCCGACGTGGTGCTGCTCGACGTCCGCATGCCGAAGGTCTCCGGCATCGAGGCCTGCGTGGCGATCAAGGAGGCCGTGCCGGCGTCCAAGATCCTGATGCTCACGGTCTCCGACGAGGAGTCCGACCTCTACGAGGCGGTCAAGAGCGGTGCCAGCGGCTACCTGCTCAAGGACTCCTCGATCGAGGAGGTCGCGCAGGCGGTCCGGGTCGTGGCCGACGGCCAGTCCCTGATCAGCCCCTCGATGGCGGTCAAGCTGATCGACGAGTTCAAGCAGATGTCGCAGCCCGACCGGGGTCCGACGTCCACGCTGCGGCTCACCGAGCGCGAGCTCGAGGTGCTGCGCCTGGTCGCCCAGGGGCTGAACAACAAGGACATCGCCAAGCGGCTCTTCATCAGCGAGAACACCGTGAAGAACCACGTGCGCAACCTGCTGGAGAAGCTCCAGCTCCACTCGCGCATGGAGGCCGTCCTCTACGCCGTCCGCGAGAAGCTCGTCGAGCTGCCCTGACCGGCCTCTCGCATCGAGGGACGCCGCCTAGCTGTGATGTCGGCGCCGGACGTTAGGTTCACCTGCGTGCGATCGCTGTCCCTGGCCCAGGCCCGTCGAGTGGCGCTGGCCGCCCAGGGCTTCCTCGACCCGCCCCACGACCCGCCGACCCTGCGCACCTTCCAGCGCACCCTCGGCCGCACCGGCGTGCTCCAGGTCGACTCGGTCAACGTGCTCCAGCGGGCCCACTACATGCCGCTCTACTCCCGGATGGGTCCCTACGACGTCGACCTCCTGCGACGCGCCTCGTCCGGTCCGCAGCGCCGCGTCGTGGAGTACTGGGCCCACGTCCAGGCCTACATGCCGGTCGACCTGTGGCCGGTGATGCAGCACCGGATGACCCGCTACCGCGACGGCCGCCACAAGTGGTGGGGCACCGAGGTCACCGACGAGCTCAGCCGCAGCCTGCTCGACGAGATCGCCGACCGCGGCGCCTCGACCGCGCGCGACCTCGACGACGGCCTGCCACGGGAGAAGGTGCACTGGGGCTGGAACTGGTCGACCACCCGCCGCGCCCTCGACTACATGTTCATGGTCGGCGACGTCGCGATCGTGGGCCGCAACAGTCAGTTCGAGATCCAGTACGACCTGCCGGAGCGGGTGATCCCCCGCGTGCACCTCGAGGCGCCGACGCCGAGCGAGCCCGAGGCCGCCAAGGAGCTGGTCCGCCGGGCGGCCCGGTCGCACGGCGTCGCCACCGTCCGTGACCTGGCCGACTACTACCGGATGCGGGCAGTGCCAGGGCAGGGCGAGACCGGTGCCCAGCAGGTCGTCGCCGAGCTGGTCGAGGAGGGCGAGCTCGAGCCGGTCCGGGTCGAGGGGGTCGGCCGGCCCGCCTACCTCCATCGCGACGCCCGGCTCCCGCGTCGCATCGGCGCCCGTACCCTGCTCAGCCCCTTCGACCCGGTGGTCTGGGAGCGCGAGCGCACCGAGGCCCTGTTCGGCTTCTTCTACCGCATCGAGATCTACACCCCGGTCGAGAAGCGCATCCACGGCTACTACGTGCTGCCCTTCCTGCTCGGCGACCGCATCGTCGGACGGGTCGACCTCAAGGCCGACCGGCGCGTGGGGCTGCTGATGGTCAAGGGGGCCTACGCTGAGCCGGGCGCGCCCGACGAGACCGCCGACGAGCTCGCCGTCGAGCTACGACGGATGGCCGACTGGCTCGGCCTCCACACCGTCGTGGTCGAGCCGCGGGGCGACCTGGCGCCCGCGCTCCACGCCTTGGTGCGCTGACGGGTCGATCGCGGCTCGCGGAATCGGCTCGGTTCGCGGCCCTGGGTAGAGTTGCGACGTTCATCCGACGTCTGACCGGGGAGCCCCACGCGTGCCTGCCATCATCGACAAGCTGCTCCGCATCGGCGAGGGCAAGATCCTTCGCCAGCTCGAAGCGGTCTCGCGTGCGGTCAACGCCATCGAGGACGACTACATCGCGATGAGCGACGACGAGCTCCGCGGCCAGACCGCCGAGTTCAAGGAGCGGCTCGCTGCGGGTGAGTCGCTCGACGACCTGATGCCCGAGGCCTTCGCCACGGTCCGCGAGGCCGCCAAGCGGGTCATCGGCCTGCGCCCGTTCGACGTACAGATCATGGGCGGCGCGGCCCTTCACCTCGGCAACATCGCCGAGATGAAGACCGGTGAGGGCAAGACCCTCGTCGCGGTGCTGCCGTCCTACCTCAACGCCCTCGAGGAGAAGGGCGTGCACGTCGTCACCGTCAACGACTATCTCGCCAAGTACCAGTCGGAGATGATGGGCCGGGTCCACCACTTCCTGGGCCTGAGCGTCGGCGTGATCCTGCCGTCGATGAAGCCCGACGAGCGTCGCGAGGCCTACAACTGCGACATCACCTACGGCACCAACAACGAGCTCGGCTTCGACTACCTCCGCGACAACATGGCCTCCTCCCTCGAGGAGTGCGTGCAGCGCGGTCACCACTACGCCGTCGTCGACGAGGTCGACTCGATCCTCATCGACGAGGCCCGCACCCCGCTGATCATCAGCGGCCCCACGCAGGACGAGGTGCGCTGGTACGACGAGTTCGCCAAGCTCGTCGCCCGCCTCACTCGCGACGTCGACTACGAGGTCGACGAGAAGAAGCGCACCATCTCGGTGCTCGAGCCCGGCATCACCCGGGTCGAGGACCACCTCGGCATCGAGAACCTCTACGAGTCGGCCAACACGCCCCTGATCTCGTTCCTCAACAACGCGATCAAGGCCAAGGAGCTGTTCCACAACGACAAGGAGTACGTCGTCATGGACGGCGAGGTGCTCATCGTCGACGAGCACACCGGCCGCATGCTGGCCGGCCGGCGCTACAACGACGGCCTCCACCAGGCGATCGAGGCCAAGGAGGGCGTGCAGGTCCGCGAGGAGTACCAGACGCTCGCCACGGTCACCCTGCAGAACTACTTCCGCCTCTACGAGAAGCTCTCCGGGATGACCGGTACGGCGATGACCGAGGCCAGCGAGTTCGACAAGATCTACAAGCTCGGCGTCGTCCCGATCCCGACCAACGTGCCGATGATCCGCGCCGACCAGCCCGACCTCGTCTACCGCACGGAGGAGGCGAAGTACGACGCGGTCGTCGCCGACATCGAGGAGCGCCACCGCGCCGGGCAGCCGATCCTGGTCGGCACCGTCTCGGTCGAGAAGTCGGTGCACCTGTCCGACAAGCTCCGCAAGCGCGGCATCCCCCACAGCGTGCTGAACGCCAAGTACCACGCCGACGAGGCCAAGATCGTCGCGCTGGCCGGCCACAAGGGTGCGGTCACCGTCGCCACCAACATGGCCGGTCGCGGCACCGACATCATGCTCGGCGGCTCGGTGGAGTTCCTCGCCGACGAGGAGCTGCGCAAGAAGGGCCTCGAGCCCACCGGCGAGACCGCCGGCCGAGTACGAAGCGGCCTGGCCCGGCACGGTGGAGCGGGTCAAGGCGCAGGTCGCCGCCGAGCACGACGCGGTCAGGGCTGCCGGCGGCCTCTACGTCGTGGGCACCGAGCGTCACGAGTCGCGCCGGATCGACAACCAGCTGCGCGGCCGCTCCGGCCGCCAGGGCGACCCGGGCGAGTCGCGGTTCTACCTCTCGCTCGAGGACGAGCTGATGCGGCTGTTCAAGTCCGACTGGGTCGACCGCATCCTCCAGGTGCTGAAGATCCCCGACGACGTCCCGATCGAGAACAAGCGGGTCACCGGCGCGATCGCCAACGCCCAGGGCCAGATCGAGGCGCAGAACTTCGACTCCCGCAAGAACGTCCTCAAGTACGACGACGTCATGGACCGCCAGCGCCACGTGATCTACGCCGAGCGCCGCAAGGTGCTCGAGGGCGCCGACCTCCAGGAGCAGATCGCGGAGTTCATCGACGACGTCGTCGAGGGCTTCGTGACCGGCGCGACCGAGGGCTACGCCGAGGAGTGGGACATCGACGCGCTGATGGCGTCGCTGCGTCAGCTCTGGCCGGTCTCGATCGACATCAACGCCATGGCCGAGGAGGTCGGCGGCATCGAGGGGCTCGACCGCGACGAGCGTCATCGAGGCGCTCAAGGTCGACGCCCACGCGGCCTACGAACGACGCGAGGCCGAGGTGGGCTCCGAGGTCATGCGCGAGCTCGAGCGCCGGGTCGTGCTCTCCGTGCTCGACCGCAAGTGGCGCGAGCACCTCTACGAGATGGACTACCTGCGCGAGGGCATCGGCCTGCGCGGCTACGCCCAGCGCGACCCGCTCGTGGAGTACCAGCGCGAGGGCTACGACATGTTCATGGCGATCATGGACGGCATCAAGGAGGAGTCGGTCGGCTTCTTGTTCAACCTCGACGTCCAGCTCGTCGAGGACGACGACGGAGGCCGAGGTCGAGGAGGCCGGCGAGGAGCCGCTTGCTGCGTGAGCTGCGCTCCCTCGACCGCGACCAGGACCTGCCGCACGAGCACGACCATCGGCCGCAGATCAGCGCGAAGGGTCTCGAGCAGCGGGTGCCGCAGCAGCTCGACCTACTCGGCGCCGTCCGAGGACGACAACCTGAGCTCCGACGCCGTGCCGGCGGCGTTCGGCGGGGGCGACGGCGGCGACGTCGACGCAGCCGGGTCGGACGGTGACCAACGCCGACGACGAGTTCGCCAACGTGGGCCGCAACGCGCTGTGCCCCTGCGGGTCGGGCAAGAAGTTCAAGCGCTGCCACGGCGCCCCCGGCGGCCCCACCGGCCTCACCGCCCGCATCAACGGCTGACCCCACGCGCCGCCGCTGGTTGAGGAGGGCGCTCCGCAGTCGCACCGCTGGTTGAGGGGGTCGCTCTGCGACCGTCTCGAAACCCGGCTGCCGGTGCCCGCGGCCGTCGCACGTCTCGTCAGGCGAACTCCAGGGCGCTGACCTGCCAGCGGTCGCGGATCAGCTCGAACCTGGCCGCGACGGCGCGGGAGCGCTCGCCGTAGCGCACATGGAGGCTGACCTCGGCACACCGTTCGGAGACGAAGCTGGTGTGGGCGGCCACGAGCTGCGGACGCACCTGCTGAACCTCACCGGCGCCGGGCGCGCGGCCCGCGGTCCGGGCGACGAGGTGGGCCCGACGTGCGAGGTCCTGGTAGACCTCCGGCGTCGTCCAGCGCAGCACCTGCGAGACCGGGCGGTCACCACCCACGATCTCGACCAGCGGCCGCCCCGATCCGGACGGCGTGCTGCTCGAACCGGCGCCGGCGCACGAGGTCGACCCGGACCACGTCGAGCCGGGCGGAGTCACCTGGACGCGCCCGGACGTCCGGCTCGGGCGGGTCGAGCCGTGGTCCCAGGTCGAGCGCGAGCGTGCCCTGGACGCTGGTGGTCGGGGTCGGGGTCGGGGCGACCGGCAGCGGTGATGACGGATCCCGCCGCGCAGCCCATCGATGTCGCGGGTGTCGAGGAGGGTGGAGTTCGTCATGACGGGTCCTTTCCGGGGAGCAGGAGCCGAAGACCGGGCTCGACCAGGTCGGGGTCGGGTCCGATGCGGGCTCGGTTGGCGGCGTAGAGGGCGTGCCAGCGGTCGGCGATCTCGGCGTCGCCGGCCCCGGGGCCGAGGTCGTGAGCCGGCGATCGACCAGAGGCGAGTCGCCGGGCCTGACCACCACGGCGTGTGCCCGCTCCGGCGGCCGGGGCGGCGTCGGCCGGGGTGGGGCGACGGCGCGGTCGGGATAGGGGAGCGCGGTCGCGGCCGGAGCGTGGTGGCCCGGCGCGGCCGAGGCGGGTGGCAGCGGGGCCGCGAGCGCGGCGACGCCGCACGCCACCAGCACCCAGCGGCGTACGCCGGAGCGGCCGCTCGCCGGGCGCCCGCTCAGGGCCTGGGTCGACCGTCAGGGTCGTGGTCAGCCACAGCCACGCGGCGCAGCCGAGCACGGCGCACGATGCGACCTCCACCAGGGCCCCATCGAACGTCGGCGCACCGGTGGCGACGAACCCGCGGCCCGACATCCGAGCCACCCCCGGCAGGGCCACCGCCGCCGCGAGCAGCGCAGCGGTGGTCACGGTCAGCCACACCGTGGCGCAGCGGAGGAGCAGGTGCCGGGTCCCGAGCCACACCGGACAAACCTTTCGTTTGCGTGCGTTTGATCCAGTCAAAGCCTGTTAGCCGCACATCCGCAAGAGGTGGGGACGATCTGTGGAGAGCGAACCGGGCGCCGTGGCAGGGTGGGGCGGGTGGACTGGGACGAGCGCCTGTTCGCCTACCTCGACGATCTCGAGCAGGACGCCGAGACGCGCTTCGACGCCGAGCGAGCCGGTGAGCTGAGCGACCGGGCGCGCGCGGAGTACGCCGCGGTGACCCTGGCCAGCCGGCTGATGGCGTCGGTGGACCGCCCGGTGGTGCTCGAGGTCCGCGGCGCGGGGGTCGTGTCCGGCGTGCTCGAGCGGGTGGGTGGCGACTGGTGCCTGGTCGCGGCCGGCGCCCGCGAGTGGGTGGTCCGGCTCGCCCACGTGGTGACGGTCGCCGGCACGTCGGAGCGCTCGGTCCCGGAGGTCGCGTGGTCACCCGTCGCCCGGCTCGGCATCGGCTCGGCGCTGCGGGGCCTGGCCGACGCGGGTGCCCGGTGTCTGGTCCACACCGCCGACGGCGCGTCGTACGACGTCGTCATCGGGCGCGTGGGTGCCGACTTCGTGGAGGTGGTGACCGGTCAGGACCGGACGCTGCTGGTCGCGCTCCCGTGCATCGCCGCCGTGGCGGTGGCCGTTGGGGGCTGAGGTAGAACGGTCACGCGTGCCCGCTGAGGCGGGCCCGCGTGCTGAAGACCAGACGCGCAGGAACTCCGTTCCTACGCGCTAGGTCGCGTCCACGTCATACGGCGGGCGCTCACCGGAGGCGAGCGGGCGGGTGCCGTTGCGGGCCTCGGGCGCGTTCATCTCCTCGTTCATCGCCTCGAAGATGTGTTTCTTGACGATGGTGCGGGGGTCGAGGTCGCGCAGGTCGAGGTCGGCGTACTCGGGTCCGAGCTCCTCGCGGAGCTCGTCGCGGGCGTCGTGGGCGAACTGGCGCAGCTGGCGGGCCATCCGGCCGGCCTGGCGCGCGAAGTCGGGCAGCTTGTCGGGGCCGAAGACGAGCACCGCGACGAACGCGATGACCGCGAGCTCCGGCAGGCCGACTCCGAACATGGTTCAGAACTTAGCCGTCGGGGTGAGGCCGAGCTGGCGTCCTGCCAGACCTCGTCCGCGTGAGTCGAGACACTCGGCCACCGACGCGAGCACCTGGGCGGCCCGCGAGGTCGGGTCGGACTCGACCACGGGCTTGCCGGCGTCGCCGCCCTCGCGCAAGGACTCCTCGATGGGGACCTGGCCCAGGAGCGGTACGTCGTAGCCGAAGCGCTGCGACAAGGTGGCGGCCACCCGCGCGCCGCCGCCGCTGCCGAAGAGCTCGAGTCGGTGCTCGGGCTCGCAGTGGGGGCAGACCAGGTAGCTCATGTTCTCCAGGACCCCGACCACGCGCTGGTGGAGCATCGAGGCCATCGTGCCGGCGCGCTCGGCCACCTCGGCCGCGGCCTCCTGGGGCGTGGTGACGACCAGGATCTCGGCGCCCGGCAGGTGCTGGCCGAGCGAGATCGCCATGTCGCCAGTGCCGGGCGGCAGGTCGAGCAGGAGGACGTCGAGGTCGCCCCAGTAGACGTCGGCGAGCATCTGGACCAGCGCCCGGTCGAGCATCGGGCCGCGCCAGGCGACGACCTGGTCACGGCGCGGCTTGAGCATGCCGATCGAGATCACCGAGACTCCCGACGGCGTGGGCACCGGCATGATCATGTCCTCGACCTGGGTCGGCCGGTGGTCGGCGATGCCGAGCATGGCGGGGATCGAGTGGCCGTAGATGTCGGCGTCGACGATGCCGACAGTGCGGCCGGCCGCGGCGAGGGACAGCGCGAGGTTGACCGTGACCGACGACTTGCCGACGCCGCCCTTGCCGCTGGCGATCGCGAAGATCTTGGTCAGCGACCCCGCCTGCGCGAAAGGGATCTCCTTGGCCGGCTTGCCGCCCCGCAGCGTCGTCTGGAGCTCCGCACGCTGCTCGTCGGTCATCGCCCCCAACGTGAGCTCCACGGCGGTGACGCCCGGGACCGCGCCGAGCGCGCGTCGTACGTCGCGGTCGATGGTGTCCTTGAGCGGACAGCCCGAGACGGTCAGGAGGACGGTCAGCCGGACGAGTCCGGCGTCGTCGACCTCGACCGACTCGACCATGCCGAGCTCGGTGATCGGGCGCTTGATCTCGGGGTCGTGGACGGTGGCGAGGGCAGCGGTCAGCTGGTCGTGCGAAGGAGTGGTCATGACAGGTTCAGCGTAGTTGCCGGGCGGTCAGGCCGACGTCGCAGGCTCTCCCTCTTCGTCGTCGACGAGGTCCTCACGCAGGGAGCGCAGCTCCGAGCGCAGGAAGTCGCGGGTGGCGACCTCGCCGACGGCCATCCGCAGGGAGGCGACCTCGCGGGCCAGGAACTCCATGTCGGCGTGCGCGCGCGCGTTGGCCTGGCGGTCCTGCTCGCCGACCACCTTGTCTCGCGACTCCTGGCGGTTCTGCGCGAGCAGGATCAGCGGCGCGGCGTAGGACGCCTGCAGGCTGAGGATCAAGGTCAGGAAGATGAACGGGTACTCGTCGAAGCGGAGGTCGGTCGGGGCCAGGGTGTTCCAGGTGACCCAGAAGACGACGAAGACCGTCATCCACATCAGGAACCGGGCGGTGCCCATGAACCGGGCGAACTGCTCGGCGAAGACGCCGAACGCGTCGCGGTCGTAGGTAGGTGTCGGGATCAGCGCCCGGCGCTGCTCCTTGGGGGTGTCGAGGCGAGGGCCGCGGCGTTCAGGCATGGCCATCACCCTCCCGGGCGGGGCCGACGTGCTGGTCGCGCCAGTTCTCCGGGAGCATGTGGTCGAGCAGGTCGTCGACGGTGACCGCGCCCAGCAGCCGCCCGGCGTCGTCGACCACCGGAGCGGCGACGAGGTTGTACGTCGCGAGGTGGGCCGCCACCTCGTCGATGGTCGCCTGGGGGTGCAGGGGGTCCATGGACTGGTCGAGCGCCGCCGCGACCAGGGTCGACGGGGGCTCTCGCAGCAACCGCTGGAAGTGCGCCACCCCCAGCAGCCGGCCGGTCGGAGTCTCCAGGGGTTGCCGGCACACGTAGACCATGGCCGCCAGCGAGACCGGGAGCTCGACCTGCCGGATCTCGGCGAGCGCGTCGGCGATGGTCGCGTCGGGGCCGAGGATCACCGGCTCGGGCGTCATCATCGCGCCCGCGGTCTCCTCGGCGTAGGACATCAGCCGCCGGACGTCCTCGGCCTCCTCGGGCTCCATCAGCTCGAGGAGCTTGGCGGCCGTCTCCGGGGGGAGGTCGGCGATCAGGTCGGCCGCGTCGTCGGGGGACATCTCCTCGAGCACGTCGGCCGCGCGCTCGCTCCCCAGGTAGCCCAGCACCTCCACCTGGTCCTCGTCGGGCAGCTCCTCGAGCACGTCGGCGAGCCGCTCGTCGTCGAGCGCGGCCACGACGGCGTTACGGCGCTCGGCGGGCAGGTCGTGCAGGACGCTGGCCGCGTCGGCCGGGCGCATCTCGTTGAGGGCGGCGATCAGGTGGGTCGCGCCCTGGGTGGGCTCCGGAGCGACCAGCCCGACCACGTCGCGCCACTCCGCGACGTGGGTCTGGCCGCGGCGGCGCAGGCCCTTGCCCGGCTCCTGGACCGCGACCCGGCTGATCACCCAGTCCTGGGTGCGCGACTGCTCGAGCCCCACGTCGTACACCGTGCCGCGGACTCCGGTGGGTGCGATGTCGACGGTGCGGTCGAGCATCTGCCCGATCACCAGCGTCTCGGTCGGCCGCTGCTCGAAGCGCCGCATGTTGAGCAGCCCGGTCGTGTAGACCTGACCCGCGTCGATGTGAGTGACCCGTGTCATCGGGACGAAGATCCGGCGCCGGCCGAACACCTCGGCGACCAGTCCCAGTACCCGCGGCTGGCTGGTCTCGGAGCGGATCGCGACCACGAGGTCGCGCACCTTGCCCACCTGGTCGCCCTGCGGGTCGAAGATGGGCAGGCCGACCAGCCGAGCTGCGTAGACACGCGTCGCGGTGGTGCTCACGGTCCGAGACTATGGGGAGGGCGCGAAGGCCGTGAACGACTGGTCGGAGTCGAGCGTGCTGCCGGTCACCGGCGGCATGCCCAGGGCCTTGGTCACCAGGTTGGCGACGAAGGCGTTGCGCACCGGCTGGGCTCCGTCATAGCCCACCCGGACCCGGCCCGGCTTGCTCAGCTGCGGGTTGAGGGCGTAGAGGTCGGACCCCGCCGGCACGCTCGGCCCGGTCACCAGGAACGGGATGCGGTAGTCGCGCAGCAGGGTCGGGTCGGCGGACTGCCTGCCCTGGCCCCCGGAGTCGGCGGTGACGATGAGGAGGGTGTGTCCGGCCAGGGCCGGGTTGGCGGCGATCGACTGCTGGATGCGGCCGATCTGCCCGGACAGGAGGCTGACCGCCTCGGCGTACTGCGGGCTGCCGAAGCCGTAGCGCTCGCCGATGTAGGCGGGCCGGCCGAGGTGGATGAACGTCAGGGTCGAGGGGTCGCCGGCCAGCTCGGTCCGGAGGGTGCGCAGGGCCGGGCCGTCGGAGGAGTACGTCGCGAGGTGCGTGAGCTTGTCGCGTCCGTTGTTCACGCCGATCCGGTCGGCGCTGCCGTCGCCCCAGGTCTTGCCGACGATGCCGAGGTCGCCGCCGCGGGCCAGGAAGCTGGTCCGGTAGCCGTAGTTGTGCACGAGGTCGAAGGCGCTCGTGACGTAGTGGCCGGCCGCGGCACCCACGGTCGTGGAGGGTGTCGACAGCCAGTCGACCCCGTGGCCGCGCTTAGTCGGGTCGACGGGACGGCCGGTGAGCATGCCGACGACGTTGGCGGCCGGCGACGTCCGCTCGACCTCGGTGCGGGCGTTGAGGGTGGAGGCGCCGTCGGCCATCATCTGGGCCAGGCCGCCGCCGGTCGATGCGGCCACCTGGGCGGCGTGCGACCGGAGCCCCTGCACAGCCACGACCACGACGTGGGAGGCGATCGGCGGCGTCCGCGGCGCGATGGTCGCGTCGGCCATGACGATCGGGTGGTCGGTGGTCTTGCGCGACAGCGCGTCGCGGAAGGAGAGGTAGTGGTCGAACCGGACGTCGGAGGTGCCCATCACCCAGTCGATGGCGAGCGCTCCGGCCGGCGGGGTGCACACGCCGTTGCTCCACGAGCCGCCGTTGGCGGAGTGCAGGACCGAGTGGGCCGCGGCGTAGCAGAAGTACTTCTGCCGCTCGTTCTTGTCGCCGGTCGCGACGACGGCGGTCGAGGGGTCGGCCGCCCGAAGCCGGGCCACCAGGGCGGCCTCGATCTTGTAGCCCGCGAGGCGCCACTTCCAGGCGTAGCCGTGGGTGTCGGCGGGGTTGTGGACGTTGTAGAACCAGACGTTCTCGCCGGTCGCGAGGTTCTGGAGCAGGACGTAGGGCATCCGGAGGCGGGTGCCGTTGAAGTAGGGCACCCGGATGGTGTGGGCCTCGACCAGCCTCCAGGTGTCGCGGCGCCAGGCGATGGAGTTCTGCACCGTGGCACGCCGGCCGAGCGACACGCCCGGGTAGAGGCCGTAGGTGTTGCCCGTCACCTGCTTGAACCGGTCGTACTGCACCGCCTCGAACTCCTGCAGGCCGATGACCTGGAGCCCGTTCTCAGCCATCAGCTGCGCCGCCCACGCGGTCCGCTTGTAGGAGTTGGCCCAGCCCGGCCGCTGGCCGGTGTCGGTGTGAACGGCGCCGAGCATGTTGAAGGAGGCGACCCTGAACGTCGTACCGAGGAGCCCACGACCGGGTGTGCCGGAGAGCCGCCCGCGGTCGCTGCCGTGGTCCTGGTGCCAGCCGAACGTGGCCAGCGCGAGGCATCCGGCCAGGGCGATGGCACCCAGGCGCAGCAGCCAGTTCCGTCGGCGACGGTCGTGCATGGGCCCTCCAGGGGAAGCGGGGGGAGCGCGGCGGAGCCCCTCCGCGCAGGAGGTCGCCCGGGGGGCAGCCTACTGGGTCAGCAGTGACTTGTGAGGTCTTTGGGACGATTGTCGGGATGGCGCGGGACGCGGGCGGGAGAGTGCCGGGACCGGTCGCGGGGCGGTCGCGGAGCCGGGGAGCCTAGGCTGTCGTCCGCTCGTAGCCCCTCTACCCCGACGGGAGCCGCCGTGGTGACGACAGCCCGCTCGCGCTCGGGGCAGGTCAGCGTCGGCACCGACGGGATCACGGCGCGCTCGCGCCGCGAGCTCGTGCTCGACGTCCTCTTCGACGGGCGCCGCATCTGGTCGCTCTGGCTGCATCGCGACGGTGAGGCGCGTGGGCGCGAGACGTTCGTCGCCTGGCCTCCCGGGCTCGGCCGCTTCCTCGACGGTACGACGCGGGTGTCGGTCGTGGTCCACGAGAGCGGCGAGGTCCTCTACGACTCCGAGCACTCGTTCGGTGGGTCGAGCGAGCGGATCGCGGTGGTCGACCGCCTGGGCAACCCCCTGGCCACCGACAAGAGCGGGAAGCTCGTCAAGACTTTCGCCACTCGCAGCCAGGAGCACGTCGCGCCCCTTCTCAACGCCGTGCAGGAGGTCCTCGACGCGCTCGGCAAGGCCGGGGTGGAGGCGTTCCTGGCCTACGGCACCCTGCTGGGGGCGGTCCGCGAGGGCCGGCTGCTCGGGCACGACAGCGATGCGGACCTCGGCTACGTCAGCCGGCACACCGAGCCGGTCGACGTGATGCGTGAGTCGTTCCGGCTCCAGGCGCGGCTGGCCGAGATGGGCTACGAGACGCAGCGCTACTCGGGCGCGGCGTTCAAGGTGAAGGTGGCCGAGGCGGACGGCTCGATCCGCGGCCTCGACGTCTTCGGAGGCTTCCTGCGCGACGGGATGCTCTTCTTGATGGGGGAGATCCGCACGCCGTTCCGCGACGAGTGGATCTTCCCTCTCGGCCGAGCGCGGCTCGAGGACCGGTCCTTCCCGGTGCCGGCCGACCCCGACCGGCTGCTCGCCGCGACCTACGGCAAGCAGTGGCGCACCCCCGACCCCGCGTTCCACTTCGAGACGCCGGCGTCGACCTACCGCAGGCTGAACGGCTGGTTCCGCGGCATCCGCCCCGACCGCCCGCTGTGGGACCGGACCTACCGCAACCGGACGGAGCCCGCGTCGTGGGAGCCGAGCACCCTGGCGCGCGACGTGTTCGACCTGCACGGCGCTGACGCGACGTACGTCGACATCGGCTGCGGGCTCGGGGTGGACGCGCGGTGGCTGGGTGAGCAGGGCGCCACGGTCTGGGGTCTCGACCACGTGCCGGAGGCCTATCGCGTCGCGGCCGAGGCGACGGCCGAGGCCGAGCACACCCACTACCGCTACCTCAACCTGTTCGAGTTGCGTTCGGTGCTGTCGACCGGCGCGCTGGTCGCCCGCTCGCCCGGGCCGCGGATCCTGGTCGGCCGCCACCTCGTCGACGTCCTGACCGTGGCGGGACGGGCCAACCTCTTCCGCTTCGCCGGCATGGCGGCTCGCGAGGGCGGCGAGCTCCACCTCGAGTTCCTGGCCCGCCGCGGCAACGACCGCTACGCCGCGGGCCGACACCTGCGGGCCCGTCAGCCGCAGCGGATCGTGGCCGAGCTGGAGCGCGCCGGCGCCACCGTTCGGCACCGCCGCATCCTGCTAGCCTCGGTCCCGGAAGCTGGCCGAGAGGCGGACGTCGTCCCCTCCAGGATCTGTCGGATGGTGGCCTCGTGGGATCGCTGAGCAGTGCCTTCGGGCGCAGCCGTCGCGCCGTCGAGGACAAGCTGGCCGACGTCACCGTGATCGACCTGCGCCGCCGCGTGCACCGCCTCGAGGAGGAGGTCCAGGAGTGCCGCGCCCTCAACCTGCGGCTGGCCGAGCTGACCGACCTCGTGACCGAGCTCCTGCTGCCCGTCGCGCAGCGTGACGAGGAGAAGGTCACCGAGCTCCTCGAGCGCTACCAGCGCTCCCTGTGACTGGCGGGGTGACCCGATGGCCCAGCGCGTCTTCCTGCACGTCGGCCTTCCCAAGACCGGCACGACCTACGTCCAGACAGTCCTCTGGCGCAACCGCGCCGCCCTCGCCGAGCAGGGCCTGCTCTACCCCGGCCCACGCCGGCGCGAGCACATGTGGGCCTCGATGGTCGTCCGGGAGCACCCCGGACTCCCGCGGCGCAACCCGCAGGCCCAGGGCGCCTGGGCGCGGCTGCTCGAGGAGGTCGCGGCCGCTCCCGACGACGTCCTGATCAGCCACGAGTTCTTCGGCGCCGCCTCAGCCGAGCAGGCCAAGCGCGCCCTGTCCGACCTCGGCGACGTCGAGGTTCACCTCCTGGTCACCGCCCGCGACCTGGTCTCCGTGGTCACCAGCTACTGGCAGGAGTACATCAAGCACGGCTTCGACGCTCCCCTCGACACGTTCCCGTCCCACGAGGACCGCGGCGACGAGTGGACCTGGGCGGCGGTCGACCTGCTCGGGGTGCTCGAACGGTGGGGCTCCTCGCTGCCACCGGAGCGGATCCACCTGCTGGTCCTGCCCGAGCCTTCCGCGCCGCGGGAGACCCTGGTGACCCGGTTCGCCGGCCTCATGGGGGTCGACGCGACCGGCTTCGACTTCGAGGGCGCCAACCCCAACTCCTCGCTCGGCGTGGTCGAGGTCGAGCTGCTCCGCAGGATCGTGCCGCGCCTCGACGGCTTCACCAGCGCCCTCGACCGGGGGGTCTGGATCCGCAGCTACCTCTCCCACGACGTTCTCGTGCCCCACGGCGGCGAGTCCTTCCTCCCCTCGGCCGCCCGGCTCGCCGAGCTCACGGACCGCGCCAACTCGACGGTCGAGACGGTCCGCGGGGCGGGCTACGACGTGGTGGGTGACCTCGACCGGCTCCGGGTCGGCCCGCTCGGCGAGGCCCGCCATCCCGACGACGTACGGGCGCCGGAGCTGCTGGCCGCCGCCCTCGACACCATCGCCACGATGATGGGTGACCTGCGAGAGATCCGCCGCGAGAACACCGCGATGCGGCAGGAGCTGAAGGCGCCGCCACCACCGTCTCCCACGCGGTGGGAACGGCTGCTGCGTCGGCTCAGGCTGACGTCGGCTGCTCGTTAGGATGGCGGTCATGCCGCCCCGCCGTCTCTACCTGCACATCGGCCTGCAGAAGACCGGGACGTCCTACCTGCAGAAGGTCATGTGGCGCAACCAGGACCGGCTCCGCGAGCAGGGTCTCGACCTGGTGCCGCCGTCCAAGCGCGCGACGTTCAACCTCATGCTCGACGTCCGTCAGCGCCACAACCCGACGTTCGACCCGCCCGAGGTGGCCACCGCACTGGCCAGGCTGCCCGGACAGCTGGCCTCGGCCTCGCGGCCCGCTGCCCTGGTCACCGAGGAGTCGCTCGCCCCGGCCACCGACGCGCAGGTACGGCGACTGCTTGCGGCGTGCGATGACCGAGAGGTCCATCTCGTGCTCACCCTGCGCGACCTGGGCCGGCAGATCCCGTCGGCCTGGCAGCAGACCCTGCAGTCCGGCGGGTCCCTGTCCTACGCCGCCTACCTGCGCCGCCTGCGCAAGCTGGAGGGCCGGCCCCACACCGGGCTGTGGTCGAGCAAGGACGTCGCCGCGATCCTCGAGCGCTGGTCCGCCCACGTGCCCACCGACCGGATCCACCTGGTGACCGTGCCGCCGCCGGGCAGCCCCCACCAGGCTCTCCTCGAGCGCTACTGCCGGGTGCTGGGGATCGACCCCGGGCGGCTCGACCGCGACGTGGAGCGCAGCAACGAGTCGATCGGGCGGGTGCAGGCCGACCTGCTCCGACGGGTGAACCGACGGCTGGAGCCCGAGTTCCGCTCGCGCGACGTCTACGGCGACATCGGGAAGCGCTTCTTCGCCGTGAAGGTGCTCGGCCCGCAGGGTGGCGAGAAGCTCCGGGTGCCCCACGAGCACGAGGAGTGGTGCCGTGACGTGTCGCAGCGCTTCGTCGACGCGGTCGTCAAGGGCGGCTACCCGGTGGAGGGCGACGTCCTCGACCTGATCCCGACTCCCGCGGCCTTCGCCGCCGAGCCGAGGGTCACCCAGCGCGAGGTGGTCGACGCCTCGGTCGCCGCGCTGACCGCGATCCTGACCGACGACATGCGCAAGCTCCGGGCCCGGCGTCAGCGGCGTGGCAGCGGCTGGGTCGCGCGGTTGAAGGCGGCGCGGCGCCGCCTGTCGAATGACGTTGTTTCACCGGGACGGCGGGTAAAGTTCCCGGTTGTTCATCTCATCGAGGCTTCGGGGGCCGTTCGTGATTCGCAAGCTGCTGGTGTCCACGGTCGTCGGCGCGCTCCTGTGCGCCCTCGCGACCCTTCCGGACAACGCCACCGCATCCACCGGCGGCGGCGGTTCTCCCGGCGGTGGTCTGCACACGACCTGGAAGCCCGCCGCCGGTGCGGCGTTCAACTACCCCGTGGGCGGCACGCGCGGCCCGCACGGCGCTGGTGCGGCGCGTGATCGCGGCGATCAACCACACGCCCCGGGGCGAGACGATCAGGATCGCGGCCTACTCCTTCGACCGCACCGACGTGATGAACGCACTCCTGAGGGCCCACTCTCGAGGCGTCCACGTCCAGATCGTCCTCAACGACAACTGGTTCTCCCACCAGACCTTCCGCCTGCGCAGAGTGTTCGGTCACAACATCCACCCTCGAGCTTCGTGGCGTTCTGCAGCGGCTCCTGCCGCGGCGGCCCGGGCAACCTCCACATGAAGGTCTACGCCTTCAGCCGCAGCGGTGCCGCGCAGGACGTCGTGATGACCGGCTCGGCCAACATGACCGACCGCGCGGTCTCGCTTGCAGTGGAACGACCTCTACACGATGAACAACGAGACCACGCTCTACAACACGTTCCTGCACATCTTCAGCCAGCTCAAGCGCGACCGTACGGTGTCCACCCGGTGGGTGACTTTCCACGAGGGCAGCGATCTCCGGGCAGTTCTACAAGACCGGCCAGACCACCACGCGCACGACCAGCAGCGTCAGCACCGCAGACCTTCTCCAAGCTGCCCGGGCCGCAACCAGGACCCGGTGCTGCAGCGCCTGAAGAGGGTCCGCTGCACGGCCGTCAAGGGCGCGGGCATCAACGGCCACACGGTCATCCGGATCACGATGTACGGCTGGAACCACGCGCGTGGCCAGTGGCTCGCCAGGCAGGTCGTCGACCTCAAGCGCCGCGGCTGCGACGTCAAGACGATCCTCGGCGTACCCGGCGGCGGGGTCGTGAGCACCCTCCACGCCGGCGGCGTCCCGATGCGGAGCTCGGACTACAAGTACATCAACACCGGCACCATCGCCGACCCCGTGTGGGTGATCGACTTCTACTCCCACCTCAAGGTGCTGGCGATCAACGGCAACATGTCCGGCAAGCCGGTGCACAGCGTCTGGACCGGCTCGGAGAACTGGTCGCCGATGTCGTTCCGCAACGACGAGCTGATCCTGCGCATCGACAGTGCCGCCAACTACAGGAAGTACGCCGGGTGGTTCGACTTCATGTGGAACCACGGCACCCACAAGATGGGCATCAAGCCCCTCGGCAAGCCGAAGCCGGTCGGCGCTCCCTGATCGCTGGCTGATCGCTTGCTGACCGCTGGCTGCGGGCTCGCCCGCGGCGTCAGCCGTGGCGCGGGGGCGGGCAGTAGACCGCCGAGGCGTCGTGCGGCGCCGGGATGCACCGCTTGAGCGACCGCTCCGCGGCGGAAGGGTCGCGGTCGCCTTGATCAGGAAGTGGTCGCTGATCCGGCGTGAGGTCGTCGAGGTGTCGCGCAGGTAGCCGCTGAACCCCACCGGCGCCGTACCGACGATCCAGTCGACTGGGGTGGGGGAGACCGTGTGGCAGCCGGCGGCGTCGCGGTAGGCGCCGTCGGCACCCCGCAGCGGCGCCAGGGTGCTGATCCGGCAGAAGAAGCTGTCGCGCTCGTTCATGTCGCCGGTGAGGACCACCGGGTAGCCGTCGCTGACGAACCCACGGACCAGCGACGCCTCGATCGCGGTGGCGGCGGTGCGCGCACCCTGGGCGGGGTGGAACTTGTCCGCAGGGTTGTGGAAGTTGCCGAACCAGACCAGCGCGGCCGGTGTGCACGTTGCGCAGGAGCACCTGGGGCATCGGGACCGGGTTGTAGAAGTAGGGGATCGGGGTCGTCTGGTCCTTGACCATGGCCCAGTCGGTGGTGCGCCAGGCGATGGAGTTCTGGAGCGGCTGGGAGCCCATGGACTGACCGGGGTAGACGTCGAAGTCGGGCGCCATGGCGTGGAAGGTGGCGTACTGCGGGCCCTGGAACTCCTGGAAGCCGATGATGCTGGCGTCCTGGGCCCGCAGGATGCCCACGGCCGCGCGCATCCGGGCGGGCCCGGGTGCCCAGCCACGCCGGTCGCCGCCGCGGGCGGTGTGGGAGTAGCCCAGCGCGTTGAACGAGACGACGTTGAACGACGTCGAGTACTTGAGGTCCTGGGAGACCTTGACGTAGTGCTTCGGGATCAGCGGCACCTTGCGCGAGAGCACCTGACCGGGCACGAACCTGGGCCCCGACGGACTGGTCGAGCGAGCGCGTGACCGCGTCGCCGGTCGGTCGGACGGTGAGCGGGCCGGTCCTGGCCGCGGTGTGGGCGGGCTCCGGCGACCCGATCTGCAGGGCGAACCCGACCAGCCCGAACAGCGCGAGCACCACCGGCAGCGCGACCAGGGAGAGCATCCGGGTGGAGGGCCCGACCGGCGTCTGCGCGTGCCGTGGAGGCTCGGGGACGGACCGGCGGCTCATCTCACACTCTCTGCGGGGTCGGTGGCGGCATCACCTGCGTCCGCGTCCGCCGACGCGGCGCGGTGCAGGCCCGATCATACCGGTGCGCAGGGCCGCCTGGTTGCGGGTCGAGTAAGTCACACTGGGTATCCGCCTGCGGCGGCGCGCCGGACATACTGACGGCACTCTCTGCCCCAGGACGGAAGGATCCAGCACGCCATGGGCCGCCTCTGCCAGACCGACGGTCTCACCGACGACCAGACCGAGATCCTCAAGGCCGTGCGCCAGTTCGTCGAGCGCGAGATCCTCCCGGTCGCCACCGAGCTCGAGCACCGCGACGAGTACCCCACCGAGATCGTCGAGGGCCTCAAGGAGCTCGGCATCTTCGGGCTGATGATCCCCGAGGAGTACGACGGGCTGGGCGAGTCCCTGCTCACCTACGCCCTCGCGGTCGAGGAGATCGCCCGCGGCTGGATGAGCGTCAGCGGCATCATCAACACCCACTTCATCGTGGCCTACATGCTGATCCAGCACGGCACCGAGGAGCAGAAGCGGAAGTACCTGCCGCGGATGGCCACGGGCGAGGTCCGCGGCGCGTTCTCGATGAGCGAGCCGGGTTGCGGGTCCGACGTGAGCGCGATCAAGACCAAGGCCGTGAAGGACGGTGACGGCTACGTCATCGACGGCCAGAAGATGTGGCTGACCAACGGTGGCTCGGCCAACCTGGTCGCCGTCCTGGTCAAGACCGACGAGGGCGCCGGACTCGGTCTACCGCAACATGACGACGTTCCTGGTGGAGAAGGAGCCCGGCTTCGGCGAGACCGCCCAGGGCGTCACCATCCCCGGCAAGATCGAGAAGATGGGCTACAAGGGCGTCGACACCACCGAGATGGTGTTCGAGGGCCACCGGATCTCCGCCGAGCAGATCCTCGGGGGTGAGCCCGGCAAGGGCTTCTACCAGATGATGGACGGCGTCGAGGTGGGCCGCGTCAACGTCGCCGCCCGCGGCTGCGGGGTCGCCAACCGCGCCTTCGAGCTCGGCGTCGCCTACGCGCAGCAGCGCGAGACGTTCGGCAAGAAGATCGCCGAGCACCAGGCCGTGCTGTTCCGGCTCGCCGAGATGGCGACCAAGGTCGAGACCGCCCACGCCATGATGACCCGGGCCGCTCGGGTCAAGGACAAGGGCGAGCGCAACGACCTCGAGGCCGGGATGGCGAAGTACCTCGCCAGCGAGTACTGCTCGCAGGTCGTCGAGGACTCCTTCCGGATCCACGGCGGCTACGGCTTCTCCAAGGAGTACGAGATCGAGCGCCTCTACCGCGAGGCCCCGATGCTGCTCATCGGTGAGGGCACCGCCGACATCCAGCGGATGATCATCGGGCGGCGCCTCCTCGAGGACTACGCCCTCTGACGGGCCGGCGATGGGCCCGCTGACGAGCACCGAGCCGGTGGGTCGATCTCAACCGGGCTGTTCCGAGACCAGGCCAGGGCCTGTGCGCGCCTCGGCTCGCCGATGTACGCCGAGCTGCTCGAGCGGCTCGCCGACGACCTCGAGGCCGGCGGGGCGACCGCGCAGGTGCTCCGTGGGCACGAGGACGACCCGGGCCCGTCCGGGCTGGCCCTCCGCCTCGCCGGGCAGCATCCACCGGCTGGTGCTCGTCCGGGGCGGCGCCCGAGCTGGCGGCCTACTACCCGACGGCCGGCGGCAGGTGGTCCTCCGGCGGGGTCGGCCGCCGTGCTCGACCTGCTCGACCGGCGCGGTGACGAGCTGCGCCCGTGGCTGGACCGGGCACCGCAGACCAACGAGGTGGGCCGGTCGGCCGCCCTGCTCGGCGGGCTGCTCCGGCTCGTCGACCGCTGGCCGCTCCCGGTGCGGCTGTTCGAGATCGGCGCCAGCGGGGGCCTCAACCTCCTGGCCGACCGGTTCCGCTACACCGACGACGCCGGTGATCGCTGGGGCGAGCGCAGCAGCCCGGTGCTGCTCGACCACGCGTGGCAGGGCGAGCCGCTGCCGCTGCGGGCCGGGCTCCGGATCGTCGAGCGCGGGGGCTGCGACGTGAGCCCGGTCGACGTGACCACCGACGAGGGGCGGCTCACGCTGACGGCCTACGTCTGGCCGGACATGACGGCGCGCCACGCCCGCCTGGCCGGCGCGATCGAGCTCGCCCGTCAGGAGCCGGTGCCCGTCGAGCGAGCCGATGCCGCGTCGTACGTCGAGCGGCTCGGGCTCGCGGACGGTCACCTGACCGTGGTCTGGCACAGCGTCATGTGGCAGTACGTCCCCGCCGAGCAGCAGGAGCGGGTCACGGCCCGGTTGGCGACGCTCGGTGCGGACGGCCGTCCAGGAGGCGCCGCTGGTGCACCTGTTCGCCGAGCCCACGCGTCGTACACCGGAGGAACGGCATCGGTTCTGGGTCGTCGCGGAGGCCTGGCCGGGCGCCGAGAGGCAGTTCCTGGCGCAGATGGCCCCGCACGGGCTCCCGGTCACCTGGACCTGAGCAGGTGCTTGGCGGTGACCCCTACGCTGTGGCTGCGCCCGAAGCCGAGGGCGCGGGACGGACTACGGAGGCATCGATGCTGGTCGTGACATCCAACGACATCCCCGGCTGGGAGATCCGGCAGGTGTGCGGCGAGGTGTTCGGCCTCACCGTCCGTAGCCGCAACGCGTTCTCGCAGATGGGCGCCGGCTTCAAGTCGATGATGGGCGGCGAGCTCAAGGGCATGACCGCCAACCTGGTCAACAGCCGCAACGAGGTGATGGGCCGGATGATCGACGAGGCCCGCAACCGCGGCGCCAACGCCGTTGTCGCGATGCGCTTCGACACCTCCGAGATGGGTGACACCTGGACCGAGATCTGCGCCTACGGCACCGCCGTGATCGCCGTACCGGTCACCGACGCCGCCCGCGAGACGGCGGCCAAGCTGGGCTACGGACAGGCCGCCCCGCCGCCGCAGCCGCAGACCTCGGGCGCCGACCCCTACGGCGGCGGACAGCAGTAACCGGCTCGACCCGTCACCGGCGGGGTGGCAAGGTGGTCGCATGACTCCGGACGCGACCGACGACAGATGCCGAGATGGCCGACATGAAGGCCAAGATGCGCGAGGCCCTCGACCGGAAGAACGCCAAGGCCAAGGGCGTCCAGGAAGACGCGCCGTTGCGCGAGAAGGCCCACGGCTCCGAGGTGCAGGGCGGGACCGGGCCCAAGATGCACCGCCGCAAGGCCGGTGGCGGCGGGAGCTGAGCTCGAGCGTCTCGGGCGGCGCGGCTCGGTGAGCCGGAGGGTGCGCCTCACGCTGACGGCGACGATCGGGGTCCCGTGTGGCTCGCGTCCACCTGATGTGTCAGCCGTGACGTGGCCGCCAGCGTCAACCAACGGCTCGAGCACGGCATCTCGACCTCTGAGCTGAAGATCGCGAACGCCGCCGCCTACCACGCGATGCGCACCGAGCAGGCTCGCGTCCTGACGGCCGTGGCGACCGTGAGCGGGGCCGCGTCCTCCGCGCCACCCAGCGAGGCCCCCCGACCGTGCACGTCCGGCCGCCTGCTGCACCTCACGCTGGTCGGGTACTTCCCCCCGCCCGCTGGTCGGGCGCGGATGAGCGCGCCCGTCACGGGTTGCAGGAGCTGACGGTGGACGCCACGACCAACTCGTCTGCGAGAAGCACTACCTGACCGGGACGATCATGAACGACCCCATGTCGGTGCCGGCTGTTCTCCAGCTGAGGTGACACGGTGGTGCCCGGCCGGCGATCATCGGTGCGTTCGCGGATGTGGTGGCCCGCCGGACTCGGCAGTGCGCCGATGTCACCGGCGTGGAGTGACATCCGAACCACATCGGGGCCACGATGAAGCCGTTGGGCCACGACGCACCTCTCCCCGATCCCGCCGTTCCGCGATGGCTGTCGCGGCACTGACTCTCGCTGCTCTGACCCTTGCGGATGCGCCGGCAGCGGCATGGACATGACGGCCGGATCCGCCCCCAACCGAAGCGCCCGCGACCTCGTCGGCCTCAGCCTGGCCCTCGAGGCCGCCGGCGTGACCGAACTCCGAGGGTGGGGCGTGTCCGGCGCGCTTGACGCACGCACCGACTACACCACCCCAGATCTCCACTCCGTCCCTCACCTACCAGGTGCCGATCCGGGGCTGGCGCAACTACGAAGACACCCCAGGGAACTTCTTGCTGGTGCCACCAGGAAATGACTTACCGGGCGTGAACGCAGGTTCCCTCCGACTTGGTCGGGACGTACACCTCCGTCGCGCCGGCACTGCTCACCGACCCGACGGGCTGCATCATCCAAGCCGTCCCTGGACACTGGACGCCGGCGAAGATGGCTGCCCACTATCGGCAACGCCCCAACCTCACCACGAGCCGTCCGGTCCCCATCAGCGTCGGCGGACTCAGCGGAGTCATGCTCGATATGCGCACCAAGCCCGGGTCGAGGCTGGACGTCTGCACCGTGAACGGCCAGCGGCTCGCCCTCGCGGGCGAGTTCGTGGGCCTGTCTCCCTCGTCGCTGGAACACGCCGTCATGCCCGGCATGAGCATGCGGATGATCATGCTGAGCTCGGCCGGCAACGTGCTGCTGGTCGAGATCGACGACCTCGACAAGGCACCCGCCGGGTTGGCGGAGCTCACGGCGGTCGCCCGTCACCTTCGCTTCGGCACCTGAGCAGACGCGTCGACAACGCGGCACGAGCATCAGCTCAGGCGCCGGGACGTTGGAGGGTCCCGCGAGGTGTGACGTGGAAGGTGTGGCCGAACGGGCTGTGCCAGGTGAAGGTGCCGTCACGAGCGCGTTGGTAGCGCCAGCCGCCGTGCGTCTTGGCTCGATGGTGGCGGCGGCACAGGCAGGCCAGGCGTGAGGGTCTGGTCTGGCCGGGTGGGCCGCCCTGGTCGAGGGGGATGTAGGGGTCGATGTGGTCGAGGTCGCAGCCGCGGGCGTCACGTGCACACCAGGGGAAGACGCAGTGCTGGTCGCGCAGGAGCACGGTCTCCCGCATCCACTCAGGCGGGTCGTGCTGGTCGACGGCGTCGTCGCGACCCAGGTCGAGCACCGGGACGATGGTGGCGCGAGAGGTCCCCAGCCACTCGCGGATCCGGTCCTGTGTGGCGGGGCCGAGCCGTTCGGCGTGACCCGCTGCGGTGGTCGACTCGAGGTCGTCGAGCAGGTCGGCGCCGGTGA
>CAVXFQ010000012.1:0-93015 GCA_963761085.1 uncultured Actinomycetota bacterium
TCGACCGGGCCGGGGCGCCTCGGCGAGGGCGTCGGCGAGGACCGGCTCGCCGAGGACGGCGTCGGAGAGAGCAGAGAGGAACACGAGGGGGGTGGAGACCTTTCGAGGGCGCAGCACCGAGTGCCCCCCCCGCGGTCGGGAGGGGGTGCAACCCGAGTCTACGAGAGCCCACCGACCACGCACCGGGAGCCGCCCGCGCCCGGGAGATGTCCGGTCGGTCAGTCGACCCCGGCCTCGAGACGGAGGCGCACGAGGGCAGCGTCGTTGTTGAACGTGGCGCTGCCCTGGGCGGCCACGGTCTGGAGCAGGGTCACCATGGCACCGGAGTAGGCCACGGCCGCGTCGCGGCGGGCCACCAGCGAGAAGTGCCAGGGGTGCACCGACACCGATCGGCAGGCGCGGTCGGCGCGCTCGGCCGCCGGCAGGACGCCGCTCGCGCGGTGTGCCATCAGGTCGGCGAGGTGGAGCTGCTGCACGCCGTTCGTGGTGCGGAGCGCCGGCTGCACGTAGTCGGCCAGCAGTCCCATCCGGCGTTCGGAGAGCCCGGAGGCCTCACGCAGTCCCGCCTCGCAGGCGGACACCGCAGCCCTCTCGTGCGCGCGATCGCGGCTGTCGAGCGACCAGGCACCTCCGGCGAGGACGAGGGCGGCGAGATTCACCGCTGCCATGACGATCCGAGTGGGCCGCCGGCCGGGCGAGCCACCGACGTCGAGCAGCTCGGGATCGGGAGCGTTGTCCGCCATGCCTCAGTGTGGGCCCGATCGACCCGGTTCAGAAAGGGTCCGCGTCCACCGGGATCGCGGCCGCCTCGCGGAGCCGCTGGAGGTCGCCGTCGTCGCGGTAGTAGCGACGCCCCCGGTCGGCGACCATGCGTATCCGCGCGGCGAATGCCGCGGAGTACGCCGTGGTCGCGCGTTGCCGCGCGACGAGGGCGAAGTGCCACGGCCGGACCGACACCGCACGGCACACCCGGTCGGCGCGCTCGACGTCGCGCACCACCCTCCGGGCCGGGAGGGCCATGTCGTCCGCCAGTCGCCCGTGCTGAGCTCCGGTGGTCACCGACAGGGCCGGGTCGAGATAGTCGGCCATCGCCATCAGCCTCAGATCCGAGAGCGCCACAGCACTCCGCAGGTCGCGACGACACGCGTCGAGCGCCCGGGTCTCGTGGGCACGCTCCTGCCGGTCGACGTACCACCCGGCGGTGCCGACGACCGCCACCAGGAGGACGACGACCACCAGCCACCGCGGCGGCCGCCAGGGCGGCAGAGGCTCGACCCCGAGGGTCTCGTCGTTCGGCTCGGGTCGGCCCTCACGCCGCCCGAGCCGCACAGGCTCGTCGCCGAGCAGCTCGGGGTCTGGGCTCACTGCCCCAGTGTGCGCTCAGGAGTCACGCGTTGCGTAGGCCTGCGCCGCGGCGTACACCGAGCGGACGTAGTCGGCGGAGTGGTTGTAGGAGTAGATCGCGGCCGACCAGCCCGGTCCCGTGGACAGGTCGCCGCCGGAGGCACAGAGGTAGTGCGCGGCTGCCACCGCCGCATCGTCGATGTCCTGGGGGTCCGCGCGGCCGTCACCGTCGCCGTCGGCCGCCCACTGCTGCCAGGTCGACGGGATGAACTGCATCGGCCCGAGCGCGCGGGCCCAGCCGCCGGACGCGTCGGGGATGGCGGCGACCTTGTTGCCGCCGTCGAGCGAGGGACCGGTGATCGGCGCGCTCGGGGTCCCGTCGGCCTGCAGGGTGCGGCCGTCGATGGTGCCCTGCTGCGACTCGACCCACCCGACGCCGGCCAGCGTCGTCCAGCCGAGGTGGCACGAGGGGTCATCCCGGGCCTCGCGCAACGTGGCAGCCCCGTAGGCCCGCACCGCAGCTGTCGGTACGCCGGTCACGGCAGCCGTGTGGTCGACCCACTGCGGGCTCACGGCGACGCGACGCGACGACCCCTGGGACGCGGCGGCGGGTCGCTCCGACGGACCGTCGGCGGCCGTCGGCGCGGCGGCCACCCGGGCCTGCACCGGCACGGCGAGCAACGGCGGTGCGGGCCGGGTCTGGACGTAGAGGCCGACCCCGACCAGCACGGTCAGGATCGCCCCGCCGACCAGCCAGGCGGCGCGAGGCATGTGGCCGGTCCGGTCGTCGGTCATGGGGATCGCGCGGTCCTCGGTGGTGGGGTGGCGGCAGTCCCTCAGAGCGTAGCCAGGTCCTGGGCTCCCGCCCTCATCAGCGACCAGGAGGAGGCGGCGGTCGGTCAGGAGGGATCGGCGACCCGGCCGACGAACAGCGGGGTGCCGTGCGCAGTGTCGTGGATCGCGAACAGGAAGGGTCGCTCCAGCACGAGAGTCTCGGGGTTGGCCTGGCCGCTGGTCGCCCCCATCACCACCGCCGTGGCGGCGGCCGCCTCGGTGCCCTGCTCGTCGACGGCGACGAAGGTCTGGTGCAGGGCGTCGGCGACGTAGAGGCGCTCGTCGGCTGTCATCGCCGAGAAGTCGGCGCGCGTCGGGTCGAAGGCAAGGGTCATGCCCAGCTGCTGGAGCGGCGGGGTGAGTGGGGATGCGGCGCGGAAGGTCCACCGGGGCATGGACAGGAGGACGGGTGTGCCGTCCGGCGTGCGCCCGAGGTCGCCGAGCAGCTCGTGCAGGGCAGCCCGCTCGTCGCCTTCGGCCAGGGCGACCGTCATCGCGAGCCGACGGCCTGCGTAGTCGAGCCGGGCACCTCGGTAGTGCGTCCCGACGAGGTAGGAGGCGTTGTCGGTCGAGGTCATCATGTCGACGCCGACCGTTCGCTCGGGGGTGACGTGGAACTGCCGGCGCGAGGTGCTCCGGTCGTCGAACGCCAGGTCCCAGGGCGCTTTGAAGTACAGCGCGTCCACGAGCACCAGCCTCGTCAGCTGGTCGACCGACCCCGGCGGGAGGATCTGCGGGATCCGGTCGTGGGTCTGTTGCGATGTCCACGCGTTGACGGCCGACCGCGCGCGCTCGGGTGCGGTGCGGAAGTCCACGTCGCGCATCCCCGCGCCGTACTGCTTGGCCAGGACGGTCAGGAACGTCTTCGCCCATGTCGTCGCCCGGTCACCGAACAGCGCGTTGGCCGCCGCCAGGGCGACCTGGCCGGGCTTGCCGGTGGAGTTCTGCACGGGGCCCGCCAGAGAGTCGACCTGCCGGGTCAGGGCGGCGATGCCGGTGTTGAAGGTGGCCAGTGAGTCGAGGTGCAGGACCTCCATCATCTGCGCCTTCGTCGCACCTGTGGCGCCGTTGGCGGTCATCGCGAGGGCGACGTCGATGGAGTACGGCGAGAGCGCGAGGTTCTGGGTCGCCCCGGCCAGGTGGGGCCAGAGGTCGTCGGTGAAGGCCGCCATCGAGGTGACGACCACCGGGACCGCGGCCTCGCTGCCGGCGCTGCGCGGGACGTCGGCGGTGACCAGGCGGAGGTCGGCCGTCGATCCCCCGCCGGGGCCGGTGGGAGCGGCTCCACCACCGTCGCAGGCGGTCAGGACCGGCGCCACCACTCCGGCGGCGGCGACCGCTCGGAGCGTGTCGCGTCGCGTCAGCATGGGTGTCTGACGCTAGCGAGCAGCGACCGGTTCCCCCACGTCGTACGACGTCACGATGCCGCGGCAGTCACAGCGGTCCGCGCACGGCAGGTAGCGGTGCACCGAGTGGTGGCACCACGGGCACGGCATCTCGTGCGACAGGTGAGTCGTGCTCTCGACGATGGTGTCCCACATGCCTGCCTCCTCCCGGTGTTGCCATCAGGAGGCGCCGATGTCGCCCTGGATACCCCGTCGGTCGAGCCGGTCGAAACCCGGGAGACCCGACCCCGTCGGTCGAGCCTGTCGAGACCACGCCGAGAACAGCGTGCACCTAGCCGAAGCGGCCCTGGACGTAGTCGCGGGTGCGCTGGTCCGGGGGTTGTTGAACATCGCCTCAGTGTCGCAGTTCTCCACGATCACGCCTGACGTGCCGTGGGAGGCAAGGAAGAACGCGCACTGCTCGGAGACCCTGGCGGCTGCTACATGTTGTGGGTGACGATCACGATGGTCACCCCCTGTCGTGCGTTCCTGCTGCTGGACGTCGTGGCGCTCCTCGGCGTCGGGTCTGCCACGTCACTCGAGATGTCCGATGCCCCATGTGATGAGCCGGGCCCGATCCCTGACCGTCACGGGGTCGTGGCCTGGTCGCGACGCAGCACCACCCAGCGCCGGGTGCGGAGGGCGACCGAGTACTGACGGTCGAGGGTGCGCTGCAGCATCGCTCCCGTTGGCCCCCACCGGGACAGGTCGGCGCTGACAACGAACCAGCGTGGCGCCGCGGGCGACCGCAGCACCCGTTTCAAGGTGTTCAGGCGGGGGTCCTTGACGTGTGCGGGGAGCCCCCAGAGGTAGGGATACGCCGAGGGGAGCCCGGTGTCCTGGACGACGTTGGCGTGACCGAAGGCGACGACCACAGAGTCACCCGGGCTGGCATGGTCCCGGACGTACGAGGCGGCCACCTGGTCGTCGGACGGGCTCCTGGGAGGCCCCTGCTCCATCGACCAGGCGACGGCTGCGGCCACGCCGGCGTAGAGCAAGCAGGCGGTCAGCAGCGACAGCCCGACCTTTCCAGGTGCCCTGAGCGCGACCGCGGCGAGGAGAGCGACCCCAGGCACCACGCCGATCAGGTAGTGCGACCAGGCGTCGCCGCCGGCGAACACAGCTGCGACCTCCCAGCAGATCAGCGCGACGGCGGCCGTTGCCCAGGGGGGCGAGGAAGGTGCGAGTGCGCGCACGCGTCGCCGTGAACTGAAGCAGACGACACCAGAGACGACTGTGACGGCGAGCGCCCCGGTGATGACGTAGTGGCGGACGAGCTCGAGCTGCCGAGGTCCGACGAAGGCGAGCTTTCCGGCGGCTTCGTGGCGGAACAGAATGACGGCTCCCCACAACCCTGTCAGGGAGGTGCCGCGATCTGCCGCGAGGGCGATGGCCGCGCCCGCGGCGACACCGGCTCCGGCCACGACGGGCAGCAGATCGAGAGCGGCCGGCCGGAGACCGCGTCGCCACAGCGTGTGGACACCGAGCACGCCCGCCACCACGAAGACGTCGAGCATGTTCTGCTTGATCAGGAAGGCGCTGGCCCCCAGGGCGCCGGCGAGTCCGCTCAGTGCAAGGGTGCGCGTCCTGGTAGTCGCCTGGCGAGAGGCAAGCAGAGCCGCGAGCCCACCGAGGATGAGAGGTGAGGCCAGCAGCTCTCCGTTGACGCTCCCGGGCGATCCGAAAAGTGGCGTCGCCAGGAGTGCCGCGACCACCCAGGCCGCTGCGACGGCGCCCGCCGTACGGCGCAGGGAGGCGTACCACCCGACCACGGCGGCTGCACAGATGGCCAGGACGACGGCCGCGACGCCGATCCACCGCACAGCGACGGGACCGCCCAGGCTGTCGGCCACGGCGAACACCGCGATCAGCAGCGGCGGACGGCCGACCCAGTAGTTGCCGTACAGCGACGTGCCGGGACTCCAATGGGCGCCGATGACCAGGTAGCCAGCCTCGTCAGAACTGAGCGGTGCCCTCAAGAAGGGCAGCCTCGACCCACCGACGACCAGGCAGAGCGCGGCAGTCGTGGCCACGGTGACCCACCACCCGCGTCGCCCCAGACCGGTGGCAGCACCGCGACCGGTCGCCGGGGGTCGGAGCGTCTCGGTCACGGTGTCCGGTGTCCGCGCGTCATCACACGTCACGGTGACCCCCATTCTCTGCCGAGAACTTGAGTCCCGCGGCTCGTTCACTCCTCAGCAGCCGCGGCGCCGAGGCACCACAGGGAACCCATGGGACCGTTCGTGCCGAGCGTGCATCTCGCTGGCTCGCCATTCGCTCGTCGGCGGATGCAACCGCTGACCCGACTGCCGCTTGAAGGGCACGTCATGTTCACGTGCGGTGGCATTCTACCCGACTGTCCGACCGGATCTGCGACCGCCACATCTGTAGGAACAGTGCTCCCTCGTGCTCGTCGTGGCCCTCGACCAGCCCACGCGAGGTCCCCGCGGCGCCGAGGACGTGTGGCACTTCTGCCGTCCACGCAACGAGGTCACCCCTGTCACGTGACGGCGCGAGCGCACTGCTCGAGCGGTTGCGCGGACGAACGTCGGAGGAAGCATGACTACGAACGACATGGAACCCGGTCACGGAGCACCGCACTCCGCTTTCGACGTCTTCCTCGACCACACCCGAGCGGTGATCCCGCTCGCGACCTCGGCCGGCACAGCAGGTGCCCGGTGCCGTCGTCACCGAGCCGCGAGCGGCGCGTCCACGTCGTACGACGTCACGATGCCGCGGCAGCCACAGCGGTCCGAGCACGGCAGGTAGCGGTGTACCGAGTGGTGGCACCACGGGCACGGCATCTCGTGCGACAGGTGGGTCGTGCTCTCGACGACGGTGTCCCACATGGCTGCCTCCTCCCGGCGGTGTTGCCATCAGGAGGCGCGCATGCCGCCCTGGATACCCCGCCGGACTGTAACGCTCCGTTATCTGCACCCGGGCGCCCGTGCGCTGGCGCACCGGCGCAGATAATGGAGCGTTACAGCTGGGGGGTGCTCAGCCGAAGCGGCCCTGGACGTAGTCGCGGGTGCGGGGGTCCTGGGGGTGGGTGAACATCGCGTCGGTGTCGCCGTACTCGACGATCACGCCCGGGGTGTTGTGGGAGGCCAGGAAGAACGCGGTCTGGTCCGAGACCCGCGAGGCCTGCTGCATGTTGTGGGTCACGATCACGATGGTGACCTCCTCGGCGAGGTACTTCATGGTCTCCTCGATCACCCGCGTGGACGTGGGGTCGAGGGCCGAGCAGGGTTCGTCCATCAACAGCACGCGTGGCTTGATCGCCATCGAACGGGCGATGCACAGACGCTGCTGCTGTCCTCCGGACAGACCTCCACCGGGGGCATCGAGGCGGTCCTTGACCTCGTTCCAGAGACCGCCCAGGCGCAGGCAGTGCTCGACCAGGTCGTCCTTGTCGGCGCGCGAGGCCCTGGTGCCGGTCAGCTTGAGGCCGGCGAGGACGTTGTCGCGGATGGACATCGCCGGGAACGGGTTGGGCTTCTGGAAGACCATCCCGATCTCGCGACGCGCGTCGGTCAGCTTCCGGTCAGGGGCGTAGATGTCCTGGCCGTCGAGCAACACCTCACCGGCCAGCTTGGCGCTGGGCACCAGCTCGTGCATCCGGTTCAGGGTGCGCAGGAACGTCGACTTCCCGCAGCCCGACGGCCCGATCAGAGCGGTGATGCTGCCGGCCCGCATGGTCAAGGAGACCCGGTCGAGGACGAGGTGGTCGCCGAACCAGCAGCTCACGTTGCGCGCCTCGAGCGTCGCCAGCCCGGCCGTCGGGACGGCCGACTGCCCCGCCTCGGAGATCTCGGCGTCCGCCTCTTCCTCCGAGGTGACCAGGTCGGGATCCTCGGGGGAGGACTCGACCACGGGAATCACCTGTGTCGGGTCGGTCGTCGTCATGCCAGCAGTCTCCCAGTCGGTCTCGTGCGAGCCAGTGGAGGTGGACCGGGGTGAGATCCCGGTCCACCTCCCGTGGTCACTTCGTGCGGGTGATGGTCACCGTCGGGAATGTCTTCGGGGTCTTGAAGGAGCCCTTCGGGACGTACTTGACGGTGAGCTTGTTCTTGCCCTTCACCAGGGACGTGCCCTTGATGGTGATCACAGCCCTGCTGGTGCGCGAGGTCGTGGTCGCCTTGAGGGTGCCCGAGGCGATGAGCTTCGACCCGCGGTAGACCTTGACGGTGCCGCCGGGCTTGGCGCTGCCGGTGGCCGCCACCACGGTCGCGGTCAGCTTCGAGTTCTTCGTCCTGTTCGCCAGCGTCGACGGCTTGGCCGACGCCCTCATGGTGGTGGCGACCTTCGAGACCGGGACCTTCTGGGTGAACTCCGCGTACGACGAGCCGAGCGAGGTGTGACCGCCCGCTGAGGAGTTCGCACCGAAGTGGGTCGGCAGATAGGCCACGTCGAACGTCTTCGTCCCCGAGACCGTCGACGGGAGCGTGATGGTCGCAGCGCCACCGGAGAGCGCCACCGTCTTGTGGTACGACGCGGCCGGCGAGCCGGTCGGGGTCGACGGGGTCGCGACGACGAGCTGGACGGACCCGGTCGAGGTGCCGCCGGCGCTCGACACGGTGACGTGGACGGCACCTCCGAAGAAGAAGGCGCTGGTCGTCGTCGCCGCACCCTCGCCGACGCCGTTGGAGGCGAAGGCGTTGATGGTGTCCACGGTGTTGGCGTTCTTCACGCCGCAGCTACCAGTGCTCGAACCCGAGTGCAGCGGCCAGAAACCGGCGTCGGCGATGTCGGCCTGGGCCGTGGCGTTGGTGCACACCCAGCCGGTGTTGGAGAACAGGTTCTCCAGCACGTTGGCGTCAGAGCCGTACTTGAACGGTGTGGTGACGGCACCGGCGATGTCCGAGCCCCGGACGACGTGGTAGAGCTCACGGTCCTCCGACCAGCCGCCCTCGATGTTGACCGTCTTCGATACGCCGTTGGCCAGCTGGGCGCGGCCGTAGGAGAACGGCTCGATCGCGTTCGGGTCGGCGATGGTGACCGAGGGGTCGTGCTCCTCGACGTTCGCTGCACCGGTGTTCCAGTTCGCGTTGGAGATAGTGTTGCCCGGGCCCTGCCAGGTCTGCGAGGCCGCGGCGTGCGAGGACGGGTCGTTGTCCGACCCCGGGGCCTCGGTGGTGCCGTCCAGTGCAGCGAGGAAGGACATGAACACGGCCAGCGTGCTCGAGCCCGCCTTGGGCATGTAGGGGTGGATCGGAGCGCTCTTCCCGCCCACCTGGTTCCAGTTGGTGTAGGTGCCGTTGAAGATCTTGAGGATCTGCTGGCCCGTCAGCGAGGCGGGAGCCGGACCACCCGGGTGGGTCACGACGACGATCTTGTCCACCGCGAACGGCAGGGCGATCTCGCCGGCCGCCAGGTCGGTGGTGTTGATCGGGCCGGACGAGCGCCCGTAGGCCACATCGTTGAACAGCTTGTCGACGGGGTTGCGCAGGAGCGTGCGGCCGTCACCCGAACCGCTCGGGAGGGCGCCACCGGCTGCGGCCGCGTCGACCACTCCCTCGTCGCGCTTCACGCCGGCCTTGGTGCCGGTGTGGTCGGCGCCACAGGGGAAGCCTGAGCCGTCCGGGTTGTCACCGAGGCCGGGAGCCCCGGCGGTGGTGTTGCCCAGGCAGGCGTCGAAGTTGGCCCAGTAGGGACCCGGGCTGACCTGCGCTGCGTTGAAGGTGTTGAAGTCGGCCGACAGCTGGTCGTCGACCCACTGGATCGTGTCGGAACCTACGCCGATGACCGTGGTGCCGAGGGTGTAGGTGCCGGCAACGCCACCCTGGCCCGGGACGGTGTCCGCCTGGGCGGAGCCCAGCGCGGTGAGCGCCAGGCCGGTGGCTGCCAGAGCGGCCAGTCCCAACCTTGCGCTGTTCTTTCGGACAGACATCCGTTGCTCCTGATCTCGTGTTCTCTGTGTGGGTTCTCGATGCGGGTTACATCAAGTTCGGGAGGAGGCGCATGACCTGGTCGGTCACGGCCCAGGCGAGGGCGATGGCGACCGGGGCCGCCACCAGCCAGACCAGAACCGCCGAGACGCGACGGCGGGCGACACTGATCCCGAGCACCAGCGCCGCGAGGAACGCGAGCAGCAGCACCAGCAACGGCCACGCCGTGCTGTCGCTCGCCATGGCCCGCTCGGCGGCGAGCGTCGCGGGGTACACCGGGCCGGAGGGCTTGGCCCGGCTGGTGTCCGCGTCCACGTAGACCACCGAGCTGGGCCGCAGCACAGACAAGGCGCCGGTACTGTCCGCGGACGCCAGGATCAGGCGACCAGCCTTGGAGCCCGTCGGCGCCGGGGGGATCGGGTCGCCGGCCCTTCGTAGGTCCTTGACGGTGTACACGACGGTGCCCTGGGCCCCGACCACGCCGATCCGGTCACCGCGGCGGAGCGACGTGAGGTGGCCGAACGGCGCGCCGTACGTCGTGCTCCGGCCCATCACCAGCGACGTGCCGACGCTGCCCGGCAGCGGTGTGGTGCGCAGGTGGCCGGGGCCGTCGAGCAGGTCGCCCGAGGTCGTGCCGTCGACGACCACGGCGTTGAACAGCCCGATCGTCGGGATCGACAGCACGGCGACCGGGCTGCCCTCGGCGACCGGCTGGCCGTTGTAGTCCAGGGCTCCGGTCGGTGCGGTCTCCGTCGCCAGCTCCGTCCGGAACTCCCCGTAGAGCAGGTGCTGCGCACGAGCCTCGCTGATCCTGCCGAGAACGAGCATCTGGAGCAGCACCCAGAAACAGACCAGGGCGATGACGGTGCACGCTGACGAGACCAGGTAGAGCGACTCGCTCGGCTCGCCGGTCCGGATCTCCCGCTTCGCCCGGGTACGACGAGTGGCAGGGCCCGGCGGGGGCGACCCGGGAGTCCGCGGGGTCAGGATCGGCGTCGTCATCGCACACCCCTCCGGGCCAGGATCGTCCGGCCGATGAGCGCCACCAGCCCGGCGAGCGACGCCACGGCGAACAGCCCGATGAGGAGCGCTCCACCGGTCTGCGAGGTGACCGCGGCGGTCTTGACGAGGGGGCCGTCGGCAACCGGCGTGGTACCGCCACCCGGGGTCTTCGTGGTGGTCTCCGGCGCCGGGCCGGAGGCCGGGGACGACCCGGTCGGAGCGCTCGGGATCCCACCGGTCGGCGGGCTGGGGGTCCCACCGGCCGGTGGGCCGCTCGTCGTGCCGCCCGGGTGCGGGGGCTTGGTGGTGGGCGCCGGAGGCGCCTTCTGTGCAGTCACCGCTGCCGCGACCCGCTGCGCCTGGGCATAGAGGACCTGGGTGACGCCCGCGTTGACGATCGGCACGTAGCCCGCCGCGAGCCGGCCGTTCCCACGGCCGGGCTTCTGGCCCTCGGTCGAGGAGACCCGGATGAACTGGGCGACGTGCCCGGCGGTGGCGTGTGCGAGCCCATAGGTCTTGGCCGCGGTGTAGACCACCATCGTGCCCGGGTATGCCTTGCCGGACGTCCGCACCCGCTTCTGGTCGATCACGAACGGCGTTGTGGGGCCTGTGGGCCGAGCCAGCGCGAGGGCCGCTTTCATGCCGTTCGCGTCGGCGCTGACGTAGCGGCCCGGGGCTGCCTGGAGCTCGGCCGTGGTCAGGCCGTAGCGCTCCGCGTCACCCGTCGTGACCAGGCCGAGCATGAACCGGTTGCCCACACCCTGCGGTGCGACCCGTGCGAGCTGGTAGGGGTCTTGGTCGGTGCCGGTGCCGGTGCAGGCGGTCTCGACGTTCGGCCAGTTGAACAGCATGGCCTGGGCGACCAGCTGCAGGCTCGTCATCGGGTTCGCCAGCAGCGGCATGTAGGGCGGCATGGAGTCGCCCTGAGCCTTCAGGCACGAATTGGGGGCGGCCTTGAACTGCCAGGTGTCACGCTGCTCCCAGGAGTCCACCGGGAGCGAGACGCCCTTGTAGAACGGGTTGACCCGCATCGTGTAGGGACCGTCGGCCTCGGGCTTGCCGTTGATGAAGGCCATCGCCTTCGGGTCTGCGGCGATGTATGACGTCAGCTCGGTCATCACCTGCGAGCTGTTGGAGGTGGCCAGGATGCTGGCTGCGGCCTCCGACCAGTGACCGGTGTCGAGCCCCGGGTTGAGCTTCTGGAAGTCCGGGTCGAGGTTGAGCGACAACGGGTTGTGCGCGAAGCCGGGGTGCGCGGCCGCGACCGACGTGGAGCCGGGATAGGACTCGGTGAGCAGCTTGGCGAGGAGCAGTGCGTTGAGTTTGATCACCGTCTGCTGACCGGCGTTGTTGGGTTTGTCGATGTTGAAGGCGACCGCCCAGCCCGACACCGCCGTCGGCGCGTAACCGACCGCCTTGTCGGCAGTGGGCGCCGCAGACACCTCGGCCGCGGCCGCCTGTCCTTCCTGCATGAGCCCGAACGCCGCGTCCTCCGGCATGGCGTTGTCCTGCCAGTTGAAGCGGTTCTTGTTCAGGCAGTACGCCGGCACCCACTGCAGCGCCGCCTGGTCGAGCAGCTCGGAGCCGTAGAACGGCACCGGCTTGCCGGCCTTGGCCACGGTGCAGACCGTCGGTGGCGGTGAGAAGGTCAACGGCACGGGCACCCGGCGGTCCCAGTTGGACGCGGAGGACCAGAACGCCGGCGCGACGGCGTCCTGCGGCGCCTGACCGGTGTTCACCTGGCCGGACGGCAGGTCGCCGCTCTGGTTGCAGGCCGCGTTCGGGTCGGTGTTGTCACAGTTGATCCCGTCGATCGGGATCACCTCGAGGGTGCACGGTGTTGCCGTCGAGCATCCCAGCGACTGGTTCTCCAGAGAGGTGCGGACCTCGAAGGGGAAGGTGCCTGTCCCGTCGTTGTTGGTGAACGCGTAGACCTCGTTGGGGATGCTGACCGAGTTGACCGTCGCCTCGGGGGGCATCGACAGCGAGGAACACCCCGCGTAGAGCGTTCCGTTGCTCGCCCGGAACGGGGTGATGTCGTAGTCGAAGTTGGTGTTGACGTTGCAGTTGTCCGGGATCTTGCTCGGGTCGATGCCCTGGATGTGGCTCGTGTCGTCACCGTTGGAGGCGTCCTGCTGCCAGATCCCCTGGCCCGGGTTGGCGGAGTTGGTGCGCTGGAAGTAGGTGTTGGTCCAGCACGTCTCCGGCGCGACCTCCTCCTGGCCCGCGGGCACCGCCCCGCCGGAGTAGTTCTTGGGATCGACACCTCGGCACTCCATGAGCACCACCGGGTACTCCTGCGGGAGACCCGTCTCGCCGTAGGGGTTGAGCGAGCGCCCGCCGGTGACGTGGGCGCCGGACCACTTCACGCTGATCCGCTCGTGGTCCTGCAGGTCGGTGTGCTTGTTGACCGACAGGTGGAAGCAGTTGCTCGTGCTCGTCGCGCCGCTACCGTCGTAGAACGTGCGCCGGAGCGGCTCGGTGGCTCTCCACGAGTCGCTGGCCGCCGTGCGACCGTAGGCCTCCGTGCAGCCTCCCGCCTTGGCGGACGCCGGCCGCTCGGGCAGGCCCGCCAGCACGGAGGCCGTCGCGAGGGCGAAGACCGCGAGCAGCGACAGCAGCCTGAGGGTGCGTGTCATCTGGCGGCCCTCTGGCGCCGCAGCCAAGCGACATACAGGCCGGGGAGGAGGATGATCAGCAGGAGCTCGACCACGGCCGTCCACCCCCACACCGCGTCGTAGGACTTCGGCTGTGCGGCGAGCACCGTCGAGGTGGGCTGGGTGGCGGCCGTGACCGTCGTCCCGTCACCGGAGGTTGTCGCGACCTGGGTGCCGTCGCCGGCCGTGACCGGCGTCCCGTCAGGCGCCACCGCGGGTCCGGAGCCACCCGTCGCCCCGGTGGTGCCGGTGGTCCCCGTGGTCCCCGTGGTCCCGGTGGTGCCGGGGCTCGCGGTGGTGCCGGAGCTCGTGTTGTTGCCGCCGCTGGTGTTGCTGTTGCCGTTGGTGCCCGGAGGCACGGTGCTGTCGCCACACGGCTGGCTGGTCGCCTTCTGACAGGCCATCGGCATCGGCGCGATCTGGGCCAGGTGGTTGGCCGAGAGGTTGCCCTTGACGAACGTCGGGTTGTTGCAGGAGGCGAGGTTGGCCGAGGGGTTCTTGATGTTCACCCCGGAGACGGCTCCACCCTGGGCCTTGGGCCCCAGCTTCTCGACCTGACCGAACGCCGCCTTCACCAGGTTGAGTGGGAGCGGCGAGTAGCCGTAGGGGCCCGCCAGGCGCTGGCCGGTGCAGAGGTCGTAGCTCAGGAAGTCCGCTAGCGTCTGGCGCTTCGGCACCGTCATCCGCTGGTCGCTGGAGGCGGCCGGGATGACCATGTAGCTGTACGACGACAGCGGGTAGGTCCGCGGGTCCTTGTAGGTGAAGACCCCGTCAAGATTCTGCGTCAGGTAGCTGTTCGCCGGGATGCCGGAGGGGCTGCAGGAGCCTTGGGTGTTGCAGCCGACGATCCGGGCCTGGGTGAGCGCGACCGCGACGTTGTACTGCGTCGGCTGCACGTAGAAGCCGGCCCGGTTCTCGACGTACACGACCGGGTAGTGGGCCTGGAGCGGGTAGGAGTACTCGGTGTAGCCGATCTCGCCCTCACCGCCGGCGCCCTTGATCGTGTTCATGATGCCGGCGTCCTGGGCCACCGCGATCTGGTTGCCCTGGCGCGGGTAGATCGAGGTCAGACCGGACCTGCCGCCGTTGAAGGGGCGCCAGAGCGACGGGTACTGCTTGTCCATCCAGAGCGTGAACTGGGCGGTCGCGCCGGAGCCGTCAGACCGCACGACCGGCTTGATCGCCTCGGCCGGCAGCGCGTGACCGCCGTTCTCCTTGGTGATCTGCGGGTCGTTCCACTTGGTGATCTTGTTGGTGAAGATCTTGGTGATCGTCTCGCCGGACAGGCGAAGGTTGGTGACCAGGTGGCCGCCGACCGTGAGGTGGTAGGTGAACGCCGTACCGCCTGCCACCACCGGCAGGTAGGCATAGGGCCGCTTGCTCGCGTCGGTCTGTCCGGTGGTCGGGTCGACCCCCTGGTAGGGGATGTCGGAGTCGCCGAAGTCCGTGACGTCATTGGCGAAGTCCTTGCGCCCCTGGGACGAGCCCGACTGGTTGAAGGTGATCTGCATGCCGTAGGCCGACTGCACCTGGGCGATCCAGGGCGCGATGATCCCGTAGGCCCACGTCGAGCCGGAGCCCTCGATCTCGGCGTACTCGGGACTCGCGCCCGCGGGAGCCGAGGCGAGCAACGCCACGACACCGAGGACGACGGCGAGCGCGAGGGCGCGCAGCGCGGTGGGACGTCGGGGCCGGCGGGTCCTCACGTTAGTTCCTCGCTCGGGGTGGACACCGCGACCAGGGGCGCGGAGGTACGACGGACGGGTGGGCGGAGGGCGCTGCGGGCCCGGCGCCACACCGACGGCTTCGCCGAGGGCGGTCGCGCCAGGAGCCGGGCGATCACGAACAGCACCAGCACGAGGATCAGCAGCACCGCAGCCGTCGCGTAGCCCCGGACCACGGCCGCCGGCTCGGGGGCGATGACGCTGTTGAAGACCGACAGCGGCAGGGAGCTCATGACGCCCTGAGCGGGGTTGGTGACCATGAACGTCGCGTAGCCGGAGGCGATCAGCACCGGCGAGGTCTCACCGATGCCACGGGCCACGGCCAGGATCAGCGCCGTGGCCAGACCCGGACGCGCGGTCGGCAGGACGACGTGCCAGATGGTCCGCCACCGGCTGGCCCCGAGACCGAGCGAGGCCTCCCGCAGGTTGCCCGGTACGACGCGGAGCACCACGTCCGAGGCGCGCGCGACGATCGGCAGCATCATCACGCTGATCGCCAACGCTCCGGCAAGTCCCGACCGCGGCTGGCCCAGGATCAGGATCCAGAACGAGTAGACGAAGAGGCCCGCCACGATCGACGGCAGAGCCGTCATCGCCTCGACGACCGTGCGGATCATCCGCGCGAACCGGCCGCCCACCTCGTTCATGTAGACCGCGGTGCCGACGCCGAGCGGCAGCGTGATCGCGACCGCGATCCCGATCTCGATCAGGGTGCCCACGACCGACTGCACGATGCCGCCCTGGTCAAAAGGGGCGTCGGGCAGCGTCTTGTGCATCGTCTGGGTGAAGAAGTTCCAGTAGTGGAAGGCCGCCCAGCCTCGTTTGAACACGAAGAAGAGGACGGTGGTGAGCGCCGCGAACACGATCACCGACGCGGCCGAGAACAACCACTGAGCGACCCGATCGGCCATCGCGACCGGCGAGTCGAAGGTCAGCGTCCCGACGGCGAGGAGCAGCACGTTGCAGACGGAGGCGACGACCACGAACCAGCCGAGACCTTCGATCGGCAGCAGGCGGTAGACGATCACCCAGGCCAGGCCGAGCGCGGCGATCCGAGCACCCCACGTCAGGAACCGGCCTTCGAACGGCAGCACGCCCAGCGCCGTCCGCGGGACAGCCGCCGGCTCCTCGGCCCGAGAGGACGGAAGGAAGGTCCGGGGCTCCGTTGCCGTGCTCTCGACGTCCACCATGGCCGTCATGACGTCTCGTTCCCGGAGCGGCTGCGGTTGACCACCACCGCCGCGACGGTGTTGACGACGAGGGTGATCACGAACAGTACGAAGCCCGCGGTCAGCAGCGCCTTTAGCTGGATGCCCGTGGCCTCCCCGAACTGCGCGGCGATGGTCGACGACACTGTGGACGTGCCGGTCTCGAGCACGTTGGGCTTGATCTGGAAGACCTGGTTGATGATCAGCAGGACCGCGATCGTCTCGCCCAGCGCCCGCCCGAGCGCGAGCATGGTGCCACCGATGATGCCGCCCTTGCCGAAGGGCAGGACGACCGCGCGGATCATTCCCCACTTCGTGGAGCCCAGCGCCAGCGCGGCCTCCTTCTCACCGGGAGGCGTCTGGCTGAAGACCTGCCGCATGATGGCGCAGGCCATGGGCAGCACCATCATGGAGACCGCAATGCCGGCTATGAAGGCGCTCTTCTGGAACGACGACACCTCCGCCGACAGGTTCGCGGCATTCGGGTCGGCATTCACGGTGAAGACGATCGGGAGCAGGGCCAGAGCGGCGACCCCCGCGACGTAGAGTGGCGCCCTCGACCAGTGCTTGCTCGGCCGGACCACGAACAGCATGAGCGGCCACACGATGACGCCCACGATGATGATCGCCAGCAGGACGGCCCGGACGGCGCCGTGCACGGCGTACGGTCCGATGTGCCGGGTCATGAACATCGCGACAGTGCTGGCGTGCCCCTGGATCAGGTCACGCCCCCACAGGCCGTAGACGATCGAGGGCACGGCCGCCATCAGGTCGATGGCCGAGATCAGTGTCGCCTGCAGCTTCGGCGGGGCGTACTCACTGATGTAGAGGGCGGTGCCGAGCGCGAGCGGGAACGCGATCGTGATCGCGATCAGGGCGACCTCCACCGTGCCGGCCAGGAGCGAGGCGACGCTGACCTGGTCGGTGCTGAAGTTCCAGCCCTCGTGGATGTCGAAGAACGACCATCCGTAGTGGCGCAGGGTCGGGATCGACTGCACGGCGAGGAAGACGCCGATGCCACCGGTGATGACGAGGACGGACGCCCCGACCATCCGGAAGCTCTGCACGAACACGGCGTCGCCGCCGGTCGGCTTCCGTGAGAGCTTACGCGGGGACGGCGCACCGACGACGGCGCGGTCCTGCAGGGGCAGGGTGGTCATGACCCGGCTCCCCGTCCCACACCTGGCCGGCCGGGCCTGCTGACGGTGGACTCCAGGCCCGGCCGGGGTCCGGTGAGGAGGACGAACGCAGGCACCACTCGCCGGGAGTGGTCGTGATCGGCGGCTCTGCCCGAGGTCGTGCGCGCATGCGGGCGCGGAGCGACCTCCTGAGAGGCCCGCCGCACGGGGAGTGTTGTCACGTGGACCCGTCAGCTCTCGTGCCGGCCGGTCCCACCGTGGACCGGTCGTGAGAACTCTCAGCGGGTCAGGGGAACAGTGCCGCCGTCACAGGTGAACGAGACGAGAACATCGGACCCTTCGCAGGAGAACCCCCGGGCGGTACCTCAGAGTTCAAGCCGCTCCGGCCGTCGCCACCCGGCTGCACCGTGCCGGGACGTCCTCACTCGGTGCCGTGGCGGCGGACGAAGGAGAGGATCTGTTCGGACAGCTCGGGGCGGCACACCACCAGGTCGGGCAGGGACACGTCGTCCTGGTTGTAGCGCAGCTCCGAGCCGTCCACGCGCGAGCAGAACAGGCCCGCGGACCGGGCCACTGCGACGGGGGCCGCGTTGTCCCACTCGTACTGACCGCCGGCGTGCACATAGGCGTCGGTCAGGTCGCGCACCACCGAGATCACCTTGACCCCGGCCGATCCCATCGGGACCAGCTCGGCGTCGACCTCCTTCGCCAAGGCCTCGACGAACCCAGGAGGACGGGTGCGGGAGACCGCGATGCGCATCCGTTCGCTCGTGCGCGGCGGTACGACGGGTGGCCGGCCGGTGTGGAAGGTCTCCCCGAGCGCTGGCTGGGCGACCGCACCGGCGGTGAGCTCACCGTCCTGCCACAGGGCGACGTGGACCGCCCAGTCGTCCCGCGGCGGCTCGGAGAACTCCCGGGTGCCGTCGAGCGGGTCGACGATCCAGACCCTGGACGCGTCCAGGCGCCGCTTGTCGTCCTTGCCCTCCTCGGAGAGCACGCAGTCGTCCGGCCGGTGTTGAGCCAACAGGTCCACCAACAGCTCGTGGGCGGCCTGGTCACCGGCATCCTTGAGATCGCGGCCGGTCAGTCCCGACTCGCGGACCTCGAGCAGTCGCTCGCCCGCGGTCGTGGCCAACCAGGCCGCCAGCTCGTGATCGTCAGCGGCGTCGGAGTCCAGGGGACGTTCTGCGAAGGTCACGAGACCGACAGTAACGTCCGCTGGTCAACCGGCACTTACGAGCAGTCGGCGTTCGGGTCCGTCAGGTCCGCGTCGTTCTGCTTGCACTTGCACGGCGGGAAGGACCCGAAGTCGACGACCGTCGTGTAGACCTGACCCAGCACCTGGTAGGAGACCGTGGCGTATCGCTGCGAGCTGGTCGAGCTCTGGACGATGAAGAGCTTCGTCGAGTCGCCGTCGGGCACGACGAACGAGTTCGGGGTGAACTAGGTCGTCGCCTTCCCGCTGATCGTGAAGCTCAAGATGTTGATCGGTTGCGGTGTGCCGGTGGTGTTGTGGAAGGTGAGCACCATCCGGTAGCCGAAGTCGTAGTCAGTGCTCTTGCCGGGGAACTTGCACCCCTGCCGACGCCGTCGATCACGACCGGCGGCGGCGTCCCGGAGCCGGCGAACGCCGGTGCCAGCGAGGCGGTCGCGACGACGGGCACGGCCCACACGCCGGTGCGGACGACTGCGCGCCTGCTGGGCTTGTTCATCGGTTTGTCTCCTGTTCCCTGTGTACCCCGCACGAGTTCGTGCGAGGCATTACCGGGCGGGAGTGACGACCTGCGTCAGGTGCTCGCAGGGCGCAAGGAACGGCAGTCGGCCGTACGACGATCGCGCCACTGCGGGCGCGACTGCACGCCAAGCGTGCAGCACCCCGTAATGATCCTCGGATTGCCCGAGGAGACGAACTCCACGATCTTCCCCACCGGGACCCAACAGGTCCCGTCCCAGTGGCCATGTGCTTCACCGGCTCCCCCGAGCCCACACGTGACCAGGACTTATTCTCGGCATCCGCCCGTCTCCGCGCCAGTGCCTATAGCCAGAATTTCGGCAAAATTCGTACCGATCAGGTCTTTACCCAGTACGTTCGCCCGTTTCCGGACGAGTCCAGCGTCTCCCGCCGGGCGCTGGGCCCGGTCAGGCCGACCTCAAGAACGGTTCAACGAACAGCTCGAGGGGCGGTTCGAGGGGAGGACGGTCAGGAGTTGAACCGCGACTGGGTGCGTTCGAGCCCGTCGGTCAGCAGCGACTCCACCGCGTCGGCCGCGGTCACCACCTGGAGCGGGAGCACTTTGCGCTCGCCCGCGGAGTAGTCCGAGAGCACGAAGTCCGCGACGTCCTGGCGTCCCGGGGGCCGGCCGATGCCGAGCCGGACGCGGTAGAAGTCACCGGTGCCCAGGGCGTTGCGCAGCGAGCGCAGGCCGTTGTGGCCGTTGTCCCCACCGCCGCGCTTGACGCGCAGCGTCTCGAAGGGGAGGTCGAGCTCGTCGTGGACGACCACCAGGCGGTCGGGTGGCACCTTGTAGAAGGTGGCCAGCTGCTTGACGGCGCCGCCGGTCTCGTTCATGTAGGTGCGCGAGCGCGCCAGGACGACCCGCGGGGCCTCGGTGCCCGGGGCCCCGAGGCGGCCCTCGACGACCTCGGCCCGGCCCGACTTGTGCGCGCGGAACCGCGCGCCCATCCGGTCGGCGAGCTCGTCGGTGACCAAGTAGCCAACGGTGTGCCGGTGCCCGGCGTACGACGGACCGGGGTTGCCCAGGCCCACGACGAGCCAGACGTCGGTCGCGTCAGTCATGTCGTGGCCCTGAGAGCTCGGCGCCGCATCGGTCGGGGCGCCACGGCGACGCAGCCACCCCGGCCGACGCGGGAGCTTCACTCGGCGGAGTCGCCCTCGGCCTGGGCGCTCTCGCCCTCGGCGGCGGGGGCGCTCTCGGCGCCCTCGGCGGCCTCGTCGCTCTCCTCGTGGACGATGCCGGCCTCGGCCTCGGCCTCGGACAGCTCGGCCTCGAGCTGCTCGGCGGACTGCGCCTGCGTCACGTTGACGACCAGCGTCTCCGGGTCGACGAGCAGCGTGGTGCCCTCGGGCAGCTGCAGGTCGGAGGCGTGGATCTGGGTGCCGACCTCGGCGCCCTCGACGGAGACCTCGATGTACTCGGGGATGTTGGTGGCTTCGGCCTCGACCTGCACCGTGGAGTTCTCGGTGACCACGAGGGTTTCGGAGACGGCGTCGCCGACGACGTGCACCGGCACGTCGACGGTGACCTTCTCGCCCTTGCGGACCGCGACGAAGTCGATGTGCTCGAGGACCCGGCGGACCGGGTCGACCTGGACCTCACGGGCCAGGGCCAGCTGGCCCTTGCCGTCGATGTCGAGCTCGAGCAGCGCGTTGGCGCCGCCGTGCTTGAGCGCCATCATCGTGTCGTGGCCTGGCAGCGTCAGGTGGATCGGGTCGTTGCCGTGGCCGTACACGACAGCGGGGATCTTGTGGTCGCGACGGATGCGGCGGGCGGCACCCTTGCCGAACTCGGTGCGCAGCTCCGCGGTGATCTTCTCGGCCATGCCGGGGTTCTCCTCGTACGTCGGGGTGGCCGCGACTCTGCCCGGCCACCGAGCTTTCGGTCCTCGACACGAGAAACGCCGCGCGACCGGGTCAGCGCGGCGGGAATCCAGCCGCCCTGTCGATCACGGACACCCGGGCCGACCAGCTGACCGGCCGGGCTCCCTCGCCGAGGCAACTGGGTGAGTCTAGACGCGCCGCTGGTGGCAGGCGAATCCTGACCTTCACCCCTAGGCGTGGTGACGGACAGCGGTCGTCGCCTAGGGTCGCTCGGGTGTCTCTCACCTACGACGAGGCCCGCGCCCGGGCCGCCCGGATCTCCCAGGTCCGCTACCGCATCGAGCTCGACCTCACCTCCCGCGAGGCTTTCGGCGCTCGAACCACCGTCGACTTCGCCCTCGAAGACCCTCGCGCCACCACGTTCCTCGAGCTGACCGACGCCCAGGACCTGCGGCTGACCGTCAACGGCGCTCCCGTCCGGACCCCGTCGTACGACGGGAAGCGGATCACGCTGCACGACCTCGCGCCGCACAACGAGGTCGTGGTGGAGGCGCGCATCCCCTACGTCAACGACGGCGATGGCATGCACACCTTCACCGACCCCGCGGACGACGCGACCTACGTCGCCGCCTACGCCGGCATGGACCTGGCCCAGAAGGTCTTCGCGTGCTTCGACCAGCCCGACCTGAAGGCTCCGATGTCGGTGTCCGTGGTGGCGCCCGGCGACTGGACCGTGATCGGCAACGGCCGGCTGGAGTCGCACGAGGGCGGCACCTGGGCGTTCACGACGACGCCGCCGATCTCGACGTACCTCTTCACCGTCTGCGCGGGTCCCTGGCACTCGCGCACGTGGGAGCACGCCGGTCTGCCGTTCGGCTGGCACGCCCGGGCGTCCCTGGGCGACGAGCTCGACCGCGACTTCGACAACATGCGCGAGGTCACCGAGGCGTGCTTCGACTTCTACACCGGCACCTTCGACGAGCCCTACCCGTTCGACTCCTACGACCAGGTGATGGGCCCGGGCCACAACTGGGGGGCGATGGAGACCGCCGGGTGCGTGACGTTCCGCGACGAGTACCTCCCGCGCAACGAGCCCGACGCCGGCGAGCTGGTCGACCGCGCGACCGTGATCGCGCACGAGATGGCGCACATGTGGTTCGGCGACCTGGTGACCATGAAGTGGTGGCAGGACACCTGGCTCAACGAGTCGTTCGCCGACTACATGGGCTACCGGGTGGCCCACGAGGCGGGGGTGCTCGGGTCGTGGCCGGACTTCGCGCTCAACCGCAAGCCGTTCGCCTTCTCCGCGGACGGGCGGCGCTCGACCCACCCGATCGCCGAGGACGCCGAGCACCTGGCCGACGTCGACACGGCGTTCACCAACTTCGACTCGATCACCTACGCCAAGGGCGCGTCGGTGCTGCTGCAGCTGGTGACCTGGCTCGGCTGGGACACCTTCGTCGCCGGCACCAACCGCTACCTGACCAAGCACCGCTTCGGCAACGCCGAGCTGGCCGACTACCTCGACGCGCTCGACTCGGTCACCGACCGTGACGTGCGGGGGTGGGCGGAGGCCTACCTGCGGACCACCGGCTACGACACCGTCCGGGTGACCCGCGACGGTGACGTGCCAGTGCTGACCCGCGAGGGCACCCGGCCCCACCGGTTCAGCGTCGCCGCCCTCGAGGGCAGCTCGGTGCGCGCGACCCGGCTGGTCGACCTGGCCTCGGACCCCGTGGCGTTGCCCGACTTCGCGGGTGCGCCGGTGATCCCCAACGCCGCCGACGAGGCCTACGCCGCGGTGCTGCTGGACGACCTCTCGTGGCAGAGCGTGGTCGACCAGCTCGCGGCGCTGCCGGACCCGCTGATGCGGGCCGTGACGTGGACCAACGCCCTCACCCGCGTGCGGCTCGGGCTCGCGCCCGTGGGCGACTTCCTCGACGTCGTACGCCGCCACCTGGGCGACGAGACCGACCCCGTCGTCTTCGACGGCGTGCTCCGCCGGCTGATGCGACAGGTGCCGCAGTGGACCGCGCCCGAGTCGTGGTCCGACTCCGAGCAGGTCGTGGCCGAGGTGTGCCGGCGGGTCCTGGACAGCGGCGACGCCGACCGGCGGTTGGCCGCGCTACGACGCCTCGCGGAGACCTCAGCCGACGTCGACCTGCTGCAGGGGTGGCTCTCCAGCGGCGTCGCCGGCGACGGCCTCGCGGTCGACCGTGACACCCGCTGGCTCGCCGTACGGCGTCTGGCCGTCCTCGGCGCGGCCGGCGCCGAGCTCGTCGCAGCCGAGGCGGCCGCCGACCACTCCTCCAACGGGCACCAGGCCTCGCTGACCGCGCTCGCCAGCCGTCCGGAGGCTTCGGCGAAGGCCGAGGCATGGGCAAGGCTGATCGACCCGGCGGTGTCCAACCGGGACTTCGAGGCGCTGGTGGCGGGGCTGTGGACCCCCGGCCAGGCCGACCTGTGCGCGCCGTACGTCAAGCGCTATCTCGAGGAAGCCCCTGCCCTGGCCGCACGCGGCCAGGCGTTCGCCTCCGACGTGGCGTTCGCGGCGCCGAGGTTCCCGATGGCGATGGAGCGGCTCCGGACGTTGCGCGACGACCTCGAGGCCGCCGCCGACCGCACCGACAACACCGTCCTGCGCCGCGGCTGGCGCGACACCGTCGACGACTACGACGTCGCCCTCCGGGTCCGCTCCGCCGGCTAGCCCGACGGAGGCGGGCCGGCGCCCGCGGATGCCGCTGGTTGAGGAGGCCCGGTTGGCGGCCGCTGGTTGAGGAGGCCCGCTAGGGCCGTCTCGAAACCACGCGGCGCCCGCGGAACGTGTGTGGGTGGGCCGCGTGGTTGCGAGACGGTCGCAGAGCGACCTCCTCAACCAGCGGGGCGGCCGGGTCGGGGCAGGTCAGGCGTGGCCGTCGAACATCTTGGTGACCGAGCCGTCCTCGAACACCTCGCGGATCGCCTGCGAGAGCAGAGGGGCGATCGAGAGGCAGGTGAGCTTGTCGAAGCGCTTGTCGTCGGGGATCGGCAGCGTGTTGGTGACCACGATCTCGGTGACGGCGCTGTTCTTGAGTCGGTCGACGGCAGGCCCGGAGAGGATCGGGTGGGTGGCGGCGATGACGACCCCAGCGGCGCCGTCGTTGGCCAGCGCCTCGGCGGCCTGCACGATCGTGCCGCCGGTGTCGATCATGTCGTCGACCAGGACGCAGATCCGCCCGCGGACGTCACCGACGACCCGGTTGGCCACCGTCTCGTTGGGGCGGTCGATGCGCCGACTCTTGTGGATGAACGCCAGCGGGGCGCCGTTGAGGCGGGCCGACCAGCGCTCGGCGACCTTGATCCGGCCGGCGTCGGGGCTGACCACGGCGAGGCGCTGGTCGCCGTACTTCTCCTTGACGTAGTCGGCCAGGATCGGCAGTGCCATCAGGTGGTCGACCGGGCCGTCGAAGAAGCCCTGGATCTGGTCGGCGTGGAGGTCGACGGTGATCAGCCGGTTGGCGCCGGCGGTCTTGAAGAAGTCGGCCATCAGCCGGGCCGAGATCGGCTCGCGGCCGCGGTGCTTCTTGTCCTGGCGGGCGTAGCCGTAGAACGGCATCACCACGGTGATCCGCTTGGCGCTGGCCCGCTTCAGCGCGTCGACCATGATCAGGTGCTCCATGATCCACTCGTTGATCGGCGCGGTGTGGCTCTGGATCACGAAGGCGTCGCACCCGCGGACGGACTCGTCGAAGCGGATGTAGATCTCGGAGTTGGCGAAGTTGAACGCCTGCATCGGCACCAACGGGCTGCCGAGCTCCGTGGCGACCTCCTCCGAGAGGAGCGGGTGAGCCCGGCCGGAGAAGACCATCAGGTGCTTCTTGGTGGTCTTCTTGGTCTTGGCGGTCACGGCTCAGGATTCTCCCTCATCTGCCGCAGAGTCCCCCATCGTGGGCACGTCCGGGTCGGCGGGCGAGCGGGGAAGGCGCCGCTCGAGGTTGCGCTGAGGGCCACCCGACACCGCGAGCTGTCCGGGCGGCACGTCACGGCGTACGACGGCACCGCCGCCGGTCACGGCCCCGTCGCCGATCGTCACCGGGGCGACGAAGGTGTTGTTGGCGCCGGTCTTGGCACCCCGGCCGACGGTGGTGTGGTGCTTGTGGGTGCCGTCGTAGTTGGCGAAGATCGTGCCGGCCCCGATGTTGGAGCCCTCGCCGATGTCGGCGTCGCCGACGTAGGACAGATGGGGCACCTTGGCGCCGGCCCCGATCTGGGCGTTCTTGGTCTCGACGAAGGCGCCGACCTTCCCGCCGTCGCCGAGCACGGTGCCCGGGCGCAGGAACGAGAACGGCCCGACGGTGGCGCCCTCGCCGATCACCGCCAGCTCACCGTGGGTGCGCACGACCCTGGCGCCCCGGCCGATCTCGCAGTCCTTGAGGGTGCAGTCGGGACCGATGACGGCGTCCTCGGCGACCACCGTGGCGCCCAGCAGCTGGGTGCCGGGCAGGAGTACGACGTCGGGCGCGAGCGTGACGTCGGAGTCCACCCACGTGGTGGCCGGGTCCATCACGGTGACGCCGTCACGCATCCAGGTCTCCACGATGCGGCGGTTGAGCTCGCGGCCGAGGCGGGCGAGCTGCACCCGGTCGTTGGCCCCTTCGGTCTGGACCCAGTCGTCGATGGGGAACGCACCGACTGCCAGACCGGCGTCGCGGGCGAGACCGACGGTGTCGGTGAGGTAGTACTCCCCCTTGGCGTTGTCGTTGCCGAGCTTCGGCAGAGCCTCCAGGAGGAACCCGGCGTCGAAGGCGAGGATCCCCGAGCTGATCTCGTGCAGACTGCGCTGGTCGTGGGTGGCGTCCTTCTCCTCGACGATCGCCTCGACGTCACCCTCGTCGTTGCGGACGATGCGGCCGTAGCCGTACGGGTCGTCGACGATCCCGGAGAGCACGCTCACGGCGCACTGCGCCGCCTCGTGCTCCGCGGCGAAGTCACGCAGGCTCTCCCCGCGCAGAAGGGGGGTGTCGCCGGCGGCCACCAGGACGGTGCCGGTCGTCGTACCGCCGGCCTCGAGCGCGATCTTGACGGCGTGCCCGGTCCCCTTCTGCTCGTCCTGGACGGCGAGGGTGACCTCCGGCATCAGCGCCTGGATGTGGGGGCCGACCTGGTCGCGCTGGTGGCCGACGACGGCGACGACCCGGGTCGGCTCCAGGGCCTGCACCGCAGCCAGCACGTGCCCGACCATGCTGCGGCCGCCGATCTCGTGCAGCACCTTGGCCGTCTTCGACTTCATGCGGGTGCCACCACCCGCCGCCAGCACGATCACGGTCAGGTGGTTCGACATGGGGACCAACCTAATCCCCGCCTCCGGGACGCCGACCACCGTCCGCCCGGGTGGTCGTCCCGCCGCCACCATGGCCGCAGGAGGAGGTGCACCGAGCGCTCCTTACCTTCTGCGCATTCCCCGGTCGGTCTGCCGGGCCGCAGGTGCCGCTCCGCCGGGCGGGCCCTTACCCTCTACGCATTCCCCGGTTGGTCTGCCGGCAGGGCCCGCCTGACTTTGAATCAGGACTAGCGACGTAGGTTCGACTCCTACCCGGGGAGCTTTCCGCATCAGCGACTTGTGCGCTCCTGACCTGGGCGTCCCCAGGCGAAACTCTCACAGAGCTCTCACAGAGCGGCTCCTTTGCGCCACCCACGAGCTCAACTTGTGAAGGGCGTGCCGGGTCGTTGCCCTTGGGCGCGGCAGCCACACGCCCATCTCGATTGGACTTCTGAGGTCATTGATCAGCTCACGGCCCACAGTCCGCTTGACCCTGCCGATGCACGGTGCAAGCGCGCCTGCCACCTCCACCGCAAGAGGTACCCGCTAGGGCGGCCTGTTGCGGGCCCGCGTCGCGCGTGGAGGACGTGCGCTGGCGCCCGTGCGGCATACGATGTTCCGGAAGACCGATGCGTTTGCCGGAGCTGCCTCCACCCACGTGGAAGCCTGAGCCAGGCAGGAACGGAGGGCCTTGATGCGCGCCGAGCCGGACTCAGAGATCCAGGCAACGGTTCGGTCCTGGTACCTCACCGCGGCCACGCTGGGCGCCACGGCGGTGCTGCCTGTCGCGACCGGATGGCACACTCCGTCCCCCAGACTTGCTGCCGTTCCCGCGATCGCCGCCGCGGCGTTGGCCTGGTCCGAGAGACACCGCCGACACCCCCTCAAGACCCCGGGGCCTGCTACCGCGATGGCGTTCACCTGGCTCGCAGTGCTTGTCATCGCCACCGGCCTCGTGGCTCTGTATGGCATTGCGACCAGCAAGTGAGGCTGCACGCAACACAGCTGTGGCCCCCGGTGGCGCACGACGACAGGGGACCGGACCTGGTCGCATGGGCCAAGCGGCACCGTTCCGACGTCCTGGTCGCAGGCTGCCTCATGCCGATACGTGCGTGGGATGGGGGCTCATGCTGATGGGTGGTACGCCGTCGAACCCTGTTCCGGACGACCTCGGCCCCGATGACGCGGCCCATGCCGGGTCTGCGAGCACGCAGAACGTGTCGCCCAGCGAGGACGAGCCGGATGCCAGGTTCACGTTCGCTAACGAACGCACGTTCCTTGCCTGGCATCGCACGGCGCTCGCGCTCGTGGTCGCCGGCCTGGCGATCGTGCAGTTGCTGCCGCCGTTCAAAGGCGTGCCCTTCGGGCGACATCTGATCGCCCTACCGCTCATTGCGCTCGGCGGTGTCCTGTCGGTCGGCAGCTACCTCGAATGGACCCGTCATCAGCGTGCGCTGCGCCAGGGCGCGCCGTTGGGCACCTCGATACTGCCGAAGCTGCTCGCCATCACAATCACGCTGCTCGCTCTCATCGCCGTGGTCCTGATCCTGCTCTCACCTGGCGCGACGAACTGAGATGTACGGATCGAGCACGCCCGAGGCGCCCGACGACATCGAGGACCGTGACCCTGGTCTGGCACGTGAGCGCACGGACCTCGCCTGGACCCGCACCTCGATCTCCTTCGCCGCACTGGGCGCGGCCATGCTGCGTACCAGTCCGGTCGCGGGTGTGCTGGTTCTGGCGACGGCGACCGCGGTATGGCTGCTCGGACGACTTTCTTCCCGAAACATGGCAGCCGAGACCGGGGGACGCCGTCTGAGCGACACCCGCACAGTTCAACTCATCACACTCGCCACCACTGCGGTGAGTCTGCTCGCCCTCGTCATCGCGCTCGTCTCACCCGGCCGGAACCCGCTGTGACCGAGACCCGCGACTGCCTCGGCTCGACGAGCTGTGACATCTGCGAGGAATGGGGCCTCAGCTCTCCGAGAACTCGGTCGGCTGGCTGGCCGGCCGGCCAGCCAGGTCGAGGTCGCTCACCAGCGAGGCTGCCGCGCCGCGAACGGGCACGCCACCGAAGGCCAGCGCGCCTCCCTTCCGGGGGGCTCCGGGCCAGTAGTGGGGCTAGACGGTATGGCGTGACCGCCTCGTTCTGAGGGGTTGCGGGCCGGGGCCTCGCTCACAACATTCGTGGGTTGTCGGGCAGGGGCTGCCTGCTCGGCCTTTCCGACACTTGTGGGAGGCCCCGGTTGTTCACTGAGCGTACGAGCGTTGGGCTCGACGTGCATGCCCGATCGGTCGCGGCTGCTGCGATCGATGGGAGCACGGGTGAGCTGTTCCAGACACGGCTGACTCCGGCCCATGACCACGTTCTGGACTGGGTCCGGTCGCTGCCGGGTCCGGTGGCGGTGGCCTATGAGGCCGGCCGTACCGGGTTCGGTCTGTCCCGTTTTCTGACCGCGGCCGGGATCCGGTGTGAGGTGGTCGCGCCGTCAAAGCTTCAGCGGCCGGCCGGTGATCGGGTGAAGACCGACGCCCGGGACGCGGTCCATCTGGCCCGACTGCTGCGCCTGGACGAGTTCGTCCCTGTCGCGATCCCGACCGTCGATCAGGAGGCGGCCCGAGATCTGGTCCGCGCCCGGGAGGACTGCCGCAGTGACCTGATGCGCGCCCGGCACCGGCTCTCCAAGCTGCTGCTGCGGAACGGGGTGGTCTACTCCGGCGGCAGGGCGTGGACCGGCAAGCACGATGCCTGGCTGCGCCGACAGCGCCTCACTCCGGTTGCGACCATGCTCGCGTTGGAGGCCGCCTACGACACCGCACTGGTCACCCAGGCCCGCCGGGACCGGCTGGACGCCGCGATCGAACAGATGGCCGCCGAGTCCGAGTTCACCCCGCTGGTGCAGCGGCTGGCATGCCTGCGGGGAGTGTCCACGCTGACCGCGTTCGGGCTCGCGGTCGAGATCGGCGACTGGCACCGCTTCACCGGCAACAGCATTGGCTCGTTCGTCGGGCTGGTGCCCTCGGAGTCCTCCTCGGGAACCTCGCGAGTGCAGGGACCGATCACCAAGGCCGGGAACGGCCACGCCCGCCGGCTGCTGGTCGAGGCCGCCTGGCACCACCGCCCCCGCTACGCACCCGGCGCGGTGATGCGGGCCCGATGGGAGCAGGCCACCCCGGCGGCCCGCGCCCGCGGCGACCTGGGCAACCGACGCCGGCACCGACGCTGGACCAGATTCGACGCCCGCAGCAAGAAGGCCACCATCGCCAACACCGCCGTCGCCCGCGAGCTGGCCGGCTGGTGCTGGTCGCTAGCCGTCCTCGAGGAGTAGACAGCCCACCTGGACCCTCGCCGCGCTGATGGCGACGAGGCAACGCGTGGAGCCCACCCGCGACCGGGCTATGAGCAGCGGCCCCGGCCAACACCGAGACCACGACGCTCGACACTAGACACGCGGACCGCTCCAGCCGAACGCCCCGTCCTGCGGTAACCAACCCGCGCATGTAAGCCTGACCCGCGTCGCAACGACACGCTCCGTCACCACACAGCCGGCGAGTACCGAGGCGCCGCCCACCACACCAGATGGGCGGCGCCTCACCCTGCCCCCTTGACAGCAGCCACTTCCATATCAGCCCGTCGTGAGGCGGTAGAGGGCGAAGGCGGCTCCGGAGAGGGCGAGGAACCAGCCGAAGGCCCTGCGAGTGGCTCCTCCGGGAGTCCGTTGGGCGGCTATGCCGCTGAGCATGCTGGCGGGGACAGCACCGACCGCGAACGCTCCGGCCACGGACCAGTCGATGTGCCCCAGCGCCCAGTGCGTGACCAGGGTCGGCATGGTGAGCACGCTGATCACCAGCAGGCTGGTGCCAGCCGCCTCGGTCATGGTGAGGCCGAACAGGAGTAAGTACATCGGCACGAGGAGGAAGCCGCCGCCGTTGGCGAGCAACCCGGTGAAGAGGCCGACGGCGGCCGAGGCCGCCACCAGCAGTGGACGGTTCTGGCGCCGAGCGGTACCGGCATGGCGTGAGCCCTCCCCGATCGGACGGACCACACGCAACCCGACGGGGATCAGGACGATCCCGGAGGCCACGAGCAGTGTCGAACCGCCGACTACCTCGGAGAGGAGGGCGCCGGCGACCGTCGCTGGGAGGGCCCCGCCGAGTGACCAGGCGGCCGCTCGGGGTCGGGCTGCCTTGCTGCGGACGTAGGGGATAGCGGCCGCGATTGCGGACGGGATCGTGGCGGGCAGGGGCGAGGCGATGGCCAACAGTCCGGGGACGCCGAGAAGGGACAGCACGGGTGTGGCGATCGAGGAGCCGCCCACCCCGAAGAACCCGGTCAACGTGCCGACGAGAGCGCCCCCGACGACGAACCACGGCCACGGCGCGGCAGACAAAGGCGTCATCGAGTTGCCGGGATGCTCGGTTGGGGCTCCCTCTCCGATTGCGCGGGGTTCGGCTGGGCCCGTCGGGTGGCGACAATGCCCTTCCCGGGTCCCTCGATGAGGGAGTGGCATGGCGCTGGTGGGGACAGGACACTGGCGGTAGGACCTAGCCGGGTTCGGATCCGGCTGGCGATGCCCGCCGGGGGCGCCGCGCTGCACGCCGTGACGGTCGGGAGTCCGCACCTGCGGTGCTCGGTTCTGTGGACGGGGCCGGTCCGACTCGGTGCTGTGATGTGGGGGTTCCGCGTCCGCGCGGCATGCGTCGAGGAGCGGTGAGGCCTGCGCCAGCCCCTGCCCCCGTTCGGGCTGGAGCTGCTGGTCGCGGTCGCAATGGTGGTGGCATCAGGTCCAGGTGACACCGGTGCCCCCATTCAGGCGGCTGGGGTACACGCGCACGAACGCGTGGGCTAGTGCCCAGAGGGCGGCTCCGGCCGCGACGTCGAGGAGGTAGTGGTTGGCGGTGGCCAGCACGACCGTGGCGGTGATGACCGGATACAGGCCAGCGAGTACTCGGACGGTGCGGCTGCGGACATGGGCGATCAGGGTGGCTGCGCACCAGATCGACCAGGCCACGTGCAGCGACGGCATGGCAGCGAACTGGTTCGCCAGCGCGGCGGCTCCTTGGGGAATGCTGGTTTGGGATCCCCACCAGCCCCAGTTGCTGTAGGTGGCCAGCGTGTCCTGGAACCCGCCCCCGATCAGCAGCCTGGGGGGAGCGGTGGGGAAGAACCAGAATCCGAAGAGCGCGCCGGCGGTCGCCAGGGCCAGGGTGGTGCGCGCGCGGGCGTAGGCAGTCGGTCGGCGGCAGTAGGCCCAGACCAGGACGCTCGGCGTCACCACGAAGTGCAAGGTGGCGTAGGCGTAGCACGCGGGTACGGCGAGCAGCGGGAAGGTCTGGAGATGGGCGTTGAGCCAGCCCTCGGGGTCCAGGTGCAGGGCTCGTTCGAAGTCGAGGATGTGCCATCCGTCGCGCTCTGCCTTGACGAAGCCGCCTCTGCTCAGTCCTCGGGCGGCGTCGTAGCAGGCGTACAGGAGCGTGGCCAGGACCAGCTCGTGCCACCAACGCAGCAACCGCACCGGCCGTTCGGGTGCCTGGATCCGGGGGTCGACGCGGGCGTCGTCGGGATAGCCGCCCTGGGCCTCTGACGACCATCGAGATACTCCCGCCACAGAACCATCCTAGGACAGCAGTATCCTGCGGTGGTGGGCGTATCGACTCGAACTCTGACTGCCTCCGTCGGGCAGGACGCGGGGGCTCTGGCGGTCGTCGTGGCACGGCTGCGGCGGGCCCTGCGCACCAGCGTGCGGAGCGAGTACGCGTGGGAGCGGCTACCGATGGCCCAGGTCGAGATCCTGCAGCGGCTCGCCGAGGAGCCTGGCCTGCGCATCAGCGACCTCGCGACGCGGCACAACCTTGCGATCAACACCGTGAGCAACCTGGTCCAGCAGATGGTTCTGGCCGGACTCGTGGAGCGAAGCTCTGACCACGCGGACCGGCGCGCGGTCTCAGTCACCCTGACCGACCACGGGCGTGGCGAGCTGGCATCGTGGCTGGAGGCGAACAATCGACGACTCGCCCACGCCATGGACCGGCTGCAGGTCCGGGACCAACGGGCCATCGCTCAGGCCGTGCCCTCACTGGCACGCCTCGTCGAGCAGCTGGAGCTCGACGACGGTGATCCGGCAAGTGCGCCCCGATGAGCCGCCACCAGTCGTCCGCTCCGGCCACCCCGCCCCGCTGCCCTGCGCCCCTCAGGCCCCGTCCCTGGCGGCCACAACCCAAGGAGTCGAGAACGTGCGGCTGAGCATCCCGAGCCCCGCCGTCAACGGCATCAGTCTGGGGCCCTTCCACCTCCATGCCTACGGCCTCATGTACATCGTGGGGATCGTCGTCGCGGTCTGGCTGACCCGACGGCGGTGGCGCGAAGTCGGAGGCGACCCGGCGCTGGTGGATGACGTGGCGCTGTGGGCGGTCCCGGCCGGGATCCTCGGCGGACGCATCTACTTCGACATCACCACACCCGCGGTGGTGCCACCGCATTGGTGGGGGCCACTGGCCGTGTGGGAGGGCGGGCTGGGCATCTGGGGTGGCGTCGCACTGGCCACCGTGATCGGGCTGTGGCGGGTGCGACGCCAGGGGGCGAGCTGCCCGGCCTTCATGGACGCTGTCGCACCTGCCCTGCTGATAGCTCAGGGCATCGGCCGGATCGGCAACTACTTCAACCAGGAGCTCTTCGGAGGCCCGACCTCCCTGCCCTGGGGTCTCCAGATCGCGTCGACACACCGTCCTCCCGGTTACGTCCAGTACTCCACGTTCCACCCGACGTTCCTCTACGAGCTGCTCTTCGACTTCGCCTGGGCGGGGATACTGATCTGGCTGGGGCGCAACCGCGACATCCGCCCGCCAGGGCTGTTCGCCCTCTACGTCGCCGGCTACTCCGCCTTCCGGATCTTCGAGGAGTTCCTGCGCATCGACTACTCCCAGCACGTCCTCGGCCTGCGCCTCAACACCTTCGTCGCCACGGCTCTCATGGCCGCGGCGCTCGTCTGGTTCGTGGCCCTCCAAACCCGGCGACCGACGAACACTCTCGAGTCCTTGGACCTCGAGACCGCAGATCCACCGGGCAAGGGCTCGCGTTGATGCGCCCGTATCGCCGGGCGCACCTGTTCTTGGCTTCGATCGCCGGGTCGATGGCGGTCGCAGCCATGCTTGGGGCGGTGCTGTTCGGTGCCCACCTGGCCGATCCCGACGGCTTTCTCGGACCCTTGTACCTGCGCCTGCCTCTGGTGGTGGTCATCGGGTTCGGTATCGACCTCGTCCCTCGTACGGTGTGGGTGTCGCGGGGGAACCCTGCACGGATGGCCGGGGTGTTCCGCGAACGGCTTGCGAGTCACTGGACGCGGGAACGGGTGACCCTGGTCGTCACGGGTGCGCTCGGCTTCTACCTGACCTACTTCAGCTATCGGAACCTCAAGTCTGAGCTGCCGTTCATCGAGGGCCCCCATCACGTCTTCGATCCGGCCCTGTTCAGTCTGGATCGCGCACTCTTCCTCGGACATGTGCCCGCCGTCGTGCTGCACAGTGCCCTGGGCACCGGCGTTGCGGCTGAATTCCTCTCGCTGGTCTACGTGTGGTTCATGCCCCTGACGCCGTTCGCGCTCGTGGTCTGGCTGGTCTGGTCACGCAACATCGGCTACGGCTACTGGTTCGCCACCTCCCAGTGCGCAGCGTGGGCCATGGGCATCGTGTCCTACTACGCCCTGCCCTCACTCGGCCCCGGTTTCGAGCATCCCTGGCTCTTCACCGCGGTCGACAACACGACCGCCGAACGGCTCCTCACCTCACTGGCCGACTCCCGAGTGTGGGCGGTCGACACCACTGCCCCGACCCTCACAGGTGCCACCAGCACCTTCAGCGGGGTGGCGGCCTTCGCGAGCCTCCATATGGCGATCACGCTTCTCGTCGCGCTGATGGTCCAGTTCACCACGAGGATGAGATGGCTCAAGATCGTGGTCTGGGTCAACGCGACGCTGACCTCAGTGGCCGTCATCTACCTCGGCTACCACTACCTCGCCGATCTCCTGGCGGGTGCGGCGATCGCTCTGGTGGCCTTCTACACCGGAGGCCTGGCAAGTGACCAGTCATTCGCTCGCCGACCAGTTCAAGGGCACGGCACGCCCGATCGTCAGTCTAGACATCCGCCACTCGCGGTCGACGACGACAGCCACGGACGGTTCGTGTCCGTCCCTGACGCCCCGCTCACCAACACTCGCGCAGTGCGAGCAAGCCGCGGGAGGGCACACCTCGGGGAGAAGTAGAGGGGCGCCCCGCACGAGCTCGACGCGGCGGCACAGCCTCCGGGCTGGCGGTCGGTCGAGGGGGAAGGCGTCTCGCGATGGCGCTCCAGCTCGACGCGCCGAAGGACGACCGAAGCACTCCCGCGTCAGCGCGTCGCTCTCGACGTGGCCCCTGGGCGTCTGCTGATATGCCCGCAGGCTCCCTGACCGGAGTAGGTGGTCCACGGAGACGACTACCGGTCGAGCACGGAGGCAGAGTCCCGCTCGCGAAGGCCGGCCGCAACCTTGCCAGCCTGCCGACACCGGTCGCTGGGTCCTCGGCCGCCACCGACCATTCATCTCGAGGGCAATCCCTTCACCGAGCGCCGGCAGGCCACGTATGGGGCAGCCTGCTCGCCTGGGTCAGCGGCAGCCACGCAGTGAACGTCGCCCCCTGTTCGAGCCCGGGGGACGAGGCGGTGAGGTCACCATCATGGGCCCGCACCAGTGCCCGCGCGATGGTCAGTCCGACGCCCGTCCCGGCGGACGCCCTGGTCCTGCCGGGCGCACGGTGGAACCGCTCGAAGACCCGGTCGAGCTCCTCGGGCGGCAACCCCACACCGGTGTCGGTGACGGTGACGAAGGCCCGGTCCTGGTCGCGTGCGACGCCCACCGTCACGGTCCCGCCCGTCGGGGTCGCTGCCAGCGCGTTCCCGACCAGGTTCGTGACGACCTGGCCGATCCGGTCGGCGTCCACCTGGCAGGGCACGGGCAGGTCCCCCTGGTCGACCTCCAGGGTGAGCCCGGCGTCCTCGACCTGGGGGCGCAGACGCTCGGCAGCGACGGAGACGACCTCGCGCAGCTCCACCTCCTCCCGGCGTAGGTCGAGGCGACCCTCCGCCGAGCGAGACAGCGCCGACAGGTCGTCCGACAGGCGGCGCAGCCGCCGTACCTCCTCGCTCACGCGGCCTAGCTCCTCGGGCGTCACCGCCACGACCTCGTCGATCATCGCCTCCAGGGTGCCGTCGATGACGGTGAGCGGCGTCCGCATCTCGTGCGCGACCTCGCCGAGCAGTCGCACCCGGTGGGACTCGGTCTGCTCCAGGGAGTGACCCAGCCGGTTGATGTCGGTGGCCAGCTCGGCCAGCTCCCGCTCGCGCGGGAGTGGCATCTCGGTGCTGTAGCGCCCGGCTGCCAGCTCTCGGGTCGCCGTTCGTATCGAGGCCAACGGCCGGGTCAACCGATAGGCCGCGAGGGTGCCGAACGCTGCCGCGGCCAGCCCGCCCACCAGGACGCCGACCACCAGCGCCTGGTCGACGGCAGCGATGAACTGCTCCCGGAGGCTGACGCCGCGCTGGCTCGCGCTGAGGGGGGAGCCCAGGCCCATCTGTCGACCCATCGACCGGTCGAACAACGTCGGCGCCAGCAGCCGGACGACGACGAACGTCGCGGCGGCACCGAGCACGGCGACCAGAGCGTGGGAGATGACCAACCTGATCACCAGTCTGTTCACGGCATCCCTCCCGGGACCGGTTCGAGCAGGAACTTGTAGCCGACCGCGCGCACAGTGCCGATCACGGTCGGGTGGGCGGCGTCGTCGCCCAGCGCCTTGCGCATGCCCCGGACATGGACGTCGACCACCCGCTCGTCACCGAAGAAGTCGTAGCCCCACACCTGTTCCAGCAGCTGGGCCCGGGAAAAGACCCGGCCGGGGGCAGAGGCCAGCGCGACGAGGAGGTCGAAGTCGAGCGCCGTCAGCGTGACCGGGTTGCTGTCGACCGTGACCTCCCTCCGGCCGACGTCGATCACCAGGCCGGGGAACCGGAGGACGTCAGCGCCGGCATCGGCGCTGCCGGCTCGCCGGCGGCGCAGCACCGCGCGGACCCGGGCGACCACCTCGCGTGGACTGAAGGGCTTGGTCACGTAGTCGTCGGCACCGACGGTCAGCCCGACGACGCGATCGACCTCCTCGGCGCGTGCCGTCACCAGCACGACGTACACGCCGGAGAACGTACGCAGCTGTCTGAGCACCTCCAGCCCGTCGACGTCCGGGAGCCCGATGTCGAGCAGGACCAGGTCGGGTGCGTGACGGCGAGCGAGTTCGAGCGCCTCGGCACCCGTGCCGGCCTGGATGACCCCGAAGCCGTCGGCGGTGAGGTATGCCTCGAGGATCGAACGGATCCGGGCTTCGTCGTCGACGACGAGCACCTGGTGGGACATGAGCCTCCGTTCGCGGATGACGGGGCCACCCTAGGTGGTCCGCCCGCCGGCAGGGTCGGGCTGGGCAGCTCCGGACGGTGACCACATCGAATCTTCACAACAGCCGGCGTAGCGCCTTCACGACGTCGCCCTTGACTGGGGGCATCGATCGGATCACTCACTCGAGGAGCTCGACATGCCTACCACCACCAACACCGTCCGTCTCGCCACCGTCGCAGTGGCCGCGCTTCTCGTGGGCGGTCTCGCGACCGTCACAGCCGTCGCTTCGGGACCGTCGACGGCCGAGAGCCCGACCGGCGTCACCGCGAGCCAGGTCACCGCCGATGGCACTCTGGCCGGCGATCTCGCGTTCAACCGTGAGGAGGAGCGGATGGCCCGTGACCTGTACCGGCTGTTGAGCCGGCATCACGACGCCTACCGGCCGTTCGGCATGATCGCCGCCAGCGAGCAGCGGCACTTCGACGCCGTCGGAGTGCTCCTCGAGAGGTACGGCGTGGCGGACCCGTCCACGGGACTGCCCGCAGGCACCTATGCGGACCCGACGCTGCAGCGTCTCTACGACCAGCTCCGCACGGCGGGCCTCCGGTCGCTCGACGAGGCCCACCAGGTGGGCGTCACGGTCGAGAATCGTGACATCGCCGACCTCACCGCCTCCCTCGGCGACCTCGGGCAGGCCGACGTCCGCGCCGTGCTCACGCGGCTCCGGCAGGGCTCGCAGCACCATCTCGCGGCCTTCCAGAGGGGGCCCCACAGCGGGATGGGCATGAACGGCTTCGGCGGCCCCAACGGTTCCGGGCAGGACCCGCGCGATCGGCAGGGCCGGCAGGGTCGGCAGGGTCGGCACGATGGGCAGGGCTGGCAGGGAGGCCAGGGACGTGGCGCTGCGGGGCCCCGCGGGACAGGCGCCTGCCCCATGCTGACCGACCGGTCTTAATACCCCCAGGGGTATATGGTACCCTGGTCGCATGGCTCATGCCCCCCAGCCCCCCGACCTGAACGAGGCCGGATCATCAGGGGCCGCCGCGCCTACCGACGCACTCGAGCGGCTGGCTGCACATCGAGAACCGGCGGTCTCCATCGACCTCCCTCGGGCCGGGGGGCTCACCGCGTGGAGCGAGACGTTCTCCCGCGGGCGGATCCTGGCTGCGGCCGGGCTGACGCCACTGCTCTTCCTGGTGTACGGCGGGCTGATCGATGGCGGACCGCCCCCAGGGCCCGGCTGGACCGCAGTGCTCCTCGGCGTCGCGGCGATCGGTTCGCTCGCGCTGGCGACGTACCTTCCCCAGCCTGGGACGGGCGCGCTGACCTCACCCTGTGCGGCGGTGGCCGGTGTCTGGGTGTTCTTCGCGGGGATGGCTCTCAACGCACCCCCCGACCCGGTCAACGGCCTGATCGCGTTCGGCGCGGTGACGTTCGCCCTGGTGCAGCGCGTGCGCGGTGCACACGCCTGCTGACCAGGCTGCGCGTCGCTCGGCCGGTCGGCAGTGACGGTCGACCTCTCCCCTCGGGCCGGGAGGGGTGGCCGGTCCGGACGGAGGACAACAGGGCCGCCCTCAGCGGAGGGCGGCCCCGTCTCCACCGCTGTCGTCGCTCAGTGGGCGGCGACCGCGATGCCCTCGAGCCGGACCACCTTGCCGGTCACGCTGGCCACCTTGACGGTGATGGTTCCGTGCTTGGTCGCCCCGAACGTCCGCACCGGCACCAGCACCCGTCCACCCGCAGTGGGTGTCCGCAGCGAGATGGCGTCGGCGATCGGCCTGCCGTTCAGCAGGACACGGAGCTTGCCGTACCCGCTCCCGGTGGCGACGACCAGCGCGATCCGCTTGATCGCAGCGCTGCGCATCGTGAACGTCTGCCCGTGACGCCGACTCTGCGCGTAGGTCCCGAACAGATGCCCCGTCTCGTGGCGCAGGACCCAGGCGCTCGAATGCGCGATCGTCGCGACACCGCGCGGCACCCACACCCTGCGGACCACCGGGGTCTGGTCGGCGAACCCACCGGCCAACGCCCTGATGGTGATCACGTTACGGCCGGTCGCCAGGCCCGACACCACGACCCGCTCGGTCGAGCTGGTCGCGACGTAGCGATCGTTCAGCGTCACGATGAAGGCCGCGCCCGGAATGCTGCTCACGGCGTCGAAGGACGTCTGGCGCGACAGCACCCACGCATCCTTCGCCGGCCCACTCGAGACGGTCGTGTTCGGAACCGGGTCGCCGGGCTCGGGTGCCACCACCCAGGTCTTGGCGTACATGGGCGAGACGTTCCCGGCAGCGTCGGTGGCCTTGACCTGGAACGAGTAGATCCCAGGGACCAGGTCGGTGTAGGTCACGCTCCCATCGGGGGCGCTCACCCAGTCACCGGGCACGTCGTCCTTGACCAGCCGCACCTTGTAGGTGACGTCCGCCTCGTCGGCGGCCAGCGTGAACGACGCGTCCGCCGAAAGGGTCCCGACCACCGAGATCGTGACGACCGGAGCCGTGGTGTCCTCGCCGGCGTCCGGGGGCTTCTCCCCGTGGCTCTCCGGCGCGGCCACCGAGAGCGAGGCCGGCTCGAGGGAGTTGCCTCCCACCAGCCCGACGTCGAGGGTGTAGCCACCCACCAGCGCTCCGTCGGCGATCGTGACGTACCAGGTCACCGGGTTCAGTCCTGCCGCCAGCGGCAGGTGCCAGCTCCCGACCAGCCGTCCCTGGTCGTCCAGGGACAGCGGCATCTTCACCATGTCCGACCCGTCGCTGGCGTACGCCGTCGCGTCGCCGTCCTTCAGCGCCTCCACCAGGTCGGTCGCCGGGTCGTCGCCGGGGCCGGCGAGCGCGAACGTCAGGTCCGCCTCTCCTGCACTCGGCGAGTACACGGTCACCGGGACCTGGAACGGGGTGCCCTGGGTGACGAGCGGGTAGACCGCGTCGGCCCACAGCACCGTCGCCACGTCGTCCTTCACGGCGACGGTGCCGGTGTCCTCGGCCAACACGGTCGCCGGAACGCTGTCGACGTCCACGAGCTCGAGCTTCACCTCGTAGGGGCCCGGGGCTGCAGCGTCGGTCGCCTCGACCTGGAAGTCCGTGGAGACATCGGATCCCGGCGCCAGGCTGGAGCCGGTCTCGGGTCCCCACCACCCGACCAGGTTGCCGTCCACCGACTGGAGGTCGAGCGCGTCGGTTCCGGAGCTCGCGGTGATGTCACCGGTCGCCAGGTCGGTCGCCGCGTCGATGGTGACCCGCAGCCGCAGACCGTCGAGGGCGACCCCGCCGAAGGGGTTGAACATGCGTGCGGTCATGGAGAACGGCTCGTTCTGGAACGCGTACGCCGGCAGGGTCAGCCCGACGGCCGGGTCGTGGATCGCCTTCTCCTGGGCCACTGTCGTGTCCACTCCGACCGGGTCGATGTAGAACCCTGGAATGGTCTCGTGGTCGTGGTAGTACAAGATCACCGCGCGCACGTCGTCGGCCAGCTGGGCGAAGGCCGTGACTCCATGGAGCGTCCGGTCGCCGATCGGTTCCGAGGTCAGGTTGGTGAAGTGGACGACGTCGGCGATCCGGCTGACCTTCCAGGTCAGGGTCGGCACGTCGAGCCAGGTCACGCTGCCCTTGAACGTCTCCGAACGGTTGTAGCTGAAGCCGCTGTAGTCGACGAAGCGCTCCCCGGTCGTCATGGCGGTCCCGGGGTCGTCGGGGTTCGTCGAGCGGATGAAGGACACGCCCCACGGGGAGGCGTAGTCGTCGGACTCCGGGAAGCCGATCACCCGGTTGTAGTACTCGACGGTGTCCACCGTGATGGGCACCTCCTTGCTGGCGGCGGTGCCGATGGCCGCGGCCCCCAGCTTCCAGGCGTCGAAGATCCCCACCTGCGCGGGCGGGCCGACGGCCGTGGTCGCGGTGTCGCGCAGACCCGGCAGGGTGCCGGTCTTCATCAGCGCGTCGTACATCGCCGCGAACTCGGGCGACGCGTCCAGCGCGGTCCCGTCGGTGGTGATCCGGCCGGCGCCGTCCAGCGTGACCTTCTGGGCCGTCTCGAGCTTGGTCTGAACCGCTGCCAACTTGTCGGCGATCACCTGCTCGGAGGTGCGGGCGAGGTTGAGCCGCTCGAGCTCGACCGCGCTCACGAACATGGCGTACTGCGGCATCGGGTCGCACGGCTCGATCTCCGCGACCGGCACCTCGCCGGTGTACGGCGGCAGCCACTCACCTTGGAGCGGCAGGACCCACACCTGGCGGCCGTCGAGGGGGTCGACGATGGCAGACACCCCAGGGACCGCGTCGTGGGAGACCGGTTGGACGCAGTACTCCGTGGCGGCGTCGGTCTCCGTGGTGGCCGGGACCTCGTACTTCTTCAGGATCGGGGTGCCGTCCGCCGCCCGCAGGACGACGTTCAGGTCGGCGTAGACCGAGCCGGTGGTCTCACCACCTCCCCCGCCGCCACCGCCACCGCCGCCGCCACCGCCGCCTCCGGCGGCGAAGGCCTGGCTCGTGGGAAGCAGGACCGCTGCGAGGCTCGTGGCCAGGGCCAGTCCGAGGCGTGCTCGTCTGTTCATCGCTCTCTCCCGTCAAGCATTCCGGCTGAACATCCGCCCGATCGAGAGAGGGCCGTCCCGCGACGAGGCGTCCTGTCCATCCTGGTCACCGAGCAGCGGTCGGCTGTAGAGGCGCAAGTCGGTCCGATCCTGGGCGGATCCCAGGATTCCTCCCAGGACGGCCACCGTCGGGACCAGCGTGAGACCACCGACGACGTCGGTCCGACTCGCTCCAGGCGACCTGGTGAGCGTTAGGGTCGCGGGCATGGATCTGCCGGTGATGCCCCCTGTGCGGCCGATGCTGGCCAAGAGCGTCAAAGGCGTTCCGGACCCCTCGGCGTACACCGTCGACGGTGTCGTGGGGCTCAGCTTCGAGCCGAAGTGGGACGGGTTCCGCTGCCTGGTGTTCAAGGACGGCGACGAGGTGGAGCTGGCGAGCCGCAACACCAAGCCGCTGACCCGCTACTTCCCGGAGGTCGTGGAGGCGATGCGGCGTCAGCTGCCCGACCGGTGCGTGCTCGACGGCGAGGTCTTCGTGGCGCTGCGCGGCGACGACGGGGTCGACCGGCTGGAGTTCGAGGTGCTGCAGGAGCGCATCCACCCGGCCAAGAGCCGGATCGACATGCTGGCGGAGAAGACGCCCGCCGAGTTCGTGGCCTTCGACCTGCTCGCGCTCGGGGACACCTCCTACGTCGAGAAGCCGTTCGCCGAGCGCCGGGCCGCGCTGGAGCAGGCCCTGGCCGACGCCGACGGCCCCTGCTTCCTGACCCGGACCACCACCGACCGGGCCCTGGCCGAGGAGTGGTTCCACCGGTTCGAGGGAGCGGGACTCGACGGGGTCGTCGCCAAGCCGTTGGGCGCGCCGTACGCCGAGAACGCCCGCACCATGCTCAAGATCAAGCACGAGCGCACCGCCGACGTCGTCGTCGCCGGCTATCGCGAGCACAAGACGAGCACGCCCGAGCGACCCCTGCTCGGCAGCCTCCTGCTCGGCCTCTACCAGGACGGAGAGCTCCAGCACATCGGTGTCAGCGCCAGCTTCACCGAGGCCCGCCGGGCCGAGCTGATCGAGCAGCTCCAGCCCCTCGTCGTCCCGATCGAGGACCACCCCTGGGGGCGCTGGGCGGAGTTCCTGACCGCCAACCCCGACCGGGTGCCCGGCACCCAGAGCCGCTGGAGCCAGGGCAAGGACCTCAGCTTCGTGCCCCTGCGCCCCGACCTGGTGATCGAGGTGGCCTACGACCACATGGAAGGGCGCAGGTTCCGCCACACGGCCCAGTTCCGGCGGTGGCGCACCGATCGCGACCCGGAGAGCTGCGGCTACGACCAGCTCGACGAACCGGTCTCCTACGACCTGACCGACGTGCTGGCCCGACCGGGGTTGGCCTAGGCTTCGGGCGCACCGATCCACGACTCCGGGAGAGCCGCGCATGACCGAGACCTACACCGTGGTGCTGCTCGTCGAGCAGGCGCTCACGGCCGCCGACGCCGCGCAGGTGAGGTCCCTCCACGAGGGTCTCGACGACGACGTCCACTACCACGTGCTGCTGCCGGCGGAGGACGCCGCCGCCCGGGTCGAGGCCGCGCTGGGTGCCATGGGCACCGACACCCTCCCCGCCCCCACGATGCCGCTGGACGTCGAGGAGGTGGAGGCGGTCCGTGAGGAGACCGAGCGGGAGACCGAGGACGCGCTGGCGAAGACGCTCGCGGCCCTGCGAGCTGCCGGTGCCACCGCCGAGGGCGAGATCGTCAGTGATGATCCCGTCACCGCGCTGGCCGACGCGGTGAGCCGCGTCGACGGCCGCGAGGTGATCGTGCTGACCCGGTCCCACGTGGTCGCAGGAGTTCTTCCACGTCGACTGGTCCTCCCGCGCGCGCCGCAAGATCGGCGTACCGCTCCTCCACCTGCTCGAGCACGAGAACTTCGACGAGCAGGCCGGAGCCGGCGAGGGCGTCACCGGCTTGTGACCCGTTCGGGTGCCGGGTCCTTCGCCGGGCGCGCACGCGTGGCGACCGGGCCGGGGCCCACGCGGGCGACCCAGCCCTACCGGGTCGAGGTCGTCGACGAGCGCCTCGCGCTGGTGCTCGACGCCACCGGCTCCCCCGTGCTGCGGGCGCCGCTGCGCCGGGTGCGGGCCACGCCGCTCGGCCGCGCGGGCGCGGTCGTGGTCGAGGTCGACGGCGCACCGCTGCTGGTCGACTTCACCGAGCGCCGCCACCCCGGCACGGGTCCCGCTCATGTCGTACGACGCGCCAGCTCACGCCCTGCGGGGGCGCCGCGTCCGCCGCGCCTTCCTGGCCGCCGCGCGGGGGACCCGGTGACCGACCACGGGATCTTCCTCACCCACCGCCGCTCGCCACGGATCCGGCGGCACTTCCGTCGGCTGGTCGCCGAGAGCGGCTCGCTCGTGCGCTGGCACTTCGTCTACAGCCAGGACACCGGCCCGCGACCGAGGTCGGCGCTGACCACCGAGGACCCCGCCGACGTGCTGGGGTCGCGCTACCGCGCGATGGAGGCGCACGGCGGGGTCCAGGGCGGCTACCTCGACACCTTGTTGATGCCGCTGCTGCGATCGCTTCGGGGCGACCGGCTCTGGGTCTGCGAGTACGACGTCGACTTCACCGGCCGCTGGGACGAGCTCTTCGGTCGCTACGCCGACCTCGACGCCGACCTCCTCACCACCCACCTGATGTATCGCAGCGAGCACCCGCAGTGGACGCACTGGCAACGCGCGGGCGCACCCGACTGGGTGCCCGAGGACCGATGGGTCCGCTCGCTGAACCCGCTGATGCGGGTCTCCCGCCGCCTGGTGAACGCCTACTGCGTCGCGATGGCCGACGAGGCCTGGCGGGGGCACTACGAGTTCACGCTGCCCACCGCCGCGCTGGCGGCCGGGCTGCGCGTCGAGGACCTCGGCGGGGAGACCTCGTTCACGCCCGAGGAGCGGTGGGGCACGACGTACATCGGCAAGACCTCCGCGGGCCGACGGCCGGGGATGACGTTCGGCGTTCCGCCCGGTGCGCCGCCACTACTTCGAGGAGCGACCCGAGACCTTCGACCTGCCGCGGCATGCTCTACCACCCGGTCAAGCCCGGGGTCCGGGCGTGGACCCGGGAGACCAGGAACGTCAGGTAGCCGGGTCGGGCGTTGCCGCGGCTGCACGGGCCTCACGATGTCGCCGCCGGTTGGTGCGCAACCGCTTGCGGAGGCGCTCGGCCGACTCGGCCGAGACCTCGACCCCGACCCGGTCGGTGACGTCGAGGAAGGCGCGGGTCCAGCCACGGACCCGGCGCTGCTTCACCACGAGGTCGAGCATCAGCTCGAGGTCGCCGACGCGGCGATCGGCGGTGGTGAACGCCCGCGAGGAGTCGTCGGGCACCCAGCCCGACGCCTGCTCGTCGTGCAGACGATGGTCGATCAGCACCGCGTCGAGGTTGGTGCGCTGGCGGAACGCCGTGGCCAGCAGCGCGACCCAGAAGTCGTGGGAGATCGTGGAGTCGACCGGCGGCCAGCCCCACAACTCGGTGAACTCCCGGGTCACCGCGAGGGTGCAGCCCTTGAAGGCCACGGCCCGGCTGAGCCCGCGGCGGCCGAGGACGGCGTACGCCGAGGGCTCGAGCTCCGCGCCGTCGGCCGTCATCAGCGCGAAGTCGTGGAAGATCGCCTGCGGCTCACCGGGCTGCGACGCCTCCGCAGACGGTCTCGAGCTTGGCCGGCCGCCACTCGTCGTCCTGGTCGGCGAAGAACAGGAGGTCGCCCGTGCAGTGCCGGGCGGCGGTGACGAAGTTCTGGGCGTAGCCGAGGCGTTCGGCTCCGTCGAGCACCGTGACGGGGAACCGTGCACGGGCCGCGAAGGCACGCAGGATCTCGACGGTCCGGTCGGTCGACCCGTCGTCGCGGACCACGAGCTCGCGAGGCTCGAGGGTCTGGTCGGCCAGGCTCTGCAGCTGCCGCGGCAGGTAGGTCTCGCCCTGGTAGGTCGCCATCGCGATCGACACCGAGGGACGGCGGCGCCGAGAGCTCCAGGCAGCCATGTCGTCACCCTAGGGGGCAGCGTGAGCCGGCAGGTGACTGTCTACGAGCGCGACCAGGGTCGTCAGTCGTCAATCGTCAGTCGGCGATGCGGTTGCCCTGGTCGTCCCAGTGGGCCGCGACCTTCTTGCTCGGCTGCACCCGCGGCGGCTCGCCGGGCATCTTCGGGATAGTCGGGCGGGTAGTTGAGCTCGACGCTGCCCTGCTCCTCGAACAGCCGCAGCAGCGGCTCGATCGAGTAACTGCTCGTCGTCGATGCCGGCCCACGGGTCGCCGTCGTGCAGCCGGTCGGGCACGCTGAAGAGGTTGTACGCCGCCGGGTCGGTCACGCCGGCCAGCTCGTCCCAGGTCATCGGGGTCGAGACCGGTGCGCCCGGGATCGGCCGGAGGGAGTACGCCGAGGCGATGGTGCGGTCGCGGCAGTTCTGGTTGAAGTCGACGAAGATCCGCTCGCCCGCGCTCCTCCTTCCACCACGCGGTGGTCACGCCGTCGTCGCGGCTCTCGAGCTCGCGGCCGAAACCGATCGCGGCGTGGCGGACGTCGACGAACTCCCACCGCGGCTCGATCCGCACGAAGACGTGGACGCCGCGGTTGCCACTGGTCTTGGGATAGCCCCGGAGGCCGAGCTCCTCGAGCAGCTCGCGCGCGACCCCGGCGACCCGCACGGCGTCGGCGAACGTCGTACCGGGCTGGGGGTCGAGGTCGATCCGCAGCTCGTCGGGGCGGTCGACGGTCGGTCGTGCGCGCCGGACCGGCCAGGGGTGGAAGGTGAGGGTGCCCATGTGGGCGCACCAGACCGGCACCGCGATCTCGGTCGGGCAGATCTCGTCGGCCGTGCGGCCCGACTGGGGAAGGTGATCTCGACCGACTCGAGGTAGTCGGGCGCGCCCTTGGGGACGCGCTTCTGGTAGAACGCGTCGGCGTCCTGGTCCTGGGTCCGGTGGCGAGCTTCATGCCCGGCCGGACGCCGGAGGTCCAGCGCTCGAGCGCGGTCGGCCGGTCGCGCAGGGCGCGCATCAGCCCGTCGCCGCACGCTCGCGAAGTACTGCGCCACCATCAGCTTGGTGACCTCGGGCGTGCGCTCGGTCGCCTCGTAGATCACCCGGTCGGGGCTGCTCACCCGCACCGCCCGGTCTCCTCGGGCCCGGGACGCGACCTCCGCAGCGGGCGTCTTCGGCATGCGGCCAGGCTAACCGCACGTCCCGTCATCTCCTCGTAAGCACGAGCGCTCCCGGTCGGGTGCTCGTTCGACTACCGTGGAGGCATGGGCTACCAGGTGGAGAAGACCGACGAGGAGTGGCGTGCAGGAGCTCACGCCCCAGGAGTACGCCGTACTGCGCCAGGGCCGGCACCGAGCGCGCGTTCGTCGGCGCAGTACACCGACACCGAGACCAAGGGCGTCTACCCTGCAAGGCGTGCGGGACGACGCTCTTCGAGTCGGACACCAAGTTCCACTCCGGGTGCGGGTGGCCGAGCTTCTACCAGCCGATCACCGACACCGTCGAGTACATCGAGGACACTCCCTCGGGATGAAGCGGGTCGAGGTCCGCTGCGCCAACTGCGGCTCCCACCTCGGGCACGTCTTCCCCGACGGCTACGGCACCCCCACCGGCGACCGCTACTGCATCAACTCGCATCGCGCTCACCCTGGAACCCGAGCCGACCAGCCCGTCGACGAAGTCAGAGCCTGAGCACCGCGACGAGCAGTCAGAGCGACACGCTGGCGCCTGAACAGCCCACGGAACGTCTGACGTCAACGCCTGGCGGTCAGGGCAGCCGGGCGAGCAGGTCGGGGACCGACGTCCGGGCGCCGGTGTAGAAGGGGATCTCGAGCCGGACGTGGCGCCGGGTCTCCGAGCTGCGCAGTGGCGCATCAGGTCGACGATCCGGCCCGAGGTCGTCGGCCTCGAAGGCGAGGATCCACTCGTAGTCGCCGAGGGCGAAGCTCGAGACCGTGTTGGCGCGTACGTCGGGGTAGCCGCGCGCCATCATGGCCGTGCTCGGCCAGGAGGCGGCGGCGCTCGGACTCCTCGAGGAGGTACCACTCGTAGGAGCGGACGAACGGGTAGACGCACACGTGCGCCTTCGGCTCCTCCTCGGCGAGGAACGCCGGCACGTGGCTGCTGTTGAACTCCGCCGGCCGGTGCAGCGCCATCTGCGACCAGACCGGCGCGAGGCGGCGACCGAACGCCGTACGACGGAAGCGGTGGTAGGCGTACTGGAGCTGCTCGCTGGTCGGCGGCGTGCCACCAGATCATCACGTCGGCGTCGGCGCGCAGGCCGGCGACGTCGTAGGTGCCGCGGACGACGACGTCCTCGGCGGCCAGCTTCTCGAACAGGTCGGTGACCTCGGTCGCCTCGGCGCGTGCGGTCGGAGCCCCGCGTCGGGCCCGAACGGCTGCTCGAGCCGGAACACCGACCACATCGTGTAGCGGGCCATGTCGTTGATGTCGCGGAGTACGTGCGGCGTTGGTCTGCTCGGTCGCGCTCATGGGTCTCATTCTGCCTCGCGCAGGTCGGCCACGGCGCGCCGGGCGGAGCCGATCACGGCGGGGATGCCGACGCCGTCGTACGCCGCGCCGCAGACCGCGAGGCCGGGTACGGCGGCCACGGACGGCCCGGATGCGGGCGACCCGGTCGAGATGGCCCACGGCGTACTGCGGGAGCGCACCGCCCCAGCGCTGCACGTGCGCGTCGACGGGCCGCGATCGCCTGGCCGGTCGCGGTGGACAGGTCGGTCACCACGTGGGCGACCAGCTCGTCGTCGGACGCCTGGAGCGACGCCTCCTCGCGGTGCCGGCCGATCGAGGCGCGCAGGATGCGGAGGTCGCTGGCGGCGCCGAGCCAGGCCCACTTGTTGAAGGAGTACGTCGACGCCTTGATCCGCCGGCCGTCCACCGACGGCACCAGGAAGCCGGACGAGTCGCCCACCTCGAGGGCCGGCACCGCCAGGGTGACCACGGCCATCGAGGCGTACTCCAGGCCGCCGAGCTCGGTCGGCGGCGTCCGGCGCGACGTCGGCGAGCAGCCGGGCGGCCGGCGGCCCGGGCACGGCCAGGACGACGCGCGGCGGTCTCGAGGGTCTCGGGCTCGCGGGCGGAGCCGATCGTGAGGCGGAAGCCCGTAGCCGGTCGCGCTCGAGGTGCGCGGACGGTGGCGTGGGTGCGGACATCGAAGCCACCGGCGTCCACGACCAGCGCGCGGCAGCAGGCCGAGACCGCCGACCAGACCCGCGAACATCGGCGCGTCCGAGGAGGGCGGCGGGGCGGGGACCGCGGCCGCGGCCGCCGTCAGGGAGCCGTGGTCGCGGAGCATCGAGACCACCTGCGGGATGGTCGCGGCCGAGGACAGGTGGGTGGCGTGGCCGGCGTACACCCCGCCGAGCAACGGCTTCGACCAGCCGGTCGACGACCTCGTGGCCCAGCCGGTCGCCGACGAGCTGCGCCACCGAGACGTCGTCGTCGCCGAGCGGGGCACGACCTCCTCGTGGCGCGCCCGGGCGAGGCCCTCGTCGGAGAGCACGCCGGCCGCGGCGACCTGCGTCGAGGTCGAGCGGTACGCCGAGCAGGGTACGCGGCAGCGGACGGAGCGCGCCGCGCGTCCAGATCTGGGTCGAACCCGACGACGGGTGGACGAGGTCGAGGCCGAGCTCGCCGGCCAGGCCGACCGCCTCGGGCCGACGGGCCAGCATCGACTCCGCGCCGACGTCGACCTGCGACGCCGCCGACGACGCCGGTGCGGAGCTTGCCGCCCACGTCGGGCGAGCCTTCGAGCAGGAGGACGGAGAGCCCGGCACGGCCGAGTTCGCGGGCCGCGGTCAGGCCGGCGACGACCGCCGCCGACCACGACGGCATCGGGAGCCGGCGGTCACGCTCGCCACTCTCCCACCCGACCCCTGAGCCTCCGACGGGGCCGGTGGTCCCGCCCGCGGGGACGCTCGGCCTCCCTATGCTGACGCGCGTGCCCAGCGCGCCGTTCGTCGTCCCGCCGCTCCTGCTGATCGTCGTCCTCGTCGTCAGCGCCGTCGCCAAGCTCCGCGACCCGCGCGACACCGCGATCGGTGTTCCACAAGCTGCGGCTCCCGCGGTTCCTGACTGCGCATCAAGGCGCCGAAGCTCCTGCCGTACGGCGAGCTCGCGGTCGCCGCCGGCCTGCTGCTCCTGCCCGGGGACGTGGTACGTCGTGGCGGCCAGCGCGGCCCTGCTCCTCTTCGTCGCCTACCTCGTCGTCGTGGTCCGCGCGCTGGGCTTCGGCTACCCCTGATGTGCGGGTGCTTCGGACAGCTGGGCCTGGGCTGGATCACCCGGCAGACGGCGATCCGCAACGGCGTGCTGGTCGCGGTCGCCGCAGTCACCTGGCTCGACTCGTGGCGCGGCGACGGCGTCGCTGGAGCGCCTGCGCGACCTCGGGCGACGGCTGGTGGTGGCTGGCGGCGGTCGCGCTGGCGATGGTCACCACGTTCTTCGTCGTCCGCGAGAGCGAGCCGCCGGCCTACCTCCCGCCCGAGGAGGGCGACGAGGACTACGTCGCCCGGCCGATCCCCTACTCCGTGCTGGAGGGCCCGGACGGCCCCGCGTCGGTGTGGGCGCTGGGCGACAGCGCCGCGCGGATGCTGGTGTTCTGGGACCCGGCCCAGGAGGACTCCGCGGCGATCGCCGACCGGCTCCCGGCCTGGACAGTCGCTCCTCGCCCCGGTGCGGGTGCACCTGGTGAGCGAGGCGGAGTGGAAGACCGCGGCCGCGCTGCGGCCCGGACTCGCCGACGACCTGCTCGGCGACCCCGAGGGCAAGACGCAGGCCCAGCTGGGGGTGCCCGTCCCGGGCGCGGCCCTGCTGGGCACCGACCGGCACCTGGCCGGGGGGCCGGTGGACGGGCCTCGAGGAGATCGAGGAGCTGGTCGAGGCCGCGGCCGAGCAGGTGCGGGCCGGCGATCGCGCCACCCGACGTAGGGCCGCGACCCTCGACGTAGGGAACCGACCCGGGCGCCCGGGGCCGTCGGATCGTCATGACCCTGACTCGTCCCCGACTCGCCGCTCTCGGTGTCACCTGCCTCGTCGTGCTCACCGGCTGCGGTGGCGGCGGGAGTGGCAGCGCCGCCGGCGGCAGCAGCGGCTTCCGAGAGCTTCGCCGGTGGCGCGGCCGCGACGCGGCCGGGACCGCGGGCAACACCGCCGCGAAGGCCCTCACCCGTGGCTCAGGCGGCAAAGCCGGCAGTGGAGGTCCAGCAGCAGGCGATCATCCGGACCGGCACATCTCGGTCCGTACGGCGGACCCGCAGCAGGCGCGTGATCGGGTCGACCTGCTGCTGAGCCGCCTGCGTGGCTCGGTCGACGACGAGCGGACCGTCTACGACAAGAGCGGCCGGATCCAGCGACTCCAACCTGGTGCTGCGCGTCCCGGTCGACTCGTTCGGCACGGCGATGAGCGACCTCGAGCAGCTCGGCACGGTGCGTGCACTCCAGCAGCACCGGCCAGGACGTCACGACCGAGGTGATCGACGTCCAGCAGCGACTGCGCACACTGCGGATCAGCCTGCACGACCTCAACGCCTTCCAGCGCCGGGCCGCCACCATCGACCAGCTCCTCCGGTTCGAGAACGCGATCACCCAGCGGCGCGGCGAGTACCAGTCGCTCAAGGCCCAGCGCGACCACCTCGCCAACCAGACCAGCATGTCGACGATCAACCTCGACATCGCGGTGCCCGCCGACCCAGGCCGCTACGACCGGCCACCACCACCGGGCCGGGTTCGTGACCGGGCTGCGGCACGGCTGGGCCGCGCTGACCGGCACGCTGCAGGTCGCGCTGACCGCCCTGGGCGCGGCGCTGCCGTTCGCGCTGCTGATCGGCCTGGTCGGCCTGCCGCTGTGGTGGTGGGGCCGCGCGCAGCTGGCGGGCCGCGACGGCCCGCGACCCCGGCCGAGACGGCCGCCCGCCGACTCGAGCCGCGGACTCCGCGAGCCTGCCGGCTCAGTAGCCCTGGACGAACTCCGTCAGCCGGGCGAGCTGGTCGGGGTCGGTGCTGGGGATGACCCCGTGCCCGAGGTTGAAGATGTGGCCCTTCGCGGCCCGGCCGGCCTCGATGATCTCGGCGGCCCGGGCGGTCATCACCTCGGTCGGCGCGAAGACCAGGGTCGGGTCGAGGTTGCCCTGCACCGCGCGGTCGCCCACCAGCGGGATCGCCTAGGCGAGCGGCGTACGCCAGTCGACGCCGACGACGTCGGCGCCCGCCTCGCCCATCAGCCCGAGCAGGCTGCCGGTGCCGACCCCGAAGTGGATGCGCGGTACGCCGAGGTCGCCGACCGCAGCGAGCACCGCGCGCCGAGTGCGGCATCACCGAACGGCGGTAGTCGTCGGGGGTGAGCGCGCCGGCCCACGAGTCGAAGAGCTGGATCGCGGAGGCCCCGGCGTCGATCTGCACCCGCAGGTAGGCCGCGGCGATGCCGGCGATCTTGCGCATCAGCGCATCCCAGACGTCGGGAGCGCCGAACATCATCGCCTTGGTCTTCGCGTGCTCCTTGGAGGGACCGCCCTCGACGAGGTACGACGCCACGGTGAACGGCGCGCCCGCGAAGCCGATCAGCGGCGTCTCGCCGAGCTCGGCGACCAGCGCGGTGATCGCCTCGGTGACGAACCCGACGTGCTCGGGGGTGAGGTCGGGGATGGCGGCGACGTCGGCGAGGGTGCGCACCGGCTGAGGCGACGACCGGACCCGACGCCCGGCACGATGTCGAGGTCGACGCCGACGGCCTTGAGCGGCAGCACGATGTCGGAGAAGAAGATCGCCGCGTCCACGCCGTACCGCCGGACCGGCTGGAGCGTGATCTCGGTGACCAGGGCGGGGTCCATGCAGGACTCCAGCATCCCGACGCCCTCGCGGACACGGAGGTACTCCGGGAGCGACCGGCCGGCCTGGCGCATGTACCAGACCGGGGTGTGCGGCACGGGCTCGCCGCGGGCGGCCCGCAGGAACGCGCTGTCGTGCGTCCGCGTGCGGACGTTGTCACCGGGGCTGCTCACGGGGGCATCGTCGCAAACCGATCGGCGTGTTCGCACATCGGCCGTGCGTGACAGACCTACTGTGAAGGCATGGTCGTCGGTACCGAGGCGCACCCCGGTGGGGGTGCGTCCGCCAGCCCTCCTGAGTTCCAGGAGGCGGTGCGCGCGATGGGCGAGGCCCGGATGCGCCCCGAGGTGCTGTGCGAGCCGATGCCGGCGCCGCAGCGGATCGCGCCGTTCGCGACGGCGGTCAGCGCCGACGTCACCGTCGACGGCGTCGACATCTGCACCGGCCGGCTGATCCTCCTGCACGACCCGGCCGGCAACGACGCCTGGGACGGCACGTTCCGCTTCGTCGCCTACGCCCGCGCCGAGATCGACCTCGACATGATCACCGACCCCGCCCTGGCCGACGTCGGGTGGTCCTGGCTGACCGAGGCGCTCGCGGCCCACGGTGCGGTCTGGACCGCCGCCTCCGGCACGGTCACCCGCGTCGCGACCGACAGCTTCGGCGCCATGGCCGACGACTCCGGCAGCGCCCAGATCGAGATCCGCGCGTCGTGGACCCCGCAGGAGGTCGACGACGAACTCCTGATCGACGACCACGTCGAGGCCTGGGGCGAACTACTGTGTACTGCGGCCGGACTGCCGCCGGTCCCCGAGGGCGTGACCGCCATGCCCAGCCGCCGGGGGCGCCGCGGTGCCGGTCACTAGGACATGACCCCAGACGACGCCCGAAGCTCCCGCGACGCGGACGACGTCCCCGCGACCCTCGTGACCTCGGCCTCCCCGGCTGTGACCTCGGAGCCTGCCGTCGCGCCGGCTGCTGCCGCACCGGCCGCCCTGCCCGCCCCCTTGCTCGAGCTGCGCGACGGGCTCCCGCTCCTGACCGAGACCCCGCCGTTCCTCGCCGAGGCCTGTACGGCGCTGGCCGCGGCCACCGGGCCGGTCGCCATCGACGCGGAGCGGGCGTCCGGCTACCGCTACTCCTCCCGCGCCTACCTGATCCAGCTCCGGCGCGACGGTGCCGGCACGTTCCTGGTCGACCCCATCGGCTTCGACTCGCTGGCCCCGCTGCAGGAGGCCCTCGCCGGCACCGAGTGGATCCTGCACGCCGCCACCCAGGACCTCGCCTGCCTGGCCGAGGTCGGACTCACCCCGGCGACGCTCTTCGACACCGAGCTGGCCGGACGGCTGCTCGGCTATCCTCGGGTCGGGCTCGCCACCCTGGTGGAGACCCTGCTCGGCTACCGGATGAAGAAGGAGCACTCCGCAGCCGACTGGTCGACCCGGCCGCTTCCCGAGCCCTGGCTGGAGTACGCCGCCCTCGACGTCGAGGTGCTGGTCGAGCTGCGCGACGGTGCTCGCCGACGAGCTCGAGGCGACCGGCAAGGCCGAGTGGGCGCGGCAGGAGTTCGAGGCGCTCAAGAGCTTCGTCCCCGCGACCCGCACCGAGCCGTGGCGTCGTACCTCGGGGCTCCACCGGGTGCGCGGCCGGCGGCTGATGGGCGCGGTCCGCGAGCTGTGGTTGGCCCGCGACGCGATCGCCCGCGAGCGCGACCTGTCCCCCGGCCGGATCATCGGCGACGCCGCGCTCGTGGCCGCCGCCACCGCGATGCCGACGACGCGGTCGCGAGCTGATGGGCACCCGCGGCTTCCACGGGCGCGGCGCGTCGCGCTACTCCGACGAGTGGCTCGCGGCCATCCAGCGCGCCGCCACGATGGACGAGGACGACCTGCCCGCGCGGGCGCCCCGCACCGACGGGCCGCCGGTGCCGCGGGCCTGGGCCGAGCGCGACCCGGTCGCCGCCGAGCGGCTGGTCGCTGGCCCGCGACGGGCTCGCCCAGCTGTCCGAGGAGCACGGCGTCCCGGTCGAGAACCTCGCTCACCCCCGACTCCGTGCGGCGCCTGCTGTGGACGCCCGCCCGACGAGGCGACGAGGCGGCGGTCGCGACCCGGCTGGCCGACGTACGGCGCGCGGCCCTGGCAGATCGAGCTGGTGGGGCCGGTCCTGGTCGCACGCGATCGCCGACGCCGGGCCGTCGCTGGCACGTCGGACGGCGGCGGCCCGGGCAGCGCGGTCGGCCGCAGCCGACCAGCCGAGCCCTCAGCCGAGCCCTGAGCCCAGAGTCAGCCGGCCGACGCGGACGCGCCGGCCGAGGGCGACGCCGACTGAGGCGGCGCCGAGCACCGGGCGTGAGGTCCGGTCGGTCTGCCGCGCGCGTCGGGGTACGGCGAACGGCGGGCCGGCCACCAGCTGCGCGAGGCGGCGGGTCGACCACGGTCTCGAGGGCGTCCCACTGGAGCAGCAGCGGCGGGTAGACCATGCTCTTCACGCTGAAGGTGAACACCCCGGCGTGCCGCGGCAGGTGTCCCGGCTGCTGGAAGGCGTCGGAGAGCGCCACGGTCTGGTTGGCCGGCTGCAGGTAGCCCGCCGAGGCGACCGCACCGAGCGCGTCGGGCGAGCTCGCGTAGACCAGGAAGTCGGCGGCGGTGCCGACGTCGCGCGGGTGGCTGGAGATGCAGAGCCCGGACAGGTCGCCGGTCGTGGCGGGTGCGCCGAGGGTCGGCACCGGCATCACGTCGAAGTCGAGGCCGAGGCGGCTGTCGCAGCTGCGGCACCAGCCGGCGGGTCCCTTCGAGCATGGCCAGCTTGCCGCTCTCGAACCACTCCACCGGCGTCCGCTGCGCGCAGCTGACCGTCGGTGAGCGTCATGTGCCGGCCGCCGGAGGCAGCCGGTTCAGCCGGCCGAGGGTCTGCTGGTTGGCGACCGCTCGCGAACGCCGTGCGACGTCGGCTGGGCGGCGTCGTCGAACAGCTCGCCGCCCCCGGAGTAGACGAACGGGCGAGAGGCCGGCCATCGTCGGGTCGACGTACATCCCGGTCGTGCCCTGGCGGTGCCGGACGGCCCACCGCGCGGCCGCCGCGAACTGGTCGAAGCTCCAGCCCTGACCGGGCTTGGCCGGGGCGTGGGGGATCTGACCGAGCTTGACCAGGTGGGTGTTGTAGTAGATGACCGGTGGGCTCGATGCCGTAGGGCAGGCAGGTCAGGCGCGTTGTCGACCGCGAACGCGGTGAGCGTGCTGCGGGGGTAGGAGTCGCCGAAGTCGACGCCGCGCTCGTCGAGCAGCTGGTCGACGGGCTGGATCGTCTGGTGCTCCATCAGCCAGGGCAGGTAACGGCGGGTGGCCAGGAAGACGTCGGGCACCTTCGCGCCGTCGGCGAAGGCCGGCCGATCATCGCGCTGGCGTCGGGCCAGGACTCCACCTACACCGTCACCTGGCGGTTGAGCGGGGCGAACAGGGAGGCCATCTGCTGGTAGGCCGCGACCTCGTCGGTCGTCGCCGAGCGACGCCGAAGGTGAGCGTCTGGGGCGGCAGCTGAGAGGGAAGTGCGCTGACGTCGTCGGCGGGCTGCTCGGCGGCGGCTGGGCCGAGGACGAGGCGCTGGCGTCGCAGGCAGCCAGCGCGGTGGCGGCGACCGTCAGCGCGAGCACTGCGGCGAGGCGGGGTCGGCGCAGCCGGCTGCCGCCCGAACCTCCCGACCACCGCGCGCACGGCCGAAACCCTAGTCGGCGGTCGAGCGGCAGAGTAAGAGGCAGTGCGCCGGACCGGGAGCGCCTCACGGCGCGTGGCCGCTCTAGGCGGCTGAAGTTGGGACCCGGGGCTGCCGCGGCCCGGCGCACTCCGACCAGTGTAACCGTCCGGGGGGTCCGGGCATTCCGAACTCCACAGGTGGGGGTGGCGGTCTGGACCAGGCCGTGGCCGCTGCGACGTGCGAGCCGTGCGCTACGTCAGCGAGCCGGCGAGCTCGAGGCGTGCGGCCCGGTCGAGCTGGTCGGCGACCGCCTGGATCCGGGCGGCCGCGAGGGCGTCGCCGTCGGGGAGCGCGGCCCGACCGGTGGCGACGACGCGGGCGAAGGCCGCGGCGCGGAGGAGTACGTCGGCGAAGTCGCCGGTGGAGATGCCGCGCAGCACCTGGTCGACCATCGCGCGCAGCTCGTCGGGTCCGGGCGGGTCGGCCACGCCGGCGACGACGCCGTCGACGGCGGCGCGGGCCCGGCCCGCGTCGAACTCCCGCGCGACGGCCACGGGGTCGGCGTACACCCACGAGCGGAGGAGGTAGAGCCGCCACAGGCAGCCGGCCACCGAGTCGGCCGGGCGGTCGGCCCAGGCGGCGGCGATCTCCTCGATGCCCTCGGTGTCGGCGAGGTGGAGCACCCGCTCGGCGACGTCGGCGTCGTCGGACTCCCGGGCCCCGCGCACCAGCAGCACGGCGGCGCGGTCGGCGGCCTGCGCGAGCAGCACCGGGTCGTGCTCGGCCTCGAGCCCCTCGAAGAACCGGTCACCGGGGACGGGCGGGCCGGTGGTGGGGGCGCTGGCTCATCGCTCCACGCTAGCGGGCCGGCCCGGCCGGTTGCCGAGAACGAGCGGCTGGGTCACGTCAGCGGCCGTCAGATGGCGAGGAGCTTGCGGATCCGCTGGTCGCTGACCGGGCCGTCGGTGCCGAGCTGCTGGGCGAAGAGGGACACCCGGTACTCCTCGAGCATCCACCGCGCCCGGCGCAGCCGCTCCCCCGGCGGCCGGCCGGCGGGCAGCGCCGCGAGCTGGTTCAGCACCGCGTCCTGCACCGGCGTCAGCTGGTCCATCAGCTGCCGGTCGCGGACGACGCCGCTCGTCGAGCTGCTCGCGGCGCCGCCGGACCGCCAGGAGGTACGTCGGGAAGCGGCGCAGCCGGTGCGGCCCCGGCCTCGCCGAGGAAGCCGGGTCCGACCAGCCGGGCCAGCTGCTCGCGCATGTCCTGCAGCGCGGGCAGCGTCGCCAGCTCGGCGCGGCCGCTGAGCATCCGGTCGGTGTCGCGCCAGTCGCCGAGGACGCGGAGGACGTCGGTGAGCACCGGGCCGGTCCGCGCGGCCAGCGCCTCGCGGCCGGCCGCCACCAGCGCGTCGTACGCCTCGCGGGTGCGGGCCGGCGGGTGGGCGTCGACGACGTCGGTGAGGATCGCGGCCCGGAGGTCGTCGAGGAGCTCGGCCACCGAGGAGTACGGCGATCCGGCCAGGCCCAGCCGCTGCCTGGTGTCGAGGCCCGCCGTCGGGTCGTCGGCGGGCAGCGCCAGCAGCAGCAGACGTCGTACGCCGTGCCGGTGGCGCGCCGCGGCCTCGTCGAGCGAGCCGAAGACCCCGACCCCGACGGTGGTCCCCTCGTCGACGAGCGCGGGATGGGCGACCACCTCGTGCCCGGCCCGGCGCTGCACGATCTCCTCGGGCAGGTCACCGAAGGTCCAGTCGGTCGCGCCGGTCGCGCCGTAGCCGCTGTCGTCGGCGACGTCCGCGAGCGCCTGCTCGAACTGCCCCGCAGCGGCGCCTTGAGCCGGTCGAGGTCCTTGCCGCGCGCCTGCTCGGTGCCGCCGTCGTCGACGACCCGGTAGGTCGGCTGCAGGTGCGCGCGGCACCTTCGACCAGTCCCACGCCTCGCGCGGGACCACGACGCCGGTGGTGGACCGCGCCCACCGCTCGAGCGCGTCGAGCAGCGGCTCCTCCCCGGGGGGCGTCGCGGCCAGGAACTCGCGGGCCTTGTCGGGAGCGGGCACGAAGCTGACGCGGAGGTTCTTGGGCAGGCTGCGGATCAGGCTGGTGACCAGCTCGTGCCGCACGCCGGGGACGTTCCAGGAGAAGTCGTCGGCGGCGACCCGGTTGAGCGTCGCGACGGGCACGTCGATGGTGAGCCCGTCGTCGACCGCCCCGGGCTCGAAGTGGTAGCTCAGCGAGAAGGTCAGGCCCTCGCCCTGCTGCCAGGTCTCCGGGAAGTCGTCCTCGCGCACCTCCTCGGCGGTCTCGTGGGTGAGCATCGCCGGGTCGAAGGTGAGCAGGTCGGGCCGCCGGCGCCGCTCCTGCTTCCACCAGGTGTCGAAGTGGGCGCCGGAGACGACCTCGTCGCCGACGCGGGCGTCGTAGAAGTCGAACAGGGTGTGCTCGTCGACCACGATGTCGCGCCGGCGGGCGCGGTGCTCGAGCTCCTCGGCCTCCTCGAGCAGCCGCTGGTTCTCCGCGAGGAAGCGATGGCGGGTCGTCCCACTCGCCGTACACGAGGGCGTGCCGGATGAACATCTCGCGGCTCAGGGCGCGGTCGACCTTGCCGAAGGAGACGAGCCGGTCGGTGGCCAGCGGGACGCCGTACAACGTGACGCGCTCGTAGGCCAGCACCGCGGCGCGCTTCTTCGACCAGTGCGGCTCGCTGTAGCTGCGCTGGACCAGGTGGTCGCCGAGCCGCTCGGCCCACTCCGGCCGGATCGCGGCGTTCTGGCGGGCCCACAGCCGGCCGGTCTCGACCAGCTCGCCGGCCATCAGGTACGGCCGGGTTCTTGCCGCGCAGGGCACTGCCCGGGAAGACCGCGAACCGGGTGCCGCGGGCGCCGAGGTACTCCCGCGCCCCCCGGGGACGCTGGCCCGGCGCGGTCTTCTCGCGCTCCTCGAGCGCCCCGACGTGCGACAGCAGCCCCGACAGCAGCGCCTGGTGGATGCCGTCCGCGTCGGGCTCGCGGGCGATGCCGGCCTTGCCCAGGTCGACCTTGAGCTCCCGGCAGACCTGCCGCAGCTGGGACTCGAAGTCCTGCCACTCGCGGACGCGGAGGTAGTTGAGGTACTCCCGCTTGCACATCCGGCGGAACGCGCTGCTCGACAGCTCGTGCTGCTGCGAGCGCAGGTGGCGCCAGAGGTTGAGCCAGGTGAGGAAGTCCGACGTCGGGTCCTTGAAGCGGGCGTGCAGCTGGTCGGCCTGGGCCTGCTGCCTCGAGCGGCCGCTCGCGGGGGTCCTGGAGCGACAGCGCCGCGGCGATCACGAGGATCTCGCGGACGCAGCCCAGTCGCTCGGCCTCGAGGATCATCCGGCCCAGCCGCGGGTCGATCGGCAGCCGCGCCAGCCGGCGGCCGACGCGGGTCAGCTCGGGCCGCTCCGACCGGTCGGCCTTCGCGCGCAGGGCACCGAGCTCCTCGAGCAGCTGGACGCCGGCGGAGACGTTGCGACGGTCGGGCGGGTCGACGAACGGGAAGCGCCCGACGTCGCCGAGCCCGAGCGAGGTCATCTGCAGGATCACCGAGGCCAGGTTGGTGCGCAGGATCTCGGGGTCGGTGAACGCCGGGCGTCCCTCGAAGTCCTCCTCGGCATAGAGCCGGACCGCGATGCCCGCCTCGACGCGGCCGCAGCGGCCCGAGCGTTGCCGGGCCGAGGCCTGGCTGACCGCCTCGATCGGGAGGCGCTGCACCTTGGTCTTCATCGAGTAGCGCGAGATCCGCGCGACGCCGGTGTCGACGACGTACCGGATGCCCGGGACGGTCAGCGACGTCTCGGCGACGTTCGTGGCCAGCACCACCCGGCGGACGGTGGCCGGGTGGGACGAGAAGACCCGGTGCTGCTCGGCCGCGGAGAGCCGCGAGAAGAGCGGGACGACCTCGAGGGTGCGGCCGGGGTCGGGTCTCAGGTCGGCCAGGGCGTCGGCGGTGTCGCGGATCTCCCGCTCGCCGGGCAGGAAGACCAGGACGTCGCCGGGTCCCTCGTGCGGCGAGCTCGCGTACGGCGTCGAGGATCGCCTCGGTCTGGTCGCGGACGACGGCCTCGCCCTCCTCGTCGGTCTCTGGGAGCTCGACCAGGGGCCGGTAGCGCACCTCGACCGGGTAGGTCCGGCCGGAGACCTCGATCACCGGCGCGGGGCGGCCCGACTGGTCGGCGAAGTGGCGGGCGAAGCGGTCGGGGTCGATGGTGGCCGAGGTGATCACGAGCTTGAGGTCGGGCCGGCGTGGCAGCAGTCGCTTGAGGTAGCCGAGGAGGAAGTCGATGTTGAGGCTGCGCTCGTGCGCCTCGTCGATGATGATCGTGTCGTAGCGGCGCAGCTGTCGGTCGCGCTGGAGCTCGGCCAGCAGGATGCCGTCGGTCATCACCTTGATCCGGGTCTGCGGACCGGTGCGGTCGGTGAACCGCACCTGGTAGCCGACCTCGTCACCCAGCGTCGTACGCGTCTCCTCGGCGAGGCGTTCGGCGACCGAACGGGCCGCGATCCGGCGGGGCTGGGTGTGCCCGATCAGGCCGCCGCCCCCACGACCTGCGCCGCGGCCCAGCTCGAGGCAGATCTTGGGCAGCTGGGTGGTCTTCCCGGAGCCGGTCTCGCCGGCGACGACGACGACCTGGTGGTCGCGGATGGCCGCCGCGATCTCGTCGTGCCGCTGGCTGATCGGCAGCTCGGGCGGGAAGGTGATGTCCACAACGCGGGAGATTCTCCCCCACGACCCAGGAAGCGCCCACCGAGTTCTCGCCGGGCCGGTGCGGAAAACGCGGAACACGTGACCCGGCGCTCGGGCGCGTCGGCGATTTCTTCCGCGTTTTCCGCACCCCCGCGCGCCGTACGAGGCGGGGCCGGGTCAGGTTGTGGTCAGGGAACCGACACGGGCGACCCAACGCCCTCACAGGATCCCCACAGACCGCGGCACCACTCTCAGAGCCATGACCCACATCGATCGCAGCCAGCGTCTCCAGGCCGGTCTGGCCGGACTCAGCGTGGTGAGCGCCCTCGGCGCCGCCGTGGGGCTCGGCCTGACCACTCACACCGGCCACAGCCAGACCAGCCAGGGCACCGCCGGCGACACGGGCGCCTCCCAGCGCACCACCCGCTCGGGCGGCGGCGGAGGTGAGGGCGACGACTCGACGAGCCGCCAGTCCACCTCGCAGCAGTCGCACCAGTCCCGGTCGAACCAGTCGAGCCAGTCGAGCCCCGTCAGCCCGCCGGCGAACACCACGCCGCAGGCCACCACGAGCGGTTCCTGACATGGGCACCCGGACCGACACGACCTTCCGCTTCGAGCTGTGGAGCACGACGGCGAGCGTGGTCGTCACCGACCGCGCCGCCCTGGACACCGGCGGTCGAGGTGGTGCGGGCCGGGCTGGCCCAGGTCGAGGCCGCCTGCTCGCGCTTCCGTCCCGACTCCGAGATCGCCGGGCTGACCCCGGGCACGCACCGGCTCTCGCCGATGCTGGCCGACCTGGTCGGGACGGCGCTCGACGCGGCCGAGGCCAGCGGCGGCCTGGTCGACCCCACCGTGGGCTCGACCGTGCGCGCGCTGGGCTACGACCGCAGCATCGAGCTGCTGCCCGAGCGACGGCGCACCGGTGAGCCTGGTGCAGCGACGTGCCGGGCTGGCGCACCGTGCACCTGTACGGCGACAAGCTCGAGCTGCCCCTCGGCGTCGAGCTCGACCTCGGCGCGACCGCCAAGGCCCGCGCCGCCGACCTGACCGCCCACGCGGGCGGCCGAGGCGACCGGCGAGCGGGGTGCTGGTCGAGATCGGCGGCGACATCGCCACCGCCGGCCCGGTCCCGAGCGAGGGCTGGCAGGTCGTCGTCCAGGACCGGCCGAGGACCCGGCCGGCCGGTTCACCCTGGCCAGCCCGGCTGGGCCGTCGCCACCTCCTCGACGGTACGGCGGGCGTGGCGCCGCGGCGGCGTACGCCTGCACCACATCGTCGACCCCCGAACCGCGGCCCCGGCCGCGCCCGTGTGGCGCAGCGTCGACCGTGGCCGCGCCCACCTGTGCCGAGGCGAACACCGCCTCGACCGCGGCGGTGATCCTCGGCCACGAGGCGGCACCGCTGGCTGTCCGACCGCGGCTACACCGCGCGGCTCGTCGACCAGCGCCACCGCGTCGTCCGCGTCGGCGACTGGCCCAGGGAGGTGCACGCGGCATGAACGCAGCCGCCTTCTGGGCCCTGGGCCGCGGCACCGGCATCGTCGCCCTCGATCCTGTTCACCGTCTCGATCGTGCTCGGCATCGTCGCCCGCTCCGGCCGGACGCGTGCCGTGGCTGGGCCGGTTCGGCACCAGCGACCTCCACCGCACCGCCGCCCTGACCGGCGTCGGGCTGGTGGTCGTCCACGTCGGCGTCGCTGCTGTTCGACCCCTACGCCCAGCTCAAGCTGGTCGACTTCGTCTTCCCCTTCCTCGGCGCGTACAAGCCGCTCTGGCTGGGCCTGGGCACGCTCGCGGTCGACCTGCTCGGCGTGGTCACCGTGGTCTCGCTGCTGCGGCAGCGGGTCGGGCCGAAGCGTGTTCAAGACCGTGCACTGGGCGACCTACGCCCTGTGGCCCGTCGCCCTGCTCCACGCGCTCGGCAACGGCACCGAACGCCGGCACCACGCTGGTTCCGCGCGCTCGCCGTGGTCTGCATCAGCGCCGTCGTCACGGCGGTCGGCTGGCGCCTCACGCCGTCGTTCGCCCACCGCGGCTGGACCCGACATCCCCGGAGGACAGCGTCATGACCACCCCCGTGACCACCCGCACCACCGGTACGCCGGCGTCTGCTCGACGCTGCGGGCACCGACCGGCACGCCCACCAGTCGACCGGCACGGCCCGCTGCCCCACCTGTCCCTCGACGCAGCTGCTCGCAGCCGTCGACGCGGCGCGGGCTGACCGGCCGCGGCGGGGCCGGCTTCCCCACCGCGATCAAGGTCCGCGCGGTCGCCTCGGCGGGCCGCCGGCCGGTCGTCGTCGGCAACGCGATGGAGGGCGAGCCGCTCAGCCACAAGGACGCCGTGCTGCTGGCCCGCAACCCGCACCTGGTGCTCGACGGGCTCGAGGTGCTCGGCCGGGCCCTGCACGCCAAGCGGGTCGATCCTCGCGGTCGGTCCCGAGATCGACCCGACGCCCGCCCTCGCCGCGGCCCGCCACCGCAGGGTCGAGGTCGCCACCTCGAGGGCGGCTTCATCGCCGGGCAGGAGACCGCCCTGGTCAACCAGCTCGACGGACGGCCGGCCCTGCCGCGCGATCCCTTCACCCGGGTCACCGAGTCGGGCGTCGACGGGCGACCCACGCTGGTCCTCAACGCCGAGACGCTGGCCCAGGTCGCGCTCGTCGCACGGCACGGCGCCGACTGGTATCCGCATCGGCCGGCACCCCCGACGACGCCGGTACGTCGCTGTTCACGATCACCGGGTCGGTCCGGCACCCCGGGGTCGTCGAGGCCGAGCGCGGCACGCCGCTGGGCGACGTGCTCGCGCGGCTCGCAGCCGGTCGACCCGGTCGCCGTGCTCGTCGGCGGCTACCACGGCGCCTGGGTGCCGGCCTCGCAGCTCGACGTACGGCTGACCCGGTCGGAGCTCGCGCCCTGCCACGCCGCGGTCGGCGCCGGGGTCCTGCACGTGCTCGACGACGGCACCTGCCCGCTCGTGTTCGCGGCCGAGGTCGCCGACTACCTCGCCGAGGAGTCCGCCCGCCAGTGCGGCCCCTGCCTGAACGGCCTGCCGCACATGGCCCGGAACCTCCACCGGCTCGCCTCCGGCGTCCGCGACCGCTCGCTGCCCGTCGAGATCGAGCGGATGAGCGCCCTGGTCTCCGGTCGTGGTGCGTGCGCCCATCCGGACGGCAGCGCGCGGTTCGTCGCCTCGACCCTCGACGTCTTCCGCGACCACGTCGCGGCCCACCTCGAAGGCTGGTGCCCCGAGCCGGATGCGGAGCGTCCAGCAGAGGACGGGACGGCGTCAAGACCCGCCTCCACATCGACTGGACCCGCTGCGACGGGCACGGCAGCCTGCGCGGAGCTGCTGCCCGGCCTGCTCGACGTGGACGACTTCGGCTTCCCCGTCTCGCGGTCAGCGGCGACACGCGACCCCCGGCGTGGCCCGGCGCGAGAGGAGGCCGCCCGGCACGCCGTACGGAACTGTCCGCTGATGGCGCTGCGGCTGTACGACGCCGCGAGCTGACCTCCGACCGCGTCAGCGTGTCCGCCTACCACGGTGGCCGGACACGCTGCTGGGTCGCGACGCGGCGGTCAGGGCTGGTCCTGCTCGGAACTGCCGGTGAGGCATCTGCCCTGGTTGAAGCCGCGCTGGAAGCCGCCGGGGCCGCCGAACCGGTCGTCACCGCCGTGCGTGGGCCAGGGCGCCGAGCAGGGCGCCGCCGAGGCCGCCGATGACCAGGGCGACCAGGGCGACCGCGATCACCGCCCGCATCCCGAGGACCTGGTCGCGGAAGCGCGGTCGAGGCGCCGGCGGGTAGCCGGGATAGCCCGGGTAGCCGGGTACGCGGGATAGCCCGCCTGCGTGTCCGCGGGTCCGGCGTACGGCGGGGCGTAGCCGGGGTGCGGCGCAGCGGGCGCGACGCCAGCTGCCTCCCGACTCGGGGTCGGCGTCTCGGGATCGAGCGTCTGCTGGCTTCCGGGTTGGCCGCCGAGCGGGCGGGTCTCCTCGCTCGGAGAATCGCTGGATGGGGTGTCGTTCATCAGGGCAGTGTGCGGTGACCGGACTGTGCTGCGCCTGTGGACGCCTCGGAAGATCGTCGTGTCCCGCGGACAGGATCTTCACAGGAAACACACAAGCCAGGGCGCCGACACTGGACGCCATGGAGCTCACCCGACCCGACGGTCGGTCGCTGCGGGTCCTCGTCGTCGACGACGAGGTCAACATCGCCGAGCTGATCAGCATGGCCCTGCGCTACGAGGGGTTCGAGGTCAGCGTCCGCCCACACCGGCGCGAAGGCGGTCTCCGACGCGAAGGCGTTCGAGCCCGACGCCGTGGTCCTCGACCTGATGCTGCCCGACTTCGACGGGCTCGAGGTGCTGCGCCGGATGCGGGCCGCCGATCCCGACGTACCGGTGCTCTTCCTGACCGCGCGCGACTCGGTCGAGGACCGGGTCGCCGGCCTCACCGCGGGCGGCGACGACTACGTCACCAAGCCGTTCTCCCTCGAGGAGCTGGTCGCCCGGCTCCGCGGCCTGATGCGCCGCGCCGGCGCGCGCCGTGCCGAGTCGATCCTCGGTCCTGGTCGTCGGTGATCTCGAGCTCGACGAGGACAGCCACGAGGTACGGCGCGCCGGCGAGGAGGTCCGCTGACCGCCACCGAGTTCGAGCTGCTGCGCTTCATGATGCGCAACCCGAAGCGGGTGCTGTCCAAGGCCCAGATCCTCGACCGGGTCTGGAACTACGACTTCGGCGGCCAGGCCAACGTCGTCGAGCTCTACATCTCCTACCTGCGCAAGAAGATCGACGCCGGGCGCGAGCCGATGATCCACACCATGCGCGGCGCGGGCTACGTGCTGAAGCCGGGCGGCTGGGCCCGTCTCTGACGTGCCTCGGCCTCGCCTCGTCACGTCGCGCTGGTGCTGATCACCGTGGCGCTCGTGGCCGTCGTCTCGCTGCTGCTCGGGACCGCCACGACGCTCGTGCTGCGCACCTACCTCGCCGGCCAGCTCGACCGGAAGGTGCAGGCCTCGCTCGCAGCGGGCCGTGGACTTCTACAACCCGGCGGTCAGGGTCCGGGCGCTCCGCCGGCCGACCGACGGCGACGGCGACGTGCGCGGCAACGGCACGGCACGGTCGACGGCGACCTGCAGCGGCATCCACGTCGACGGCCAGCTGCTCGGGGCACCGGCTCCACCGCGATCCGCATCCGAGCAGCTGCGACGACGTGCAGGCGCGCTCGCACGATCGACGGGCGATGCTCGCACACGTGTCTCCGATCGACGGGCCTCGGCCGCGTTCCGGGTGGCGATCGCAGCCGGGAACGCCGACCGGACAGCTCGTCGTCGGGCTGCCGACGTCACGAGGTCGACAGCCCGATCTCCACCGCTGGTCGTCTGGGAGGCTCTGTTCTGGTGCTCGCCGGCATCGCGGCCGCCGGTGCGGCGCCGGCGTCGTTCGTGGTACGCCGCCAGCTGCGGCCGCTGCGCGAGGTCGCGGCGACGGCGCACACGGTCGCCGAGCTGCCGCTGGCCAGCGGCGAGATCGAGCTCGCCGAGCGGGTGCCCGAGCGACCTGACCGACGAGCGCACCGAGGTCGGCCAGGTCGGCGCCGCCCTCAACACGCTGCTCGCCCACGTCGAGTCGTCGCTGACGCGCGGCACGAGAGCGAGCAGCAGGTGCGGCAGTTCGTCGCCGACGCGTCGCACGAGCTGCGGACGCCGCTGACGACGATCGCGGGCTACACCGAGCTGGCGCGGCGCCGCCCGGACGACGTGCCGACCATGCAGACCGCCCTCGGCAAGGTCGAGGAGGAGTCGGCCCGGATGACCGCGATGGTCGAGGACCTCCTGCTGCTGGCCCGGCTCGACTCCGGGCGCCCGCTGGAGCGCGGTCCGGTCGACCTCTCCCGGATGCTCGTCGAGGCGGTGTCCGACGCACGGGTCGTGGCCCCGGACCACAAGTGGCAGCTCGAGGTGCCCGAGGAGTCGATCGAGGTCGATCGGCGACGTCCAGCGGCTCCACCAGGTCGTCACCAACCTGCTCACCAACGCCCGGAAGTACACCCCGGCCGGTACCACGGTCACCGTGACCGCGCGGCCGGACGGGTTCTCGCGTCCACGACGACGGTCCGGGCTTCCCGCCCGGTCTCGCCGACCACGCCTTCGAGCGGTTCGCCCGCGGCGACGTGTCCCGCACCCGTGGCGAGCGGGCGGCGCCGGCCTGGGTCTGGCCCTGGTCAAGGCGATCGTCACCGCCCACGGCGGCCGGGTCGACCCTCCGGTCGCGGCCCGGGCTCGACCGAGGTCACGGTCACCCTCCCCGCACTGACCCTGACGTTCGTGCAGCGTAGTCCGTGACGTACGTCAGCCGGCGCGTCCGCTCAGCCGGCCTGACGAACGTCACGGACTACCTCACCGCTCACAGAGGGGCCACAGTCCGGCTCGGGGGCGCTGCCAGTACGAGCGGCGACAGTGGTGGCCATGACCTCGGAGACCTCCACACCCAGCCTGTCCCGTGACGCACGACTGACCACCGGTCGCCCTCCCGCGCCGACGGGTCGCACGCGACCGCGAGCGGTGGGGACGGCGGCCGGCGGGCGCCGCGCACGGCGCGGGCTCCCCTCCCGGCCGAACGGCTGGCGCTCGCCGGCCTGCTGGTCGCTACCGCCCTGCTCTACCTGTGGGGCCTGGGCGCGTCCGGCTGGGCCAACTCGTTCTACTCCGCCGCGGCCCAGGCCGGCTCGGAGTCGTGGAAGGCGTTCTTCTTCGGCTCCTCCGACGCGGCCAACATCGATCACCGTCGACAAGACACCGCTGGCGCTGTGGCCGATGGGACTCTCGGTCAGGCTGTTCGGGCTCTCGTCGTGGAGCATCCTGGTGCCGCAGGCCCTCGAGGGCGTCGCCGCGGTGGGCCTGCTGCTACGCCACGGTCCGTCGTACGACGTCCTCGGCGGCCGCCGGGCTGCTCGCCGGCGCCACGATGGCGCTGACCCCGGTCGCGGTACTGATGTTCCGCTTCGACAACCCCGACGCGATGCTCGTGCTCCTGCTGGTCGGCGCGGCGTACGCCACTCTGCGCGCCGTCGAGGCCTCGCACGACCGGCGGACGCCGCGCGGCGGCGTGGTGGCTGTTCGCCGGGAGTCGCTCGTCGGGCTGGCGTTCCTGGCGAAGATGCTCCAGGCGTTCCTGGTGCTCCCGGCGCTGATCCCGTCTACGCCTGTTCGCCGGCGTCACCTGGCGGCGACAAGTCGTGCACCTGCTCGGCGCGTTCGCCGGCCTGGTCGTCGCCGCCGGCTGGTGGCTGGCGATCGTGAGCCGCGTGGCCGGCCGCGTCGCGCCCGTACATCGGCGGCTCGCAGCACAACTCGATCCTCGAGCTCACCCTCGGCTACAACGGCTCTCGGGCGCCTCGACGGCTCGGAGACCGGCTCGGTCGGCGGCGGCAGCAGCGACGCGGCGGCCAGTGGGGCGCGACCGGCCTGTGGCGGATGTTCGGCTCCGAGGTCGGCACGCAGGTCGCGTGGCTGCTCCCGCAGCACTGATCCTCGGGGTGGCCGGGCTGTGGTTCGCCCGCGGGCGCGCGGGCGCTCGCGGTTGCGCGCCGGACTGACGCTGTGGCTCGGCTGGCTGCTCGTCACCGGCCTCACCTTCAGCCTGATGGCCGGGATCTTCCACCCGTACTACACCGTCGCCCTCGCCCCCGCGATCGGCGCCCTGGTCGGCATCGGCGCGGTCGTCCTGTGGCGCCACCGCGAGTCGCTGGTCGCCTCCGGCCTGCTCGGGCTCACCGTCGCCTTCACCACCGGGCTCGCCTTCGAGCTGCTCGCCCGCGACGCGTCGTGGCACCCCTGGCTGCGCTACGCCGTCGCCGTCCTCGGCTTCGCCTCCGCGCTGATGATCGTCGGCGTCCGACACCTGCCCCGCCGGGTCGGGCTCGTGGTCGCAGCCACCGCGGTCGTCGCCGCCCTGGCCGGCCCCGCGGCGTACTCCCTCGCCACGGCGGCCACCCCCCACACCGGCTCGATCCCGAGTGCCGGCCCGTCGTCGAGCGGCCTCGGCCGGCCCTGCGGCGGCTTCGAGCCGCCGGGCGGCGGAGCCGCCGCCGAGGCGTACGCCGCAGGCGGCAACGGCGACCGGCACCCGAGCACCGGCGGCACCACCGGTGGGGCCACCGGCGGGGCCGAGCACCGGCGGCCTCCTCGACGGCAGCACCTCCAGCAGCCGCGCTGACCCGGCTGCTCGAGGCCGACGCGTCGTCGTACACCTGGGTGGCCGCGGCCGTCGGCTCCAACAGCGCGGCCGGCTACCAGCTGGCCACCCAGGAACCGGTGATGGCGATCGGCGGCTTCAACGGCAGCGACCCGAGCCCGACCCTGGCCCAGTTCCGGCAGTGGGTCGCGGAGGGGAAGATCCACTACTTCATCGCCCAGGGCTCCGGCGGGTTCGGCGGCTTCGGCGGCGGACCGAGCGCCGGCGGCAGCACCTCGAGCCAGATCGCCACCTGGGTCGAGGACACCTTCACCGCCCAGACCGTCGACGGCGTCACCGTCTACGACCTGACCTCGCCCTGAGCAGGTAGTCCGTGACATTCGTCAGCCCGGTCGGGCCGAGGGCCGGCTGACGAACGTCACGGACTACCGCAGGCCGGCTGACGTCGGTCACGGACTACCGGGGGTGGGGCGGAGCGCGATCGGCTAGCGTCACGCCATGACGCTCCCCCGGCAGGTCGACCACCTGATCGTCGGTGCGGGTTTCGCGGGGCTGTGCGCCGCGATCAAGCTCGCCGAGGACGGCGAGACCGACTACGTCGTGATCGAGAAGGCCGGCGACGTCGGCGGCACCTGGCGCGACAACACCTACCCCGGCGCCTGCTGCGACGTGCCGAGCCAGCTCTACTCGTTCTCCTTCGCCCGCAACCCCGACTGGTCGTCGTCGTACTCCCCCCAGCCCGAGATCCAGGCCTACCTGCGCCGCGTCGCCGACGACCACGGCGCTCCGCGACACGCATCGTCTTCGACACCGAGCTCGAGCAGGCCGTCTGGGACGACGCGGCCCAGCGCTGGCACTGCCGTACGACGTCGGGCGAGGTCGGGCGCGCAGGCGCTGGTCACCGGCACCGGCGAGCCTCTCCGAGCCGCGACTGCCCGAGATCGAGGGCACTCGACTCGTTCGCCGGCCCGCTGTTCCACTCCGCGCGCTGGGACCACGACGCCGACCTGACCGGCAAGCGGGTCGCGGTCGTCGGCACCGGCGCTTCGGCGATCCAGATCGTCCCGGAGGTGCAGCAGGTCGTCGGCCACCTCGACGTCTACCAGCGCACCGCCCCCTGGGTGATCCCCCGCAACGACCGGCACTACTCGCGGCCCGAGCGCGCGCGCGCTCCGTCACGTCCCGGCCCTCGCGCGGCTCTACCGCACCGGCATCTACTGGGCGCACGAGGGCTACGTGCCGACGTTCACCTGGCAGCCGCGGCTCGGGCTGCCGGCCGAGAAGGCGGCGCTGGCCAACCTCCACCACGGCGTCAAGGACCCCGAGCTCCGGGCGAGGCTGACGCCGACGTTCCGCATCGGCTGCAAGCGCGTGCTGCGCTCGAACACCTACTACCCCGCCCTCGCCGCCGACAACGTCGACCTCGTCACCGACCCGATCGTGCGGGTGACCCCGACCGGCATCGTCACCGACGGACGGCGTCGAGCACCCGGTCGACGTGATCGTCGTCGCCACCGGCTTCTGGACGACCGAGCTGCCGATCGCCGAGCGCGTCGTCGGACGCGCGGGCCGCACCCTCGCCGACGAGTGGGCCGACGAGCGGCATGTCGGCGTACAAGGGCACCACCGTCCACGGCTTCCCCAACCTCTTCGTGCTGACCGGGCCCAACACCGGGCAGGGCCACACCAGCGTCGTCTTCGTCATCGAGTCGCAGGTCGCCTACCTCCGCGATGCCCTGCGCACGATGCGCGCGCGAGGGCTACGGCGCGATCGAGCCCCCGCCCGAGGCCCAGCGGCGGTGGAACGCCGCCGTGCAGCGCCGGATGAAGCGCACGGTCTGGAACACCGGCGGCTGCTCGTCGTGGTACCTCGACTCCCACGGCCGCAACACCGTCCTCTGGCCGAAGTCGACCTTCACCTTCCGCCGCCTGCTGGCGCGCTTCGACACCGACGCGTACGACGTACAGCCCGGCCGCGTCGCCCGAGCGCGAGGAGGTCCCGGCATGAGGCGCCGGCCGTCCCGCACCCTCGACGACAAGGTCGTCGTCGATCACCGGCGCGGCCTCCGGCATCGGCCGGGCGGTCGCCGTCGACGTGCGCCCGTCGTGGCGCGCTGTCGCCGTCTCCGACATCGACGAGGCCGGGCTCGCGGCGACCGTCGACCTGCTCAAGGCCGCCGGTGCGCGGGAGGTCCGCAGCGACCGCCTCGACGTGGCCGACCGCGCCGCGGTCGCGGCGTACGCCGATGCGGTGGCCGGCCAGTTCGGCCGGGTCAACGTCGTGGTCAACAACGCCGGCGTCGCGCTGGCCGGCGACGTGGAGGACCTCGACTGGTCCGACATGGAGTGGATCATGGGCATCAACTTCTGGGGCGTCGTCCACGGCACCAAGGAGTTCCTGCCCCACCTGATCGCCTCGGGCGACGGCCACGTGGTCAACATGTCGTCGCTGTTCGGGCTGATGTCGATGCCGGGCCAGTCGATGTACAACGCCGCCAAGTACGCCGTGCGCGGCTTCACCGAGGCCCTCCGCGAGGAGATGCTCATGGCCGGCCATCCCGGTCCGCGTGACCGCCGTGCACCCCGGCGGCATCAAGACCGCGATCGCCCGCAACGCGCGCTACAGCGACCGCGAGGACGGCGTCGAGAGCGCCCGCGATCTTCGACGAGAAGCTCGCCTCGATGGAGCCGGAGCGGGCCGCGGAGATCATCGTGGCGAAGGGCATCCTCGGCGGGAAGGCCGCGGCTGCTGGTCGGCCTCGACGCCCACGTCGTCCACCACTTCGCCCGGCTCTCCGGCTCTCGCTACCAGGACGTCGTCGCCCGCCTCGCCGAGCGCCGCCGGCCCCCCAAGCGCTGATGGAGCCGTGCTGATGGAGCTGGTCTGATGAAGCTGGGCGACCCGGTCCGGGTCGAGATGGAGAAGTGGGGCGAGCCGGCCCCACTGGCACATCCCCGCCCTCTTGCTGGGCCGTGACGAGCACGGCGACTGGATCGGCATCCCGGTCGGCACGCGAGATGGACCGCCCAGGAGCGCACTACGTGACCGCCGAACCTCCAGATCGGGCTGGCGCCGCACCCCGACCTGCCCGAGGACGACCGGTGGTGGGTGGCCACCTTCCACGGCCCCGGCGGCAACCTCGGCGCCCAGGTCTACGTCGACATCGCCACCCCACCGGTCTGGGACGGCCCGATGCTGCGCACCGTCGACCTCGACCTCGACGTGGTCGTCGGCGAGACCGGCCGGCTCTGGGTCGACGACGAGGACGAGTTCGCCCAGCACCGCGCCGAGCTCGGCTATCCCGACGACGTCGCCGAGGCCGCGATGCGCTCCTGCGACCGCGTCCACGCAGCCGTGGCGGCCGGCCACGCGCCGTACGACGGCAGCCACGAGCCCTGGCTACGGCGACTCCAGGCCCATCTCGAGCCGCCCGACCGGCCCCCCTCCTAGAAGCGCAGCCCCGGCCGCAGGCTGGGCTGCCCGACCGCCCGGCCGAGCCGGGCACCCCCTGGACGTCCTCGACGGTCCCGAGCACCGAGTAGAGGCTCTGGTCGCTGGTGTCGCGCGCGCCCGGGACGACGTACGGCGAGAGCACGAACGTGGGGATCAGGCACGACGCCTGCTGGCGGTAGACCGCCGGGTCGGTGCAGTCGGCTCCACGGGTCGAGGGCCCGTCCCCCTCGTCCCGGGTCGAGCTCGACCAGGGTGACGTCGACCGGTGTGGCCGAGGCCGCCACCACGGGCACCGTGTCGCGGGCGTCACCGCAGCACAGGCTCAACAGCCGCACCGGCCCGGCCGCGGCGGCGAGAAGGGAGGCCAGCCGGGCGCGCACCTCGACCATCCGGTGGGAGACCGGCGAGTCGGGGTCGTCGTAGTCGCGGTGCCAGGACTGCCAGTCCAGACCGGCGGGGGCGCCGTCGGCGTCGCTCACCGGGCGTAGCCCCCTTCGGGCGGCACCATCTCCAGCCGGACGCCGAGCAGCCGCACCGGGCGGTCGTGCTCGACCCGGTCGAGCAGCGTCACCGCCGCGTCGGCCAGCACCGCAGGGTCGTTGGTCGGCGCGGGCAGGGTCAGCGAACGGCTGACGGTGATGAAGGGCCGGTAGCGCACCTTGATCCCGACCCGGGCCGCCGGCCGTCCCTCGCGGTCGATGTCGAGCACGACGCGCCGGGTCAGCGTGCGCAGCTCGTCGGGCACGACGTCCCAGGTCAGGTCGGTCTGGTAGGTCTCCTCGCGCCCGTGGGCCCGCGGCACCCAGGGGGTGGCGTCGACCGGGCTGGTGTCGGCCCCGCGACCGAGCCGGTGGTACCACGGCCCCATCGTCGGCCCGATCGCCTCGGCCAGCACCCGGGCGTCGGAGTCGGCCAGGTCACGCACGGTGTGGATCCCCAGCGCTGCCAGGCGTTTGCCGATCTTGGAGCCGATCCCCCACAGCGCCGTCGTGGGCCGGTCGCCCATCACGTCGTACCACTCGGCAGCCGTGAGGTAGCCGATCCCCGACCCGTCGCCCTCGCCCGCCTTGCCGAAGGCGGTGGCGATCTTCGCGCGCAGCTTGTTGTCGCCGATGCCGACGCCGCAGGTGAGCCGGGTGGCCGCCTCGACCGTCGCGCGGACGTGCTGGGCGAAGTCGCGCGGGTCGCCGAGGTCGCCATGCCCCTCGCCCGGCCCGAGGAACGCCTCGTCCCAGCCGAGCACCTCGACCACGACCGGCACCCCACCCCAGGTAAGCGACCGCAGCGTCGCCATCACCTGGTCGGAGGCCTCGTTGTAGGCGTCCTTGTCGACCGGCAGGAAGACCGCGTCGGGGAGCTTGCGGGCCGCGATCCGTAGCGGCATCCCGGACCCGACGCCGTGCTCGCGGGCGGCGTACGACGCCGTCGCGACGACGCCGCGCTCCGTCGGGTCGCCGCGACCGCCCACGACCACCGGCAGGCCGACCAGCTCGGGTCGCCGCAGCATCTCGACCGCGGCGATGAACTGGTCGAGGTCGACGTGCAGCACCCAGCTCTGTGCGGTCCCTGGGGCGGCGGCCCCATCAGTCGTGCCTCACCGGTGGGATCGCGTCGGTGGCCTCGAAGGAGTCCATCCCGGTCAGCAGGAGCAGGTCGGCCACGATCGACCGGAGCTGGGCGAGCACGACCTCGGAGGAGAGGTCGTCGGTGCGTCGTACGTCGCCGGTCGCCATGCCGACCGCGATCAGGGCAGGCTGGGCCGCCGTCGCGAGCCGGTCTGCGTCGAGCTCGGCCGCGATCACCTCGACCGCGTTGGCGAGCTCGGAGGCGACCACGGCATAGGAACGCGGGATCTCCTGACCTCGGTAGGCCGCCACCGCACACTGGCGCACGAGGACGCGGGTGCTGCGCAGGGCGCGATCGAGCGGCTCGACGAGCTCGGCCATCTTGCGCAGGCCGGGGCCGTGCCGCACCCGGAACGGCGACGACGCCACCACGTCGAGCCCCTCGTCGGCGGCGTCCTGGAGCTCGCGGATCAGGTGGTCGGTGTCGCGCGCCTCGGCCAGGAGCGCCAGGGCATGGTCGACGTCGCCGTCGACCATCACGTCGCTGGCCGCCTGCAGCAGGTCGCGCACCTTGCGCAGGACCTTGGCCGCCTCCTCACGCGGACGCCGCAGTGGCGCGGCAGGCACCACGGTGGCGGCGACCAGCGCGACGGCGCCGCCGATGAGTGCGTCGGTCCAGCGTGTGAAGGCTGCGCCGGGAGCGGGCACCAGCGCCGTGATCACGATCGACTGCACGGCCGCCTGGATCACGAACACCTGGCCGCTGTCGAGCAGCAGGGCGACCGACATGGACAGGCCGACGATCAGGGCGATCTGCCAGCCGCCGGTCCCCATGAAGCGCACCAACAGGTCGGCGCCGAACACCCCGAGCGCGACGCCGACCGTCACCTCGGCAACCCGTCGCAGGCGCTGGCCGTACGACGTACCGAGGGAGACCACCGCGGCCACCGGTGCGAAGAACGGCGCGGGGTGACCGAGGACGTCCCGGGCGAACCACCACGCGACGCCGGCCGCGATCGCGCACTGGGCGATCGCCCACCGCTTCGTGCGCCAGCGGTCGAGCCGGGCGGACAGGGACGTGCGCCCGCGGCCGAGGACGGCCTCGAACGCAGGGGTCGACATGGCCCGATCCTAGGAGTCGGCGCGGACTCTCGACCCCGCCCGACCGCCGGAGGTTGTGACCCCACGGCGGCTCCGCAAGGATCGACGGCATGGTGCATCCCTTGGACCCGACGGCCGCCGGCTTCCTGCTCGCCGAGAACCGGCGGATGCCCATGCACGTCGGCGGGCTGCATCTGTACTCCAAGCCCGAGGGTGCGGGCCGCAACTTCGTGCGCGACCTCTACGTCGAGCTCAAGGAGTCCGACGACATCGCGCCGTTGTTCCTCAAGCACCCCTACCGGTCGATCAAGACCGGTGGCCAGTGGGTGTGGGTCGACGACGACCAGTTCGACATCGAGTACCACGTTCGGCACAGCGCGCTGCCCAAGCCGGGGCGGGTCCGCGAGCTCCTGGAGCTGTGCTCCCGCCTCCACTCGACGCGCCTGGCCACGGAGCGGCCGCTGTGGGAGTGGCACCTGATCGAGGGCCTGCGCGACGGCCGGGTCGCGATGTACGCCAAGCTCCACCACGCCCTGGTCGACGGCGTCTCCGCGATGCGTCTGCTCCAGAGCATCCTTTCGAGCGACCCCGACCGGCGCGACATGCCGGCGCCCTGGGAGAACCGTCCGTCCGGAAGGTCCAGGGAGCCGCGCGAACGCGTCGAGACCAGCCTGGGCGACCTCCCCGGCCAGGTCCTCGCGGGAGCCCTCGCGATCGGTGCCGAGGCGGCGGGGCTCCCCGGCGCGCTCGTCAAGACCCTGAACAGCTCGGTGCGCAACGAGACCTCAGCCCTCGCGCTCTACGCGCCGCGCACCATCCTCAACCAGCCGATCACCGCGGCCCGGCGGTTCGCTGCCCAGGACTGGCCGCTCGACCGGCTCCGGGCGATCAGCAAGGCCACCGACACGACCATGAACGACGTCGTGCTGGCCATGTGCAGTGGCGCGATGCGCACCTACCTGCTCGAGCTCGGCGCGCTGCCCGACACCACCCTCGTCTCGATGGTGCCGGTCGGGCTCAAGGCCAAGGAGTCACAGGTCGCGTCGTCCTCCGGCGGCAACGCGGTCGGCGCGGTGATGGTCAAGCTCGGCACCGACCTGGCCGACCCCGCCGAGCGGCTGCAGGCCGTGCACGACTCGATGGCCGACGGCAAGCGGGCCCTGGCCCAGATGACGCCGATGCAGATCATGGCGATGAGCGCGCTCGGCCAGGCCCCGGCCATCCTCGGCCCGATGCTGAAGATGAGCGGCCTGGTCAAGCCGCCGTACAACCTGATCATCAGCAACGTGCCCGGCCCGCGGACGACGCAGTACTTCAACGGGATGCGGCTGGAGGGCACCTACCCGCTGTCCATCCCGATCGACGGCATGGCCCTCAACATCACCTGCAACAGCTACGCCGACCAGATGGCGTTCGGGCTGACCGGCTGTCGGCGGACGGTCCCGCACCTCCAGCGGCTACTGCTCCACCTCGACACCGAGGTCGAGGCGCTCGAGGACGCCGCCGGGCTCTGACTCAGCAGGCCTGCGCGTCGAGCGCGACGGGCTGGCGCAGGATCGTGCGGCGCTCGTGCCGCGGCGTACGGCGCGGGTCGGCGAGGTAGATCTCGTGGTGCCGGCCGCGCAGCCGGTAGCCGAGCCCGGCGATGCCGTAGTGGAGCCCGACCAGCGGGGGCATGTCCGAGCGGCCTCCACCGTCGAGGACCTGGGCGCTGAGGCCTTCCTGCCACCGTCCGACCGCGACGCCGCGGAGGGGACTGTCCGGGCGACGGGCCCGGTCGAGCACCTCCTCGAGGAGGGCCTCGTCGATCGGGTCCGGCTGGGTGACGAAGGCGCGCCAGGACCAGTCCTGGGCACCGGCCGGGCGCCACCAGAGCGCCTCGAGCGGCCGCACCACCGGAGCGTGGCCGAAGACGCTCTTGGCGAGGAAGTGGGCGGCGTGGCTGACGCCGTACAGCACGCGGGCGGCGGCCGCGAACTCCGGTCCGTCCAGCGGACCGCCGCCGTCGACGTGCACGGTCAACTGCTCCGGCACGTCGACGAGATCGACGCGGTCGTGGGCCAGGTACAGGTCTGCACAAGGGGTCCCCGTGGTCTCCATGCCCCCACGCTCCGTCGGATCCGGGCCGACCCCCAGGGACTTAGGTCACGCTCACCGCAGGGCGGCGGTCATGAGTAGAGGCGACTGATGACGGAGTCGAAGGTCCTGTCGGGCAGCGCCCGGCGCGCCGCCATGATCGAGCCGGCCCCCTTGCCGACCGGATAGCGAGTCCGCGGTCGCGACGCGGTCGCGGCCTTGACGATCTTGCGGGCCACGACGTCCGGGCCGCTCGCCGTCCGGGGCTGGTCGGCCTTCTCCATGCGACGTCGTACGGCCTCGGCCTGCTGCTCGTAGACCGTGCCGCGGCTGGTCTCGACCAGGCTGTCGCGGGCGATCTCGTTCCACTCGGTGAGGATGGGTCCGGGCTCGATGATCACGACGCGGATGCCGTAAGGAGCGAGCTCGAGGCGCAGGCTGTCGCTGAAGCCCTCCACCGCGAACTTCGTCGCGTGGTACCACGCGCCGAGCGGCTCGTAGAACTTCCCGCCGATGCTGCTGACGTTGATGATCCGGCCGGACCTCTGGGCCCGCATGTGGGGCGTCACCAGCTGGGTGAGCCGCGCCAGCCCGAAGACGTTGACCTCGAACTGCCGCCGCGCCTCGTCGATCGGCACGTCCTCGACCGCGCCGTAGGAGCCGTAGCCCGCGTTGTTGACCAGCAGGTCGACCCGGCCGTGCTCCTCGACGATCCGCTCCACCCCGGCGGTCACCGACGCGTCGTCGGTGACGTCCATCGCGAACGTCGTCACCCCGGCCTCGGCCAGGGCCGCCATCCGCTCGACCCGGCGCGCGACGGCGTACGTCGTGAAGCCGGCCTCCTGCAGCAGGCGCGCCGTGTGCTCGCCGATCCCGCTCGAGCCGCCGGTCACCAGTGCCACGCGTGTCGTCATGGCCCCATCATGGCGGGCTACTTCGGTCCGGCAACGATCGAGACACGATCCGGCGTCGTCACGGCCGGGACGGGCCCGGCCGTACTACTGTGACGGCGCAGCAGCCGACCCGTCCCGGAGCCCGCCATGGCCTTCTACGCCCTCCTCGGACTGGTGGCACTCGCCATCTCCTGGTGGTTCTCCCAGTCGCCGGTGCTGCGCGCGCTGCTGCGCGGCCGGGGCACCGATCCCGGACAGTTCGGCACCGCGGCAGACCACATCGAGGACATCGGGCTCGGGGTGTCGTGGCGCAGCGACGGTCGGGGTGGGCAGCGGGAGTCGAAGATCCTCTCCAAGCACACCCGCCGCACCCGCTGACCCGGCGTTTGTGTCACGCCGTACAATCGCGTCGACCCGGCACCTGCGTCGTACACAGATGCCGGGTCAGCGCCCCTCGAGGTGACACAAAACGCCGGGTCAGAGCACCTGGAGGTGACCCAAACGCCAGGTCAGCGCAGGTCGTAGCGGTCGAGGTCCATGACCTTGGCCCAGGCGTCGACGAACGCGTGGACGAACGCCTCCTCCGCGTCGTCGGCGGCGTAGACCTCGGCCAGCGCCCGCAGCTCGGAGTTCGAGCCGAAGACCAGGTCGACCCGGGTGCCGGTCCAGCGCACCGCGCCCGAGGCGTCGCGGGCCTCGAAGGTCTCGGAGTCCTCCGACGTGGGGTGCCACTCGGTGCCGAGGTCGAGCAGGTTCACGAAGAAGTCGTTCGTGAGGAGCCCGGGCCGCTCGGTGAGTACGCCGTGGGTCGAGCCGTCCTGGTTGGCACCGAGCACCCGCAGCCCGCCGACCAGCACGGTCATCTCGGGTGCGCTCAGGGTCAGCAGGTTGGCCTTGTCGACCAGGAGGTACTCCGCCGGCAGGGTGTGGCCCTTACCGAGGTAGTTGCGGAACCCGTCGGCGGTCGGCTCGAGCGCGGCGAAGGACTCGACGTCGGTCTGCTCCTGCGAGGCGTCGGTGCGACCCGGCGCGAACGGCACCGTGACGGCGTACCCGGCGTCGTGGGCTGCCTTCTCGACCGCCGCCGAGCCGGCCAGCACGACCAGGTCGGCCACCGAGATCCGGCTCCCGCCCTCGCCGCTGAAACCGTCGGCGATGCCCTGCAGGGTGCTCAGCACGGTCGCCAGCTCGGCCGGGTCGTTGACCTCCCAGCCGCTCTGCGGCTCCAGGCGGATCCGGCCGCCGTTGGCACCTCCGCGCTTGTCGCTGCCGCGGAAGGTCGAGGCCGAGGCCCAGGCGGTCGAGACGAGCTGGGAGACGGTGAGGCCGGAGGCCAGCACCTGCTCCTTGAGCGCGGCCACGTCGGCGTCGGTGACCAGGGGATGGTCGACGGCCGGCACCGGGTCCTGCCAGATCAGCTCCTCGGTGGGCACCTCGGGGCCGAGGTAGCGCTGGATCGGGCCCATGTCGCGGTGGGTCAGCTTGAACCACGCGCGGGCGAAGGCGTCGGCGAACTCGTCGGGGTGCTCGAGGAACCGGCGCGAGATCTGCTCGTAGACCGGGTCGAAGCGCAGCGACAGGTCGGTGGTGAGCATCGTCGGCGGACGACCCTCGCCGCCCTCGTCGGGAGCCGGGAACGTGCCCGCGCCGGCGCCGTCCTTGGCGACCCACTGGTTGCCGCCGGCCGGCGACTTGGAGAGCTCCCACTCGAAGCCGAACAGGGTCTCGAAGAACGTGTTGTCCCAGGTCGTCGGGGTCGGGGTCCACGTGACCTCGAGGCCGCTGGTGATCGCGTCCTTGCCCTTGCCCGTGCCGAAGGTGTTCTTCCAGCCCAGGCCCATCGCCTCCAGGGGCGCGCCCTCGGGCTCGGGCCCGACGTACTCCTCGGGGTTGGCGGCGCCGTGGGTCTTGCCGAAGGTGTGGCCACCGGCGATCAGCGCGACCGTCTCCTCGTCGTTCATCGCCATCCGGCCGAAGGTCTCGCGGATGTCGCGCGCGGCGGCGATCGGGTCGGGGTTGCCGTTGGGGCCCTCGGGGTTGACGTAGATCAGGCCCATCTGGACCGCGGCCAGCGGGCTCTCGAGGTCACGGTCGCCGGTGTAGCGCTCGTCGCCGAGCCAGGTCTGCTCCGGGCCCCAGTAGACGTCCTCGTCGGGCTCCCACACGTCGGCCCGGCCACCGCCGAAGCCGAAGGTCTCGAAGCCCATCGACTCCAGCGCGACGTTGCCGGCCAGAACGATCAGGTCGGCCCAGGACAGCGCCTTGCCGTACTTCTTCTTCACCGGCCACAGCAGGCGACGAGCCTTGTCGAGGTTGCCGTTGTCGGGCCAGGAGTTGAGCGGCGCGAACCGCTGCTGCCCGGCGCCGGCGCCACCACGGCCGTCGTGGATTCGGTAGGTGCCGGCGCTGTGCCAGGCCATCCGGATCATGAACGGGCCGTAGTGGCCGAAGTCGGCGGGCCACCAGTCCTGCGAGGTGGTGAGCACCTGCTCGATGTCGTGCTTGACCGCCGGCAGATCCAGGGTCTGGAACGCCGCGCCGGTAGTCGAAGTCCTCACCCATCGGGTCGGCGACCGCGGGGTTCTTGGCCAGGATCTTGAGGTTGAGCCGGTGCGGCCACCAGCCCTGGTTGCGGTTTCCGCCCTCGACGGGGTACGACGCGCCGGTGACCGGGCAGCCTCCGGCCCCGTTCGAGCCGTCCTCTCGCTCGGAGCGCTCGGGGTTGTCGGCGCTCTCGACATTCATCTCGCCGACGCGGGCGTCGGGCTGGTTCTCGGACATGGGGTTCCTTCCGGCTAGGAGATCAACACAGGGTCGGTGGTGTGGGAGCAGCTCGGGCAGATGCCCCAGTAGATGACCTCGGCCTCGTCGACGGTGAAGCCGTGGTCGTCGGCCGCGGTCAGGCAGGGCACCTCGCCGACGGCGCAGTCGACGTCGACGATCGCCCCGCAGGCGCGGCAGACGAGGTGGTGGTGGTTGTCGCCGACCCGGCCCTCGTAGCGGGCGACCGAGCCCGGCGGTTGCAGGCGCCGCACGAGACCGGCGTCGCTGAGGGTCTTCAACGAGTCGTAGACCGCCTGGTGGGAGACCTCCGGGAGGTCTCGGCGGACCGCTCCGATGACCGAGTCGGTGTCGGCGTGGGGGATCTCCCGCACCGCGGCGAGCACCGCCAGCCGTGGACGGGTCACCCGCAGCCCGGCCTCCCTCAGCACCTGCTCGAGATCAGGAGCGGAGCCGGTCGGGGTCACGCCCCGATCCAACTGGCTTTTCTTGAACCGGTCAAGAAAGTGTGGGGTTGTCCACGAACCCGCCCCCCACCGCGTCCGCCACCGCCGCAGCCGGGCGCGGGTGATGTCGCTGACGAGCGGGTAGCCGGCCAGGTCGGCGTTGGAGCCCGGCCGCACCGGCTCGGGCAGGTTGACCGACAGGCAGGTACGACGACCCCCGTCGGCGGCGTTCTGCAGCGCGACGGCGTGGCCCGTCGTACCGCTGCCGGCGAACGGGTCGAGGACCCGCGCGTCGTCGGGCATGGTCTCCAGCATCCGCCGGAGCAGCCCGGTCGGCTTGGGCGACTCGAAGAGGTGCCCGACCAGCGCCTTGAGCTCGGCGACGGCGGTGTCGGTCGAGCCGATCTCGGAGGCCAGCCAGATCGTGCGCAGCTTCTTGCGCCGACCCTCGTGCAGCCGGTCCACCTGGTAGACGTCGGCCCGACGGGCCTCGCCCTTGCCGACCCAGCGGCAGACCAGGTCGTCGGGCTGCGCGCTGATCTGGGCCGCCGACCAGCGCCAGACGGCGGGCGCGCCGTCGCCGAAGACGGGCTTGATCTCGAGCGAGCCCGCGAAGGGGTCGACCGAGACCCGGCCCGACTCCGGCGAACCGAAGATCGCGAAGTGCATCGTGGGCGCGGTGACGGGATTGAACTTCTTGTTCGTGTTGCGCAGCGGGAGCCGGCGGTAGCGGACGGCCGTCGTCATCGACCAGCGGGAAGTCGCGCGGGTCGACGATCGACGGGCTGGAGGCATCGATCGCGCAGGCAGGGAGCGAGCGGGCGTAGACGAGGAGGTACTCGTGGGAGGTCGCGAAGCCGCGCCCGAGCTGGCGGCCCTTGGGGTTGAGGTTCACCACGATCTGGGCGACGAAGTTGTCCTCCCCGAGCACCTCGTCCATCAGCAGCCGCAGATGGGCGACCTCGTGGTCGTCGATGCTGACGAAGACCGCGCCGCGCTCCGACAGCACTGCGCGCACCGCCTCGAGCCGCGGCCGCATCATCGCCACCCACGCGCGGTGGCGGTCGACCCGCGGGCCGGCGACCTTGTCGCGGTAGGCGAACGGGTTGCCGGTGTTGTACGGCGGGTCGAGGTAGACCACGTCGTACCGCTCCCCCGCGGCCGCCAGCCGGGGCAGCACGTCGAGGTTGTCGCCCTCGACGAACGCGTTCCACGGCACCCGCTCACGCTAGCCGCCGGGCCGCCGTCGGCTCGGTGAGGCGGCGCCGCGGCCAGCGCCGGGGCTCCCGGGGTCAGTCGGGGCCCGGGTACGGCGGCGACCAGGGCCACGGTGGTGACGGGGGTCAGGCACTCGGGCAGCGGGCTGGCGACCTCGCTGGGCCACGATCTGTGACGCCGCCCGGCCGTCGGCGGTCGACGTCGACGCCGGGCGGCACGGTCGCAGCCGCTCGCGACGACGGCGCCGAACAGAGCCTGCGCCCCGCCCTGCTCGGCGGCCTGCGCAGGGCGGCCGCGCACGCGCGGGCGCACCATCGCCCCGGGGAACTGCTCGAGAAGGCCCGCTGCTGCGCGGGCGTGTCAGGGCTCGCGCGCGAGTCGGGACGGCGCGGCGCCGCCGTCGGATCGTGATCAGCGGAAGACCTGGGCACCGGCGATCGGCCCGGATGACGGGGCTGCCGGGCCGGACGCGGTCGTCGAGGACGTCGACGAGCCGCAGCCGCCGATCGCCAGCAGGGCGAGCGCCGCGAGGAGGGTTCCGAGACGTCGTGTCGCATGCAGAGTCGGACGTGTGGTCGCCGCGCGGGGTTCCCCCGGTCACGCGTCGGGGAAGGGCTGGCCCTTGCCGAGCACGGTGAGCCCGTCCTCGACCATGAACCCGCGCTTCGCGGTCGAGCTCGAGGTCGACCCCGATCTCGGCGCCCGGCGGGCACCACGACCTCCTTGTCGAGGATCGCGTTGCGCACGACCGCACGCTCGCCGATGTGGACGCCGTTCATCAGCACCGAGTCCTCGACCACCGCGCCCTGCTCGACGCGCGCCGCCGGCGACAGCACCGAGCGGCGTACCTGACCGCCCGAGACGACGACCCCCGGCGAGAGCAGCGCCTCGTCGGCGACCGGGTCGGTGCCGTCGGCGCCCTTGGCCAGCTTGACCGGCGGCTGCGGGCCGTAGCTGGTGTAGATCGGCCACTCGGCGTTGTAGAGGTTGAAGACCGGCAGCGGCGAGACCAGGTCCATGTGGGCGTCGTAGTAGGAGCGCATCGTCCCGACGTCGCGCCAGTAGCCGCGGTCGCGGTCGGTGGCGCCGGGCACGCGTTGTCCTTGAAGTCGTAGACGGCGGCCTCGTTGCGGCGTACGAAGGCGGGCACGATGTCGCCGCCCATGTCGTGCTTGGAGCCCGTCATGGTCGAGTCGCGGGTCACGCGCCTCGAGCAGCGCGTCGGCGTCGAAGACGTAGTTGCCCATGCTGGCCAGCACCTCGTCGGGCGTTGTCGGGCAGGCCGACCGGGTCCTTCGGCTTCTCCAGGAAGTCGCGGATCGCGCGAGGGGTCCTCCGGGTTGACGTCGATCACGCCGAACTGGTCGGCCAGCGAGATCGGCTGGCGGATCGCGGCGACCGTGCAGGCCGCGCCGCTCACGACGTGCTGGTCGACCATCTGGCTAGAAGTCCATGCGGTAGACGTGGTCGGCGCCGACCACCACGACGATGTCGGGCTGGTCGTCGTGGATCAGGTTGAGCGACTGGTAGATCGCGTCGGCGCTGCCGAGGTACCAGTGCTTGCCGACCCGCTGCTGGGCCGGCACCGAGGCGACGTAGTTGCCGAGCAGCGTCGACATCCGCCAGGTGGTGGTGACGTGACGGTCGAGGGAGTGGGACTTGTACTGCGTGAGCACGACGACGCGCAGGTAGCCGCTGTTGACGACGTTGGACAGGGCGAAGTCGATGAGCCGGTAGATGCCCGCGAACGGCACCGCCGGCTTGGCCCGGTCGGCGGTCAGCGGCATCAGCCGCTTGCCCTCCCCGCCGGCGAGGACGATGGCCAGGACTCTCTTCCGCGTGCTCGGGCTCATGCAGGCACGTTATCGACCCCGTCGCTGATGAGGAGGCCAGCGCACCCGTCGGTCTGGGAGGAGGGCGCCTCGCGAGCGATCCGGGGCAGGGGTAGCGTCCGGGCGTGCGCGTCGACATCCTCACCAAGGAGTACCCGCCCGCGATCTACGGCGGAGCCGGGGTCCACGTGGCCGAGCTGGTGCGGGCCCTGCGCGGGCTGCCCGGCCTCGACGTGCGCGTGCAGGCGTTCGGCGAGCCCCGCGACGAGGCCGGCGTGACGGCGTACGCCGACCTGCCGGAGCTGGCCGCGGCCAACGCGGCGCTGCAGACCCTCGGCGTCGACCTGGCGATCGCGGCCGGCTGCGAGGGCACCGACCTCGTGCACTCGCACACCTGGTACGCCAACCTCGGCGGCCACCTGGCCGGCCTGCTCTACGGCGTCCCCCACGTCGTCACCGCGCACTCCCTGGAGCCGCTGCGGCCGTGGAAGGCCGAGCAGCTCGGTGGCGGCTACGCCCTCTCGTCGTTCGCCGAGCGCACGTCGTACCTCGGCGCGAGCGCGGTGATCGCGGTCTCGGCGGCGATGCGCGACGACGTCCTGAACGCCTACCCCGACGTCGACCCGGCCAAGGTGCACGTCGTCCACAACGGCATCGACACCGAGGGCTGGTCCCGCGTCGACGACCCCGACCGCGTGCGCCGGCAGGGCGTCGACCCCGACCGGCCGTCGGTCGTCTTCGTCGGCCGGATCACCCGGCAGAAGGGCCTGCCGCTCTTCCTGCGTGCCTGCCGCCGAGCTGCCGCCCGACGTCCAGCTCGTGCTCTGCGCCGGCGCGCCCGACACCCCCGAGATCCAGGCCGAGGTCGAGGGCCTCGTCGCCGAGCTGGCCCAGACCCGCGAGGGCGTCGTCTGGATCCGCGAGATGCTCCCGCGCCCCGACGTGGTCGCGCTGCTGTCGGCGGCGACCGCGTTCGTCTGCCCGTCGATCTACGAGCCGCTCGGCATCGTCAACCTCGAGGCGATGGCCTGCGAGACCGCCGTCGTCGCCACCGCCACCGGCGGCATCCCCGAGGTGGTCGTGCACGGCGAGACCGGGCTGCTGGTGCCGATCGAGCAGGCCACCGACGGCACCGGCACGCCGCTGGACCCCGACCGCTACGTCGCCGACTTCGCCGAGGCGCTGACCTCCGTGGTCAGCGACCCCGACCGGGCCGCCGCGATGGGCCGGGCCGGGCGCCAGCGCGCGATCGAGTCGTTCTCCTGGGCCGCGATCGCCGAGCAGACCCGTGCCATCTACGACGGGCTCACCCGCTAGCGCGAGCCAGACAACAGGTAGGTCCTGGGAGTACTGCGAGGAAGGGGTCGATCGACCCCTTCCTCGCAGTACTCACCGGGCACCTTCGGTCAGCAGCAGTCCGGGCCGGCCGCGACGGGTGCGCAGGCGATGGCCCTCGACCTGGCCGAACCAGGCGCCGGGCGGCTCGAGCGCGAAGAGCGTGCGGCTGTGCTCGCGGTCGGACCAGGCTCCGACTGCCTCCGCCCCGAGGAGGACGAACCCGAACATCGTCGCCACCCAGGGCAGACGACCGTGCCCGGCGATGCGGGCAGCCAGCAGCGCGCGCGACATCTCCGTCATCGAGGGTTGGTCGCGGAGCGACTCGGCCGCGCTCGGCCCAGGGCCCCGTCACGTCGACCGTCGGCGTCTCGGCCGAGCCGGGCGACGTAGAGCCCGCCGGGCACGACCCGGGCGACCTCGCGAGCCTCGAGCTCCGGCCGGGTCGCAAGGCCCAACACCGCGTCCTCCTCGTAAGCGACCGCGCCACCGAGGGGAGTCCCGGGACCGGCCACGCCGGTGCGCAGCAGGAGCCGGGTCTGCTCGACCGTGAGACCGGCGAAGGCGAGGACGTCGGCCGGAGTCACGGACCGAGAGCAGCATCCGAGCGAGGTTAGGCAGCTGAGGCCCAGGCGCCGCCTCGTCCCTCGACCGAGCCTGTGGAGAGCCGCCTCGTCCGGCGGTCAGGTCCAGCCGCGACGGGCCGCCTGGTGCCCGAGCTGGAGCCGGTGTCGACGCCGGCCCGGTCCATCAGGTGCCGGACCCGGCGCTGCACGGTGCGCAGCGAGAGGTCGAGCTGGGAGCCCACGGCCTGGTCGGTGAGCCCGGCCAGCAGCAGGGAGAGGACGGTGGCGTCCAGCGGCTCGAGGGTGTCTCCGGCGAGCTCGCCGAGGAGCTCGCCGGCCCCGCTGTCAGCACCGCTCCGACAGACGGCACGCAGCACCGGCACCGGAGGCAACAGCGGCATCCGCGGCAGGGTCCGCGCTCGCCTCCACCCCCGGCAGCACCAGCCGGGTCGAGGCCTGCCAGACCAGCTCGAAGTGGCTGCGCAGGGCGTCGAGCAGCGGGCTGCGGTGGATGAGCAGCGCACCCGGGGCCCTGGCTTCTCGCCGTCCGAGGTCAGCGGCACGAGAGCCAGGTCGCGATCGACGATCATCAGCCGCACCGGGAGCTGCTTGGCGACCCGCAGCTGCATCCCGCGATCCACGGACTTCCCGGCCTGGGCGACGAACCCCGGCCGTTCGAGCACGGCGCGCTCCAGGACGACCCGGTAGCGGACGCCGCGCGCCTGGGCGACGCTCTCGTCGTCGTCGTTGTCGTCCGGCGAGACCACGGCGATCCCGGCCTGCACGAACATCTGGATCTCCTCGCGCGCCGACCGCTGGAGCTGGGCGAAGCGGTGGGCCACGGCCTCGGGCCCGCGGACGACGTCGATGACGTCGCCCGAGCCACGCTCGGCGACGGCCTGGCGGTAGAGCCCGTTCAAGCGCCTCCAGGTCCAGCTCGGCACGGCGCAGCTCCTGCTGCCGCTCCACCATCAGCGCGCCGAGGGCCACCGCGGGCGGCGAGGCCACGAAGTCGCCGCCCGGGGCGCGGGCGACCAGCCCCTTGGCCTCGAGCATCGCCAGCACCCGCGTCGCGTCGAACAGGTCGAGCCCGGTCCCGTCGGCGACGCCGGCCGCGGAGCCCGGGCGACCGTTCCACGAGGAAGCGGTAGGCCCGCTCCTCCTCTTCGTCGAGTCCCAGCACATCGAGCATGGTGTCGCCCTTCTCCCTCACCTGGACCGGCCGGCCATGGCTGGCATGCGACGTGTCGCATTCCCGCCGTTGCCCCGGGGCTACATGTTGGCAGATTCACGACTACCCCGCTCTCCGGCCCAGGAGGTAGCCGGGCCGCTCCTCGTCCCTGGTATGGCGTACTCTTGTCCGTCGTCACGATCAGGCCATACGTTGTCGCGGTGGAGTTGCTGCCTTCGGCCCATGTCGACACGTTCTGCCGCGACCACCTCCCGCCGGTGGGGCAGTGGCCCGAGCTCCGGCTTCGACCTGCCCGAGCTGCGCTACCCCGACCGGCTCAACGCGCCACGGCCCTGCTCGACGACGTGGTGGCGCGGTACGGCGGCGATCGGCCGTGCCTGCATCAGCCGGGCGTCCCCACCTGGTCGTACGACGAGCTGCTGGCGGCCGCGAACCGGGTCGCGCACGTGCTGGTCGAGGACCTCGGGATCGTCCCGGGCAACCGGGTCCTGCTCCGCGGGCCCAACAACCAGTGGCTGTCGGCCGCGTGGTTCGGGGTGTTGAAGGCGGGAGCCGTGCTGGTCACCACGATGCCGCTGCTGCGCACCGGCGAGCTGCGGACGATCCACGAGATCGCCCAGCTCGACGCGGCCCTGGTCGACCACCGCTTCACCGACGCGGTCGAGCCGCTCGGCATCCCGACGCTGGCGTTCGGCGACGACGCCTGGGCGGAGCGGGTGGCCGCCAAGCCGGCCACGTTCGACGATGTGGCCACGTCGTCCGACGACGTCTGCATGCTCGCCTTCACCTCTGGGACGACCGGCCGGCCGAAGGCGACCATGCACTTCCACCGCGACGTGCTGGCCATCTGCGACACGTTCTCGCGCCACGTGCTCCAGCCCTCGTCCGACGACGTGTTCACGGGGACGCCGCCGTACGCCTTCACGTTCGGGCTCGGCGGGGTGCTGCTGTTCCCGCTGTACGCCGGCGCCTCCACCCTGCTGGTCGAGAAGGCGACGCCGGTCGAGCTCGCCGATCTGATCGACGCGCACGGGGTGACGATCTGCTTCACCGCGCCGACGGCGTACAAGGCGATGCTGGCGGCGGGCAAGGCGTGCCGACGCTGACCAAGGCGGTCTCCGCGGGCGAGCACCTGCCGAAGGCCGTCTGGGAGGCGTTCCGCGACGCGACCGGGGTGGAGATCATCGACGGCATCGGCGCCACCGAGATGCTGCACATCTTCATCTCGGCCGCGGGTGACGACATCCGCCCCGGCTCGACCGGCCGCGCCGTCCCCGGGTTCACCGCCACGATCGTCGACGAGGACGGCCGCGAGCTGCCCTCGGGTGAGCCCGGCCTGCTGGCGGTCAAGGGACCGACCGGCTGCCGCTATCTCGACGACCCGCGCCAGGCGGCGTACGTGCGGCACGGCTGGAACATCACCGGCGACACCTTCGTCCGCGACGACGAGGGCTACTTCTGGTACCAGGCCCGCAGCGACGACATGATCATCAGCTCGGGCTACAACATCGCCGCGCCCGAGGTCGAGGAGGCGCTGCTCAAGCACGCCGCGGTGGCCGAGTGCGCCGTCATCGGCGTGCCCGACGACGCCCGCGGCATGCTCGTGAAGGCGTACGTCGTACCCGCGGCCGGAGCGGCGAGGTCACGGCCGGCGAGCTGCAGGACTTCGTGAAGGCCGAGATCGCGCCGTACAAGTACCCCCGCGCGATCGAGTTCGTGGCCGAGCTCCCCCGCACCGCCACCGGCAAGCTCCAGCGGTTCCGGCTCCGAGACCCCGGCCGTCGCGGTCGAGCCTGGGTCGGCCGAGCCGGTCGAGACCGGGCCCGATGCCTGACCGCTCGCCGCGCCACCTGATCCTGACGCTGTTCGGGCTGTACGCGCGCGACGCGGCGAACTGCGCTGTCGGTGCGTTCGCTGATCGCCCTGATGACCGACCTCGACGTCGACGCGGCGGCCACCCGCTCGTCGGTCTCGCGGCTGAAGAAGCGCGGCGTGCTCGTGCCCTCGCGGCAGGACGGCCAGGCCGGCTACACCCTGTCGGAGTCGGCCCTCGCCGTGCTCGCCGAGGGCGACGCCCGCATCTGGTCGCGCCCCCGGGCCTCGGTCGCCGAGGGTTGGCTGGTCGTGGTGTTCTCGGTACCCGAGGCTCGAGCGCGAGAAGCGCCACGAGCTGCGCTCGCTGCTGACGCGGCTGGGGTTCGGCACGGCGGCCCCCGGCGTCTGGGTCGCCCCGGGTACGGCGTACGACGAGACGCTGGCCGCGGTCACCCGGCAGGGGCTGGCGTCGTACACCGAGTTCTTCCGCGGGTCCTATCTCGGCGTCGGCTCGGTCGACGCACGGGTCGGTGAGTGGTGGGACCTGGCCGGCGTCGCCGCGCTGTACGACGAGTTCCTGGCCGAGCACCGGCCGCTCGCCCGGGTGCGCGGAGCCGATCCCGCCCGCGCGTTCACGGCGTACGTCCCGATGCTGACCGCCTGGCGGCGCTTCCCCTACCTCGACCCCGGCATCCCGCTGGAGCTGCTGCCGGCTCGGTGGCCGGGGGTCGCGGCGGGCGACCTCTTCGAGACCCTCGACGCAGCGGCTGCGCGAGCCGGCCGCCGCGCACGCGCGGGCGCTGACTCGGTGAGGGTGGTCGCTCACGGCTTCAGAGGACCGCGATCCCCTGGACCTCGACCAGCGCCTCGGCGTCCCAGAGCCGGGAGACGCCGATGCCGGCGGAGGCCGGGTAGTCGGTCCCGACCAGGCGCCGCCAGACCTCGCCGATCTCGCGGGCGTGGGCGCGGTAGTCCTCCATGTCGACGATGTAGATCGTCAGCGACGCCAGCCGGTCTGGCGTGCCGCCGGCCTCGGCGAGCGCGGTCAGCAGGTTGGCCATCGCCTGCTCGAACTGCGCCACGACCCCGCCAGCGACGATCGCGCCCGACGCGTCCATCCCGGTCTGGCCGGCGAGGAAGACCGACGTACCGCGGCCCACCACGGCGTGGGAGAAGCCCGACGGGCGGGCCAGCGACTCCGGGTTGACCCGATTCAGATCTGCCATCAGCTCTGCACCGCCCCTCCGTCGACGTTGAGTCCCTGGCCGTTCACGGCACCGTTGTCGACGCAGAGCATCACGGCGGACGCGACCTCCTCGACGGTGACCAGCCGCCCGATCGGCTGCATCTTCTCCAGGAGCTGCCGGGCCTCGGCCTCGGGCCGTCCGGTGCCGGCCGAGATGCTCGCGACCGAGCGGTCGGTCATCGGGGTGTCGACGTAGCCCGGGCACACGGCGTTCACGGTGACGCCGGTGGTCGCCACCTCGGCGGCGGCGGTCCGCACCAGACCGAGCACGCCGTGCTTGCTGGCGGTGTACGCCGCGATCCGGGGGCTGCCGATCTTGCCGGCCACCGACGCGATCACCACGACCCGACCGAAGCCGGCCCGCGTCATCGACGGGAGCGCCCGGCGCAGGCAGCGGAACGGCGCGGTGAGGTTGAGGTCGAGCATCCGCTGCCAGTCCTCGTCCGTCGTACGCACCAGCGGCGCGGACATCGACGCACCGGCGTTGACGACGAGGATCTCCACCGGCCCCCACTCGCGCTCGACGCGGTCGAAGGCCGCGTCGAGGGCGGCCGCGTCGCCGCACGTCGGTGGGGACGACGAGCGACTCACCGGGCAGGGAGGCCGCGACCTGCGGCCAGCGCCGCCTCGTCGCGCGCCAGGAGTACGACGCGGTGCCCGGCGCGCGACAGGGCCAGCGCGCACGCGGCACCGATCCCCTTCGAGGCGCCGGTGACGAGGGCGATCACCGGGCACTCCCCCGCCAACGTCATACGAAGTGGTCGCCATGACGACCACTTCGTATGACGTCCGGCCGGTGCTCATCGGAACGCCGGGATACCGGTGAGCTCTGCGCCGATCGAGAGCAGGTGCATCTCCTCGGTGCCCTCGTAGGTCATCACCGTCTCGAGGTTGTTCATGTGTCGCATCACCGTGTGATCGAGCGTGATGCCGGCCCCGCCGAGCGTCGTACGCGCCTCACGGGCGACGTCGAGGGCGGCCCGCACGTTGGCGTACTTGCCGTAGGAGACCTGCGCCGGCGTCAGCGTGCCGGCGTCCTTGAGCGCGCCCAGCCGCCAGGCCACGAGCGAGGCGTTGTCGACCGCGACGGTCATCAGCGCGAGCTTGCGCTGGGTGAGCTGGAACGACGACAGCGGGCTGCCGAACTGCGTGCGCTCGCCGGTGTAGGCCAACGACTCCTCCAGGCAGGCGCGGGCGGCACCGACCACGCCCCAGGCGATGCCGTAGCGCGCCTCGTTGAGGCACGACAGCGGACCCTTGAGCCCGCGCACCTCGGGGAAGACCGCGTCGGCTGGCAGTCGCAGGTCGTCGAACGCCAGCTCGGCCGTGACCGAGGCCCGCAACGAGAGCTTCCGCTTGATCTTGTGGGCCGTGAAGCCCGGCGTGTCGGTCGGGTACGACGAAGCCGCGGATCCCCTCGTCTCTCGGTCTGCGCCCAGACCACCGCGACGTCGGCGAGGGTGCCGTTGGTGATCCACATCTTCGAGCCGTTGAGGACCCAGTCGCCCGCTTGTCCTGAGCCTGTCGAAGGGTCGTTGCGCGCGTGCGTCCGCATCGAGCCGGGGTCGCTGCCGGCGTCGGACTCGGTCAGCCCGAAGCACCCGATCGCATCGCCCGCGGCCATCCGCGGCAGCCACTCGTCCTTCTGCGCGTCGCTGCCCCACCGGTGGATCGCGTACATCGCCAGCGACCCCTGCACGCTGACGAAGCTGCGGATGCCGGAGTCGACGGCCTCGAGCTCGCGGCAGGCCACGCCGTACGCCGTGGCGCTGGTACCGGCGCAGCCGTAGCCGTCGAGGTGCATGCCGAGCAGTCCGAGCTTGCCGAACATCGGGCCGAGCCCGTCGGGCAGCGTGCCCTCGTCGTACCACTCGGCGACGTGGGGGGCGAGCTCGCGCTGGGCGAAGTCGCGCACCGTGTCGCGGATCGCGCGGTCCTCGTCGGAGAGCAGGTCGTCGACGCGGAGGAAGTCGTGGGTCATCGGCCCGTCCATTCAGGTGGTCGCTTGGCGTTGAACGCGGCGTGGAACTCCGAGTGGTCCGCGGTGGTCATCAGCAGCGCCTGGGTCATCGCGTCGAGCTCCATGGCCGGGCCGAGCGGCATGTCGAGCTCGCGGGTGATCAGGCTCTTGGTCTGGGAGTAGCCGAGGGTCGGGCCGTCGGCCAGCCGGCGTGCGAGCCGCTCGACGGCGCCGTCGAGCTCGTCGCGGCTCGACGAGCTGGGTGACCAGGCCGTAGCGGTCGGCGGTCTCGGCATCGATGGTGTCGCCGAGCATCAGCAGCTCGGTGGCCCGGCCGTAGCCGACCAGCCGCGGCAGGAGGTACGCCGCGCCCATGTCGCCGCCCGACAGACCGACCTTGGTGAACAGGAACGCGAAGCGGGCCTGCCGTCGTACAGATCCGGAAGTCGGAGGCGATCGCCACCACGGAGCCGGCGCCGGCCGCGATGCCCTGGATGCCGGCGATGATCGGGACCGGGCACTCGCGCATCGCGCGGATCACGTCGCCGGTCATCTTGGTGAAGCCCATCAGGTCGTGGGCGTCCATCCGGATCAGCTCGCCGATGATCTCGTTGACGTCGCCGCCGCCGCAGAAGCCCTTGCCCTCGCCCCCGGATGACCAGCACCTTCGTGTCGCCTCGGTGGGGGAGCTCGGCCAGCAGGTCGCGCAGGTCGGCGTAGGTCTCGAAGGTGAGGGGGTTCAGCTTCTCGGGCCGGTTCAGCGTCACCGTCGCCACCCCGTCGGCGACGGCGAAGTCGAAGTGCTGCCAGTCGTCGGTGATCCCGGCGCTCGCGCGGTAACGGCTCATCGTGCCCACCGTGAACTCGCAGTTCGCGCGCAACCTCCGGGTCGTGCGCAGGCCCAGCGCCGCCGCGCGCTCTCGCTTCGCTCACTGTGTGTCCTTCACCAGTCCTCGGGCGATGATCGTGCGCTGCACCTCGGAGGCGCCCTCGTAGATCCGTGGTGCGCGCACCTCACGATAGAGCCGCTCGAGCAGATGGCCCTGCTGCAGTCCCCTCGCGCCGTGCAGCTGGACACCCTGGTCGACCA